>JBBSOX010000089.1:0-27047 GCA_038259325.1 Chroococcales cyanobacterium | reverse complement strand
TTTCAATTCAATTAGAGATTTGGTTGCTAGCGATCGCTTAAGAATCGATTCAGGTAAAAGAATATAATTAGCCCTTTCAACAATATCTTGAAAGGCTTCAACTACTTTCAACTCCATATCATCATATTGCTCGAATGTTGGCGGAGTTATTGGTTGAATATCTGCATTAGGGTTAAAGGGTATGTAGTTATCTTTGATAACTTCTAAAGTTTTGTGGAAGCGAAAGTGATAGTATGCAATGAGGATTTTGCAAAAATCTTGAAATTTTTTGGCATCAGCTTCATTTAGCTGACCGTCTTGCAGGCAAAGCTTGATAATATCACTGCGAGTGTAGGGAATGAACGCTTCTCTATTTTCGGAAACAGCCATGTTCAAAGATAAATCAGAATCTAACTAGGGTTTGCCACATCCCACGAAAACGGCAAATATTAAACATTATGTCTTCATTGGCAACTAAATTATAGTATCTTGGGTGTTCAATCTCGCAGTTTTTTCTGAGCCGATGGGCAGACAAAGACTTGCAACCGTGAAGAAGACAGAAGGAAAGACTGATTGAAAAGTGCGATCGCTTAATCCACTTCCCCTTTGTTGGCGTAGATAATTGCCAGTTGGTGCAACGTCGCCGCTTTGCCTTGGACATCACCAAAGCGTTCAAATATTTCCAAAGACTGATTGAAAAGTGCGATCGCTTCATCCATATCCCCTTTATTGGCGTAGATACGTCCCAGCCAGTGCAACGTCGCCGCTTTGGTTTGGACATCCCCAATACGTTCACTTATTTCCAAAGACTGATTGAAAAGTGCGATCGCTTCATCCACTTCCCCTTTGTTAGCGTAGAGAATTCCCAGTTCGTGCAACGTCCCCGCTATGCCTTGGACATTTCCAATGCGTTCATCAATTTCCAAAGACTGATTGTAGAATGCGATCGCTTCATCCACATCCCCTTTGTTGGCGTAGATACCTGCTAGATTATGCAACGTCGCCGCTTTGCCTTGGACATTACCAATGCGTTCTTTTAACTCCAAAGACTGATTGTAGAGTGCGATCGCTTGATACACATCCCCTTTGTTGGCGTAGATCATTCCCAGACAGTGCAACGTCGACGCTTTGCCTTGGACATTACCAATGCATTCATTTATTTTTAAAGACTGATTGAAAAGTGCGATCGCTTGATACACATCCCCTTTGTTGGCGTAGATAGCTGCCAGTTGGTGCAATGTCGTCGCTTTACCTTGGACATTTCCAATGCGTTCTTTTATTTCCAAAGACTGATTGTAGAGTGCGATCGCTTTATCCACTTTCCCTTTGTTGGCGTAGATACCTGCTAGTTGGTGCAACGTCACCGCTTTGGTTTGGACATCTCCAATGCGTTGTGTTATTTCCAAAGACTGATTGTAGAGTGCGATCGCTTCATCCACATCCCCTTTGTTGGCATAGAAAATTCCCAAACAGTGCAAAATCGCCGTTTTGCCTTGGACATATTCAGTGCGTTGTGTTATTTCCAAAGACTGATTTAAAAGTGCCATTGCTTGCTCGAATTCTCCTTTATTGGTGTAGAGAATTCCCAATTGGTTCAACGTCGCCGCTTTGGTTTTGACATTACCAATGCGTTGTGTTATTTCCAAAGACTGATTGTAGAGTGCGATCGCTTTATCCACTTCCCCTTTGTCAGCGTAGATCATTCCCAATTGGTGCAACGTTGACGCTTTGCCTTGGACATATTCAATGCGTTGTGTTATTTCCAAAGACTGATTTAAAAGTGCGATCGCTTCATCCACTTCCCCTTTGTTGGCTTTCAGTATCCCTAAATGATGATAAATTGATGCTAATTCTTTTTCGTCTTCTGTCGGACAAAGGTTTAAAGCTTGTTGATAATGGCTCAATGCTTGATCAACCTCACCGATTTGGCGTTCACAAGAAGCCATTTCATTGAGAACACGATAGTCTTCAGCAATTTCTATAGTTGATTTGCATAGATGCACTGCTTCTCTAATTCGACCTTGTTGCCATAAGCGATTTGCCAAACAACTGGCAATCTCCCCTGCAATTTCTTCATCCTTCCCCAGCAAAGCCAAGCGATGAATTTCTAAATCTTGTGCTTCTGTATAACTTTCCGCCTCTTCCCACCACAGACGATACAAAATTTGTGCAGCTTGTTTATACAACTCTTCACCCTTGGGGTTTTCTGGAAACTCTAGCAACGGTGACAAAATCCGGGGAACACGATACAACCTCTCTGTGTTGTTGGTGAGGGTAACTTCCAACAAACCCAAAATTTCAGCGCGTTGCTTATGACTTTCCCAACTTGAGATATCCTCACAAATCGGGGAAATCGCAGCTAGAGGAACAGGTAACTCATACACCAACAACTTCCCCAGCATTTGACGCAAAGCTGGAGTTTGCTGCTTCAGCAATACCTGTGCCAAAATATCCTCACGAAATTCCTTTTCCTTTTCTGCCATCTTTTGCAGAATCATCTCAACTCCCTTCTCCGCTTCTGGCGACTTCGGGGAATTTTGCAAAATCTTATCTAACCATTCCAACAGCCGAGGATTTCCATCTGCTGCTGTTTTGGCACGTTCCGGCAAATCTGGCTGAAATTGCCAACTGCCATTAAACGAATCCAGACGATTATACTTTTTAATTAAATCTGCCCCACCCAAAGCACCCAGAGGTTCGCGGTACAGACGATGATTCAGTTCCGACAATGTGAAATTGTAGCGACAGGTAATAATTACCTTGTGGGGAAGTTGGGAATTTTGCATCGCCTTCAGCAACGCCAGCAGTACATCCACAACTTGTGGTTGCAAGACATAAACCCCATTTCGTAATTCCAAATTAGCCTCAAAGTCATCCAGCACAAAGGCAAAACGCTGTTCTTTGGTATTCAGTCCTTCAGTGAAAAACTTGGTGAGGCGCTGCATCAAGGGTAACTTGCCATTGAGAATATCATGCCCCCGTTCCGAGGTACATTGTTCAGCAAGGGTTTTGAGCAGTTTGTCCTCATCCAGTTGCCGAAAGTTCACCAGCCTGTGATAGCCAACCATCCTTTCCAGAAGTCGCGCCGTCACAGTACTCTTACCCACACCCCCCAGTCCGTGAATTAGTACCCCTAATGAAGTGCGAATTGCTTTGAGACAACGTTGCAAAGTCCGCCGTCTCCCAACAAACTCAGAGGGTTTCGCCACCCGCACCAGTTGGGTATCGGGATCTAAAAACTGTTGGTATGCAGGTTCCGGCGCTGAGGGTGGCACATCTCCCAACACATCCACCAACGCACCGGGACACTCTCCCTGGACATATAACCGCAACAAATGCCAGTCACGCACATTCTGTTTAAACAACTGCTGGTAAGTGCTAGCGAGTGCTTCAGCTAATTGATATCCGGCTGCCAATTTCCCGTAGAGGTGCGCGGCGGCGGCTGTAGCTGTCCGATCTTCCACAGGCCGCCCCCAACTTAAAACCGCCCTTGCACCTTGTGCAATTAGCGCCTCAGCCATAGAAGGGACAGCCCCTTTATCTGGTGCTTGTCCAGTCCGACACCCAGACAAAAACACCAACTTGGGAAAGCGAAACCGGAAGACTTCCGCCAGTTCTGCGGCTGTGGTTTCCTGGCGTTCCCCAATTTCCGTCTCAGTGATAAAGTAAGGCGTGTAAGGTGCTTCACTTGTAATTGAGGCGTGTCCTGTGAGGTGAAACACATCAAAGTCATCAAGATAGCGACTCCACACCTTACCCAACTCGCTAACGCAACCGCTTTCTTCCACCCGCAAATCAACAGCAAAATCTCGCGTATCAGCCAGAATTCTCGCTTCTTCCTGTTCAAACTCTAACTTTGATTGCACGTCTTCCGGGTCGGTTGCCATAAACAATACTCGCAATTGTCGTGCTTCCACAGCAAACCCTTCCGTTTCTTTTTCAATCCAGCGCAGAGGCAAAACCACCGGATTAACGCGCTTGACCAAAAAATCCTCA
This sequence comes from Chroococcales cyanobacterium, assembly GCA_038259325.1. GTDB lineage: Bacteria > Cyanobacteriota > Cyanobacteriia > Cyanobacteriales > Nostocaceae > Nostoc. Next base: position 23,072 of record JBBSOX010000089.1, on the reverse strand, counting down.
CCATCATGCAGCACTTCCCAAGGTAGATGTGCCAATTTTTTATCAGTATCAATGGCAATTACCAACCCCTCACCGCGACAGTTAGCAATTCCCCGACTCAACCAGCGTCCATCGCCATCCAACCAAAAAAATAACTGCCGCCCGATTCCTGGTAAATTGGGCAGCAGTTTATAGTAATCGCGATCGCCTTGCTGGAGGAAATCAGCAATTTCTGCTAATTGCAGGCGACGTGATTCATAGTGCTTTATTTGAGGTAGCCAATACCTGAGTTCAACCGTTTCCTGCGTACTTTCCCGAAGTTGAATGCGGATAGTTTGCACTTATTTGCTAATAGATTTGAGGATTTCCGTGATTTCCTCTATGGTAGCTTCTTCAAGTAAAATCCTGTTTCCAGTATCAGGGTCAAGAATTACCACATCAAATTGCTTTCCAGGATGAGATTTATGCCATTCTTGATACCATTTGCGAATTTGTTCAGCTAAAGCCACAACACCACCCACAATGCCAATAATAGTAGCGATCGCTGCCAAAGTTCCCTCTCTCTGCGTCGGAACTTCATAGCTTCCTGATATTCCCGGAATTTCTAGCAAAGCCTCGGCTGCTGCTGGTGCGCTTTCACCTTCAATACCGACTTGAATTCCCGCCATAAAATCACCTACGAATTTATCCAAGATTCTGTATATTATGCGTTGAATTAGGGATAAGGTTCACGCACAGAAGTAGAGAGAATTGCAAAATTATTTACTTGATGTTGCAAGAATTGCCTAAAATAAAGCAACAAACTCAAACCGGGAAGCCCAAATTGAATCTGACCAATTACGAATTAGTATGAGAAGTTCTAAAAATGGTATGGACTCCTCTACACGCAAAAATCCATCGCACAATCCGATCGCGCCACTTATTTGAGCGCAACCAGCGTCTATTAGTCGCTGTCTCCGGCGGGCAGGATTCTCTGTGTTTAATAAAATTACTTTTAGATTTACAATCCAAATGGGGATGGGATTTAGGTATTGCTCACTGCGATCATCGCTGGCGTTCTGATTCCGAAGCTAATGCTCATCACGTTGAGAATTTAGCTAAAACTTGGGATATATCCTTTTATTTAGAAACAGCGAACGAACCTATAAATAGTGAAGCTGCTGCACGCGATTGGCGCTATCAAGCTTTAAGTGCGATCGCACAAACAAATAATTATCAATATATAGTTACAGGACATACCGCAAGCGATCGCGCCGAAACTCTCCTCTACAACTTAATTCGCGGTACTGGCGCTGATGGCTTACAAGCCCTAACTTGGCAACGCCCTCTAACTACAGGCATTATGCTAGTGCGCCCACTGTTAGAAATTACTCGAATACAAACAGAGCAATTTTGTCAAGAATTTAAATTGCCAATTTGGGAAGATTCCACCAATCAAGATTTGCAATATGCCCGCAACCGCATTCGCCAAGAATTATTACCATATTTGCGGGAAAATTTCAATCCCCAAGTAGAATCAGCCTTAGCCCAAACAGCAGAACTTCTCCAAGCAGAAGTGGAATATTTAGAAAAAGCTGCCCAGCAGTTACGGAATGGGGCATTGGGCATAGGGGATTGGGCATTGGGCATGGGTGAGAATGAAAAATTACCTCTTTCTCCTCTGCTCCCTGCTAAGAGTTCGCCTGCTTTTTCCTCATCTCCCCTACTCCCCACTCCCCACTCCCCACTCCCCTTACGCTTAAATCGTCGGGTATTGCAGAACGCACCATTAGCACTGCAACGTCGGGTGATGCGTCAGGTGTTGCAGCAAATACTTACTGATGCGCCCAGTTTTGAACACATCGAGAAATTAACGGCTTTAATTATAGCGCCCAACCGATCGCAAACTGATCCATTTCCTGGTGGTGCGATCGCTCAAGTAGAAGGTGACTGGATCTGCTTGAAATAATTTTGAATAAAAAATATTGGGTGGAGCGATGCCTACGGCTGCAAGCTACGCACCACCCAACCTAAAATAATCTAAAATCTAATGACTAATTAGCTACTTCAGCCACCTCAATCACGCGCCCTTCATAGTCCTTAACCAAAAAATTCAGCGGCTTCTGGTTGCGAATCTTGAATTTCAAACCGCGCGTTTCGACTCGCATTAAAATCATTTCTAGGCAGTCGTGATCAAAACAAACGTGGCGTTGCTGATTTTTGCTACCTAAACTCGCCCCAGTAATCACATGTAGCTGGGTATTTTTCTTCAATTGATACCACAGCCCATCGTTGGCGTTATTCATCATTTTGCTAGACAAGCTCGGCCCAGTAGACATATATAGTGGATCAATGCCAGTTGCGCCGATAGTTTGTTCGTAATTGTAGTAGTAGTGCAATGGCACCTCAGCTGCTGGCAAATCTAGCAGCCCTTCATACAACTGTCGGGCAATCTCCAAATCCGACACCATTACAGTGTGTACTTTTGGGGCACTGGTGAGGAACATCCACATTGCGCCAGCGTAAGCTGCTAGCAGCATCACCATAATGCCTTGGGTGGAGAACAGGCTATCTAAGGGCAGGGAAGGCAGAAAGGAGCCTAAGGTAAGGGGACTGAGCAGGAACGATATCACACTAACTGCTATAACCATGAACAAATAAGGATTCTATAAGGGAGCCGATTTTATGATTGTCGATAAAGACTAAAATTAAGTCTTTGTTTCTAGTTTATCAATACTAAAGTAGTCTGAGTTTGGGCTACAAACTGGGCAACACCAAGATATTATGCGATTAACTACGGGAGTGCAATTCCCAAAACTATTTTAACAACTATCGCTCGAAAGGCTTATGCAAATTCCTCATTTCCCGGAAGCTAATCACCCGCTGGTGAAGTCGCTGTTCCATCACAGTGACCATGAACTACTGACTCTGTTTCAGCAAAATCCAGATACAGGAAAATACTTTACGGTAATTTTTTGCCGCTATAGTCCCATAGTGTATACCTTAATTCGGCATTCGGCGCGATCGCCTGTGCAGGCAGATTATCTGTTTGCCCTCACTTGGCGACATATTTATTACGAACTTGGTGGGCTAAATTTAACAAATTCTGAATCAGGCGAGGAAGCTTTAACCATGCAAAATTGGTTAATTAATATGACAGCTTTCTGTATTAACGAGATTAAACTACCACCCACAGAAGCAATTCATTATTCTCTGCAAGCGACTTCGCCGCCGCTATGGTGCTATGTAGAACAAGCATTAGACCAACTACCACCTGTTTTGCGATTAATTGTGTTAATGGCTCAAACTTTCCACTGGAGCGAAACTAGAATCGCTGCCTATCTACAAGCTGAAGGAGAAGCGATCGCTCCTAACGAAGTAGCCAATTTTCTCCAGGAAGGTTATCGTATGCTAGAGGACAAATTACCCGCAGATATCCGCGCCATATACTTTGGAGAAGATTTAACGCGATGATAGCTTAAGTGTAAACGCGTATATTGTTTGTCTTCAATTTAAAAACTTAAAACTTTTTCTTAGACTTTCTACTTAAACCCGTAACTTTAGGGGTAATTTTTATGAAACAACGGCTTGTATTTCCCACGCAAAAGGTAGGCTTAGTTTGTGTAGGTGCGATTTCTCCTCCCCAGGTACTTTTACACAGCTTTTTAGTGTTTACTTTTTTGCTGAGTCCCATAGCTGCGGGTGCGGTTGATATTACGCAACAACTCCACCGCCCTTTAAATAGTACCGTTGGCCGACAATCAAGAGATGAAGCAGATAGCTTTCTGAGTATTGGTAAACAACAATACGCCTCAGGAAATGTCGATAAAACAATTGCATCTTGCTTGCGGGCACTGGAACTATATCACTCTATTGGCGACCTGAAAGCGCAAGGACTGACTTATAATTTGCTTGCCAAGGCTTATGTCCAGCTAGGTAGTTTAAAAGAAGCAGAAGATTCTTTACGGCGAGGATTAGCGATCGCTCGTGATACCAAAGATTTTCAAGCTCAGATTTTTGTCCTGAACAATATCGGTACATTTTTGTTGCAACAAGGAGAATTTGCTACTGCTGGTAAAACGCTTAAAGATGCACTCTCAATTGCTCACAATGTCAAAAATATTGAAGGTGAAGGACTATCTTTGAGTAATTTGGGTTTGGTAACTGCCAGGTTGGGAGATTATAACAAGGCGATTAAATTGTATGAAAATGCTTTAATTTTCCGCCGTCAGACTGGCGATGCCATCGGTGAAGCAAATACCCTCAATAATTTAGGTGATGCTTACCTAGCATCTGGAAATTATCAGGATACCATTGCCACTTACGGGGCAGCAATGCGGACAGCTAAAACTAACCGCGATCGCACTAATGAATTACGGGCAATTGACGGTTTAGTTACAGCTCACACTGCTGTAGGACGCTATGAACGGGCTTTTGACTTACTAGAGCAACGTTTAAAACTCGCTAAAGAATTGCAAAATTTGCGAGAAGAATTAAAATCTTTTGAGTCTTACGCTCAGTTATACAAGCAACAAGGTAATTACTTAACTGCCCGCAATTTTTATGAAAGGGCAATTATATTGGCGCGAACATTAGAAGACAGCAAGCAAGAAGTACAATTGCTGGATCAACTAACTAAAATGCTTCAGCGAAAGTAGGAGCAATTCATAAACTGCCCCTATTTCCTATTCCCTCCCTCCACGACTAATTTCACAATCTCATTTAGAATTGCTATATTTTTCCACTATCTGATTAATTCAAGAAGAGTGAACCGTTTTGTTCAATTCTCATAGTATTTCTACCTTGTGCTACATCAGTGGCTTCGTTAAATTTAACTTCTAAACTCCCTGGCTCTGAAGAGGATTGTGGAGTCACCGTCAACTGCCCGCCATCTTCACGTTGGAATGTTACAGTTACTGGTGCGTTTAAACTTTGCAGTGTCGCATCAGATTTAGCTGGTAGCGATCGCGGTGCTGTATCGCCAATTACTTGGTAGGTTACATTAGTCGCAGTGTCATTTACCAACTTGATATTAACTCTACCATTTGTCAGTGCGATCGTAGCGTTGGGGGCTTGTTGTTGGCTGGGTAAGGGTGTTTGACCAGGGACTGCGGTTGCTGGGCTGACACCTGGTTCTGATGATGTCGAAGGTTGCGTAGAACCGTCAGGCTGCAAAGTATTTTGGGGCTGATTACCAATACTGGGATTGGGATTAACTGTTGAAGAAGGGGTTCCCTGAGATGCTTCACCGCCTACACCCAATCTTGTTTGCTCTTGTGATGGGTTAGCGGGAAGAAGCCCTTGAGCAGCTAGCCTTTGAGTTAGCGCATTCGCAGGACATCCCTGCGGTACGACAACCCGACTGTTATGTGGTTCTTCGTAGAAAATTCTAGGGCAGGGGTTAATCTTGGGAGTAGATTGTTGTGTTACTGATTGTTGTGCTACTGCTTGAGGAATTGCTGGCAGAGTGATCAATAATCCACCACACATAGCACCAAATAACTCGGCAGACTTGCGAAAATTTTTAAACTTCATATTCATTGTTAACTCCTGATACAATTCAATTTGTCTTTCTTTAAAAGAAAAGTTTCTCAAACAGCAAATTTAATTAGCGGCTTATCTGTACCGAATACATCTAAAAGTTAACAACTAAGCCGATTTTTTATCTCTAACTAAAGGTTCAGAAATAAGAGATAGTCAGACAGAATATGTCATTCTAAAGTTTGACAAACTTAATCAATTAAATAAGCAATACCTTTGCAAAAAGCCGATACTCTGGAAAGGTGCAGGTATACAAACGAAGGCTAGTACCGCAAGGCGGAAGTTAAAAGTCAAAAGAATTATATTCATTGTTGAATTTACGAATTAAGACTCAAGAGTTATTGGTAAAGTGACAGTGAACGTAGTGCCAAAGCCTTGAGCGCTTTCAACTTGAATATGACCCTGGTGATGTTCCACAATAGCTTGAGCGATCGCTAATCCTAATCCTGAGCCAGTAGCGCTGGCTGTAGCTGTATTCCCAGTTGTATGAGTTCGTGCCGGATCTACCCGATAAAAGCGGTCAAACAAGCGTGGTAGGGCTGACGCTGGAATTCCAACTCCGGTATCACTCACTTTAATTTGCAACTGGGCACTGGTATAACGTAGTCCAGAAACACGATTTATTCCCTCTGTCCGCGCCAATTCGACTTTCACCCGTCCACCTGCTGGTGTGTAATGCAAGGCGTTAGCAATTAAATTTGTGAACAGTCGCACCAACTGATCCCAATTGCCCACCAGGGTAAACCAATTTTCTAATAATTCTGGACTAGTTTCGGAGGCGGGAGGGTCAATTAAGTCTAGAGAAAGAGCGATTTTTTTTTCAGGGACTAACAATTGTTGTTCTTCAAGCACTTCCATCAGCAAAGCGTCCAAGGGACAAGGCGAAAAGACATCTTTGCTAATACCACTATCCTGCCTTGCTAAGAACAGTAAGTCATTGACTAACTTACCCAAACGCTGTGTTAACCTTTCCACTACCTTTAACTGTTGCCGATATTGCAAAGAAGTAGCCGCCTCTGTCTCTGCTAAATCCAAGTCAGCAAGGGCAACTTGCACATTTGTTTGAATCAAAGTAATGGGACTTCTAAGTTCGTGGGAAGCATCAGCAGTAAATTGTTTGAGGCGTTGATAAGATTCACGTACAGGTTCCATCGCTTTACCCGAAAGAAACCAGCCACTTGCTCCCACAGAAAGCACCATTAACCCAATACCTAATGCCAAATCAAAAATTAACTGGCGGCTGGGTTTAGTGACTTCAAACCAGGGATGACTAACACGCAGATATCCCAATACCTGCCGCCCGACTTCTACTCGCTGTGTAATTTGCCGCAATAATAGCCCTGAGTCGCCCCAAGTTTCCTTCTCTGCCTTGACTACGCGTACAGTTTCACCAGTAAGGTTGGCATGAATGGGAATATTTAGGGGTTCAAATAGAGTTGACCAGAGTAATTCACCGGTCGGGCTAAACCATTCTAGGTCAATGTGATCATCTTCTACAGTGTCAACATTATTGCGAAAACTGGATTCTACATTAACGTGAAATTTGCTAACATCATCATTGATCGGCTCAACTACAAGCGATCGCTCTACAATTTCCACCACATGATTGAGGGTATCGTCAATCCGCTCGATTAATGTACTGCGGACGTATAAATATACTCCACTGGCGAATAATAGTAGTAATACAGCGGTGATTGCAGTGTACCAGACAGCAAGACGGCGGCGAGTAGCTTGAAACATATTACAATGCAGAGAAAACTGCTTTAAGTAAGCGAGTCAGGAATATCACCAATTACATTGACTTATAGTACGATTATTATCTCGTTGTGTAACTAAATAGGCAAGAATAAACCAAACTATAGGATTCATATTTTATTTTTTAAATATACGTAGTGGCGTGTTGTGCCAAAGGCTAACGCACTACTCTCGGCGAGAACACACCCTACATATACTTAATTTTTTTCAAAAATTAAATCGGATTGTTATAGACGTACCAATTAGCAAAGACGTTATTTACTATCAAAATCTACAATTACCAATTTACGCAGCAGTGAAGAAAATACAAGATAATTATCTTCTGCTAATCACTGAATTTTCTTTGTTTAGGCGAAGAAACAAAGTTTGACAGTAAGGCGCTTCACCTCTATGCACTATTTAACTTACTATATTTATATTCTCCAGTTAAATGGGCTATATCTGCCTGCCTTTAGGTCATTATGGCAAAATCTAAAAAAAGCTCTACCCCCATCAATCTCAGCGACCCACAATATTATCTTAACCGAGAGTTAAGCTGGCTAGAATTTAATGCCAGGGTATTACATGAAGCCTGTGACGATCGCACGCCTCTTCTCGAACGCCTCAAGTTTTTGGGAATCTTCAACTCTAATTTGGATGAGTTTTTCATGGTGCGTGTTGCTGCTTTAAAGCAACAAGTAGAGGCGAAAGTCAGCCTGTTAACTTCCGATGGTCGAACACCACAACAACAGTTAGACGATATTAGGTCTACCCTCACTCCTATTGTAAAGAAAGAGCATCAACATTTTGAGGAAGTACTTCGTCCAATACTTGTAAATCATGGCATCCATATCCTGGATTACATAGATTTGAATCAAAAACAGCGGACTCATCTCAACAGTTATTTTTATGAACAAGTCTTTCCAGTTTTGACTCCTTTGGCTGTTGACCCTAGTCATCCCTTTCCTTTTATTTCCAATCTCAGTCTGAATTTGGCTGTTGTGGTCAAAAACCCAAACACCGAAGAAGAACTCTTTGCCAGAGTTAAAGTCCCCAGTGTTCTACCACGATTTTTACCCATACCGCCTGAGTTGGGAGATCAGAACAACGAAAAACCTGCTCACTGGACTGGAGTACCTTTAGAACAAGCGATCGCTCATAACTTGGAATCTTTATTTCCAGGGATGAACATTCAAGAATATCATCCGTTCCGCATTACCCGTGATGCCGATTTGATCTTAGAAGAAGATGAGGCAGATGACTTATTGTTAGCGATCGAACAGGAATTGCGAAAACGGCGCTTGGGTGGGAGTCCAGTCCGGTTGGAAATTCAATCCCAGACTCCTGAAACAGTGCGATCGCGATTATTGCACGATTTGGAATTAACAGAAAGCGACCTTTACGAAGTAGACGGTCTTTTGGGATTGCGGGATTTGATGTCTTTTATGGCCTTGCCATTGCCAGAACTCAAAGATCCACCACGCCAATCTGTTGTACCATCACGCCTGCAAAGGTTGAGGGAACCGAGTTTAGACCCAGATGCGCTGGAGACGGACGAAGGAAAAGACTTTTTTGCTGTAATTCAAGAAAAGGATTTACTAGTACACCATCCCTATCAATCCTTTTCGGCTACAGTGGTGCGCTTTATTACCCATGCTGCCTACGACCCCAATGTGTTAGCCATCAAGATGACCCTTTACCGGACTTCTGGTGACTCGCCCATTGTCAACGCTTTAATTGCCGCCGCCGAAAATGGTAAGCAGATATCCGTACTGGTGGAATTAAAGGCGCGATTTGATGAAGAGAATAATATTTACTGGGCAAGACGACTAGAAAGAGTTGGAGTTCATGTTGTCTATGGTCTAGTGGGACTGAAAACCCACAGTAAAACCATCTTGGTGGTACGGCGGGAAAAAGACCGGATACGTCGCTACGTGCATATTGGCACAGGTAACTATAACCAGAAAACGGCACGGCTGTATACAGACTTAGGATTATTTAGTTGTCATGAAGAATTAGGTGCTGACATCACAGATTTATTTAATTTCTTGACAGGTTACTCCTTGCAAAAGTCTTATCGAGAATTGTTGGTTGCACCTGTGAATATGCGCGATCGCTTTTTGGCACTAATTCACCGCGAAATTGAAAATGTTCAAAATGGATTTTCTGGACGCATAGTTGCCAAAATGAATTCCCTAGTCGATCCAGAAATTATCGCCAACTTATATGAAGCTTCCCGCGCCGGAGTGCAAATCGACTTAATTATCAGAGGCGTTTGCTGTTTACGCCCAGGACTCAAAGACATTAGTGAAAACATTCGCATAATCAGCATTGTCGGTCGCTTTTTAGAACACTCCCGGATTTATTATTTTCATAACAATACACAAGAAGAAATCTATATCGGCAGTGCCGACTGGATGCGCCGCAATTTAGATCGCCGGGTGGAAGTAATTACCCCAATCAAAGACCCTGATATTGCCAAAGATTTGCAAGAAATTATGGGAATTATGCTCGCAGATAATCGTCAAGCTTGGGAATTACAAGTTGATGGCACTTATATTCAACGCCGTCCCTATGATGATTCTCCAGAAGCTAATTCACAAAAAATTCTGATGAATATGGCATTACGCTCAAGTGGTGTAGCCTCAAACCTGATTGATTAAAAAATAAGTAACTTCTACCTTGACAACTAGTTCAACTTAGTTTTTTAAAAAAACTTGACTTTTTTGAGAAGTTATCTAAGTTGTTTGTCATAGATTCACGCAAGTTATTCAACCATAGGATAGAGTTAGTGCTGGCATTTGTTCCCATAAACTAGAGAGGCTGTTCTGAAATAATTTCGTCTTTCGCCTCAATGTTAATGTTATCCTATGAGCTTTCTACCTTGCGTGTTCTAGTAGTTGATGACCACGAACTGACTCGTTTAACCTTACAATTAGTTTTTTCTTGCCAGGAAAATATTCAAGTAGTAGGTTTAGCTACTAATGGTGAAGAAGCTATAGAAATGGTTAAACGTTGCCAGCCTGACGTAATTGTTCTAGATTTACAGATGCCAGTCATGGATGGCTGGAGTGCGTCTAGTCAGATTAAGGCTATATCTCCGAACACCCAGATCCTTGCTTACTCCTCAGTAGAAGACGTAAATCTTCAGAATACAAAGGCAATGTCTAGCTTTGATGACGTTTGCAAGAAAGATGTGCCTACAAGCGAACTTATTGCCTTAGTTAGGCAGTTAGGTCAACGTGCAGGAGATGGTTCTGTTGCAGGATAAATGATACAGCTATGTTGCTTCACTAACTTACACTTAGTTCAGTTCTGAGGATTTGAGAACATGAGAGTACTGAGGAGCGTCGGTATAACCTGAAGTTGAGAGTTAAACCGACGCAATTTTTGATAATTTCTACTCTACCGGAATGGTGCGTCTAAATTCATCAATTAATTCATCCAGTTCTTCCAAAGCCTGATTTACGTCAACTCTCAAAGTTCCCAAATTTGGTTGCTCAAGTAAGCTTAACAGGTACTCACGTTTGCTTTGAACTACGGCAATTCGTTCTTTTATAGTCTGTATATCCATTACTTTTTTCCTATCTTTAACTACCCTTTAAGTTTAAAGTTAACTCAAAATCCAACATTCTGGGGCACTATCCGCCCTAAGTAATCCACTACAATAAGCTTGTGGTCGAGAAACTCTCAGTGTCCTTGCGTCTACCGAAATTCTGATATAAGCAAGGCAGAACCTCTTGACTTCTTACCGTCTCAGTCTTAACCTGGCAATTTTGAGTAGTTGAATACTACTGACTGGGGACGATGTTCTTCCCTAATTTGTTACTCATAGCCGATGATAATAAAACTGAGGTATTCAGAATTTATATTAATTTAAGCTCATGCTACGCAAAATCTCTTTGGGAACACTCGGTTTAACTGTTGGCGCTATATTAACCATCATGGGCTTCGTCGCCTATGCTGCTAATAATGCCACACTTAATCTTGTCGGATTTTTTTACGGGATTCCTTTATTGTTGGGAGGGTTGGCGCTAAAAGCTAATGAACTCAAGCCAGTACCCTTTAGCCAAACTACGTCACCGTCAGCGTTGATATTGCGGGAACAGCAAGCAACTGATACTCAAAATAAAATTCGCAAAGACATCACCCGATATTGTTACGGTCAAGATGCTCATTTAGATACAACACTTTCTTTTCTGGGTTTGAGTCCCTCTGACCAGGAACGACCAACAGTAACAGGCTTACGAGAAACAGAAATCAATGGCAGCTATGCCCTAATTTTAGAATTTGATTCACCACTAATACCAATTGATGTGTGGCAAAAAAAGCAGGAAAAAATGACTAACTATTTTGGCCCCGGATTAGAGGTTAAAATAACGCAGCCATCTGAAGATAAAATTGAGCTAGCGCTGATCAATACTCCACAACAGTCATTAGTCAGTAGTCAATAGTTAAGAATAAAAGTTATCGTTACCTAAACTCGATGCGTTTATGGCTTGTACTTACCCACATTTTTGTCACAATTAATGTGCCGTGTTAACCGGCATCTCGCCTATAACTTAAGTTCTGGACTACTAGCTTCTATGCACTAAAGATAAAATGAAATTTTCACTTTTTTAGAGGAATGGAAGCTATTAGTCTCAGAATTTATTCCAAATTCGGATAGCAACGAAGCGAAGTTTACAAGACGTTGGTAATGATCAAGCCTTTAAGTATGGAATTTCTCCTCTGCTCTCCTGCTTCTTTGTGAACTTCTTTTCCTCTTAAGCAGTGATCAAAAAATCAGTGATCAAAAAGTTACTTTTCTAAACGAACTGCATACCACTGCAAATATTGCCCAGGAGCAATATCTAATTCGCAGCTAGTGTCAAGTAAATATTGCGCTTGAGCTTCCGCAGTATCAAACTTTTGCAAATCAGGTGGCAAATCTTGAGTTATAAGTTGTTGGAGAGTTGTTTTGAGCTTTTCTAATAACTCTGATTGTGTCAGAAATTGTTCTGGTTGATTTGTTTCTAGAACAACAAAGTGATCTTGCTGATACATTAATGAGTCTGGCATTTTAAAGATTTAGTGAATGTAAATAGGTTTTGACTTTTTTTTGTAAGAACTTTTGGTTATTAGTGTAGCTAAAAAGATGGTGGTTTTATGTGCCATCTGTGAAGTAATTTAATTTAAGATTTAATTATTTTATTATTATATCGGAATCCGGTTTGATTTCGGAAAATATACGTAGGATGTGTTAGCGACAGCATAACGCATCAAACCCTTGATAATAGTGCGTTACGAACTCCGTTCTAACACACTCTACAATACTAATTCCGTTCAAAAATCAAATAGTAATCCTATATCTTCATTTTGATTGCTGATCGGGCAAGTCTGCTTGTCAATAGGCTTTGAAACGCGCTAACCCTGTAGTTCATAATGGGGCTTTTGCCAAGCTAAAGCCCCAGTACTTACTTGTTAAGACGCTAATAATTCTGGCTGAGATATTAGACTCTGGAGAGTATGACGCATCTGAGCGATCGCTTGAACTTGAGAATCACCAGTTTCCTGGAATTGATCCAAAGATTCTGTAATTCCTTGCAGCTTTTGCCGTAATCCATCTAAAGAATCCTGAATCGGTTGTAGTGCTTCTTGATAGAGATTGACTCGACCACAGCATTCAGCAGTTATTCTTCTTAGAGATAGCAAGTTTTCCTCAATTGCTTTGAGTTCTTGGCGCTTTTCATCCAAATCGTGGGTTTGATTGTCAATCATTCCCTGATTTAGCTCAATACCAGAACGAATCTGCTCAATCTCACGTTCCAGCTTTTGGATTTCTTGTGAATATTGTTGTCGCTGGGTTTCAATCTGTAACAAAATCGGTTCTAAATTAACTTTATTACCTTCTTCTTCATCAACAACAGTATGCCCTTGTCGCCGTAGCAATACAGCTTGGTGTTGCTTAAGAAACTTCTGATGCTGTAGCATATTGCGGCGTTGTCCCACCAAACTGGAGTTTAGCATCTGATAGAGGTCTTTTTCATCATTTAGTTCCAGTTCCAAATTCATGTGATCATGGTCAGATGCATGATTTAACTTAGTTTGGAGTTCTTCTATAGTTTCTTGTTTATATTTCAGTTCTTGTTCTTGATCGTGAACAAAGCTAGCGTCTATTTCTAACTTATATTGCAAATCTTGCACTATCTTTTGTAATTCTTCTAAAGACATTTTATTCAAAGCTTCTACATCAGCTTGCTGTCCAAGAACTACACCACCAGATGTCGCAGCTAAAGAGTGAATTTGTTGATATAACTCTTCGGCGTTTCGTAACTGCTCTTTGATTATCCGAGCATACTCTTGCTTGTTGGTAAGGTCTGCTGTATTTATCTGCAATTGGGCTGTATGCTGAACTAGAGAATTTTGTGCTTCTTGCAATGCATTTTGGCGATCGCTAAATGTTTGTGACAAACGCTCAACTTCTTCTTGTTGTTGTGCGATCGTAGTTTTTTGCTCCTCCAGTTTTTGCCAGTGTGGAGTAAGAGTAACTTGCTGCTTTTCGACCAATTCAAAGGCCAGATGCAACTGTTCTCTTACAGTCTCCGTGGGAGCAACACGACTAGACAAGCGATCGAGTAACTCACTCATTACCCGACTTTGCTCCTCATCTAAAACCGTCCCCTGTTGGAAATCCGCTTGACGTTCCTCCAGGCGACGCTGCTCACCACGCAAATGCTCCCAAGCGCCTTCCAATTCTAGGCGGTTGCGTTCAACTTCTGTTTGTAATCGTTCAATTTCCTGGCGGGATGTGTCAACTTCCTGTTTTTGCTCCTCTAGTTGTTGCAACTCATCCTCTAATTGTTGCAACTGTTCTGAGCGTACTTCCATGTCCATTTCACGGCGATTCAACTCTTGCGCCTGAAACGTCAGTGATTGCTTCCACTGATCAATCTCATCTTCCTTGAGCTTAAATTTCTCCAATTGGCGGGAAAAATTCTGCAAAATGTTGACTAGTGGCCGTCCTGCTTCTTGAATCCGCTGCACTTGACGATTCGGATTCAGTTCAACCAGTACCAATGCCCCATCATTTAATTTGCTTGCGTCCTCAGCGGCAATCACTTCTTCCGACACAGTACTCCAATTCTGGTCAGTTCGCTGACAAGCTAGCAGTTTCAGTTCAGTTTTGGCACCGCCACTGAGTAAACCACCTTTCTGTTTTTGTACTTCTGCTAAATACAGCACACCGTTAGTCCTTTATTGATGCACTTAAAGTTCGTGTTTTGGGATATACCTTAAATAATTCTGTTAACTTGTCTTACCGAACCGAAGTTTAGGAGGACAAGACAGACAAAACTATAGACGCGAGATATTACGTCTTGATACTTATAAAAGCGAGTTGTTCGCGCCTTTATATTTTGTACTGATGACAGTGATGATGACTTCCGTGTTAACACTAGCTTTGTCGAAGTGTATTACGAAAAATTAAGGTTTATAACTGAATCTATTCCCTAATGGCAGGCAACAAGAAATAGGGTAAAAATCTTGCCAATACTCCATAATCAATACTTAAAGAAGAAGTCAGAATTCAGAATTCACAATTCAGAATTCAGCAATACCGAAGGAGCAATTTTTAGATAAATGCAGGGAAATCTAAATGAAATTGATATTTGCAGTATCCTGCAATTGATCGAGTTGGGACAACGAACTGGGCAACTATGGGTAAGAGCTACTAGCTCTCACCATAACAACAAACTGGGTGGAGACGGAGCAAGCATTTATCGCTCCAAACAACAGTCTTGGTTCGTCTTTTTCCTTAATGGTCAAATTATCTATTGTCAAGAAGGCGAGAGTAGTTTATCTAGAATAAACGATTATTTACGTCATTACCGAGTTGAGATGCGACTCACCGACAAACAAATTGCCTCCTTACCATCAACCGACGCGCCAGAGTATGCCTATCTTTGGGCACTTTTGGAGCGAAATATTATCAACCCGAAGATAGCTGGTAGTATCATTCACGGCTTGGTGCATGAAACCCTCTTTGACCTGCTGAGTTTACACCAAGGTAACTTCATTTTCCATCAGGGTGCGGCACTTGCCCCGCAATTAAACACTTTCGAGATTGCTCCCTTTGTTACAAAAATTACGAAGCAGGTGCAAGAGTGGAAGCAGTTGTATCCACATATTCAGTCTCCAGAACAATTGCCAGTGCTATCTGACAAAGTTCAGCTACAATCCTCGCTACCAGAAGCAACCGTAGGTAAGCTACAACAGTGGGCTGATGGGAAAACATCCTTGCGTCAACTGGCTCGCTATCTTAACCGAGACATTTTGACAGTTGCTAAGGCAATATATCCATATGTGCAGCAGAGTTGGTTACAACTAGTATATTCAACCACAGTTAAACCAGATACCCTTACTGATAGCTGGGAATTGCAAGGAAAACCCAAAGGGCGGATAGTATGTATTGACGATGCGATCGCCATCGGTGAGACTATAAATTCGATCTTACAACCACAAGGTTATGAAGCGATCGCTCTCACCAATCCTTTAGAGGCACTGAGTCTGGTTTTTGAACTCAAACCGGATTTAATTTTATGCGACATTGCCATGTCGGAATTGGAAGGGTACGAGGTTTGCGCCATGCTGCGACATTCAACAGCATTTCGGCTCATACCGATTATTATGCTCACTGGTAAAGATGGATTTATTGATCGAGTCAAAGCTAATATGGTCGGGGCAACAGATTATTTAACAAAACCATTTACAGACACTGAGTTACTTATGCTTGTAGAGAAATATATCAACATAGACTCTCAATAAGGCATGGGGCAGAATAATTTTAGATTGAGCAATCTAAAAGACGCTCAATGACTCGCTCTAAGCGAAGCTATCGTAAATCCAAAATTGAGGAGGCATAAGGCATGGGGCACATAAAGAGATCCAAGATTTGTTGATCTACTAAAAGATCAGGTAAAAGATGTTATCACAGAGTCAGCCAACTCAGTAAAACGTCAATACCCAGGAAAATAGTGAAACTCTAGAATTAATTTATACAGTTAATAATTGCGGAGGAATCAGGGAATGTTCCAAATAGGAACGTTTACATCAGGAGGTAAATAGACATTTATGAGTACAGTTCTGATTGTGGAAGACAGTATCGCGCAAAGGGAGATGATTACAGACCTCCTGAAAGCAACTGGCCTAACAGTAACCCATGCCAGTGACGGATTAGAAGCATTGGAGGCAATTCAAATAGCACCTCCCGATTTAGTGGTATTAGATATTGTCATGCCCCGGATGAACGGCTACGAAGTTTGTCGGCGGTTAAAATCCGATCCAAAAACCCAAAATGTCCCTGTGGTTATGTGTTCTTCCAAAGGCGAAGAATTTGATCGTTATTGGGGCATGAAACAGGGCGCAGACGCCTACATAGCCAAACCATTCCAACCAACCGAGTTGGTGGGAACAGTCAAACAACTGCTGCGAGGATAAGGATAAAAGCAATATGGTCAGCAAACCGGACTTTTTAAGTGGCAGTGGTCAAGACCATTTCCGACCAGAATTACAAGTAGAAAGTCCTGAAGGTGAGTTACATTTGAGGTTTTACATTCCCTCGCATCAGGAGTTTGCACTACAAGCAACTGGCATCCGGGAGGTAATTGAACTAAGTCCTGATAGAATCACCCCGATTCCTAATGCTTCTCCTTTACTTTTGGGTACTCTAAATTTACGAGGTCGAGTTATTTGGGTAGCTGATTTGGGTCAATTTCTTGGGGAAGCAAGTGCATTAAACACAGATAGAGCTGAAATTCCGGTGATTGCTATTGAAGAGCAAGACACAATAGTAGGTTTAGCAGTAGAGGAAATCGGTGGTATGCATTGGTTGGATGTCCAGAATCTCATGCCACCAACTAGTGTTCCAGATACTATGGCTCCTTTTTTACGTGGAGAGTGGTTATTAGGTGCTAAAAACAATCAGTGTCTACGGCTGCTCGATCAAATGGCAATTTTACGGAGTGCTAGGTGGGCAGGATGAAATTGGAGGAGGAAATGGCAGCAAGTATTGATAATTACGAGCCAACATATCAACAGGCGATGACCGCCTATGTTCAAAGGAATTATGAGGTTGCCGCCACTTTAGTTGACCAAGTGGTGCAAAATTTACCAAATGACCCCAACTCCCATTTGTTGCGGGGTCACATCTACTATGTTTTGCAGCAATACGATGTAGCAAAAGAAGAATATCAACAGGTATTAAGCTTGACTGACGATCAAGAAATTATTGGTTTTGCCAATAATGGAATTGAGAATATCAATCAATATTTAGAATCATTCAGTGGGCAGATTGATACATCAGAAAGCCAAGAGCAAAATTCCTCAGAGATGTCTGATGCACTAGCATATAGTGAACAAGAATTAGAAAATTTAGGCGCTAGTGAGGAGTTTGACAGCAAAAATCTTGATTTGAGCTTTTTTGTAGAGCAAGAGCATCAAGAAACTGTAAATGGCATTGAAGAAATATCTTCAAAAACTCCATTTGATATCCCCACAGAAGATAGTATTGGAACGAGAAAAATATCAGATTCTTCTATAACTTTTGGGGACGATCCCTTTGCCTTCAATGAAGAACTACAGGAACAAGAGTCTAATAGCAGCAGTTGGGAGGCGAAAACAGAATTAGATTTGCCCGCTTTTTGGCAGGAAGATGGATCAGAAAATAGCCATAAAGAATCATTAGAAAATAGTCATTTTTCAGATAATGGGATAAATTCTGATAACGGGAATTTAGCTATTGACAATCATAATTCTTCATCTAATGTACAAACTAGGAATGACGAGAATAATTTTTCTGATTTTTTGAGTGAACCAAAGTCTCCAGAACTTAGTCTGGAAAACTTAGAATATACAAAATCTAATTTGGGAGACGAAACTTTACTGATTGTTGAAAAAGAACTTAATGATAGTTATTCAACAAATAATAACAGCCAATATAAT
Source organism: Chroococcales cyanobacterium (assembly GCA_038259325.1). Lineage (GTDB taxonomy): Bacteria > Cyanobacteriota > Cyanobacteriia > Cyanobacteriales > Nostocaceae > Nostoc. The sequence continues at coordinate 4,859 of JBBSOX010000089.1, read as the reverse complement.
TTGCCTGAAACCGAAGAAAATGATTGGTTAAAGGCAAAAAAAATTGGAGCAGAAGAAGGTTTTGTGCCGGAGTTATCTGATGATGCTTCACATTTTAGCAGCAATCTCCCTTTGAAAGAAAAGCAGTTTAAATCAGGTGAAGTCATCGGTAAAAATAGCTTTGATGACGATGATAATTTTGATATGGAAGCATTTGAGTCTGCCTTTGGCTCAGAGGGGATAAGCCCTTATGAAGACTCAAAGAATATACTGAATGGAGAAACTTCTAAGAGCAATATAGAATTTTTAGATGACTTTGAGGAATTTGATGACTTAGGCAGCATTCCAGGGTTTGACTTGATCGAAGGAGATTCTAACTTCGGTGATCTAGCAATGCATTCTGCTCCACTAGAAACTAGTGGCAGTGGACGCTCTCAAGTCGTGCAGACCTCTGCAAGTAATGCCGCCGATCGCGATGAGGAACTATTTTCGATGACTGGCTCCCATGAAGCAGTTCCAGTCTTTAGCCAAACAGATGTCTCGAAACTAGAACCCAACGTCAGCATCGAGCAAGGATGGTTAGCACCATTAGAGAATGCCTCCATCGAAAGGAAACAATGGTTAATTGCAGGAAGTGTGGGCATTGTCTCGGCGCTCGTTGTAGCCACCGTTAGCTTTGTCGCCACCACATTTTCGCCACCCCAACAACGAGAATCAGTACGAAACACAGGTTGGGCAATGTCACTCGCGGCTGGGATTGCAGGTTTTGCCACCGCAGGCTTTATGGGGAATCTTGCCCTTAAACAAATTCGGCGCACAACTAATGATCTGCAAGCTCAGTTTGAGGCTGTACGTCAAGGAAACTTGAATGCTCAAGCTACAGTGTATTCCGAAGATGAATTGGGGCATTTATCCACTGGCTTTAATGAAATGGCGCGGGTAATTTTCACAACCACAAGTGAAGCCCAACGGAAAGCCGATGAACAAGAGGAAGCCAAAGAAAACCTACAACGCCAGGTGATTCGCCTCTTGGATGATGTGGAAGGAGCTGCCAGAGGCGATTTAACAGTCCAAGCTGAAGTGACAGCTGACGTACTAGGAGCAGTAGCTGACGCCTTTAACCTGACAATTCAAAACCTGCGGGATATTGTGCAACAGGTAAAAGTGGCAGCGAAGGATGTAACAAAAGGTGCAACCAACTCCGAAACCTTTGCTAGAGCCTTATCTAGTGATGCTTTGCGCCAAGCCGAAGAGTTAGCAGTGACGCTGAATTCTGTACAGGTAATGACCGACTCGATTCAGCGGGTGGCAGAGGCGGCACGGGAAGCTGAAACCGTTGCTCGTGATGCTAGTACGATCGCTCTCAAAGGTGGCGAAGCAGTAGAAAATACTGTGGCGGGGATTTTGGAAATTCGAGAAACCGTTGCTGAAACCACTCGCAAAGTGAAACGGTTAGCGGAATCTTCCCAAGAAATTTCTAAAATTGTGGCGTTGATTTCTCAAATTGCTTCCAGAACAAACTTACTGGCACTCAATGCTAGTATTGAGGCGGCAAGGGCGGGAGAAGCTGGACGCGGGTTTGCGATCGTAGCAGACGAAGTGCGCCAGTTAGCAGACAAATCTGCTAAATCCCTCAAGGAAATTGAACAAATTGTGATGCAAATCCAAAGCGAAACAGGCTCTGTAATGACCGCTATGGAAGAAGGCACACAACAAGTAATTAAAGGGACAAAATTGGCAGAAGAAGCCAAGCGATCGCTTGAAAACATTATTCAAGTGGCGAATCGCATCGATATTCTTGTGCGCTCAATTACCAGCGACACTGTGGAACAAACTGAAACCTCCCGCGCTGTCGCTCACGTAATGCAATCAGTAGAACTCACCGCCCAAGAAACTTCCCAGGAAGCACAGCGAGTTTCAGGTGCCCTACAACACTTAGTAGGTGTATCCCGTGACTTGATCGCTTCCGTTGAACGTTTCCGAGTGGAAACTATGGAAACCAGATAAATTGTCATTTGTCCTTTGTTATTTGCTAATGACAAATGACCAATGACCAATGACCAATGACTAATGACTCTTGACTAAAAAACTATGCTGCCGGAACAACAACAGCGGATTTTGGGTTACTTTATCGAAGAAGCCAGGGATCACCTGAATACCATTGAACAGGGGTTGCTGAATCTAGAAGGTACTCTGAACGACCCGGAAATGATCAGTGAAGTCTTCCGGGCGGCTCACTCCATCAAAGGAGGAGCGGCGATGCTTGGATTGACTAGCATCCAGCATACCTCCCACCGTCTGGAAGATTGCTTCAAAGTTCTCAAAGAGCATCCGGTTCAGGTTGACCAAAAGTTAGAGTCTTTATTTCTTGGTGTATCTGATACCCTTAAAGCGCTGTTAGAGCATTTAAGCGGGCCATTTGGCCTTTCTGAAGATGCAGCTAATACTTTGATGTCAGAAACTGAACCAGTCTTTCAATGGCTAAATCAGCATTTGGAACTCCTTGTAGAACAAGGAAACAATGCAGTAGCCCCCCAAGCAGAAGTACATACAACCTCTGTAGAAAATGTCTCCACACTTACAGAACTTTTTCTGCGGCGAGATATTCCCAGTTTGCCAGAAGACACCCATCAGGAATCTCCAGAAATATCCTTCTCAGTAGCACCCCAACAGGTACGAGACGCTAGCAGGCTGGCTTACGCTGCACTATCGCCAACCACCGCCAAAGAAAATAATAATTGGGGCGAGTTCCAAGCCCAAGTGCTGCAAAGACTGCGGGAAATGTTGCAACTGTTTAAGCAAACCACAACACCCTCAACTCGACAAAACCTTCAGCAATGCTGTTACCAGTTAGTCAAACTTGGTGAGACTTGGAATTTGTCCAAGTGGTGTGGTTTGTGTCAAGCAGCAGCCAGTGCGATCGGCAATCCTGAAAATACCTATCTCACGTTAGCTAAAATTGTTATTACCGAAATTAAGCAAGCTCAAGAATTAGTCTTGCAAGGTAGGGAAGCCGAAATTGCAATTAGTCAGCAACTAGAAGCGCTTTTGAACTTTGCAGAAATTGAGTTATTAGAAGTTCCCCCTGATTTGTTTGACGAACAGTCTGCGGTTTTGACAAAATCATCAATTGTGTCAGAGCCAATTCTATCTGGTAATACCGAGTCGTTAGTCATAACTAACTTAACCCAGACAACTGAAGAACTTAATCTAGACGAGGATACTAACGTTCGCCCCTATCTTCAACAAGGGACACCACTAAACGCTGCAACTCACACTAGTTTTACTTTCACCACACATGACGAAGCACATCCAATCAGTAGCAATCTTGACCCCAATGGGCCAGAAGTAGGAATAGCTGAGTTAAATACCCTTGCCGATTTATTTGAAGGTGATACTCCCGAACTAGATGAAAGCTGGCATCAAGAAGAAACCTTAGATATTGCTGCCACCGATGATTTTGGGATTGATTTCAGCAGCACTGACGCTGAGGATGCTAATAGCGATTTATCCGATTTCCTCTCTTTTGATGAAGACACAAGCAACGAGCAGCATCTAACAAACACAGCCACGACAGAAGATTTCTCCCTATTATTTGACGAGAATTTCCTCGAAAAAGAAAATTCAGAACCGCAAAATCAACAAACGTCTGCCACAACTTTAGAGTTGAGCGATGTTAACGTACTTGATATAAATTTAGACTCTTCTTCTCCCGAAAATTTACCAGAATTTATTGATATTCCTAGTGATATAAACCAGCCTCCTGAGGAGACTGTCCAAAATAGTATTAACAAAAACGAGGTAGTTGAAGATTTATTGACACTGGCACTAGATGATGATAGTGAATTATTATCTACAGGCGAAGTAACTCAACCAGAAACTGAGACGTTCGCCAACGTGGAACTGTCTACCAATCAACAAAGCAGTTTTGATAATTTATTCTTAGAAAATAGAAATGCAAATTGGGTAGAAGAAATTACCCCTAGTGACTACATAGAATTACCCCAGCAAACAGGCTTATCTTTAGATAACCTATTTGCTGAAATGGAAGAACAGACACTACTGCCTACAAGTGAACCAGAACTTGGTGATTTGTTTGATACATCTCCAGCAACAGCACCTGAATTTTCTCAATCAGAAAATGATCTAAGCAACTTCTGGAACCAGGAAACCACAGAGGAACAGAACGAATTCGATTCCTTAATTGAGCAAAATGTGGAAAGGGCATTAGAGGAGAGTTTATTTGCTGCGGCTGATGACATTTTTGCCGAGAGTCAGCAGGTAATGCCTTCTCCTATAGCCAGTTTTGACATAGAAGAAGATTTTGATATCAATTTCCAGCAACAAGAACAGCTAGATTTGATATTATCATCAGATTCTGGAGATGATTTATTTGATGAGTTGGCATTGAGTAACTCAACTATTTCTCTTGCAATCAACGATGGCATACAGTCCTCCACACCTGAAACGCCTTTGTTCGCGCAACATGTAGGGGAAGAAATTATTAACCGATCGCAACAACCAGAAGCTTTAGATTTTGTTCCAGAATTTACTAATCAGCCCCCAGAGATATCTACTATTGCTCTGGAACTTGATTCATTCGGCTCTTTCGATGAAAATCCGCAACTACTGTTTGAAGATGTAGCTACATCTACCTATATTCAGATGGAAACCACAGATAATACTGTGGATGAACTATCAGCTACAGAAGCTTCTTTAGATATTAGTTCTGGGGAAAATTCAGATTCAGCATCATCCCAAGCAGAGCCAGATGATTTGTTCGGCTCTTTCGATGAAAATCCACAACTGCTGTTTGAAGATGTAGCTACATCTACCTATATTCAGATGGAAACCACAGATAATACTGTGGATGAACTATC
>JBBSOX010000088.1:0-27056 GCA_038259325.1 Chroococcales cyanobacterium | reverse complement strand
CCGATGATTGCAGGTTGGTTGCATTTAATCCTGGCTCAGTTGCAAATAATCCTGGCTGAAGCGTAATTATAGTTGCAGTTAATCCTGGTTTGAAAATGTCTTGATTGCAGGTTTGAGCGATTAGTATTGCAGGTCGTTACACTTAACCGAGCAGTATTGGAGCTACATCTCTATGATGTCTACCAATCCCAAATCGCCGAATGTGACCGTAAGATTGAGGAATGTTTAAGTCAATTTAACGACAAAATTGATATTTCTCAGTCGCCTCTTTCTCCACCCAAGCATATTCGTCATAAACCTCAAAGTAATGAACCTGTGTTTGATTTGCGTACTCATCTTTACCGGATGAGTGGAGTAGATTTTACTCGCGTTGACGGTCTTGGTGTTCTGACAGTGGTTTTCCATTGATGGGAACAAGCGATCGCTTGTTCCCAGCAAGATAATGGCTTTAATTTTTCAGTGTGCTATCAGCCGTTTTAATATAAGTATCTATGTAAAATTAAATAATCAAATTGAGTCATCAACGACAATACGAATAATAAATCAGGTAATTTTCTTTAAGTAATGCAGTTTTCTGCAATGAGGCGATCGCATTCGTGCATTCTCCAGGTATAAATACTGCACGCAAACAAGCAGAAAAGGTGGATGTATAACATTAACTTCTACTTTAATGTATAACTCATCGGCATTTAGAAAAGGAAAAAAACATGCCTGCTAGAAAACAAGGAATTCGTACTTACATTCACAGCGGAGAAAATGTTTATTTATTACCCGACAGCGCTAAATTATACTATAATGATGGCAATCAGGGTGAAAAATTTGCTGCCGCAAATGGCAATAATGAACAACCTTTTCAAGCTTAGAAATTATAACGAAAAAAGTGATTGCAATATTTTCAGGAGATTCAAAGCAATGATTATTGTAATGAAATTAGGGACACCATCAGTAGAAATTGAGCGTGTTATTGAAGAAATATATCGTCATAAAATCACGCCAGTAATATCTCAAGGTCAGCATAAAGTAGTAATTGCTTTAGTAGGTGAAATGGTAGAAACTGACACTAGACACATTCAAAATATCAGCACTTTTATTGAGCAAGTGATTTGGGTGAATAAGCCATTTAAACGCACTTCTTTAGAATTTCGTTATGGTGAAGCTAGTGAGGTAGTTGTATCAACACCAAATAAACCTGTAATCTTCGGTCAAAACCATCCTTTAGTGGTAGTAGCTGGGCCCTGTTCTGTAGAAAATGAAGAGATGATTGTAGAAACAGCACAGCGAGTCAAAGCAGCAGGGGCGCAGTTTTTACGAGGAGGAGCATATAAACCCCGCACGTCCCCCTATGCTTTTCAAGGTTATGGTGAAAGTGCTTTAGAGTTATTAGCTAGAGCTAGAGAAGCTACAGGCTTAGGGATTATTACAGAAGTCATGGATACAGCTGACCTGGACAAGGTAGCTCAAGTGGCAGATGTAATCCAAATTGGCGCTCGTAATATGCAGAATTTTTCCTTACTTAAGAAAGTAGGAGCGACCGGTAAGCCAGTACTATTGAAGCGCGGACTTGCAGCCACAATTGAAGATTGGTTGATGTCAGCGGAATACATTTTGGCAGAGGATAATCCCAATGTGATTTTGTGTGAACGGGGGATTCGCACATTTGACCGCCAATATACACGAAATACCCTGGATATATCTGCGATCCCAGTATTGCGATCGCTAACTCACTTACCGATTATGGTCGATCCCAGTCATGCTACAGGGAAATCTGAGTTTGTGCTACCTATGACTATGGCAGCGATCGCAGCTGGTGCAGATTCAATGATGATAGAAGTTCATCCCAATCCAGCAAAAGCGCTTTCAGATGGGCCACAATCTCTAACTTTGGAAACATTTGACCAATTAATGCAAGAAATGGCTGTGTTGGGTAAATTCTTTGGTCGTTGGTCTCAAAACAATTATCCATTTACAACACCAAAAATAACCGCTAGAATCGCCACCCCTATCAGTATCTAAAGAAAGTTTAAATTACTGAGAAATGGAGGATTACAGCTATTCAACTATTCAACAAACCTTGATTTTGATAAATCTCTCCAAGCTGTAAATATGTATTAATAAGCTTACTATAGCGGTTATCGATTGGATGAGAACACCAAAGCCCTTGCTGTCAAATCATTTCAGCAAAGTTTTTGTATCTCACTGAACTGCACACCGCTATATGATTTTAAGCAATATTACTTTGTCTAAACTTGGTGGGTTCTTAATCTATAGCCAATATACAGATTTAACATTGCCGAATGTACATTAAAAAATTTGAGAGGACTGACTAATGTATTTAGATACCCATAGCTATACAACCACAGGTGAAATTCATATATCTCGTTTTGTGATTGAGACTTCAATAGATACTGCTATTCAAAATAGCCTATCATGCCTTGACTCCCAACGTGGAGGCTTGTTTCAAAGTAGCTACGAATATCCAGGACGTTATAAAAGATGGGGAATCGGCTTTGTTAATCCACCTTTAGAACTTGTTACTCGCTCCAACTCCTTTACAATCAGTGCACATAACGAGCGAGGTATGGTGCTACTCCCTTATCTCAGAGAGCGCCTATATCAGCATCCGCAACTAATGGCAGTTAACTTAGAAAACTCTTCTATAACTGGATATGTCAAAGCAGTAGAACATCTCTTTTCAGAAGAAGAAAGGAGTAAGCAACCATCTATATTCAGTATTGTTCGTGAAATTCTAGATATCTTTAATAGTCCTGAAGATGAGCATTTAGGGCTTTATGGTGCATTTGGCTATGACTTAGTTTTTCAGTTCGAGCAGATGCCAAAACATCTAACTCGTGCAGAAGACCAAAGGGATTTAGTACTTTATCTACCTGATGAACTGGTAATTATTGACTACTATCAGCAAAAAGCTTTTCGTTTGCAGTATGAATTTGCAACCAAGTACGGTAGCACTGAGGGTCTGCTTCGCACTGGAGAAGTTATTGATTACAAAGGTAAGCGTTATACCCCTACTCAAGCTTCTGACCATGAACCTGGTGAGTATGAGGAACAAGTGAAGAAAGCACTTGAATACTTTCGTCGTGGTGATTTATTTGAGGTTGTTCCCGGACAAAATTTCTTTCAATCTTGCGAAAGTCCTCCAAGCGAACTATTCCAAACCTTACAGCAAATAAATCCTAGCCCCTATGGATTCCTCCTGAATTTAGGTGGCGAGTATCTGATTGGTGCATCTCCAGAAATGTTTGTGCGTGTTGAAGGCAAACGAGTAGAAACTTGCCCGATTAGTGGTACAGTCCGCCGAGGAAAAGATGCCATTGATGATGCGGCTCAAATTCTCAAGCTGCTCAACTCAGGCAAAGATGAAGCTGAGTTGACCATGTGTACCGATGTCGATCGCAACGATAAATCTCGAATTTGTGAGCCGAGTTCTGTTAAAGTTATTGGCCGCCGCCAAATTGAGATGTACAGTCATTTAATCCACACAGTAGATCACGTTGAAGGGATATTGCGACCAGAGTTTGATGCCTTGGATGCATTCTTAAGCCATCTTTGGGCTGTTACAGTTACAGGCGCGCCAAAACGCTGGGCAATGCAGTTTATCGAAGAACATGAACACAGTCCTCGGCGTTGGTATGGTGGAGCCGTTGGTTATTTAACCTTCAAAGGCGATTTTAACACTGGTCTGACTCTGCGGACTATTCGACTTAAAGATTCAATTGCAGAAGTGCGAGTGGGTGCAACAGTTCTTTATGACTCCGATCCAGAAGCGGAAGCTCAAGAAACGCTCACTAAAGCTGCTGCTTTATTCCAGACACTCTATCAGACTAAATATAAAACTACCGATTTCTCCCACGACTCTAATATTAACCCTCAACAAATTAGCAGTGGGCAAGGCAAACGAGTCTTATTAATTGACCATGAAGACTCATTTGTACACACCCTAGCAAACTATATTCGTCAAACAGGCGCTACGGTCAAAACACTACGTCATGGCTTTTCAGAATCAGTTTTTGATGTAGAACGTCCAGACCTTGTTGTTTTATCTCCCGGGCCTGGCAGACCGAGCGATTTCCGTGTAGCAGAGATAATTGCTATCTGTATCAAACGCCAAATCCCTATCTTTGGTGTTTGTTTAGGATTACAGTCAATTGTTGAAGCTTTCGGTGGTGAACTGGGAGTTCTCGATTATCCCCAACATGGCAAAGTATCTCGTGTTTCTGTCGTAGCGGCTGATTCTGTTATTTTCCAAAACATTCCACGATCATTTGAAGTTGGTAGATACCACTCTTTGTTTGCTATCAAAGAAAGTCTTCCTAAAGAACTCAAAGTTACAGCTATCTCCGAAGATGGCACGATCATGGGTATCGAACATCAAACACTGCCAATTGTGGGTGTTCAGTTCCATCCAGAATCAATTATGACTCTCGCAGGAGGGGTTGGTCTGAGAATTATTCAGAATGCAGTCCATGCATTAACAACCAAAAAACTTGCCTCAATTCTCGCAGATTGCAAATAACTAACTTTATCGGTGATTGCAATTGAGTGCTACAGACTTCAATATTTAATCGCTAAACCGATAACTACTAACGTAAATTTCTTTCACTCACATCCAAACTTCTAAAGACTATATGTCGAATCGTCAGTATCAAACAACCGAATTCCTTACTGCCATTAATAACCAAGCGACAGTACTATCAGGAAAACCCCGCCATATTCTCGCAGAAATTGTATTGTACAAACAGCAAGAAGTCGCTCAAAGACGTAAGCGACTGCCTTTAGAAGTCTTAAAAAATCAAGTTAGTGCTGCCCCTTGCCCACAAGATTTTCTTGGTGCTTTGCAAGATAATCCTCATAAACCCAGCTTGATTGCAGAGGTCAAAAAAGCTTCGCCTAGTAAAGGAGTCATTTGTGCAGACTTTGACCCTGTCAGGATTGCCCAAGCTTATGAACGCGGTGGTGCTACCTGTTTATCAGTGTTAACCGATGAAAAATTTTTCCAAGGTAGTTTTGATAATCTGCGAAAAATTAGAAACAATGTGGCACTGCCATTGTTGTGCAAAGAATTCATTATTGACCCATATCAAATTTATCTAGCACGGGTTAATGGGGCAGATGCTGTATTATTAATTGCCGCCATATTATCCGATCGATCTCTCCACGATTTTCTACAAACTGCTCAATATTTGGGTATGAATGCTCTCATAGAAGTCCATACTCTCAGCGAACTTGACCGCGTGCTGGCATTACCAAATATACAATTGATTGGGATTAATAACCGGAATCTAGAAGATTTTAATGTTGACTTAGCAACAACCCAATCCTTGATAACACAGCATCAAGAAAAAATTATTAGCTTAGGGATAACAGTTGTAAGTGAGTCTGGTTTATACACATCGGCTGATTTAGCTAGAGTTACCGAGTGGGGAGCCGATGCAGTATTGGTTGGAGAATCTTTAGTCAAGCAAACTGATATAGAACAGGCTGTAAGCCATTTGTTAAATTCAAACAACTAGGCTTGGCTATCAACATTCAACGCTATTCCCTTGCATCCAAGACGTTAAATACCTCAAGCTCTGATGTATTGAAGACTTGTACCTATTAGCCTGAGCCTTCAGTCAACATTTCAAGTATTTATTAACTTTCAGTGGATCATCAATATGGCTTCTATTTCACAACATTTTGAATATTTACGTGCAAACAACCAGTGTGCCTTAATTCCCTTTTTAACGGCTGGCGATCCTAGTTTAGATATCACAGCAGAAGCTTTACGCGTTTTAGATAGTAGTGGTGCTGACTTTATTGAATTGGGAATTCCCTACTCAGATCCCCTAGCAGATGGCCCTGTGATTCAGGCAGCTGCAACCCGTGGTTTAAAACAAGGGACTCGATTAGCTCACGTTTTACAAATGGCTCATACAGTCATTTCTGGTTTGCGATCGCCAATTATTCTGTTTACTTATTACAACCCAATTTTGAATTTGGGCGTTCAGCAGTTTCTAGAAGATGCTGCTGCATCAGGAATTAAGGGGTTAGTAATTCCTGATTTACCTTTGGAAGAAGCTAATGAAGTACTACAACTTGCTGATGCTATTGGCATTGAAGTTACATTGTTAGTAACTCCTACAAGTTCAAAAGAGCGGATTGAAGCGATCGCCCGTCAATCTCGTGGATTTATCTACCTAGTGAGCGTTACAGGCGTAACTGGTGTGCGCTCCCAAATGGATACTCGTGTTAAAGACGTCATCAGAGACATTCGGAGTGTAACTAACAAACCTATTGGTGTTGGTTTTGGCGTCTCTGAACCAGAACATGCTCGTCAAGTAAGAGATTGGGGTGCTGATGCTGTCATTGTCGGAAGTGCCTTTGTGCAACGATTAGCAGAAGGTACACCATACCGAGGGCTGCGAGCTATCAAAGATTTCTGTAACGATTTGAAAACATCAATTACCCCTGTCTTGAGATAAATATTTACGCAAACACACAATAAAATTTCGGAGATTTTATGTTATTAAACAGACAAACTATTGCTCTTTCAACTCTACTAAACAAACAGCAACCTAATGCACTTGGTAGATTTGGTCAATTTGGTGGTAAGTATGTACCAGAAACTTTAATGTCGGCTCTTACTGAGTTAGAAACGGCATTTCAAAAGTACCACAACGAGCCGCTATTCCAAAATGAGCTTCAGGAAATGCTGCGGGATTACGTTGGACGTGCTACCCCCCTCTACTTTGCACAACGACTCACTGCCCGCTACGCTAAACCTGATGGTACAGGACCGCAGATTTATCTCAAACGTGAAGATTTAAATCATACAGGAGCGCACAAAATTAATAACGCTCTAGGGCAAGTACTTTTAGCCAAGCGTATGGGCAAACAGCGCATTGTTGCAGAAACAGGAGCCGGTCAGCATGGTGTAGCCACAGCAACTGTATGCGCTCGTTTCGGTCTAGAATGTGTGATTTACATGGGCATTCACGATATGGAACGGCAGTCCCTCAATGTATTTCGGATGCGCCTGATGGGAGCAGAAGTTAGACCTGTAGAAGCCGGAACAGGAACTCTTAAAGATGCAACCTCAGAAGCAATCCGGGATTGGGTGACAAATGTGGAAACAACTCACTACATTCTGGGGTCAGTTGCTGGGCCACATCCTTACCCAATGATGGTGCGATACTTTCAAGCAATAATAGGTCAAGAAACTCGCGCTCAAGCCCTAGAAAAATGGGGAGGATTACCAGATATTCTTCTAGCTTGTGTAGGTGGAGGTTCTAATGCGATCGGACTTTTCCATGATTTTGTAGATGAGCCATCTGTGCGCCTAATTGGAGTTGAGGCGGCGGGTGAAGGTATTGATACCGATAAGCACGCAGCAACTCTCACACGAGGCAGAGTAGGAGTTCTGCACGGTGCTATGAGTTATGTGCTACAGGATGATGAGGGTCAGATTGTTGAGGCACATTCTATTAGTGCTGGGCTAGATTATCCTGGTGTTGGGCCTGAACACAGTTATCTCAAAGATATTGGGCGGGCTGAATATTACAGCATCACAGATGAGCAAGCTTTAGCCGCATTTCAATTGATTTCTCAATTAGAAGGAATTATTCCCGCCTTGGAAACGGCTCATGCGATCGCATACTTGGAAATACTTTGCCCACAACTAACTGGTAGTCCCCGGATTGTGGTCAACTTTTCTGGACGCGGAGACAAAGATGTACAAACTGTTGTCAAGTTTCTTAACCTAAATCAAGCTTAAGTATTTAGGACTTACGCATCAATTACGAAATGTAGAGGCATCTATTTCATTTTGATATCTGCAACACCAAGATGAATTTGACTCTTGCAAGTTTAGGTAGTTTTTTAGATTAACTGGCTTTGATTAAAAAGCTGCATGTATCGAAATTTATGGTTAAAACACCAGTTTTGATTGAAGAGATTTCCCCAAGCTACAAATGTCCTGATTGCTCTGCCTTATTGCAGCAATTGTTAGATGGTCAATCACTTACAGTTTCTCAAGCTGGCGATTTAATGTACGGTTGGCTCACAGAAGCCATTCCTCCTGTGTTGTCGGGTGCAATTTTAGCTGCAATTCAATCTAAGGGAGTGTCAACTGAAGAATTATTGGGCATGGTCAAAGTTCTCTATTCCCAGTCATTAAAAGCAACTTTGCGCGATCGCATTGTTGGTACATCACCACTAGTTGATACTTGCGGTACTGGTGGAGATGGAGCATCAACATTTAATATTTCCACAGCTGTTGCTTTCGTAACGGCCGCAGCTGGAGTTAAAGTTGCAAAACATGGCAATCGTTCAGCTTCTGGTAAAACAGGTTCAGCAGATGTATTAGAGGCTTTGGGTTTAAATCTCAAAGCTAGTACTAAGAAGACTCAAGAAGCTGTTGAAGCGGTTGGGATAACTTTTCTATTCGCACCAGATTGGCATCCAGCTTTGAAAGCGATCGCACCACTACGAAAAACGCTCAAAGTGCGAACAGTTTTTAACCTTCTTGGCCCGTTGCTCAATCCCTTACGTCCAACAGGACAGGTTGTTGGCGTAAATAACCCAGCAATGGTTGAGATTTTTGCTCAAGTTCTACATCAACTTGGAACTCGGCGAGTAATTACACTGTACGGACGAGAAAAATTAGACGAAGCAGGTTTGGCAGATAAAACTGACTTAGCAGTAGTATCCAACCAACAAATGCATCTGTTGACAATTGATCCCCAAGATTTAGGTCTTAACCCAACCCCCATCAGTGAACTCAGGGGTGGAGATGTCCAAGAAAATGCTGAGATCCTCAAAGCAGTCTTGCTTGGTAAAGGGACTCCAGCCCAGCAAGATGTAGTGGCTTTGAATACAGCTTTAGCTTTGTATGTAAGTGAGACTATACCTGAAACTGGTAATTATTTCGACACTTTCGCTAAAGCGATCGTTCTGGCCAAAGACATTCTCAAAAGTGGTATTGCTTGGAAAAAATTGGAACAGCTTGCTGAATTCCTTCACTAATAACACGTTTACTGTTGGTATTTGAAAATAGTAATTTGGAAAAATTAGAAAATGGACACCAAGACAATACTTCATCTATGCAAACTGGCAAATTCCCAAGAAAGTAAGCGCATAACCATTCTAGGGGCTGGCATTGCAGGTTTGGTAGCAGCTTACGAGCTTGAGCGCTTAGGTCACACAGTCGAGATTATAGAAGGCAGTTCGCGCATTGGGGGTAGAATCTTAACTCACCACTTTGGGGATGATCCGAAAGCTCCTTATGCAGAACTGGGAGCTATGCGTATTCCCAGTGAACATAAGCATGTCCTGCACTACATACACGAAATGGGGTTGGACAACAAACTGCGTAAGTTTGTCACAGTATTCGAGGAGCAAAATGCTTTGATGAATATTCAGGGAAACATCTTCCGCATGAAGGATGGGCCTCGGATATGTCAGCAGCACTATCAAGGAATTTTTCTAGATACCCGCTACAGTGAGAAAACTCGGCTATTTGGGGCGTGGTTAAAAACTATTGTCAATACGATATCTCCTGGGAATCTGCGCGAAAGTCTAGATCGTGACCTGAACTCGCACTTAATGGATGAGCTAGAGAGGTTGGATTTGGAGCCTTATTTCAACGAAGATGGCGAAAGCATTGATTTTCATGGATTCATCAAAGCCAACCCAGGTTTTCGAGCTAGGTGTAGCAAAGCACTTGATATGTTCTTCAGTGACATCTTGGTTGAAACCAGCCACGATTTATTGCAGCTTGAAGGGGGTATGGATCAGCTAATCAACTCTTTAGCAGCTGCAATTAAGGCTCCCATCAAGTGCAACAGGAAGGTAGTAGCTTTGCATGTGCAGAAGGATGGCGTTGAAGTGTCCTGGTTAAAAAATAAGCAACTGCATACACGTCATTGCGATTATGTGTTGTGTACCATCCCATTCTCAATCCTACGCAAAATGCATTTGAGCGGGTTTGACCAAGACAAACTCACTTCAATCCACAACACTACTTACTGTCCAGCTACCAAAGTTGCTTTTCACTGCGTCCAACCCTTTTGGGAAAAGCATGGAATTAAAGGCGGAGCATCTTTCAGTGGTGAGGGCATCCGCCAGACATATTACCCCTCAGTGAATACCAATCCCTCTTTAGGTAGCGCCTTATTAGCTAGCTATACTATCGGTGACGATGCCGACCACTTAGGGGTGATGCCTGAGCAAGAGCGCTATGCCTACGTCAAAAAGGTCGTTAGTCAGCTTCACCCTGAAATTGAAGCACCTGACATGGTTATGGACATGGCTAGCATCGCCTGGGGCAGCTACGAATGGAGTGATGGAGGATGCTCTATACCTTGGGGTGACGATGTATCTAGTGAATCCAACCACCAAATTCATTATCTAGAAGCTGCTAGACCGCAGAATACACTCTTGTTTGCTGGCGAACACTGTTCTAGGTTTCCGGCGTGGATTCAGGGATCTATTGAGTCAGCACTCGAAGTGGTGTATGAAATTGTCACCCATAAACCATTGAGAGTCACCGGGGGTGCTTACTTGAATACTAGCACGTTTGGTCAAGGAAATGCGGGGAATATAAACATTACTGCTAGAGATATGGTGTCTTTTGAAAAAAGGCGACCCAATAATTGAACCACAAGGATTATATCGATTACCTTATGGGCGATTAATTTTGAGTCGGGCTTGTGTTTAAAGGAAATATTGCACATATAGCAAAAATAGCAAATAGCACATACAGTTTTCTGCACAACAGAACACACAACCATGTAATTGCAACGTATAAACTATGCAACCGACTTTGCATGAAAGGTGAATGCATTACCTGGTCTTTTTCCTTAATCTAAGTATTATGTAGAAGCTCAAACTTCAACAAACCACTTATACAAACTACTCAGGAGAACAATTATGAATAGCTTTATCTAACTCAAACCCCAACACGATATACTCTACCCCGTCCGTCAGTGGTTGGAAGCGATCAACATTCGTAACACCAAAATAGCTCATCTCCTCTGCAAGCTTATCCCAGCCCAATGTCCCTTTGAACGCGATATTGTAGTTTTTGGACACAAGCGAATCCATATTCCGCCAATGTGTAAAGTAAACCCTTTATATGATGAACTGGTAGGCTTGCATTCAAACTTTCAAACTTGTATTCTGCAATGCCCGAAAAAAGTTGGCAGAAAAAGCCAGGTCACGTAAATATCGCCATTTCCATTTGCCATTTCTTTTTTAGGAATCATGCTATGAGCATTTTTGATTTTCCCCGACTGCATTTTCAAGGCTTTGCTCGTACCCACGCTCCTACAGGACACAAAAATGGGCTAGTGGATCTCACTACCAACACAGTGTATATGAACGGTGATCGCTTCGATCACCACCGCCCTATATCCGAGTACCACGAACACCTCTACCAACTAGGTCCCCGGTTTAACAGTGAAGGTAATTGGGATGAAAATGGTCCCTTCAGTATGGGGATGGGATGGGATTTCGGGGGGAATGGTCATTTTGCAATTGAGGCACAAATTATCAGCACTCAAAGAATGCCGGGACAGGTTGACCAGCACGACCCAGTGGTGGGACGCAGCATCGATATGTGGGGTCACTACAACGAATATCTAGCAACTAGCTTCAATCGCGCCCGTATCTTTGACTGCGATCCAGCCTCCAACTGGACTAGCACAATTATGGTAGGTCAACTAACCTTTGGCCGCCTTGGTGGTTCCCACGAAGTCTCAAATATGCTCTCAGCACCTGTGGAGGGCGTACAGCCAGCGCGTTGGCAGAACTTCAACCACATCCACGAATTGTCCCCACACTGCCTGAACAGTGAGTTTGGGCGTGCGGCTGTGCATCAGTTTACCATCTCTAAAGCAGCGACAGATTTATTGTGGGGCGAAGAAGTAGCGCTTTCACCAACAGTTTCCTTATTGCGCGAGGCAATGACTAGGGATGACGTGTTGGGGCTAGTGGTGCAGTTCGGCTTGAGCAACATGTCAACACCCCAGCAACCCGATTCGGCTGTATTCTGGGAACTGCATGGAACCATCGGTTTGTGGTGTGAGGGAGAACTTAGCACGTACCCAGATGGTCGACTACTGACTCCGCGTCACTTGCCACATAACTCAAAGATACTATCCAATCTTACCGTCCAAGTGAATCGCCAAGGGGCAAGCTTGAATATGGTTACAGCAGTGCCGTGTCTGGGGCGAGCGACAAAACCGGGGCCAGGGCCAACTCATGCGATCGCTGCCAAGCTCGACCTTGGTGAATTGGAATTGCGTACAGTCAAAAGTCTGCGGTTAGTAGCACGAATCCCTAAAGATGCCTATCAGCAAGAAGCACATCAGCTTACCAGTGGGATTGTAGACGTACCATTAGCGGAACCCTTTACAGACCTGGGTGATGAAATTCTAGAGCAAGGTTTATGCATCATTGCAATGCAGCCCGATGGACAACCGCAGATTTTGCTTCAGGAGGAGGAAATCAATCTCCAGATAGATCAAGCCTGCTTGTTCGTAGAATTCCCTGATTGGCAACGGGACGAAGACTACGCTGTAGAACTAGAGGTGCGGTCTTTTGTGCGAGGGCATCCTGCGCCAGTTGAGGCCGTCTACCTGCGCCAGTTCTACAATCCTAAAGCATTGCCTCATCTACGCTACGAATTTGAACGCGACCCCGCTAACCTTGGTCAGACTTTCCACTTTCCCCAAAGTTGCGAACTGGAAATTGTCCATTTCAAACCAGGGAAACAGCAAGAAATTGGCGAATTCACCCCTACTTGTGTAGTCTCCACAGACCAGAGAGGATGTGGGTGGGTAACTCTACGTGGTGTCCAACCAGGAACTACACGAGTGTTACTCTCGGCTCGACCCAATGAACGACCTGGCGATTGCCTTCGGCACGCGAAGCGCGATCGCAACCACCCCGACGAGGCGATAATTGCCTACGATAACGATAATTTGCTTGGCTTTTGGTCTGGTGCTGGTTCCTTTGCTGTCCGAGTGTTGACCAACGATTGGCACTTAGAGGAAGTTGAGGAGGAGACAGTAAATTTTCACCTCATTTATAAGGAAATTCTAGCTTACTACGAGTTGGTCTTTTCCTTTATGAAAGCCGAGGTTTTCAGCCTAGCCGATCGTTGCAAGGTAGAAAGCTATGCCCGATTAATGTGGCAGATGTCTGATCCTCGCAACAAAAACAAGACTTACTATATGCCCCCAACGCGGGATATGTCCCAGCCTAAAGCTATGCTTTTACGTAAATTTTTGGCTAATCAACAGCGAGTTGGTTACATTCCAAATCAAGTACCAGAGCCAAAGCGCATCCAGCGCACCATCCAGACCCGTGATGAATTAGTAGTTGCTTTGCGACATGCTGCTGAACTGGAGATAGCAGTCATGCTACAATACATCTATGCAGCATACTCTATCCCCAACTACGCTACGGGTCAGGAGTATGTGCGTCGAGGTTTGTGGACAACCGAGCAGTTGCAGCTAGCTTGTGGTGACGGCAAAGAAGTACGTGATTACGGTATGCGGGGTGTGTTACTGGATATATCCCGTGAGGAAATGATCCACTTTTTAATGGTGAATAATATCCTCATGGCGATGGGTGAGCCTTTCTACCCGGCGACCCC
Organism: Chroococcales cyanobacterium; assembly: GCA_038259325.1. GTDB lineage: Bacteria > Cyanobacteriota > Cyanobacteriia > Cyanobacteriales > Nostocaceae > Nostoc. The sequence goes on along the minus strand of JBBSOX010000088.1, from coordinate 13,399 downwards.
TAACTTCAGCAACATCAATCGCCGTTTCCCTATTGAAGTAGACTTTGCTCTGGAACCCTTAACTGCAACCACCCTACAGCGATTCATGCGTTTCGAGTGGCCCGACTTCTTGGAAGAAGACCTCGTTGGCGAACCTGTTTTGAACGATCCCACCGCCGATCGCCTCCACGGTTATGGTTCTTTAAGCGAACTGTACCGTCAAATTAGCTCGGCGCTGGAGACAATTCCGGATTTAATTGTAGTCAAGAAGGGCCGTGTTGGTGGCGAACACCACTTGTTCTTGCGTGAGGATTTTAACAAAGTTCACCCAGATTACCAATTCCAAGTAGACGACGTTAAAAGTGCGCTTTTTGCAATCAATTTAATTGTTGAACAAGGGGAAGGATGTGACTCATCCTCACCTAAGTTTGAAAAATCCCATTTTCAGCAATTCCGACGCATGGCTGAGGCTTTGGTTCGAGAGCAGGTTACTGATGCTGGAACTAGCCGCCAAGTGCCGTGGAACCCAGCATACCCTGCGATGCGGAATCCGACATTGCACCATCAAGATTACAACACCAATATTGTCACGGTTTCCCAAACTCGCAAGGTGATGGAAATCTTTAATGAGTGTTACTTATTAATGATGCAGATGATGGTACAGCATTTCGGGTTAATGCCCAATAGCAGCCTGCGCCGCTCGAAGCTGATGAATGCCGCTATTGACGTGATGACGGGTATGATGCGCCCTCTAGGGGAATTGCTAATGACTATGCCCTCAGGGAAGCGAGGCAAAACCGCAGGCCCATCCTTCGAGGTCGCAACTCCACCCGCGTATATCCCCACACCAGAAGTAGCATATCAGGCGATCGCTCGTCGGTTTGAGCGACTAGGGAATCACGCTAGGGAATGCGAGGTGATTCACAGCACTGTTTATGAAATGTTCGACTTTTACACCCGATTCTTTGAAGAATTGGCAAAAAATCCCCAACAGATTCCCTAACACAGAAGTAGACCAAGTGAGCAACCGTAAGTCCTAAACTTCAGACTTGAATTGATGCAGTGAAACTTTTTTACGTTCTACTGAAACACAATTATTTTATTAGGAAAAAATTTCTAGAGAGGCTTCACATGAGTAAAATTGTTATTGCTGGCGGTGGTCTGGCAGGTGGGCTAACAGCGATTTATTTAGCTCGTAGAGGACATGAAGTCCATGTAATTGAGAGACGGAGCGATCCGCAAGAAGACATCTCTTCATATATCGATCAAGTAACCTCCAAAGGAATCGGTGTCAGCATGACAGCAAGAGGAATAAAAGCTGTTCTTGGTGCAGGTATTCCCAAAGAAGAGCTGGATTTGTGTGGTGAGTCGATAGTTGGCATGTCCTTTTTTGTGGCAGGTAAATTTAAAACTAGAAAACTAGTTCCAATAGATAACTTATCGCCTCTTTCATTGGATAGGTCTGCATTTCAAAAGTTACTAAATAAATACGGCAAGATAAATAATGTCAAATATCACTTTGGCCATAAATGTCTTGATGTTAATCTCAAACAAAAGTTTATAATTACGCAAGATCAAGATGGTAATTTTCACAATATATCTGGTGACTTAATAATTGGTACAGACGGTGCCCGTTCAAAAGTTCGTCAAGCCATGCAGAATACTATCCGTCGCTTTGAATTTCACCAGTCATTTTTTAGGCATGGCTATAAAACCTTAGTTGTCGCTGATGCTTCGAGGTTAAACTTTCGTAAAGACTTATTATATTTCTTTGGAATGGATTCAAAAGGATTGTTTGGTGGACGTGCAGCGACTATTCCAGATGGTAGTATTAGTTTCGCTATTTGCTTACCTTATGAAGGGGTAACAAGCTTACAAATGCACAATAAAGAACAGATTTCCCAATTCTTTTCGCGCTACCTCCCCCAGATGCCGGAGGATATCCACAATGAAATGGTAAAACAGTTTATCGAAAAACCTAGTAATGACTTAATCAATGTAATGTCCAGTACATTCCATTACGAAGAAAAAGCATTATTACTGGGTGACTCTGCCCATGCAACAGCACCATTTTTAGGTCAGGGAATGAATATGGCACTGGAAGATGCCCAAATACTTTCTGAGCTTTTGGAAAAAAATCATAACGATTTTGAAAAAACCCTACCTGAATTTACCCAACTCAGGAAAGTAGAAGCCGATGCGATGCAAGATATGGCACGGGCTAATTATGACGTATTAAGTTCTTCAAACCCGATTTTCTTTTCGCGTGTAAAATACACAAGTTTTATGCACAAGAAATTTCCGAAAGTTTATCCGCCGGATATGGCAGAAAAACTCTACTTCACCTCTATGCCTTACAGTGAGTTGCACTCTTTTCAGAAAAATCAAAATGTTTGGTACAAATTAGGGAGAATGAACTAATGAAAATAATGTTTTACAGTGAGTTGCACTTTATTCATAACAATTACAATATTTGGTACAAATTAGGGAGAATAAACTAATGAAAATACTAGTTGTAGGAGCAGGTCCAGCAGGATTAATGTTTTCTTATCAGATGAAGAAACTCAAACCAGATTGGGATATAAAAATAATTGAAAAAAACACACCTCAGGAAGTTGTAGGATGGGGAGTGGTATTGCCTGGTCGCGCCCCACATCACCCAGCTAACCCTCTATCATATTTAGATGATTTCGATCAACTCTTTGCTCAGTATTTAGAAGAGTTTAAGCTGGTTCATCGTAGCGAGAGCAATGTGATAAGCACAGGTCTAACAATGTGTGCTGTAGAACGACGCGCTCTGCTGAGTTCTTTACAAGAACACTGTAAGCGACTTGATATTGCTATTGAATACTCTTCTCCTGCAATGTCTGAGTCTGAACTTAATAAAGATAATTATGATTTGGTCGTGTTATCAAACGGGATCAATCATAAGTCTACCTATTTTATAGAGGCACTGAAACCGGACATACAATATGGCAAAAATAAATATACTTGGTATGCCACCAGTAAAATCTTTGATTATTTAAGCCTGATTTTCAAACTTCACCCTAAAGGTGTTTTCATTGCACATGCATACAAATATTCAAACAATATGAGTACCTTTGTGGTTGAGTGCAGTGAAGAAACCTATCTCAATGCTGGACTTGATAAATTTTCAGATGAAGAAGCTGCAACTTTTATCGCACAGGTGTTTAAAGATGAATTAGAAGACCACACTCTGCTGGGACAAAACGGCTTAAAATGGCGGAATTTTATGACTCTCAGTCATCAAAAATCCTATGACCAAAACTTGGTATTATTAGGTGATGCACTTCAATCGGGGCATTTCTCTATTGGGCATGGAACAACGATGGCAGTACTAAGTTCACAGATGCTAGTCAAAGCCTTGAGTGACCATACTGATGTCCCATTTGCTCTAGAATCATTTAATGCGAAAGTTATGCCGCTTATGCATTTATTCCGCGATCATGCTAATGCAAGTCGTTTATGGTTTGAAAGTATCCAGGACTATATAAACCTTAGCACAACGGAACTTACGGAAAGTTTTGATACACGTCGCAACGCCTTACCTTCTTTGTCAGCAGCCCTTGCTCAGAATCTGAGTGAAGCACTTAAACGCGAAGGAGCCAGGGCAAACGCATTTAAAGTATAAAAATCGCAACTTCTCAATCAGCGCTGGCAAAAGGATGGAGACGGGATAAATCCGGAAGGAGCCAGGGTTACTTTTAGAGCAAGAAACTGCTAGCTTCTCAATCACCACTGCAAGTATGAGCGGATTACTCCTGCTTAGGTGAGAATAGATACCTGCAACTTCCTCTTCATCCTGACGAGGTAAACGAACGTCAGTTCGGGTTAAAGGCTCAAATTTGATTGCTTGGACAAAAAAATAAGGCTTTCACACTTTCAAAACTAATGACATAATCAGGGTTTAAGCTTATCCCGAACTCAGGTTAAACGAATATCCAGAGTCTGTGTTGGTGGCTCAAGTACGCACTGCTTGAGACATAGGACATGTTAGGAAAACACTAATTTTTAGCACCTCATAGAATCGCACTACTCTCCTTAACAATTGATGAAGGGCGAACGCATCATGTCAAGAAGGCAAACAATTGTAATAAACAAAATGAATAACCATACTAACGTTGAAGAAAACCAAATAGCTGAAAATATTAGCGATCGCAACAATCAAATTTTTGGAGATCGCCAACCCATTAATACTTTAGAGCAACTTACACTACATAATCAGGTAGGCGATCTACCACTACTATCACCAGAAAATGAAAATGAACCGCCACCACCCTTAGACGTTACATCATTACCCAATGTCTGGATTTACGATGGTGGAGCCTATGATCTCACCGAATTTATTGCCAAGCATCCAGGAGGCCAATTTTTCATTCGACGCACAAAAAATAGAGACATTACCACTTTCGTTAATTTTTTTCATAGTAACCCCGAAAAAGTAAGGAAAGTTTTAGAAAAATATTCTTTGGGGCGACCAGCAACACTACAAGATGTTCATCCTACTTGTTGGGCCCCTAAGTTTCTCTTTAGCCAAGACTTTGATAGTTGGAGAGACACACCAAAATACAATTTCAAAAAAGATGAGCAATTACTCGATCGCATCAGAGCAAGACTAAACAAATCAGAAATGAAAAAAAAGGTGGCTCAAATGGACTTCCTTTTTAATCTCGTCAGCATTATGTTAGTCATTGGATATGTACTCATAGAATGGCTGCGCTTAGATTTTAAGCAATATATGCCAATTTATATTTTCATACCTCTAATGGCAATGGTAAAAATTTCCCTTTCAGGTGTAGGACATTACATACTTCATCGTCCTCAAATTGGACTTAACAAAATCTTTGCTCATGCATTCGATATTAACTATGTCCCTTTAGCAATTGTACAAATTGATGGTCACAACTTAATGCACCATCCCTTCATTGAAAGCAAGGCAGATGTCAAGAAAAATGGGACTGTATCATTCTTCTTAGAACTCCCTCGTTACTATCGAATTCCCCTTCATACTCTACATATAATCGCTCACGTAATCTCAGGGATGTTTGCACAAATAACTATTGTAGCAATACTCTCGATTCAAGGAATAATAAAAGAGAGAAATCCTGAAGGTAAAGGCATTATATGGCCGCTAGGCTTCCCTATAGAAAGCTTTGTTGGTGCATTTGGAATACATCTTATGATGTTAGGTGAATTAATTTTGTTTACTCTTAAGGGTGACTTTATAGCTTGGGTTGGACAATTTTTACTTACCCTTTGGGTGACTACCTTTTTAATTCTTGCTAGTCACGATTTTGCACAAGCAACAACTGAAGAAGAAACAGACTGGGAGGAAAAAGATTGGGCGGTACTTCAAATTCAAAACTCCCGTGACTTAAGCATAATTGGCAATAAATATATTGACTCTTTCTTGTCAGCAGGTTTAAGTCCTCACCGCGTCCATCACGTACTACCTCAACAAAAAAGTGCTTTTGCCAACATCATTAGCGAAGATATTGTCCGAGAAGAAGCAGCGAAATTTAACGTTGAATGGTTACAACCGAAAAACTTATTCTTCGATTGCCTGCCGAGTTTAATAAATCAATATTTAGCAGCTCCATCCGTAATGGCAAAAGAAAATAAGCTTGGATTATTCAAAGAACATTTCCACCCTCAAGCCTTAAAGTTGAGTGTCAACTATATTATCAGTGGTTTTATTGGGTTTAGTGGCATCGGTTAAATCGAATTAAAAGCGAATAGCTAATAGCTAAGAGTTCTTAGCTATTCTTCTCTACTTTCAATCCAGGACATAAATTTCAGGAACAAACTTAGTTTGGATGGTTTAAACTATGACTCGCACTAGTATTTATACAAAACAGCAAACACAAACAAAACAGCAAAATGGATTGATGCCACAGTTTTTCCAGCACAATCCTTTAACAAAGCAGGTACTAGTAACCATTGAGGGTATCGCCACTGGGACTCCAGACAATATTATTCCTCAAGCGGATGCTGCTCAATTTGTGGCTAATCTAAGAAATTTAAATAGCAATCGAGACCGTATCGCCAATATTTACAAAAACACTCGCATCGAGCAAAGATATTTAGCCATCAATCTATTATCCGAAGAAACCTATGAATTTAGCCGAAAACCAGGCACAATTCAAGAGCGAATGGAGATGTTTGAAGAATATGCACTTCCCCTAGCCGAAAAAGTCGCCAAAAAAGCCTTAAAAGCTGCTGAAATAAGTACAAAACCTGGCGATTATTTCTACTCACAAAAGATTCAGGATACTATTGGACTGATTGTTTTTGTAACTAGTACAGGATTTGTTGCACCAGGAATAGATGCAAAACTAATCAAAAGTTTAGGATTGAAAAGGAACATTGCTCGTATACCAGTCCATTTTATGGGATGTGCAGCAGCAATGAATGGATTGCGAATTGCCTGTGACTATATAAAAGCCAATCCTAGCCAAAAAGCTTTGGTAGTTTGCCTGGAGTTGAGTTCAATTAATGCCGTGTTTGAAGATAACATCAATGACGTGATTATCCATAGCATTTTTGGAGATGGATGTGCAGCAGTGGTGCTCGGTGCTAAGGAAGAAAATATGTTGCTTGGTCAGGGTAAAATCGTCATTAAAGATAACTTTAGTTATTTAGTTGAAGATACTGAAGATGGCATTCGTTTGGGAATCACGGACAATGGTATTACCTGTAAGCTTTCCCGTGATTTACCTAAGTACATTGAAGCTGGCTTAAGTCCAATTATCAATAATTTTTTGGCAGAACATCAGCTTATAAAAGAGGAAATTGATTTGTGGGCTGTTCATCCTGGTGGAACACGCATTATTGAGAAAGCACAGAGTTCTTTAGGACTCAATGACGAGCAAATAGCAGATAGCTGGGAAATATTGCGTCAACACGGAAATATACTTAGTTGTGCCATTTTATTTGTTATTGAGCGCATAATTCTTCGCCTGGAAAAAGAGCCTTTAAAAGCCGGAAAAACTTTCCCTGAAAAAATGACTGGAATTTCATTTTCGTTTGCCCCTGGAGTTGGCGTGGAAGGGATTTTGTTTGAGAAATATTAGAACAGACTGGAGTAAGAAGCCAAAATTAATTATTACTCTCCTTGTTCTTTATCAAAATCAATCACAAATATTTCTGGTTATACCATTTCTTTGTGAGGCTGCGCCAAATTTTCTTTCTTTCTTTGTGTCCTTTGCGCCCTTTGCGCCCTTTGCGGTTCGTTCCTTATATAATTTGGCGCATGTTTATACAGAATTGGTATTACCAGTAAAAACCTCTTGCTTTATTAACCCCTTATCTGCAAGATCGCCGAGTCTATCTTTTGAATGAGTGGGTATCAGATCAAGATTTGCTTTTTCGATAGCTAAAAAATATTGGTCAATCTCAAAGAGTCGTGGCAAACGGCAATAGTTATCACTTATGATGCTCGTTACTTTAACCTTGCCGATCACATTATTAAACTAGATTAGGGCAAAGTAGAATTTGACGGCGCTCCTCAAGCTATCTCCAACACTAACTGGTTTGATCATACAGTCCAAGGATGAAACTATGTAGGAGAGAAACAATGAATACCACTAAAAAGGGTGTCAATAATAATATATGTGAAAAAATGACCCAAATTCAAGAAGACTTAGAAGTACTGTTGAACAATGTTTTGGAGCAACTAGGAAGCAATATTCAGGCAGAAAAACAAGCTGAATATACTCAGGCGATCGCAAGCACGAAGCAAGTAATTGAGAAATTCAAAATTAAATACTGTACTTACATTTATCAGGAAAAATAAAGCCATGAATCATCATCAAATTTTACATTTAGGTAGTCAAGATTCTAATGTGGAACGAGCCAGAATGGAACTTGAAAAACCATCCAATATACCACCCCTACTTCCAGATCAATGGAGTACTAGCTATATTTCATATTGGCAACCCATGCTAGAAGAAGATCAGATTACTTCGGGATATTGCTGGTTTGACTATAATCGCAATGTTTGCCGCATAGATGGTTTATTTAATCCTTGGTCTGAAAAAGAAACCGGACACAAACTCTGGATGTCTGAGATATTTACCCCAGGTGATGGTCAAACACGAAAGGCTAAAATAGCTTACTCTAGAGAAGAAATAAACAAACAAAACACTTACCAGCCAATGCCTTTAAAGGATGATGTCGATGCATGTCATCAGGTGCTGATAACACAAGATATATTGACTCAGAATAATGCTACTTATGCAGGCAGCTATACAATATTGGGGTTGAAAACAGATGCCTGGACATTTACCCGACAGGGAAAAAGCCCATCAACCTATTATTTGAAGCAAGGCACAAACCATTTAATACGTATGGTTACTGGAGATCCAAATAAGCACGCCTCAGTACGGGATTTTCCTAACTTCAATACACACATGATTCCAGATAACATTTTTAAACACTATCAAAACCTTAGTCCAGATATAAATCTCCATACTGGCTGAGAAAACTATAAGGCGTTGCATAAATACAGATGGATGTACGCTTGAAACCGTTATAAATTTGTTCCAAATTGGCAAAATAATCGCCTAGTTTAGCAACGCCTAATACAAAAGTCAGTAAGCCTTCTTTTTAGATTGAAGATACTCGATAGCTTGCACGCTCATATATCTATCACCTAACTATGCAACCTAATTTCGCAAGTAACAAAAATCCGCTTTACGATCGCAATCTTTATATCATCATCAGTGTAACCCTGATTGCAATTATGGGCGGGCCAACCATTGCGCCTATACTTCCAGATTTAGCTAAAGTTTTTAACGTTTCATCTCAAGAAATCCAATTAGTAATGACCGTATTTTTTATCCCGATGGGCATTGCTACACCAATTTTAGGCATACTAGCTGATCGCATAGGAACTAGAAAAGTTTTAATTCCTTCTTTGTTGCTATTTGCTGTTGCGGGAGGATGTAGTTCTTTTGCCCAGGATTTTCAAACTCTTCTTGGGTGGCGATTTCTACAAGGTTTAGGTGTTACTAGCTTAAATTTTATAGCCCTCACCATGATTAGTATGATATATCGGGGCAAAGCCTTGACAACAGCAATGTCTTTAAACGCCTGTATGATTGGCATCAGCACAACAATTTACCCGATTATCGGTGGGGTATTAGCAGGTTTTAGTTGGCGATATCCATTTTTGCTAGCAGTTAGTGCCTTTCCCTTGATAATGTTGATTTTAATGGTGCTCAAGCTTCCCGAAAAACCCAGTGGTAGCCAAAATAGCGATCTCAAAATTTATCTGCAAAATACTTGGCACAGTATTAACAATACTACGGTGCTGGGACTGTTGTTTGCAGTAGGTTCCATATTTGCAATTCAATCTGGAGCCTTTATGACTTACATCCCTATCCTTGCAGGAGTTAATTTTGGTGCTTCGGGATTGGTCATAGGCTTGATTTTAGCCAGTATGTCAGTATCTCTAGCGGTGGTTGCTTCGCAGTTGGGAAGGTTGGCGCAGCGAACATCGGAAATAACTCTCATTAAAGTAGCTTTTGTGATTATTGCGATCGCTCTATTGATTATTCCTGCAATTCATAATGTCTGGCTGCTGATTATTCCTAGTATTTTGTTTGGTGTGGGTCAAGCTTTAGCAATACCTTGTACCCAAGCACTATTAGCGGAATTAGCGGTAGACAATGCGCGGTCTGGATTTATGGCAGTCAATGCTACCGTACAATCACTGGGTCAAGCAATAGGTCCGATAATAGCAGGGATTTCTTTTGGGTTATGGGGTATGCGGGGCGTCTTTTGGGTAACTGCTGGTATTTCTTTGGCTACATTTGCCTTGTTTTATTTTCTGCTAAATCCCAAACGCCTAAACGCTAGTAACAAAAAATTGACCTAATCGAAAAATTATTTGTCACTAAATTGTTGTATTTCTTCTTTTACTGAATATTGAGCAAATGATTTTAGGGAAGGTATTTTATGATGCCAAACACAGCAGCTAATAATAATTTGAAACCTTTGAAACCCAGTTTTCGACAGGGTGCAATGTTGACAATTACTGCAATGATTGCTTTGGGTGGGATAAGTGTTTATACTATCGGGAAGTTTCGGACTCCGCAGCCAAAAACAATTTCTAAGCCTGAGGTTGTTATACCTGAAATTAAGACCGTGACTTCTTTGGGAAGACTTGAGCCGAAAGGAAAGTTAGTAAAAGTGTCGGCAACGACATCTACTCAAGAAAATCGACTTGGGCAGTTGTTGGTTAAGGAAGGAGATCAAGTAAAAGCGGGACAAGTAATAGCCATTATTGAGAGTCAAGGTAGGCTTGAAGCTGATGTTGAGAAAGCACAAGAACAAGTAAAAATTGCTCGTGCTAATTTGGCGAAGGTGAAAGCAGGAGCGAAAAGCGGTGAAATTTTAGCCCAAAAAGCAGCAATTGGCGGACTAGAAGCGCAGTTAGAAGGTGATAGGGCAGGGCAAAAGGATGCCGTTACTCGGCTTAAAGCGCAGTTGGAAGGCGATATGGCAGTTCAGCAAGCAACAATTGAGAGTACTGAGGCGGAATTGAGAAATGCTGAAGCTGAATATTGGCGTTATCAGCAGTTGTACGATAACGGTGCAATTTCCCGTTCTACCTTGGATAGTAAGCGTTTAGTAATGGAAACCACTCAAAAGAAAAAAAACGAAGCCAAAGCTGTTTTAAAACGAATTGACGCAACACAGAAAAAGCAAATTAGCGAGGCACAAACAGTTCTGAATCGGATTGTTGCTACGGGAAACAAGCAAATTAGCGAAGCCAAAGCTACATTAGAAAAAATAGCCGAAGTGCGTCCTGTAGATGTGCAAGCAGCAGAGGCAGAAGTCACAGATGCTATTGCAGCAGTAAATCAGGCAAAAGAAAAACTCAAACAAGTATATGTGCAATCGCCTCAAGATGGTGAGGTGTTGGAAATATATACACGTCCTGGAGAAGTAATTTCAAATGATGGCATTGTTGAGATTGGACAAACTAGCCAGATGTATGCAGTTGCAGAGGTTTACCAAACCGATATTAGTAAAGTGCGTCGGGGACAAAAGGTAACAGTTACAAGTAATTCTTTACCAGACAAATTATATGGAAGTGTGGATTGGATTAGCTCAAAGGTGCGTCAGCAAAATGTAATCAATACAGACCCTAGCGAGAATATTGATGCCAAAGTCGTTGAAGTCTACATAAAACTAAATAAAGCTTCCAGTGAAATAGCATCTAAGTTTACTAACTTACAAATCGAAGCGGAAATTGAACTATGATTGGATTTATTCAACAGCTACAGCGACGGACACCTTTGGGATGGCTGCAATTAAGTCATGAAAAAAGCCGATTATTAGTAGCATTATCAGGTATTGCTTTTGCTGATGTTCTAATGTTTATGCAGCTAGGTTTTCAATCAGCGCTATACAATAGTAACACTCGCCTGAATCGCTCTTTAAATACAGATATTATTTTAGTTAGTCCCAAAGCCCGGAATATACAAAATATGTCTACATTTTCACGCCGGCGAATGTATCAGGCTAAAGATATAGCAGGGGTAAGTTCAGCAGAAGCTATGTATGTTAATATTATCGATTGGAAGAATCCCCAAACTCGCAAAAAAAACTCTATTCAACTCATAGGAATTAGCCCCAAAAGTTCAGCTTTGAACTTGCCATCTGTTGAGCAACAATTGCATTTAACTGAATTACCAGATACATTCTTATTCGACCGCGAAAGCAAAGGGGAATACGAAAAAGTAATCCCGCAAGTAGAACAAGGTAAAGTTGTTACTACCGAGATAGAAGGACGTACTATCAAAATTGGTGGATTATTTACTTTAGGGCCTTCCTTTGCGGCTGATGTTAACTTAATTACCAGCGATGATAATTTTTTACGTGTATTTCCTAGACAAAAGGTAAGTAGTATCAATCTTGCTTTAATTCAAGTTAAACCAGGATATGATCCCGTTGAAGTAGCAAAACACCTTAAATATCATTTCCGAAAATTCAATGATGTCAAAGTTCTGACTCACAAAGAATTTATTCAATTTGAAAATGATTTTTGGGCAAGTCAATCTCCTATAGGCTTTATCTTTGGATTAGGAACGGCAATGGGCTTTATAGTTGGCACAATTCTTGTTTATCAAGTTCTCTCCACAGATGTAAATGCTCACATCAAAGAATACGCGACATTCAAAGCAATGGGATATCACAATCGCTACCTACTTACCATTGTGCTTGAAGAAGCATTCATTTTGGCATTATTAGGATTTATACCAGGTATGATAATACCTATGGGATTATATCAACTAACGCGGAATGCGACTAATCTTCCGCTTTATATGACCTTAGCAAGAGCGTTTACAGTACTAATATTAACATTGATAATGTGTATTATTTCTGGAGCGATCGCCACTCGTAAATTGCAATCTGCCGACCCTGCTGATATGTTTTAACGGTTGATAAACTTCCAGTTAACAAGACAGTAGTAATCAATCATAACTCAGAACTAAAAAACTAATTGACCTCAAATTTTATGGAACCTGTTGTGTTGATAAAACATCTCAATCACTACTTTGGTAGCGGTCAATTGCGAAAGCAAGTTTTATTTGATATTAATTTAGAAATTAATGCAGGTGAAATTGTTATCATGACTGGTCCATCTGGTTCTGGTAAAACAACCCTGTTAACTTTAATAGGCGGATTACGTTCTGCTATATCAGGTAGCTTACGGGTATTAGGACGCGAATTACGTGATGCCAGTCCAAAGCAATTAACCCAAGTGCGACGGAGTAACGGTTATATTTTCCAAGCACATAATTTGCATGGTAGCTTAACCGCATTACAAAATGTGAAAATGAGTTTGGAAGTACATAAAAACCTTTCATTTTCCCAAATGCAAACTCGGTCACAAGAAATATTAGAGGCTGTAGGTTTAGGATCGCGTTTGAATTATTATCCAAATGATTTGTCTGGAGGACAAAAACAACGAGTCGCTATAGCACGTGCGCTAGTTAGTCATCCCAAAATTGTCTTAGCGGACGAACCCACTGCTGCTTTAGATAGTAAGTCGGGTAGAGATGTGGTTAGCCTAATGCAGAAATTAGCAAAGGAACAAGGTTGTACTATCCTTTTAGTTACTCATGACAACCGTATCCTCGACATTGCAGACCGCATTGTAGATATGGAAGATGGTAATTTAGTAGCAACAAGTTGAAGAATAGCAATAACACAGCGTATTGCAGATTTATGAGGTACATTCTCGACTAATACCAATTTAATATGAAGCTGCATATAATAGGGAGGAAAGCAAACTTGGTAAGTTGATATAGCCATGAGCCGCCCATTTCAAATTGAGATCGCCGAGAGCGAAGAGGAACTAAAAAAATGCCTACAAACAGTGTCT
>JBBSOX010000087.1:0-27070 GCA_038259325.1 Chroococcales cyanobacterium | reverse complement strand
CCCGCAAGGACCTGAAGTTCCTTGCTAATAGCTCAAGTCATCTAAAGATGACTAAATAATCCGAATAATCTTCTAGAGCGGTAAAACTTGCTAGAGTAGATTTTTAATGATTGAAATAGGCGTAAATAGGTAAACCAAAATTTTCAATAATAACGAATTTACTAGGTTTAAGTTTTTGCTCTAGCTAGTTTTGCCACGCTAGATAATCTTTAGTCTACTTTAGTAGACTTTCGCTATTAGCCTTGGAATTCATTCCAAGGCGGGCGAGGAGGCAAAGCGAGAAGCTAATTTTAGCTTAAGTTGACACCAATGGGCATTGCCGTGCCCCTACGAGAAATCTATACGTATCAAGGTTTTCGTGAAACGGTATCAGGCTAAAATCTGGGGCTAGTACCGCAAGGCGGAAGTCATAAAAGAAGAATTCAGAAGTCAGAATGGGCTAAACGAGAAGCCATGTCGTAGGCTTTACGCTGCGCTATCCGCCAGCCGTACAAAATACTCAACTGAATTCTGGCTCACCTCGACTGCGCTCGGCGACCACCTGACTCCTAAATTCTGTTCGATAATATCACTCAAATTGCACAAGCGATCGCCCCGATACAATAATAAAACCGACAGAATCAAGCCTAATTTGGGGCTGGCGAATTCCCTCTAGAATGGCTGCATTTAAAGCAGTTTCTATCTTCAATTCTTCAGCTAAGGCATTATCCCAACTTTGCTGTTGCAGACGCAGGCGTAATTGTTCGACTCTATTGGCTAATTTCTTTTCGGCGACCTTAGCACAACTTTGACATAACTCAATAAAATCGGGACGATTTGAGAGTAATTCTGAAGAAGTATTACGCACTTGATAGCAGAAATTTTGCCATTTATTAGGATCAACAAAATCGTCAATAATTCCTAAGCGCTCTTTTGCCAGATTGTAATCTCGTCCTTGATTGTTGTTTTTATCTTTATATGGACGTTGCAGGATGCTTAAGAGGGCTTTATCTTCAACAATGCGTATAGGCTCATTCCGACCATCAACATAGATAGTTTCTATAATTGGCGGAAATAGAGCATCGACACGCCGCTGCAAGTTTTTGAATTGAGAATTATCGAGTTTGTTATCTAGTAAAACTTGTTTGGCAATTCTTAAATTTGCCTCAACTACATAATTGCACTGGAAACCAAACCACTCTTTCCCTTCTTTAGAGTCCCAAGATGCATCAGTGCGCCACAGAGCAAAGGCTTCACCTCGGTCATCCCAGTTTATATAGTTCCAGAGTGCTTCAACAAATCCTTCGCCAACTCGATAGAGTTTAACCCCAGGATTCTGGTTTGCTACCCTGCGATTATAAGTACCAAATTGGTCTAAGTAACTATCAGCAAAACGGTTTTTTAACTCATCGATGGGAACCAATGTCCGCGTTGAGGGTTGATAACGTCGCATCTCTGATGAGTCGGGGTTATTGAGTCCTCTGAATCCCAGTGCGTCACAAATCCAGCCTTCAATTGCTCGTTTCATCTCTAGATGACAAGCATCATAATTATCTAGCTCTTGAAAATACTCGGTGGCAATTTCATCGTTAGCGTCAATTTCATCTAGAGCATTCTGTTCGCTAATTTTTGCTATTTCAGCTTCAATTTGCTCTTGAATTGGCGAAATCATCTCTAACAATCCAGCAGCACTTGATTGAAACAAAACTGTTTCTAATTCTGCAATTTTCTCATCCACATAAAACTGGAGACTGGCAATTGATTGTTGGAAAATACCAAACCCATCTTTTAATACTTTATACCAAGCATTGTGAGGGCTATCTTCTAAATAGGGGCCAATTAAGGCACTAGATTGGATGCCAATTTTGCTGCCAATGCGGTCAAGTCTGCCAATTCTCTGCTCTAATTGATTCGGCGACCAAGGCAGGTCAAAATGAATTAACCAATCGGCAAACTGGAGGTTCCGTCCTTCTTCTCCAGAGCGATCGCATACTAGAATAAAGCAGTTTGGGTTATTCTTGAACTTACTTAAGCCTTCCTCAACTTTGTCTGGTGATTCCCCAAATTGATGTTTGGCTATTGTTTCTGCACCAAAGGTATCAGACAAATACCGGACGATTTCGCCACAAGTTTGCACAAAGCTAGTAAATACAACAAATTTGGGCAGAATATCGCCAGTAATTGGTCTTTTGATTCTCTGCTGTATCCTCGTGATGAATTCTTTTTGATTCTTCCGAACGTTTGCGGGAATTTTGAAGTATGTACCTAGCTGATTTAGCAGCACTGTTTTCAAATTTTCCGTCCGTCCTCCGTCCTCTTGAGGTTGACGAATAATTTTGAGGAAGGATTGCAGAATTTCTTCTTCCCCTGAGAATTTGGGGGTTGTAGTTAATAGGCGAATATCATCTTCTTTAAACTCTTGGGTGAGTTTAGCATCAAGCTTACCAGTTAACCGGGCGGTAATTACTTGCTCTAAAATTCCTAACCAAGTACCAGCAGCTAGGAATAACAGCAGAAAAATTCGCTGATATGCCTTTTCACCAGGAGCTACACTACGCCATTGATTGAGGAGTTCGTGGATATCAGGCGATCGCTCGTCTAAATCATACTCTTCTTTGGGCGTAAAATTGCGGTCAAAGATCACATCTTCCACCGCAGCGCGACGGTTGCGAAGCATTCGGCGGTGTAGTCGATAGATATCGCTAACGTGGACACGAATTGCTTGGACTATTTGCTCTTGCTCGGTAGAATTTGCTGGTAAATTTTCTAAATCATCCGCCAGCTTCAGTAAATACTCATCCTCAGCAAAGAGGTTTCGCAGTTGCTGCAAATTGCTTTTGAGAACATCAGGCTTCGCATCTTCTTTAAAAGAAAGCAGAAGTTTACCAATTTCTTGACGGCTTTCAACTTTGGCGCGAAAACCTGCTAAATCACCAATTTTATAGGTTGCTGGGTCGAGCAAGTGCAACATAGCCAGAAAATCTTGCTCATGATTGAGAACAGGAGTAGCAGATAATAAAAGTAAGCGATCGCTTCTATGAGCCAATTCTTTGCAAGTCTGAAAACGCTGGCGGACTGTAGCATCCTTTGAGGTTGCCATTGCTGCGATATGATGGGCTTCATCTAAAATTAAGCAGCCTATCTTTGCTTTCAGGTTGATTTTATGAATATCTTCAACCGCCAGCACCGCTACCCGTTTGCCAAAATGGGAAATGTAAAACTTGTTTTCTAACTCAAGCCGCCATTGTTTGAGCAAATATTGCGGAACCAATACCACCGCATTTTTTTTCGGTTCATCCAGAAGGAATTGACGCAGAATCGCACCCGCTTCGATGGTTTTTCCGAGTCCCACCTCGTCTGCTAACAAGTAGCGTTGAATTGGGTCTTCTAGTACCCGCCGCACAACTTCAACTTGGTGAGGATAAAGATTAATATTTGCCGAAATCAGTCCCGTCATGCCGCGACTGACAGCGCGTTGCTTAATCAAGGATTTGACAAAAGCCAATCTTTTGTCGTGGAAGTAGGGTGTTTCGTGACCCTTCATCGCCAGAGTTTGGATGGGGTCTGTGTTTGGGAGATTACAACGAACGTAAATTTCTTCTTCACTAGCGATCGCAGTTTTCTTATCTGGTAAATCAATTTGATACATTTCTGTATCTTCATCCCAGATGAAAACTCTGCCAACTATCCATTTATCCTGAGTTTGGTACTTAATATAGCATCGAGCCTGGGGTTCAAGCCTGACCTCAGAGAGAGAATTTAAAGGTAAAGTTTTTTGAAAACGTTGCCCTATAGAGCAGAAATACTCAACGTTTGCATTGGCATCAGATATTTCTGTAACTTTTCCGATACCCAAAGAGTTATTCTGGGACTGTACCAATAAACCGAGCTTAATCATAGATCCAGTCCCCTGAACACACTAAAAGAACCTACCAGACTAGTTTGTTCACCTATATCTGGCAGTTTTGTCGATTAACATTATAGATAATAAACTGGCATCACAGTTTTTGTTATAGCGATCGTCATAGCCCAATATTTTTCGGTTCAAGGGGAAAGGGAAGGGTTTAAATTCACCTTTCCCCTTGCTCTTTAACCTTTTTCCAGACCAAAAGGAAGATTGTTAGGCTTATCCGAAAAGTATTGCACAACAGCCAATTAGTAAAATCAGCCCAAACGTTGATTTTCGTTCTAAAAGTTTGCCTAAGCAGTAGCATTTTTAAATGCATCGGGATACATTGGCATTGTCAGGCGAAGCATTGGTATTGCATTACAGGGTATTGCAAAATTCGCTACGAGTTAATGAAATAATGTACTTAGGTAATTATGTGGTGCAATATAGGACTCATATTTTATTCCTGAAAAAGCTCGTTACAGATTGAAAAGCCTAATTCCTTATTCCCTACTCCCTACTCCCTACTCCCCGCCATGTAGATAATTTCAAAAATCAAAGACGCTCGATGACTCGCTACCGCTTCGCTATCGGATTGCTATAGATTCACACTTTGCCTTGATAACGCCACGATACAATTAAGATGATGTAGTTTTATTTACTATGAAGAAAATCAGAGACAACACAATTAAGTTAAATCAATATTTAAAGCTGATGGGTATAGTGCCAAGTGGAGGTCAAGCCAAGCTGATGATTCAAGGTGGCGATGTCCAAGTCAACGGTATGCTAGAAACCCGACGAGGGCGGCGACTAGTGCCAGGTGATAAAGTGACAATAGAAGGAAAGACTTTAGAGGTAAATTTGGACAACAATGAAGATCAAGACGTAGTAATAGATTCTACCGAACAAACCGAGTAAAGGATTTTTATCCTAAATTGAAAAGGTTCTCTTTTACCTTGTGAGTAATGCTGCAAATTTCCAACAAAGTTATTATCCCACAGAGTGAGATTGAAATTAGTGCAATTCGTTCGCAAGGAGCGGGAGGCCAAAATGTAAATAAGGTTTCCACGGCTATTCACTTGCGCTTTGATATTGCGGCTTCATCATTACCTAATTATTATAAAGAACAGCTTTTAAAGCTGAACGATCGCCGCATCACTCAGGACGGGGTTGTTGTAATCAAAGCGCAGGAACACCGAAGCCAAGAGAACAATCGGGAGTCAGCTTTGAAACGACTTCAAGAACTTATTCAAAGCGCAGTTGTAGTGACGATAAAACGCAAACCCACGAAACCAAGTCGCAGTTCTCAAAGAAAACGCCTTGACTACAAAACTAAGCGCGGACAGGTTAAGTCTAACAGAGCGGAAGTGACAGATTATTGATTTATAAATTAGACTTTGGCGCTCAATTTTATTGTAAAATGTTACCAGAGAAGTAAGAATAATTCCTTCTATTGACTGTGGTCAATGTCATTACTTAGCTGGTTAGCTTGAGAGTAGCAACTATTAAAGGTGAAAAAGATGAATAAGACATTACTAACGATTTTGATGCTTGCACTGTTACTCTTATTCATCATCTCTCCCTTTGCTGCCCTTGCTAGTTTAATGCTGATAGTGATAGTTTCGGCCTTTTTCTCTTTACTAGGAAACTTGTTCCAAGTAATAATTGGTGGTGACACCGATCCTAAAGAGTCATAAAAGCAAAATTACCAATGAAGATAGGGATTTGACAACTATTGTGATGTTACACCAAAAAGCCGCTTGCAACCTGCGATCGCTTTGGCGGCTTTCTTATTTACACTCCCTACAATTGACAAGCTTTGAGCTTAAAAATCAATTTTCATCTTAAAAGAGATGCTACCAACTTGGTTGATTGTCTCACTGTCAGGAAGAACTTCCCAGCCAAATCGTTTATATAAAGCCACGGCTGGATTTGTCGCTCTGGTACTAAGTGATATTGATGGATAAGATGTTTTAGCTGTTGCTAACAAATGTGTGAGTAACTGCGTTCCTATGCCTTTATTTCTATATTGAGGAAGAATGGCAATAGCTAGTTCAGGAGTTTGATCATTAACATAGCCATATCCTTTATTTTCACCTGTCAATAGACGCAGCCATGCCGCCCCTACTGGTTGATTACTACTTTCTAAAATAGCGACAAAGCCGCTATCATCTTTACGTCCCCAATCTTTAACATATTTTGCTAAATCAGGATTATTTATCGCATCCTGCACTGTCAAATTACCTTCTTCTACCAGATGGGCTGCTTCGTAAAGCATTCGCCAAAGGAAAGGCTCATCTTCTTGTGTGAGTGGACGAATAGAATAACTCATACCCCAAAGTCCGTTTTTGTAAAATTTAAGATAATTTACTCAGTGGTGTAGGTAAACCGTCAATGCTGACGAGATTTTTCTTTTGTTGATATTCTCGAACTCCTTCTTCGCCTTTTTTACTAGCCCAGTTTACTAAAGTCTGACGCTGACCTTGATATTCATAAAGTGGTACACCAAAACCACAGGCAGTCTGTATTTTATCAATTTCGGCGACGATAATTTGACGAGTTCCAGGCATAGGCACAAACAAAGAGTACAGGGAGTCCCAATCTGGAGAACTCGGTAAAATCGTCTTTCCTTGACCGTAAAGACGCAATATACACGCGGGTTCCTCAAAGGCGCAAAACATAAAGGTTATTCGCCCATTTTCTTGCAAGTGGGCTGAGGTTTCGTTACCACTACCTGTAAGGTCTACGTAACCTACTTGGTTGGGAGAGAGAATGCGAAAACAGCCTAAACCTTTAGGAGACAGGTTAACATGACCCGTAGGACTCAAAGGTGCAGAGCCAACAAAGAAAAGGTGTTGAGCATTAATAAAGCCTTGTAGTTCTTCAGTAATACAATCAAAAAGTTTAGCCATATACTATTTGCAAATTTTCCGTCTTCTCAGCCTATGCCTTAGCATAAATTGTATTTAATCTAATCCCAGGTATCCAGCCTCTAATCAAGGCTGCTCCCCAGAACGACGACGCAATACTGCTTTGATGCGTGCTAGTAGTTCGCGGGTGTTGAAGGGCTTAGTAATATAATCATCTGCACCTGCTTCTAAACCCCAAATTTTATCAATATCCTCATCTTTAGCTGTGAGCATGACGATAGGTATATTGGAAAATGCCCGAATCCGCCAACAAACTTCCATACCGTCAACTTCCGGTAACATCAAATCAAGCAAAATTATATCTGGTACTTGCTTGTGAAACTGTTTGATTGCACTATGTCCATCGGCGGCTGTAGTTACCGTGTAACCTTCTTTTTGTAGTGTATAGGTGAGACTCTCACAAAGGGCCGCTTCATCATCTACAAGTAATACGTGTGGCATTGTTCATTCTAAATTAACGTTAGTTTTTTCTAATTATATTTTGGATGAATAGATGTATTTTTGACATCTTTCTCTCGGAAGTAATTTGTTAAACATAAAGGATGAGAAGCTTATAACCAAACAATCTCAGTTTAGTGATGACTGCTTAATTTACTTTTGACTATTACTGTTCCTTGTTGGGGGAATTTTATCGTGAAACTCGTTCCGCCTCCTACCTCGCTATCGACATAAATTTCTCCATGATGTATTTCTAAGCACTTTTTTACCACAGCTAGTCCTAATCCACTGCCAACAATCTTGCCTACATTATGGGCACGATGAAAAGGCTCAAATAAATGCTTTTGAAATTCTGAAGGAATTCCTATACCATTATCTTTGACTTGAAAAAATATTGCGTGTGGTTCACAACTAATAATTAAGAAAATTTTCCCCTCTGGAAGTGAATATTTCATTGCATTTGAGAGTAAGTTATTTAAAATTGAATACAGTATATTTTCATCTAATTTGGCATGGGTACAGTTACCTTGATTGATAAATTTAATAGTATGCTGTTGTTGATTAGAAAATTGGAGGTCTTCTATCAAATTAATGCAAAAGGCTTCCAAATCCATGAGTTCTGGATGAAATTCTAATTTACCAGCTTCTGCTCTAGTCAAAGTTAAAATATCAGTCAGTAACTGGTTCATTGTCCTAGCTGAAGATTGAATGCGATACAAATTTTTAAGTTTCTTCTCTTCTGTCCACTGCTGATTACTTTGAGCCAATAGTTGAGCCGAACCCAATATAATACTCAATGGGGTACGAAATTCATGAGATACCATTGAAAAAAAGCGCAACTTCAATTCACTAAGTTCTTTTTCTTGAGCTAAAGTTTTTTGAATAGTTTCTGCTTGCTGGCGCTTAACTAATTGTTGATAAAGCAAGGCATAAACACCTAATAAAATAGCAAAACTCAAGAAAGTACCGAGGAATTCAATCAACATTCGGTTGCGGATATTATCTTGAGAATGTCTGACCGATATTTGTAGTAACTGTTCTTCCCTAGCTTGCATCTGGGTAAGTGTTTCGCTGACTTGATTACGGTTTTGATTGCTTTTATTAACTAGAGGTGCTTGAATAGCAAAGCTTGATTTACCTGCTTCCTTGAGGTTAATTGACTGTTTAGATAATTCAACTCTTTGAGCAATGAGGAATTTAAGCTTCGTTAGTTGCTGCTGTTGATAAGAGTCATCAGCAAGTTGTTGCTGCAACTTTTTGACTTTGACATCTAGGCTTTGCATTGCCTGATAGTAACGTTTTAGTTCTAATTGCTCTCCATATAGGATATAACCCCTGCGTCCTGCTTCTGCATCGGTTAGTGTAGCAAAGATGTCGATAATGTTTTTCATTACCTCATGCGTTTCCTTCACTTGATTGCTACTTGCAATTAACTGAGTAGCATTTTGGTAAGAAATGAGACTAGCTATACTCATTAAAAATAAGCACAAGCCAAAGCCCGAGGCAATCCATTTCCTTTCCAGTGACCATTTCATAGAAAAAATCAATTAATTAATGGTTTAGAACCAATATTTTATACATAACTTTACATCATATACATAACTTTATATCAAAGTAAGTATTTTTCCAATATAAATTTAGTCAGAATTAATTTTATTACTAACCGATTTCTGACCGATTTCTGACCGTTTTTTTGACATCTAAAGTTTAAGATAAAATTTTATAAAATGCTTTAAGCTTTTAATTAATATATTTTAATCCATACTTGAATTCTAGTCTTTAAGGGCTTTGAGAAAATATATGATAATTGTTTAATATTTTTTTGTAATAGCAGTTGATAAATTTACTTAATATTGCCAAGTTAATTTATTTGAAAACAATTACTAGCTTTCCCAAATGAATTGTAGCTTGATTTATAAGTGAGGAATTCCAATTGCCGTGTCTTCATTGAAAACTTTTGAAAAGAAACAATCACAAACTCAGACTTTACCTAGTTTTGGGTTTTTGCAAAGAGTTTGCCAAATAACTGGCACTACCCTCTTCTCAATTACTATGCTATCAAGTTCTGTTCTGGCTGGAGGACTAGTTGGTTTAGCTATTAGTTTCCGCGATTTGCCAGATGTTAGACAACTACAGAACTTTCTGCCTTCAGAAACAACTTATATCTATGATATTAAAGGCAAGCTTTTAGCACGTATACACGGAGAAGCTAATCGACAAGTAGTGCCTTTAAATCAAATTTCCCCTAATTTGAAACGAGCGGTATTAGCCAGCGAAGACAGTCGCTTCTACGAGCATCAGGGTATTAGCCCAGGTGGTATTGGACGCGCTGCGTTAGTAAACTGGACATCTGGGGAAGTGCGAGAGGGTGGTTCTACAATCACCATGCAGTTGATGAAAAATCTGTTTTTATCTCAGAAACGTGTTTTTACCCGAAAAATAGCAGAAGCAGTATTAGCAATTCGGTTAGAGCAAGTTCTTGATAAAGATGAAATATTAGAGATGTACCTCAATCAAGTTTACTGGGGTCACAATAACTATGGTGTTCAGACAGCAGCACGTACTTACTTTAAAAAATCAGCGCAAAATTTGACTTTAGGCGAATCAGCAATGATGGCGGGTTTAATTCAAGCTCCAGAAGATTTTAGCCCCTTTGTAAGCATGAAGCTAGCAAAACAGAAACAAAAAGAAGTATTGGGGCGAATGTTGGAACTAAATTGGATTAGCCAGCAAGAGTATGATGATGCCCTCAAACAACAAATCAAACTTGGTGAAATTAGGTCATTTCAAGGTAGCGCTTTGCCTTACGTTACCAATGCCGTCTCACAGGAACTGATTAAAAAGTTTGGGCGTGAAACATTGCTTAAAGGCGGAATGCATGTACAAACCACAGTTGATACTAGCTTCCAAATGATGGCAGAAAAAACTATCAAGAAGTGGCATCGAAATCTTGAACGTCAAGGATTAAATAATAATCAGATGGCTTTGGTAGCAATTGATCCTCGTACACACTTTGTAAAAGCACTAGTGGGTGGTGTAGATTCAAAAACTAGCGAATTTAACCGAGCAACTCAAGCCCACCGTCAGCCAGGATCTTCTTTTAAACCGTTTGTTTACTATACTGCTTTTGCTAGTGGTAAATTTACACCACATACAACAATCCTAGATACTCCAGTTAGTTACCGTGATGGTAACGGTTGGTATTCTCCACGGAACTACGATAATAGCTTTATGGGAGCAATACCAGTTCGGACTGCCGTTTCCCTGTCTCGTAATATTCCTGCAATCAAGATTGGCAAAGCTGTGGGTATGAATAAAGTAATTGAAACTTGCCGTACCTTAGGAATTATGAGTCCAATGATACCTGTAAGTTCTTTGCCACTGGGTGCAATTGGTGTGACACCACTAGAAATGGCTAGTGCTTATGCGACTTTTGCTAATTACGGTTGGCAATCACCTACAACGATTATTGCCCGTGTCACTGACGGTAGCGGCAATGTGTTAATAGATAATACTCCTAAACCTCAGCGAGTGCTTGACCCTTGGGCTTCAGCAGCAACTTTAGACGTGATGAAAACAGTAGTTCAAGCCGGAACTGGTAAAGGCGCAGCTATAGGCCGTCCAGTTGCAGGAAAGACTGGTACAACCTCTTCTGAGAAAGATATTTGGTTTATTGGTACTGTACCGCAGTTAACAACTGCCATTTGGGTAGGGAGGGACGACAACCGACAATTATCTAACCGCGCGACAGGCGGAGGTATGGTGGCTCCTGTCTGGCGTGATTTTATGCAGAAGGCACTTAAGGGTGTACCGGTAGAAAACTTTAAGTCACCTTCTAAGTTTCCTCGTCCTAAATAAAATTGAAGATGAAAAAGGGACTGGGGACTGGGGATTAGGGACTGGGGACTGGGAAAACTAAGTAAGTTGGCACAAAAACAAAACTGTGTGAATAAAAGTAAATAAGTGCCCTCTGTCTTATCCAAACGATAAATATTTATGCCGACCTACTTATATTAAGGTTAGATATTGGGATTTATCCTAGTTTTTTAACTTACAAATATTCTAACAATGCGGATTTTGGTAGTTGAAGATGATGTCCAGTTAGCAGAGATGCTCATGGAAGCCCTAACTGACCGTCAATATGTGGTAGATGTGGCCCAAGATGGAGAGGAAGCATGGGATTGCATCAAAGTGTTGGAATATGATTTGGTGGTGTTAGATATTACCTTACCCAAGTTGGATGGTGTGAGTTTTTGTCAACGCTTGCGATCGCCTATGGTGGGGGGTAGCTCATCTCACAATAGCACAATACCTATACTCATGTTAACAGCACGCGATACCCTTGGTGACAAAATTACTGGGTTGGATGCTGGGGCAGACGATTATATGGTCAAACCTTTTGAAATGCCAGAGTTAATGGCTCGTGTTCGCGCACTGTTGCGTCGCAATAGTGCCGCAACATCTTGTTCAGACTTTGGTTGGGGTAGTCTGCGTTTAAATCCCAGCACTTATGAAGTCACCTATGCTAACCAGCCTTTACACTTAACGCCCAAAGAATTTGCTCTTTTAGAACTAATGGTTTCTAGTGGTCGGAGGGTGCTAAGTCGAGCCGGAATTATTGAGCGTATTTGGTCACTTGATGACCCTCCTAGCGAAGAAACTGTCAAGTCTCACATTAAGAGTTTACGGTATAAACTTAAAGGCGCAGGTGCTCCCGATGATTTTATTGAGACAGTTCATGGGCTAGGCTATCGCTTAAAGCAGCTTTAGGAAAATACCCGATTTCTACCTGATATTTGCCCTTTATCTTCACAACTGATTGTTAGACTGCAATTACTGAAATTAACCTCTTCTTTTACACTAGAACACTAGAGTTCTCCAAATCAATTTAATTATTGGTTTGGAGAATTTTAATTTTTACTCATTAAATTATAAAATACGTAAATATTCTATAGGAATCCGGTTTGATTCCTGAACCACTCATAGGGACAGGGGATAGGGGACAGGGAACGAGGAACAGGTAAAAAGGAAAAAAACACTGTTGTCTTTTGCCGATGCTCTCTACGTTCCCTGTGGGATACTACGCAAACGCGCAGCGTGTCGCAGACAGACGCTTATCTTGCGTGTCCACGCAAACAAGTATGGCTACGCCACGCAGGGTTAGGTCTGTATTTCATGCAATTGAGAACCGCTATAGGACTAGTATTTGATTTCTGAAAAAAACCAGTACAACTAGGAAGCCTTCTTTCCCCTTGCCTATTGCCTACCTACGCAAATAAGTTCAGGAATCAAAGACGCTCGATGACTCGCTACCGCTTCGCTATCGGATTCCTATATATACAATTTTGTAATAATCTAAAATTCTTAATTCTCCTTTAATTAGAGAGGATTAATTTTCTAATAACCGTTTTTTACCCGATTTATAACCGAGATTTCAACTTATAAAGCCTAACATGCAGAACAAATAGCATTTTTGGAAATTAGTATCAGTTTTCAGGAGATTTTCATGCCTAATTTTTCAGTAAATATTTCTAAGATTGTTATTACTAACGAAGAATATCGCAAGCTGAGAGTTTATGCAGAAGATCATCAGATATCAATTCATGAAGCAATTCGATTATTAATTGATTCTCTTCCAGAAGTCCCTCAACCTAATAAAAAATTAAGTCGAAATTATTCGTTTATGTTTCCTAGAAGGTTTTTACACCTTTCTTTGGATGATAGATAACTTGTAAAGTTAGAATTTTTACTACAAGTAATCTATAGGAATCCGGTTTGATTACTGAAATTATTTGCGTAGGCTGGGAGTGGGGAGTAGGAAAAAAGACTTTTTGAGTGTACGGAGTTTTTTCAAAAATCAAATATGAGTCCTATAGTTGTGGAATTTTGTGTAATTTACATGGAAATTTTAATTATGAATACTCTTTCTTCTTTAAATTTAGTCAAATCTCTAGAAAAAATTGCCCCAGAAATGCCAAATTCTCAAACTAGTTACGCACTAATTTCAGTTCATGGCGACCCTACAGCTGAAATTGGCAAAGAAGGAGCAGGTGGTCAAAATGTCTACGTGCGAGAATTGGGGTTAGCATTAGCAAAACGCGGTTGTCAGGTTGATATGTTTACCCGACGCGAACACCCCAATCAAGAAGAAATTGTGGAATTAGCACCAGGGTGTCGCACAATTCGTTTAAATGCTGGGCCAGCCGAATTTATTTCTAGAAATAATTTATTTGAATATCTACCGGAATTTGTAGAAGCTTGGCTAAATTTTCAACAACGAACAGGTAACAACTATGCACTGATTCACACTAATTATTGGCTTTCTGCTTGGGTAGGATTAGAACTTAAATCTCGATTGGGATTACCTCAAGTTCATACCTATCATTCTATAGGGGCGGTTAAATATCAGAATGTCGAAAATCCGCCGCAGATTGCTGCAATTCGTCATTGTGTAGAAAGGGCTATTTTAGAACAAGCAGATTGTGTAATATCCACCAGTCCCCAAGAAGCGGAAGATTTACGTCAGTTAATATCGCAACATGGACGTATTAAAGTCATTCCTTGCGGGATTAATACTGAACACTTTGGTTCTATCAGTAAAGAAGTTGCTCGCCGACAGTTGGGAATTGATGCAGATTCTCAAATCATTTTGTATGTAGGACGCTTTGACTCTCGCAAGGGAGTTGAAACCTTAGTAAAAGCCTGCGCCAATTTGCCTTCAGGATTTCAACTCTATTTAGTTGGTGGTAGCCGTGAAGATGGAGCAGACTTTCAAGAACAACTACGCATTCAAACTTTGGTGAGCGAACTGGGATTGGAAGCAGTTACAGTTTTCACCGGACGAATTTCTCAAGCGCTGTTACCTGCTTACTACGCCGCAGGGGATATCTGCGTTGTACCGAGTTACTACGAACCTTTTGGCTTAGTGGCAATTGAAGCAATGGCAGCAGGAACACCCGTAATTGCTAGTAATGTAGGAGGATTGCAGCATACGGTTGTGCATGGTGAAACCGGATTTTTAGTTCCTCCTCATGATTGTAAGGCATTAGCGATCGCTATTCACGATCTGTTAAAAAACCCAACTCTAAAAGAGAGCTATGGCAATGCTGCACAGAATTGGGTGCAGTCTCGTTTTAGCACTCAGGGAGTTGCCGCTCAAGTTCACGAACTCTACCAATCTTTAACAGTTGATACATTCGTTCAAGAAATTATTCAAACTAAAAACTTAACTCCAGAATTGGAAAAACAAATCCAAACTTTGTTAAAGTCGAAAGCTTTAAAATCCAGTGAAATTAAAGCTCTAGAAAAATTAATTGACTCCTTCGATAACGGTATTGTCCAGTGGGCAACCAATTAAATACAAAGCAAAAGCTTAAATAGTATAGCAAGCAGTCCGCTTTGGTTTTTATTCGCGCAATGTGATGTATCTATACTTATTTGCTTAGACAATAGGCAGAAAAGAAGGCTTTTTGAATTTTACAGTGTTATTAATATAGAGGTAAGAATATACTTCTGTATTTAAATATATAAATTATCTCCATAGGTTTAAATTTATGTAATTTTTTTATTAGTGAAACCAAGCAAATATGAAACTACTTTTAGTGATTGAATTAGACAATGCCTTGGTTGGTACCAATCAGGCTATTGCCGCTTTAAACCAAAGGCTAGAAGCTATACGCAATCAGATGTACTTAGTCTATGTTACTGGCCGTTCTTATGCTTCTAGTCGTCAGTTGATAGCACAAGCACAGCTTTTGGAACCCGATTATTTAATCGCTAGTATAGGTACTGAGATTTATCAACAGGGTGTGCTTTTAGAAAAAGATTGGGCAAATCAAATCTCAAAAGATTGGGATAGAGATGCAGTTTGGGCAATTGCTAGCTATTTTTCTGCACTGATACCTCAACCCGACAGTGAACAAACCCTCTATAAATTAAGCTTTTGCCTAGATATGGATGCGTCGCTTGAGGTTATCGATGATTTAGAAGAATTGTTAACTTTTACTGGATTGCAGGCTCAGGTAATTTTCAGCAATGGGCGAGACGTTGATATCATACCCAAGAACAGTAATAAGGGTAAAGCAACTGCATATCTGCAACAATTGCTGCAAGGGCAATCAGATGCAACCGTTATCTGTGGAGGTTCTGGAAATGACATCAGTTTATTTCAACAGCCATCAGCTGGGATTATCGTTGGTAATGCCCAAACGCAACTTCTGTCGTGGTATTACAAAACACATTACCCTTGGCACTTTCTAACTCAGTACCCTGGTGCCGCAGGTATTATTGAAGGATTGATTTATTTTAATATTCTGCCATTTCCTAATAATTGGCGATGGGCTACACCCCACCAGAGGTGATATTGTGTCCGGTTAAAGACTTATCATTAAGACTGCAAGGGGAGAAAGAATTTTCAAGTTTTTGCACAGATGCACCGAATCATAAATAGACATCTCCAAAAATTAATTATGCGTTACCTGAAACCCTTGTAGAGACGTTGCAATGCAACGTCTCTACATTCATTTTCGGAGATGTCTACTAATCAGCCGGACATAATATATATGATTGCAACCTATTCAAAATTAACTTTGAATGTAAGAAATTGCCCCGCACTTTGAAAAGCCAAATGAAAAGGAGTCAGAAGTCAGAATTTGTTCAAGCTGAAATCAGCCAAACTCCTCGATAATATTAGCGTTGATTAAAGACAAATTACATTTATTTATTGAGCATTTTGGTTTTTGATAGGAATCCGAATAACATATTGATTAGCCGGTGAATTAGCAGCAAGTGGCTCTATTTTTCCCTGGTAAACTAAAGTTTGATAAACTAAAGCTGTAATCTCTCCTCTAGTTGCAGATTTGCTTGGATTAAGAACTTTAAGATTTGGATAGTTGACCACTATATTTGCTTTAGTTGCAGCTGCTACATCTCCAACTGCATATTGCGGAATATTATTGGCATCTGCGTAAGTGTTAGTAATAAGAAACGACGCAGGACGGGCAGCCTGTCTATCAGTTGTTGAAGGAGATGCAGCTTGAGCTTTTGGTATTAATAAAGGTTGCATCAAAGTAGTAAATGCAAACGGCATAAAAATACGTCTTTTTACAGGTTTTTGTGCGGTTTTTTGAGGAACTACTCCCTGGGTGACTGTGGGTACACTAACTGCTGATGTACCAGTAGTTAGATTAAGACCTTTGTTTAAAGCAACTATAGCCTCAACCTTAGAAACCGATTGATTAGGACGAAAGTATCCACCAGGATAACCTGTCATAAATCCTTGTTGATATGCTTCTTCAATGGGACGACTAGCCCAATAGTTTGTAGGAACATCTTTATATACAGCACCACTTTGTATCTGGCGAGTTGGTGGTTGGTCAAAAGCTTTACGAATAATTGCTGCAAACTCATCCCGGTCTACTGGCTGTTCTGGTCGAAATGTACCATCAGGATATCCAGTTACAATATTTCTTGCAGCCAAACCTCGAATAAATGGCTGTGCCCAGTAATTAGATTGAACATCACTAAAGGTAGTTGTAGGGGAAGATTGAGCAGATGTTTCCAATGCTCCAACTGCAAGTACTGTTAAATTTAAAGTTAGTAAAGATAGACCTGCTGAAACGAACTTAGTTAACTGTGTCATGATCCATACCCCCTGTTTTTTTCAATTATTCATTATTTCTAATACTTCAATATTTATTAAAAAATAGTGGAAATTTAGTGGAGAAATTTATCCTACAGCTTGAAATACTACTAAAGACTGACTATGCTTATTGCTTTAGGTATAGATAACGCAACAATGAAAATATCAAAAACGTCAATGTTACTGAATTCCGGCTCCTGACTCCTGAATTCTATTTCGATAAAATCTAAAGCTTGCTTTCGAGAAGAAAAATATAGCGGAATTCTCCACGGCTTTTCCACTATTTGGATTTAATCTAAGTCTCAAACGATAAATTAATGAAATTTTCCTTATATTAACCTTTTTGTGATACCTTAAGTAGCAATTATTTTACTATGTACTAATTTTACGGGCAAAAATGAAGTGTTAATTGAGTATGAGGTACATCTTTTGAAAGAATCTTTCTTTGGGTAATAGAGGTATTGTCTAAAAAAGCAAGATGGTTAGCCTTAGGAGGGTAGAATGCGTCAACTCATTATCCAAGTACCACGGGGAAATGGAAAAGCTGTTATCGATATTGCCAAATCTCATAACGGCACAAATCTGGCTCGATTTGAAGGAAATGCAGAAGAACCGATTGATGTAGTGATTGTTCATGTTTCTAATGGAGAAGTTGGCAAAGTTCTGGAGAAGTTGCAAGACTTGCCCAAAGTACAAATTACGCTTATACCAACTGGTGTGATGACTCTGCAACCCCCTGCATCGGAAGCACCGCAACAAGTTGTAGATGTGGAAGAACGCAGTCCGATTGAGATTTTTCTTTCTGGTTTGCAAAGTGTTGGCTCTTGGCAAGGTTTTCTTAGTTATGCAGCACTGGCAGGCTTTGTAGTCTGGATTGGCTTATATACTAGTACAGCTTACTTGCTGGTGGCGGCAATGCTGATAGCACCGTTTGCAGGCCCGGCAATGAATACAGCGATCGCTACTGCATGGGGCGATCGCAAACTCCTGGGACGGAGTATTTTACGATATTTTGCCGCTTTAGCAGTCACAATAGCCACTACTTGGCTACTGAGCCTGATATTACGGCTAGAAATTCCTACCAGTTTAATGGTAGAAAGTAGCCAAGTTTCATCAGTAGCAGTGCTTTTGCCATTGGCAGCCGGAGCCGCAGGGGCGCTCAACTTGGTGCAGTCAGAACGGAGTAGTTTAGTATCTGGGGCAGCAACCGGAATGTTAGTTGCCGCTTCTTTAGCTCCACCTGCGGGAATTGTGGGTATGGCAAGTGCAATTGGTAGATGGGACATGGTAATTTCGGAGCTATTCTTACTG
This sequence comes from Chroococcales cyanobacterium, assembly GCA_038259325.1. Classification (GTDB taxonomy): domain Bacteria; phylum Cyanobacteriota; class Cyanobacteriia; order Cyanobacteriales; family Nostocaceae; genus Nostoc. Next base: position 8,883 of record JBBSOX010000087.1, on the reverse strand, counting down.
TTTTTGCAGCTATGCGGTATTAATTTTTCAGCAGCACTCTTGTTCCGAGTATTCGGGCTGTCTGCTCAAGGAACTCGCTATGGGCGTGGTAAAAAACGGGTATTCTTTTCTGCCTTAGTGATCACTGTCATAGCATTGGCAGGTTTACTAACTTGGCAGTTCTCTAATTCTCCCAATCTACAACGCTCTAGCCTTGCCCAACGTGCCAACGCCCAAGTTCAAAAAACCGTGGAACAAGTTGGTTTAGCAAAATTAGTCGAGTCGAATGTGCGCTTTACACGATCCAATATTGAAGGGCAAAATACCCTACTATCTGTTGTTTATGTGCAGCGTCAACCGGGAGTTACAGCGTCTAGTGAAGAAATACGCGATCGCCTCACCCAATCAATTCAAACTCAATTATTGAAACAGGACTTAAATGTGACACCTCTAGTTGATGTCAACGTGCTAGAAACACCTGCTAGTAAACAATAAGACCATTTATGAGTAGTTCAAAGCTTTCAGAAAAACAAGCCCTAGAAAAAGAACGTAATGAAGTTTTGCACCAGTTGGAAGATTGGCTAGAAATTCCAATGCTGGTGCTGGGCTTTGTATGGCTAGCACTATTCATCATCGAGATCATCTGGGGATTAAACTCTTTACTGGAAGCCTTTAGCATCACTATTTGGATTATTTTTATATTAGATTTTCTACTTAAACTAGCGATCGCTCCTCATAAAATTTCTTATGTCAAAAGTAACTGGCTAACAGCTATTTCTTTGGTGTTACCAGCATTGCGTAGTTTTCGGATTATCCGAGTCATAAAAATACTCCGCACAGCCCGTGCTGTGCGAGGTTTACAGTTGTTGCGAGTTATGACTCGTGCTAACCGAGGGATGCGGGTTTTAGCAGCAAGTATTAGCCGTCGAGGGTTTGGTTATGTTGTGGCGTTAACAATGATCATTACTGTAGTAGGAGCAGCAGGGATGTATACATTTGAAAACGAAGTTCCTGTGGAATCAGGGCTGCACAGCTACAGCACTGCTTTTTGGTGGACAGCAATGCTAATGACAACGATGGGTTCTGACTATTCGCCCAAAACGCCCGAAGGTCGGGTGCTTTGTTTTTTCTTGGCGTTATATGCGTTTGCCGTATTTGGTTATGTCACTGCAACTCTGGCGACGTTTTTTATCGGTCGTGATGCCGATGATGACGAAGCAGAGTTAGCTGGAGCGAAATCGATTCAAGCGCTTCACAAAGAAATCGCAGCATTGCGGGGGGAAATTCAAGAATTATTGCATCAGAATTTAGAGCGTTGACGTTAGCAAAAATTAACTAGTGAGGAAACTTCATGAATGCAGAAATATCCACAGCTTGGGATAAGATTCAAAGCATGATTAACGGTTTGATAGTTTTGCTACCAAATATTTTATTAGGGTTGATTGTCTTCATCTTCTTTTTATTTGTTGCTAGCAGAATTAAGGCAATAGTTAAGCGCTTAACTCGCAACCGTCGTTCTGCTCGAAATCTAGGATTAGTACTAGGAAGGTTAGCGCAGGGGTTGACAATTTTAATTGGTTTGTTTATCGCCCTTTCCATTGTGATTCCTACATTTAGAGCGGGTGATTTGATACAACTGTTGGGAATTAGTGGTGTTGCAATTGGTTTTGCTTTCCGCGATATTTTGCAAAACTTCTTAGCTGGAATTTTAATTCTGCTAACTGAACCTTTTCAAATTGATGACCAAATTGTTTTTAAAGGCTTTGAAGGAACAGTCGAAAATATCGAGACACGCGCGACAACAATTAGAACCTACGACGGTCGGCGGATTGTCATTCCTAACTCTGAGTTGTTTACCAATTCTGTGACTGTAAACACTGCCTTTGAAAATCGGCGATTAGAGTACGATGTCGGCATTGGCTACGGCGATGACATTGACCGTGCCAAGCATTTAATGCTAGACGCAATGCATAGTGTAGACGAGGTTTTAACAGATCCGGCTCCTGATGTACTGGTAATGGAACTTGCCGAAAGCACTGTTAACATCCGTGTGCGTTGGTGGGTTAATCCACCACGACGCGCAGATAATCTTATTTCGCGGGATAAAGTGATTACTGCAATTAAGAAAAAGCTCGTTGCAAATGGCATTGATTTGCCCTTCCCAACTCAACAAATTCTGTTCCATGACCAGACAGAAGAGACGGATGGAAACCGTTCCCGTCAGCGTGAAGGTTGGCCATCTGGTAAAGGTGAAGTACCGAAGACTCGCCGTATCAGCGATTCACTTCTTTTACTTGCTCAAGCACGTTCCTCAGAAGATAACAACGGTAAAGTAGATTCTCAAACCAACGAACAATGAAAAATGTCAAGTTAAGCAAACTGTGGGATCAACTCCACTCAAGTTACTGGTTCATACCAGCAGTGATGGCAGTGGGAGCTACTGTTTTAGCCTTTACAATCCTCACTCTTGACCGTACAGACAAGGTAAAAATTGATTATTGGTGGGTTTACACAGGTGGAGCAGATGGAGCGCGATCGCTGTTAGGATCGGTTGCAGGTTCGATGATTAGCGTTGCTGCTACAGCCTTTTCAATTACAATTGTGGCGCTTCAGTTGGCTGCTTCTAATTTCGGTCCGCGACTTCTGCGTAATTTTATGCAGGATACAGGTAATCAAATTGTACTAGGCACATTTATTGGTACGTTCATCTACTGCTTGCTTGTACTGCGGACAATTCATGGAGAGGGAGATGGATACGAACAGTATGTGCCACAACTTTCGGTTACAGTCGGCACTTTACTGGCAATTATTAGCATGGGTGTATTAATTTATTTTATCCATCATGCTTCAACCATAATTCAGGCATCTTACGTAATCGAAAATGTTAGTGAGGATTTACATTCAGCAATTAAGCGGCTATTTCCAGAAAAAATTGGGCATGGTGAACCAGAAGATAGACAAGGAGTTGAAGAAATTCCCATGTCTTTTGAGGAGGAAGCTTTACCAATTCGAGCGGATGGAACTGGTTATTTACAAGCAATTGATGACGAAGAATTGATGGAAATTGCTTGTAAACATAATTTGCTAGTACACCTTAAGATTAGACCAGGGAAATTTCTAATTCAAGGTAGCGATTTAGCATTGGTTTTTCCTGGAAAAAAAGTAAATAAAAAACTTACCAAACAAATCAATGATGCTTTTATTTTGGGCAAAGAACGTACAGAACAACAGGATATAAAGTTTCCAATTGATCAATTAGTAGAAATTGCTCTACGTGCCCTTTCCCCTGGAATAAATGATCCATTTACTGCAATTCGCTGTATTGACCGAATTAGCGCCGGGCTGTGCCACTTAATTCAACGAGATTTCCCTTCGCCCTACCGCTACGATAAAAATAAAAAATTGCGCTTCATTGCCGAAGGAGTAGCTTTTCAAGAATTGGTTGATTGTGCTTTTAACCAAATTCGGCAGTATGGAAAGTCGGATGCAGGAGTAACTAGTCATTTGTTAGAAGCTATAGCTGTAATTGGCACCTACACCAATAATTCTAAATATCAAGCAAGCCTACGCCATCATGCTGACATGATTTTACAAGATAGCCGTGAGGGACTCTCACAAGAACAAGACCGCAAAGATGTAGAAGAGAGTTATTATGAGGTCATTAAAAATTTAAATAATGATGACACTAATAAGGATTGGGATTAACCAGAAGAATGGCATTTTAAATTAATATTTCTGAGGTAATAATTCTACAACCTGAAGCATTGCCATCTCCAAATAACATCCAACCTTAAGTCTTAACACTCAATTAATTGAAATTCATAATACAATTATCAATTTGCTAGTAATACCAAATTTATGTGAGGCTGCATAGAATAATTTCCTTGTTCGTCAGGAGTTTCAAGTGTTTTATTCTGTGCATCTTCATAGAGAATTGGTATAAACTTTCTTGAAGCTGGATGAGCAGCTTCAAAGAGTCTTTGGGAATTGCAACAAGGCACAATAGCTTATCAACTAACGACAGTAACCAAGATAACTTCCTTGGACATATCCCTGCATAGGAACTGTAATCGGCACCCAACCATCAAATCCTAAACTATCAATGATGACTCTCCGCCCATTTGTAATTACTCCTACACTCGTTGCAGTATCTGATGGTTGTTGTCGCACAGGAGCGCCAGCACTAGCTACAATACGGCGACAGTTGCTTGGGGGTGGTGCTGCTGTATCACACATACCAAGATATTGAGCATAGACATAACCTGGAAGCGGGGTTGAAATAGGCACCCAACCATTATTTGTTACATCAGTTTGAATTGTAACGTTGCGGTTAGTTTGTACAGTCCCTACAACCCTACTGTTAGCCGAAGGCTTTTCCCGAACACGAAGACCACCCCTAGCAATCACTTGGCGACAGCTAGCAGGCACTTGTGCTAATAGATAGCTACTTTCTTGTAAACCAGAAGATTTAGAACCTTGAATTTGGTTTATATCATTGGCGAAAGTAGGAGTTGCAAAAAGCGTTGCTGCTAACAAAAGCGTGGTTGAAACAGTAGGTAATTTCTGCCATCGATAACTATGATTAGATTTCATGATCACATCCTTGCAATATTGCTAATTACTATCTACAGCAGTTTGCAACTCAGTGAAGTAACAAATTAGATTTGAATGACAAAGCTCAATGCTGTTATAACCTTATAAGATAAGGGTAGTGCCATTCCGATAGTGTTGCGTAGCAAAAGCTATTCTAACTTCTGACTCCTGTAGCCGTGGCCTTGTAGTAGGCTATTCTGCTGTATATATTTGCATCTAACTATAGATAATCATAATTTTCAGAAAAGAGCATCTATTTTAAGAAATAGAAAATACTCCTCCAACCGATATAAATTTAGTAATTTATATCGGATAGAGCGCAAGCAAGTATCCAGATAACACATTAGAAAATGAGTTATTGTAATAAAAATTGATTATCGATGATTATTTTCCTGCCAGTTATTAAGTACATCCTCTACCAAAACTTCTTTTACCCAAATTTGTAATACAATTACTAAAGGTATAGCAAGAAATACACCTAAAAAACCAAAAAAGCTCCCAAAAAAGACTACTGCTACTAAAGTTACTGCTGGCAAAAGAGATGCTTGGCTTTTCATCACTAAAGGCATTATAACGAAACTTTCAACTTGCTGAATTCCGAAATACAAAGCTATAACAGCAGCGATTTTCCAAGGTTCTTCACTTAATGCTAGCAGTGCAGGCGGAATCACACTCAAGGTTGGCCCAACATTTGGGATAAATTCTAATAATCCTGCCAAAATAGCATTAACTAATGGCAATGGTATTCCTAAAATCAACAGTCCAATATAGCTCAATGTTGCAATGAGCAGCATAGTCAGGAGCGTGCCTTTTATCCAGCCAGTCAACGAGACTGCACACTTATTTAGAATGTCATCAACCCGCCGACGATAAAAGGCAGGGAATAACATGATAAATCCCTGTCGATAGGGCGATGGATTGACTAATAACATGATGGTAAGAGCTACAAAAAGCAGCAGAGCTAAAATAATAGAAAGCGAGTTACTGACCAAGCTAAAAAAGTTGTTTATTAACCGATTTAACCAATCTTGTAAACCTTGAGTCAGATACCTAAGCCCCTGAATATTTTCTAATAGTTGGTCAGGAATTACATTTTGTAACCAGTTATTCCACGATCGCAACCGTTCTAGTCCTTTAGGCATAATATTACCAAATTGTTGCAATTGCTCAACAAGACGCGGCACAATCAGTGCAAAAAAACCGACTAAAACGGCCAATAAAAGAATAACTGATATGGCAACTGCAATTCCTCGCTTGATACGAAATCTTTGAAAAAAGCTCACTAGTTGATTTAGGACTGTAGCTAAAACTACTGCTGCAAATACCACCAAAAGTATTTGCCGAATTTGCCACAAAATGTAAAGAGATATAACAAGAGCGAGAAACCCAATTAATTGTCCGAATCGCACAAGCAGCCCCCAGTTTTTGTTATTTACAGCTATTTTTTGAGTTTAGCTACTTCAAAATAGCTGTATCACTATATTTAAAAAGCCACTAAAAGACTAATTTTTTAAGACCAACGATATATCCATCTTGCGGCAGAATTTAGGTGTTTTATAAGAGACTAATCTGAAATAAGCAAACCTTGAAGGCTGTACTCATAAAAATGCAAAAACCACGCCCCAGTAATATGTTGATACGTGCCTTCGTATTGATTTTTGTCAGTTTAGCTATCTTCGTGATTGGCTCAATATTCTTTAACTTGAGCAAACAATTTCAAGAAAGCCCTGAAAGTATTGAAGAGCCTGAACAGGGATTATTGAAGTAATACAGTAGGAACCTCAGCAGCTAAGACTTATGTAAGTAATAGGTTAAGAAATTTGCATTATGTATAAACCGATTAAGTTCATTTGTTGGGTATTGATAGGCATTCTATTTTTTTCGATGTCCGGCTTGCCTAGCTTGGCTAGAGATGTAAATGTACCCAAATTCCCGCTTTCAGAACCTCAACAGCAGCAACCAACCGAACCAAAGCAGCCTGTAATCACATCTCCTACTGCACCGGCATTAAGTAATCCCCAGGAATTTGAAGGCTTTGTAGACAAAATCATCAATGAAGAAATATCAAAGTCTCATGTTCCTGGCGCAGCCATTTCTGTGGTTAAAGATGGGAAACTATTTTTTGCTAAGGGCTATGGTTACGCGAACGTAGAAAAAAATATACCAGTTGTCATAGATAAAACTTTGTTTCGCGTAGCTTCCCTTTCCAAGCTATTTACAGCTACAGCAGCAATGCAGTTGTACGAGCAGGGAAAGCTTGATTTGGATGCTGATATTAATAAATATCTCACCAGTTTCCAGTTAGAAAATCCTTTTCCTGAACCAGCTAAAGTTGCTCAGTTAATGACACACACTGACGGTACGACAAAGCGGCGAATTGGTCTGGCAGCTCGTACCGCACCACAAATGAAGCCATTGGGAGATTACTTGGCTGAGTATATGCCACCCGTTGTCTGGCAGCCCGGTAAACTCTACAGCTACTCCAGCCATAGCACAGCTTTATTAGGATATTTGGTAGAAAAAGTTTCTGGTATCCCCTTCGTTGAATACATCGATAAAAACATTTTGCAGCCGTTGAATATGGGGCGGAGTACATTTCTCCAGCCACCACCGCCGCCTTTAACTGATGATTTGGCTGTAGGTTATCAGCATCAAAATGGTAAGTTCAAAGCTGTTCCATATCTGTATTTAAATATCGCTCCAGCTGCGTCTATGAGTACGACAGCTACAGATATGGCTAATTTTATGATTGCCCATCTACAATATGGTCGCTACGAAAACTCCCGCATTTTGGAAGAAGATACTGTGCGGTTGATGCACGAACAGCATTTCACCCATCATCCTAAATTGCCAGGTACTGGCTACAGTTTTCGTGAACGTTTGGAAAACAATATTCGGATGATTGGACATTTAGGAAGTTTACGGGGTTATTCTAGCTCCCTGACTTTAATGCCTGAACAAAATATTGGCATTTTTATTGTCACTAATAGTTTTAGTGGGGTGGCTGGCAAATTCCTCACTCAGTTTCTAGACCGCTATTTTCCTGTTACCAATAAACCTACACCTGTTAAACCTATTGCTCTTAGCGAAGAGCAACTTAATCGCTTGACTGGTACTTACCGTGATTTGGAGTATCCCCGCGACACCTTTGCTAAGGTAACTGCACCGTTTAAACATATTAATATCAAAAAAGGCGAAAATGGTACTTTGACGATTAGTACTCCTAGTTTGTTCTTTTTGGGAAGTACTCCAAAGCACACATTAGTTCCTATGGAACCATTGTTATTTAAGCGAGTTGAGGATGATGCGTTTACTGCTTTTGGGGAAGACAGCCGGGGGAATATTGCATTTGCCTTTAATCCCCTTTGGTCTAAAATAGGAGCTTATGAGCGGATATCGTGGTATGAAACCATTTGGGTACAGTTAGGAATTGTTGGCTTTTGTGCAATTGTTTTTCTGTCAGCCTGTATTGTTGGATTGATACGTCCTCTAATACGCCCCTTAAGAGGGAAGTCTTTTATAGGTGAGCAAAAATTTAGGAGTGCTTGGGTAGTAGCTGCTATTGTCGGTACTCTCAATTTATTGTTTTTAATTGGCTTGCCTTTGTCGCTGTGGCTTATGGGTGTATGGAAACTTGTGTATGGTGTACCTGGCATTGTAGTAGCATTACTTTGCCTACCATTAATAACTACCGTTCTAGCACTTGTACTAACTTTGTTTGCTGGATTAGCTTGGGTAAATAATAGCTGGTCTTTTATTAAGCGATTACACTACTCTTTGATTACTCTTGCTGGATTGATTTTTATTCCCTTGTTAGGTTACTGGAATTTATTAGGGTTTCAATTTTAATACCGTTTCTTTGTGAAGCTGCATATATTTACCCCCCGGCTACCCCGTCCCCCCTTGTGAAGGGGGGACTGATTATGTGCATCTTCATACAAAATTGGTATAAGCCAGTTTATATTTTTAGCAACAGTCAACTAATCAACTACATCAGGAGCATGAATTTCTAATGCTAGATTTTTCTCCATAAGCAGCAAATAGTAATACCAATTCACAAAAATCCTGATACATATAGATTTCTCGTAGGGGTATGGCAATGCCCATACGTGTCAACTTAACGTGAAACCCGTTTTGTAAGAATGTTTTGCCCTCATCCCCTAACCCCTTCTCCCAAAGATGGGAGAAGGGGAACTGGAAAATTGGTTGAGTCGATGGGGGATATTATTCCCCGCACCTCTCAGTTAGATCCGTGCGTACCCGTTTCCGTGTACACGGCTCCCGATGTTCTTAGCTTGCGCTTTTGCTCAT
>JBBSOX010000086.1:0-27148 GCA_038259325.1 Chroococcales cyanobacterium | reverse complement strand
CTTGATAATAGTGCGTTACGAACTCCGTTCTAACACAACGCCAGTTGCTACAACGGATAGCGCAGCGTATACCCTTCGGGATGCTTCGCTTAGAGCGAGTACTCGAGCGTCGGGAACCTCCGCAACGCACTGGCTCCTCTACAATACCTAATTCCGTTCAAAAATCAAATAGTAATCCTATGTCTTTAATTCGTATTTGGTTCAGCTTATAACATTTCTGTTTGAAGGTGCGCCTATAGGACTGATAAAAAACTACAGGCTGTAGCGGTAATGTATGTAGATAAAAAGTGTTCTTCTACAGGGTATTCCGACTCACATAAAATTCGTAATACCTGTAGTAATATCCATCTAAATATTCCTTTGTTTATAAATAAAAAGATTTAAAATCCGAATTTTAAGTATGTCTTAGAGTAAGTTATTTTAAACACAAAAATAATTTTATCATTAAAAATTTAAATTTATTTATAATAAAGTAACTGCCTAAATAGCAGGGGCGCTTAAGGGACAGGTATAGGATCAATCCAAAATTGTTTGACACATTCTTAAAACAACCGAGACAACTAAACGAAGTATCAATTATTACTCAATTTTTAGTCATGCGGTTTTGTTTGGTATTACCTACGAGTCTTGCATTCATTCTTTTTGGAATCCTGATGCAGAATTGAGGTAAAGCCATAGTATAATCACCTCCAAATAGTTTTTGTATAAAACTTACTTCTGTATTACAGTGTAATTGTTGTTTGTACAGAGTTCAATCACCGCTTAAAGAGGGTTTTGACCTTAACTTGGCATCCCCATAGCCTACGCTGAAGTATGGTGGTAAGCAATGATTTTTTTTTACAATCTTTTAACAAAGTTTTGCTTTCTGATTTCATGTTCAGTTTGATTCAATAAATTATTCCTGATTGAAAATCAATTCGGTAACTGATATGGATGCTCAAAAAATAAAAATTTTATTAGTTGATGATAAGCTAGAGAATTTACATTTTTTATCAGACATCCTTCAACACCAAGCTTATCAGGTGCAAAGTGCCATTTCTGGGCAATTGGCAATCAATATAGCGCTTGCGTCTTTGCCTGATTTGATTTTGCTAAATGTTCTTATGTTAGAAACGGATGGTTATGAAGTTTGTCAAAATTTCAAAACTAACTATAAAACTCAAGAGATTCCGATAATTTGTTTTGGAAGTTTAGATGAATTATTAGAAAAAATTAACATCTTTGATTTAAGTATTGACTATATTACTCAACCATTCCAAACTAAAGAAATTTTATTACGCGTACAAAATCAACTCACTATCCAAAGGCTGAAAAAACAGTTAAAAGAACAAAATGCCCAACTGCAACAAGAAATTCAAGAACGTCAACGGATTGCTGTTGAGTTAAATATTCGCAACAAACAAATAGAAGAGATTTTTAAAGAAATTTCCGCTAGCACTGAGAAAGCTTTTTGTAAAGAAGTTTACCAAAGCAAACGTCTTTTAGTCGAAACCGCCTTAAAAAAGAGTGAAAGTCAGTATCGCCACCTAGTAGAGACATCGCAGGATATGATCTGGTCGGTGGATATTGATGGACTAATTACCTTCGTCAACCCGGCAGTCAAGCAGATTTATGGCTACGAACCTCAAGAAATGATGGGGCGTGCCTTGACTGATTTTATCTCGCCTATACAAGTTGCTCAAGATAAAGCAGTCTTTGAGGGTGTTTTTCAGGGAAAGCCGATCTTTCAGCATGAAACTACCTGTCTAGCTAAAGATGGTACTTTACTTTATCTAATGTTTAATGCGATCGCCTTACGCAATGAAGAAGGTTTAGTTATAGGCATGACAGGTACGGCTAGTAATATTACACAGCGTCGAGGAGTAGAAAAATTACTCCAAGAAAGCGCCATTAAGCTCCGCAATCATAACCTAGTACTAACTCAACTGGCACAAAATCAGACGCTTTATCAGGGTAACTTGAAAGCAGCTTTGAGTAAAATTACAGAAACATCTGTCAAAAATCTTGGGGTAGAACGAACCAGCGTCTGGCTATATGACGAAACAGGTATCAAAATCCAGTGTTTTGACCTATTTGAGGCCAGCCGCAATCAACATAGTGAAGGATTTTCCTTGGTAGTGGCAGACTATCCAACTTATTTTGCAGCTTTGCAGCAAGACCAGCCAATCGCCGCAGATGATGCCCATAACGATCCCAGAACTAGAGAATTTTCTGCATCTTACTCAAGATTAAACATCACCTCCATACTCGATACACCCATTAGGTTAGAGGGAAAAACCGTAGGAGTTTTATGTATGGAGGCAGTGGGAATTACTCATCATTGGACGCTAGAAGACCAAAATTTCGCTCGTTCTCTGGGTAATTTAGTATCCTTGGTATTAGAGGCAAAAGAACGCCAACGCGCAGAAGCAGCGCGACGGGCTTCTGAAGAAAAGTTAGCATCAGCTTTTCGGTCATCTCCCGATCCAATTGCCTTAATTACTGTTCCTAACAAACGCTATATCGAAGTTAACGACAGTTTTTGTCGGTTTTTTGGTTATTCTCGTTCTCAGGTTATTAATCACACCGATGATGAATTGAATATTTGGGTGAATCCAGAAGAATATAATTTTCTCACCCAGATTTTGCAACAAACAAAAGCCATCCGCAACTATGAGATTGATGTCTGCACTTCAACAGGAGAAATTAGGACGACACTGTTTAGTGCGGAAATGATTCAGATTGATGGGCAATGTTACGTACTGGGCACAGCGAAAGACATTACTGAACGCAAGCAAGCAGAAAATGAAAGCCGTTTGCTATTGTTGACAACCCAGGCTATCACTCGCGTTAGTGATGTCAACAGCGCTTTAGCACTAGTTTTGCGCTTAATTTGTCACACCATTGGCTGGGATTTTGGTGAAGCATGGATACCTAACGAAGATGGTACTTTAGAACACAGTCTAGGTTTCTATGGTGAGGAAAGCGGTTTAGCAGAATTTTCCCGCCAAAGCCAAACTGTGAAATTTGCTCTGGGAGTGGGGCTACCAGGAAGAGTTTGGCAAAACCAGGAACCAGAATGGATAGAAGATGTTTCTAAAGTTTCACAACCAGTTTTTTTGCGATCGCAACAAGCTGCCAAAGTAGGATTAAAAGCTGGTTTTGGTGTTCCCATTCTGGCTGGGAACCAAGTATTAGCTGTTTTAGTATTTTTTAAACGTACCTCACTATTGGTAGATAAACGTTTGCTCTTGCTAGTCAGTGCTGTTGCTGCTCAGTTAGGTGGTTTGATTGAGCGCAAAACTCTAGAACAAGTACTAGCACTTAGAGAAGCTCACCTCAATGCCTTTTTTAGTAATGCTCCCGTGGGCATGAACATTGTAGATAACCAGCTGCGGTTTGTGCAAATCAACCAGCTGCTAGCGGAAATTAATGGACTATCCCAGCAAGATCATATTGGCAAGACTATCGATGAAGTCTTACCCCACATCGCGCCCTTAGTGGAACCAATTTATCAACAGGTTTTGTCGACTGGCCAACCCATTCTCAATCAAGAATTAAGCGGCGCATCAATTAAACAACCAGATATTATTCGCCACTTCTTAGCTTCTTATTTTCCGATTCCTGGTGAAGACGATCGCCCCTCTGGTATAGGAACTGTTTTAGTAGAAATTAGCGAACTGCAAGCAGCGCTGCGCGAACGCAAACAAGTCGAACAAGAATTGCGTTTAGCCAACGAACGCCTCCAATATCTGCTCACGTCTAGCCCTGTAGTCATTTATAGCAGCAAAAAAAACTCAGGAGATTTTAGCACTACCTTTATTAGTAAGAACGTTAAGATAATGGTTGGCTACGAAGCGCAAGAATTTATCGAAAATCCTAGTTTCTGGCTTCATCGCGTCCATCCAGAAGATCTTGAACTGATATCGGGGAAATTTTCCCAGCTTGTTGAACGGGAGTACAGCTCCTACGAATACCGTTGGTTACACGCTGACGGAACTTATCACTGGTTTTACGAAAAGATGAGGTTAATCCGTGACGAAGCTGGTAATCCTATAGAATGCGTTGGTTATTGGGCAGATATCAGCGATCGCAAGTTAGTAGAATTAGCTTTGCAGTCAGGACAACAGCGATATCAACTTTTAGCGGAAGCCTCACCAGTTTGTATATTTAACGCAGATATAGATGGCAATATCTTATATTTTAATCAACGTTGGAGTGAAATTACTGGATACAGTTTAGAAAAGTCTTTGGGAACGGGTTGGACAAAAGCCGTACATCCAGACGACCTTGAGCAGCTATTGTTCGTATGGAATCAAGCAACCACCAAAAAGGTAATGTATAAATATGAGCATCGATTTTTGCGTAATGATAGTACGGTTGTCTGGGTAATTTGTCAGGCTTTGCCAGAATTTGGAGATGATGGAGAAATTAAAGGTTATATCGGCACAATTACAGATATAACCGAGAGAAAATTGGCAGAAGAAGCTTTGCGCGAAAGTGCAGAAAGAGAAAGAGCGATCGCCCAAGTGATTCAAAGGATGCGCCAAACACTGGATTTAGAGACTATATTTGCTGATACAACCCAAGAATTACGGCAAGTACTCAACTGCGATCGGGTTGTTGTCTTCCGTTTAAATGCCCAGTGGAGTGGCGAATTTGTCTCTGAGTCTGTAGGTAATGGTTGGATTTCTCTCATAGAAGAACACAACAATCACCCTTATCTCACAGAAGGTATTTTACAAGATGGTCGTTGCCTAGCAACAATTTTGGATAGCCTGGATAATCAGGTGCAATATGCTGATGTACAAGCAACCCAAGGCGGCATTTACACACAAGATGCAAGTTTTCGCTGCGTCTGTGACATTTACAACGCTGGGTTTCATTCTTCTTATATCAACCTGTTAGAGCGCTTTCAGGCTAAAGCCTACATTATTGTCCCCATTTTATATGGTAGTCAGCTTTGGGGATTACTAGCGAGTTATCAAAATTCTGACCCCCGCCAATGGAAACCAGGAGAAATCAACATCGTAGTTCAAATTGGTAATCAATTGGGTGTTGCTTTACAGCAGGCACAATTACTGGCGCAAACTCAAAGGCAGTCACAAGCATTGCAAGAAGCTGTAATTACTGCTGATGCTGCCAATTGTGCCAAAAGCGAATTCCTCGCTAACATGAGCCACGAATTGCGGACTCCGCTCAACGCTATCCTTGGTTTTACCCAAGTCATGAGCCACGATCATGCTTTATCCACTGAACATCAGCAAAACTTAGCAATCATCAATCGTGCTGGCGAACATCTCCTCAACTTAATCAACGACATTTTGGAAATGTCTAAAATAGAAGCCGGCAGAATAACATTAAATCTCAATAGTTTTGACCTAATTCGTCTCTTGGAAAGCCTTGAAGACATGTTGCGCTTCCGTGCCACCTCTAAAGGATTAGAATTGGTCTTTGAATATACATCTTACCTCCCCCAGTACGTTCAAGCTGACGAAAGTAAACTGCGTCAGGTGTTGCTTAACCTTTTGGGAAATGCCATCAAATTTACCGATACCGGGAGAGTGATGGTCCGGGTGGGGATAGGGGGGCAGAGAGGCACAGGAGATGAGGGGGACGAGGAGGACAAAGGAGACAAGGGAGAATTTACTACCCCCTCTTCTTTGTCTTTTCTCAATGCCCAATACTTCGACGTCGCTCAGTACAAGTGCCCAATGCCCAATGCCCAATCTTTAATCTTTGAGGTACAAGACACCGGTCGTGGTATTGCGCCACAAGAAATTGACTTATTGTTTGAAGCTTTTGGGCAAACTGAAACCGGAAGGAAATCGCAACAGGGAACAGGGCTAGGTTTAGCAATTAGCCGCAAATACGTGCAACTAATGGGGGGAAATATTAGTGTTACCAGCACTGTTGGCGAGGGAAGTAAATTTACCTTTGATATTAAAATTGGTCTAGCCGTAGCCAGTGAAATACAGATAAAGCAAATCAGACATCAAGTTATTAGTTTAGCGCCCACTCAAAGCGAATACCGGATCTTGGTGGTTGATGACTCCACAGACAGCCGTTTAGTGCTAATGAAAATTCTGACATCTATCGGCTTTACAGTCCAGGAAGCGGCAAATGGCACTGAAGCGATCGCACTTTGGCAGACATGGCAACCACACCTAATCTTAATGGATATGCGGATGCCGATTATGGACGGCTACGAAGCCACAAAAATTATTAAAGCTAGAGAAGAAACTTCAACCCAAAATTGTCAGACCATTATCATCGCCTTAACCGCTAACGCCTTTGAAGAACAGCGAGAAGCAATGATCAAAGCGGGTTGTGATGATTATATTAACAAGCCTTTCCGCGAGAAAGAATTACTAGAGAAATTGAGCCAATATTTACAAGTTCAATATATTTATCAAGAAGAAAGCTATCAAATGACAGATGTCAGACAACAGGAAACAGAATCAATCTTGAAGCTGGCGGATTTAGTTCCTCTATTATCTGAAATGTCGCCTGAATGGGTGAAACAGGTGTACACTGCCGCAGCCCAATGTAGTGATGACTTAATTTTAGAATTGATTGAGCAAATTCCTTCAGAAAATGCAGTACTACGAAATTTTATTCATAATTTAGCTCATGATTTTCAGTTTGAGAGAATTATGGAATTGACGAGTATTCCAGGAGTATTATCCAGTTAATAAGAATTAAGGCTATGATATGCACACAAGTATTTGAGAGTTTTTACACAGTGTTAAGATCCCCCCTAATACCAATTTAATATGAAGCTGCATAGAAAAGAGCTTCTAAAATAAAGTTATAAGATGAGATAGATATCACCTCATCAAATGTAAGTTGCTCGAATAATTTAGGACTTACGCAACTGGCATATTATTTTTAGTTTGTAGTGAGGACTTTAGTCCTCAAAATCAGGGCTGAAGCCCTTACTACAAACTAAAAGGTTTAATTTTTTGTGACACTTGCGTAAGTCCTATAATTGTTGTACGCGATGCCTACGGCGGGCTGCGCCTACATGTAAATCTTGCAAAGAAGAAAAAAGTTCATTTTTGAGAGATTGTTTGAGAAACTGCCAAAGCCTTTCAATGGGATTGAGTTCAGGGGAGTGAGGAGGTTGAAGCAGGGGAATAATATTTTCAGGCCAGTTAATTGCACCACTGATATGAGCAGGGGCTTGGTCAATTTGTAAAATTGCATAATAGTACGCCTAATTGCTGAGATAGCCAGTCTAAAAATTTTTGAAAATAGTCACCGTTAAGCTTAGGGTATTCTTGCTGAAAATGTCGCCCTGTCAATGGTTCAATTGCGCCATAAATCCAAAAATTTTCCCTTCCCCATTTAACGGGTACGGTTGGCTTGACTCCAGAAGCCGTAATTACTTTTCCTGTTAAAGTTTTCAATCCAAGCCTTGTTTCATCCTGACATAGAAAATGGACGCACTTGCCTTGTGCTAGGTGTTTTTCTAGGCTATCTAGGATAATACCGAGTTTTTTTTAAACTCAGATACCAACTTTTCGTCTTGTTTGTGGCTTTGAGGACGAGGTACTTTTAGTTTTGCCCCTAATGTATATCGAACCAACGAGTAAACTGTTCCGTATTCTATCTCTTGCCCATGTTCTTGTTTTAACCATTCAACTATTGCACCATAGCTAGCAAACCCTTTCCCTGTTTTTAACTCTTCCTTCAGTGCTGCGATCGCGGTGTCAGTAATTTTCCGTTTTGCCCCTGGAGCTTTTTTTATTTCTAGTAATTCAGATAGCCCACCCGACCTATATTTTTGTAACCACCTTGTCACAGTTGAGGTATCTTTTGCCAAGCGTCTTCCAATTTCTTGCTGCTCCTTAAGCTGCTCGCTTTTTATCCACCAAAGCATAATAAGCTTTTCTTTCTGGTTCCCTAAATTGGCTGTTTGTAAACGTTTTTTAAGTTCTTCTTCGCTCTCTGCTATTTCAATCTTAAAAGGACGGCTCATAATTATTTTTATTTATCAAGTTTATTTTTTATATTATATGCAGCTTCATATTAAATTGGGATAAGCTGTGTGATAATGCTGTAGCGCCGAATCTTTTTGATTGTTTATCTGTTTGACAAAACCTAATAAAGATTCTAAATTAGCTTGGATTTCTAAATTATAAATATCTGGCTTGTTGAGTAAATATCTTTGCGCCGCTTCTAACTCGTTTTCTAGTTTTATATATCCATCTACGCTAAATTTTAAGTTACTACTAAACCAATCTTTAGCTGTTTCAATGACAAAATCTACTAATTCTTGTGTTGATATGGCAAAATTTCTCGTAGTTGCCCAACTTTCCAAATCTGGTGCAAGCTGTATTAGTTGTTTATAGATTTCATCGTCAATCCACAACACTAAGGGAAAAGCAAAATTCTTGCGAAACTCTTCCCGCACTTGATTGGCAGAAGTTAACATCATGGGCAAATTCTGCACTGATTCCAAACCCACAACCATTACACAGGCTGGTATCTCTTCGCCGAATTCTTCCTGAATGGTAGTATAAAGAGTCCTGTTTGATTGCTGCACCGCCAAGACACGAATTTCGACTTGACAAATTTCTTGCAGTCTGGAGATTAAGCGATCGCGCAAGCTAGCATAATTACACCGTGCCAAAATCAGCTTAAACTGTCCCACGGAGGATTCGATCGCCCAAGCTAATTGTTTCAGGGAGCGATCGTTGTCGCTGTTTACATGGTCATCTTCTGGTGGTTGCTGTGAACTCATAGAGCTAATATGCTTTTCAGGTGCGGATTTTTACCAGATATTTTGACGTTGAGTTAACATATCCCGCCTTGCACTTAAGTGCAAGGCTAATAGCTGAAGTCCACTGAAGTGGACTAGTGGACTGGAAGTAATTATTAGTCCTCTTAAGAGGACTTTAGCTATTAGCCTGGGATTTTAATCCCTGGCGGGTGAGTGGGTAAGCGAAAGATACTTTACTGCAACTCTCTGGCTTCTGCCAAGATGGGATTAACATCAAACCAAGATTGCCCACCATCCCGATATTCAAACACAAACCGACTGCGGATCAGTTTTTGATATCCGTGGTCATCACTCACTTTTTTTCTTTCTTTGACATGACGTAACAATTGCCACTCATCATCAGAAATTGGCAACATGATTTCATTTCGCCGAGAACGAATCACTTCCTCTAAGGTTTCACGGGTTAGCGGAAGGCTCATTTCTTCCATAATCCAGGTATTCAGCAGCCTTAGCACATCCCGCACATGACCACCACTCATTTTACATAACCGTTCCAGGCTAGCAGCACTATCAAAAATCTCGGTAACTTTATTTAAACGCTCCTCTGGTGTCATGTCAGGAAAAGCTCTAGCAAGTACCATCTGCTGCATGAGTGACATTCCCTGTGTATGAACACTGCCATCAGACCAATGTACAGGAACCATTGGTAACACTTTGGGATCTTCTGGGAAACGTTGAGTCAGCATTCCGTAATCGTTGGAAAACTTCAACGACAAGGGCATGGTATAGATGAGATGACAATTAAGCTTCGTCAAAAACTCGCCTTGATCGACAAATAAATATTCTTGCTGCGGACGACCCCAAGGTTTGACACGATTATCTATGCGGTCAAGATTATCGACAATTACCACCAGACCATTTTTACCCTGCTGTTTGAGTTTAGCGATGCCTGCGGCGGGCTACGCCTACGCAATCGGTCATTTCCAGGTCATCACTGGACTCAAAATAGACCACTTGGAAGCCTAATTTTTCCAGTTCTGCCTGTAACCGTAATAGTTCTGTCGATTTTCCACAACCAATATGCCCAGTAAATAAAGTGCAAGTGGGTTCATTGGGCTTAAAAAAAGTAATTTTCTGCTTCAGTTTGCCAAGAATATCACCACCTCGAACTGAGGAAAAATCTATATAATACTTGCCATCAGAACTATTGTTAACAAACAGAGTTCTGCTGGGATCGGTAGCCTGATAAAATTCCCGTAAATCTATGGGCATAACGCTGGTAGTGCAATTATTTCGTATTGTCGTAGATATTCTGGTTCAAAATACAAACTTTTAATTTATTAATGCCCAATTCCCAATGCCCAATTCCCAATAACAAAATGATTTTACTAAATCCCGGCCCCGTTAATTTAAGCGATCGCGTCAGAAATGCCCTGTTACGCCCTGATTTGTGTCATCGTGAGGTAGAATTTTCTCAACTTCAAAGCAGAATCCGCGAACAACTACTTCAAGTTTATGGTCTTGGAAGCGGCTGGGCAGCAGTTCTCCTCACCGGTTCTGGTACTGCCGCGATGGAAGCGATGATCAGCAGTTTAGTACCTAGAAATGGGAAATTACTAGTAATTGAAAACGGTGTATATGGCGAACGACTATCCAAAATCGCCAAAATCCACGGCATTAATTACATCACACTTTCCCATCCTTGGAATGCCGAAATAGATATGAACGCTTTAGTCAAACTTTTAGATGAAAACGCCGATATCACCCACCTTGCGATCGTCCATCACGAAACTACTACCGGTCGCCTCAATAATTTGGCGGAACTCGCGCCAATTTGCCAAGAACGTTGCATCAAACTATTAGTAGATGCAGTCAGCAGCTTTGGTGCTGAGGAATTAAATTTTGCCGATTGGGGAATTACCGCTTGCGCTGCAACAGCCAATAAATGTCTGCATGGTGTCCCCGGAGTATCCTTCGTCATCCTGAAACGGGATGCACTACCAGTAGACACAATTCCCCGCACCTTATATTTAGATTTAGCAACCTATTGCCAGCAACAAGACCGAGGCGGCACACCTTTTACGCAATCAGTACAGACATTTTATGCCCTAACAGAAGCTTTGCAAGAAATGGCAGAAGCCGGAGGTTGGCGTGCCAGACACAGCCATTACAACCAACTTGCCAGCTTAGTTAGAGACGGATTAGCCTCAATGGGAATTAAACCACTACTTCCTCTTGGCAGTTCATCCGTTGTCTTGAATGCCTACCACTTGCCAGATGGTTTCAGCTATGAAGAATTTCACGACCAACTGAAAGCACGAGATTATATTATTTATTCTGGACAGGGAAATTTAGCTCAATCTATATTCCGAGTCTCGACAATGGGAGCTATTACTCACGCTGATATGGAACGCTTTGTTGCTGTTGTTAAACAAATAATTCGTAATTAGTAATTAACTAGGATTTACGCATTGACAAGAAATACCAAATATATATTAAGGTTAAAAACCATATCTTTCGTAGGGGCACAGCAATGCTCATAGGTGTAAACTTAACGTGAAAACCTTGTCCCGCAAGGAACTGAAGTTCCTTGCTAATAGCTCAAGTCATCTAAAGATGACTAAAATAATCCGAAAAATCCTTAGTCTACTTCAGTAGACTTTAGCTATTAGCCTAGAACTTTAGTTCTAGGCGGGTGAGAAAGCTTTCAGTTAAGCTACTTTTAGTTTAAGTTGACACCAATGAGCAATGCTGTGCCCCTACAGCATGGTCTATTACGAGCGCAGGATAAATAAACCTCTCCCTGCCTTAAACTTTGTTCAAGTCTATCCCTCTCTGACTCGGAGAGGGACGGTTTTGCGTAGTAAAACCAGAGAGGTCTTGCCGAACTCACGTTCGACTCATGCAATTACGAATTACGAATTACAAATTATTTTAACAGGGCATCAAAGTATCTACTCTCCCCAGTACTGCCATATCTTCTTCATCTAACTCCGACGGAATCCCACTGCGAATCAATTCCGAAAAGTCTTCATTGGGAATCATCACAGTCAAAGTGTACAAGCGAGTGGAACCAGTATTTTTAATCAAATGAGTTCCAGTGGGAGGCACTAATAAACTATCTCCAGCTTGGATCGTGGCACTTTTGCCGTCACACATAGCGATCGCTTCCCCTTTGAGGACAAAAAACATTTCCACCGCCCACTGATGGCGATTTGGTGGTGTTTGTCCACCAACATCAAAAATTTCTATGCAGCAAGTCAAGGAAGTATTAGCATTTGTTGAATCAAAGATAATTGCTAATCGATTAGAGTCGTTGGGACTGATGCGATATACCTGGTAATCTTTGAGAGATTTGATAACCGGAATTACACAACGAGTAGCGTACATTTCTTTATCCCCTCTGAAATTATAGATGGGTATGAAAATTTCTAAAATGCGAGTCTTGAATATTGAGTTGTTAGTTGTATCTCTAAATCACAAAATCGCTAATTACTCCAAACTCTTAACGTACAGACGCGATTAATCGCGTCTCTGCAAACTCCTCACTCCTCACCCTTTTGCAGCGCTATTAAAATTTCTTGCGAGTCAGTGACAAAACCGAAGCATTGTTTGACATTGTACAATGTCGCCAGCCAACAATATTCAGGAGAAGTGGTAGCGGTACAGTCTTTAACTAATACGCAGTCATATCCTAAGAAGTTGGCATCACATAAGGTAGTCAGCACACATTGATCAACATTAACACCAGCAAAAAATAATGTTGTCCTTCCCAAATTCCGCAAGATACTATCTAATGGTGTATCCCAAAACCCACTCATGCGGTATTTATCGACACAAATATCTTCGGGAATTTTTTCTAGTTCGTCTACTACTGCTGCGGCCCAACTACCTGCCATAAGTACTCTAGCACCATTACTTGGCAGTGGATCGCCCAATCCCACACCCTCCCCTGTGGGATTATAGACGTGACGCGAAGCAGCACTAATATTGAGCAAATCGGGGCGATTGCCCCAATTTATCCAAATTACTGGAACTCCAACTTCACGCAGTTCTGGAAGTAAGTTGTTCAAAGGTTCAATAGGCTGACGCGCTGGAGTTACATCCACGCCGATATGCGCTAACCAGCCATCAGGGTGACAGAAGTCGTTTTGCATATCAACGACGAGGATAGCAGCTTTTGCCAAGTCTAGGCGCAGGGTTTTAGTTTCTGTTGATAAAATAACGGGTTGTGGGGTCTTTTGAGGACGAGTGATATCTGCGATCGCATCATTCACTGTCCACGCATTTGGTGGAACTCCCAATGTCCGTAATGGTAAATTCATAAAATTGCAATACCCAACACCATTTTCTATTTTGTAACTTGAAATTCAGTTGAGAATACAATTACTTAATTAAGGTTAAATATGGTAAATTTCACTATTCAGAATGTTTTGATTGCCGTCAGTGATGATTATGCAACGGTAGATGTACAGATTGTAGATGGTGCAATCGCATCCATTTCCCCCAATCTACCAGTAATTGGCACTGTCATAGATGGCAAAAATAAGCTGCTGCTACCCGGCTTTTTCAACGCCCACACCCACTCATCAGAGATGTGGCAACGTGGGATCATGTCAACGTTCCCTTTAGAATTATGGTTGGCGGAACTGTATGATTTTGCCCCCCTCGATCCCGAACAGGTTTATCTCAGTGCTTTGGGAACGGCGGTGGAAACCTTACTTTCGGGCGGGACGAGTGTAGTAGATCACCTAGTGTTAATTCCCGGACTTGAGTTAGAAACGATCGCCATTGCCACTCGCGCTTATAGAGAAGTGGGAATTCGTGCCTTTATCGCCCCCTTAATTCAAGATGAATCTCTCACCGCAGGTATGCCATCGGGGGAATCAACCCAAACTCATGAACCTTATTTTCGCTCAACTGCGGCAACATTGGAAATCATCGAAGAAGCAGTAAGGCAATTTCATCGCCCGGATGAGGGTATAAATATTTTGGTTGCACCAACAGGTATACAATTGTGTACTGATGCTTTATTTCAGGGGTGTACTGAGTTAAGCGATCGCTACAATCTTTGTCGTCACTCCCATTTACTCGAAACCAGGGCACAGGAAAAACTCGCTCAAGAAAAGTACGGTTGTACTGCTGTGGAACATTTGAAAAGAATCGGATATTTGAGCGATCGTACAACACTTGCTCATTGCGTTTGGTTAAATGATGCTGATATCGCCATCCTCGCCGAAACTCAATCTACAGTCGTCCATAATCCCTTAAGTAATCTGCGTTTAGGTAGTGGCATCGCCCCAATTTTAAAATATCGCCAAGCTGGAGTAAATGTAACTTTTGGTTGTGATGGTGCTTCTAGTAATGACTCTCAAGATTTGCTAGAAGCCATCAAAATGGGTTCTATCTTGCACAATGTTACAGACTCAGATTATCAACACTGGATTACGCCCAGACAAGCAGTAGAGATGGCATCTTTGGGAGGTGCAAAGGGGCTAAATATAGCAGATAAACTCGGTTCTTTAACTGTAGGTAAACAAGCCGATTTGGTACTTTATGATCTTACCAATTTATCATTATTACCCCGCACAGATCCTATTGGTTTGCTAGTTTTAGGGCGTCCTACTAATGTTGTCGATAGTGCTTGGGTGAATGGTAAGCAAATTGTTGCTAATGGCAAAATTACCACAATTAACGTTGATGAATTACGACAAGAATTATTTAATCGCAGTCAATGGGAGACAAAACGCAAGTCTGAAACCGTCGCGCAAATAGAGGCTCATTATCGCACGGTTATGGGGTTGTGAAACACA
The DNA here is from genome assembly GCA_038259325.1 of Chroococcales cyanobacterium. Classification (GTDB taxonomy): domain Bacteria; phylum Cyanobacteriota; class Cyanobacteriia; order Cyanobacteriales; family Nostocaceae; genus Nostoc. The sequence continues at coordinate 12,628 of JBBSOX010000086.1, read as the reverse complement.
AATAAAGACTGCCTCGGTTTACAATGATGACGGGCTATTCACAATTCATTTATGGATTGCTATAGCGATCCGATTTAATTTATGAAATTATTTGCGTAGTAAGGCATAGGCAAAATTCAATAAGCCTCTTTGAGTGGCACTGACTTTTTTCCCCTTGCCTATTGCCTATTGCCTATTGCCTATTGCCTATTAGACATCTCCGAAAATGAATGTAGAGACGTAGCAGTGCTACGTCTCTACAAGGGTTCTGGGTAACGCATATTTAATTTATGGAGATGTCTATTGCCTATTGCATCAATAGTTTAACTAACTGTTGAGTAATGGGAAAACCTGTTTGTTTCTCAAAATGCAAAAACATGGGACTGGGGTTTGCTTCGAGGAAAACATATTCGCCGCTAGGTTTTAGACGCCAGTCAATGGCTGTCCACTCCAGCATCAATACTTTAGCAATGTCTAAACATTGCTTTTGAACCGAAGAAGGTAGTTCTAATGGAATCAATTCACTTTTTTCATCTAGGCGAAAATCTAACTGACTAGTGCGAATCTCAGCAGCATAGATTGACTCACCAATTACATAGCTACGAATATTAGTACCTGGAATATATTCCTGTATCTTTACCGGAGAAATTTGTAGGGCTAAACTCAATCGTTTTAGCTCTAGATGCTCTGCTGTTACTAGTTTAGTATATGTGCCTCCATAGACAGGCTTAAAGATAGCTTTATCTAAAGAATCAGTAAAGTGAATAATTTGTTCTGCATCATTACTGACAAGAGTCTGTGGAATCGAAACCCCTATATTGTTCACCATACTTAGTTGTATAGGTTTTTCTTTATGAAGCTGGTACGCTTGCCACGAATTTACCCAACGCCCCCGACAAGCCTGCATGAAAGAGCGCAGAGTACTCATTGAATCATTAATAGCAATGTTTTGCTGCTGAGAATTGTTTAAAAACGGCACATAAACCCCAGAAAAACTTCGCCAGAAAACACTGTGTATTTCTCCAATTTCTAACTTACCTCCATGAGGCAATATTAAACTTCCTATTTGTGTTTTTGGCTCCCAAGATATTTTTAATTGAGTTGGAAAAGAATAAGTATCGAAATAATTTGCTGTCGCTCCTGCATTAGTAAGAGCTTGCTGCATGGCTAACGCATGAGCATCTTGAAAATTACCTAAAATTAAAATGTTCATTTCAAAATATTATTTTTTTAGAAAAATAATTCTTCAATAACAATACTTCGCCAATTTTGTGGCGAAGTATTGCAATAAAAGTGCAGCATAATATATGGAACGTAGTCTTCTATATATTATGCTGTCTCAGTCAACTATATTTAAGGCAGTTATTTAAGGTTTTAACCCAAAATTTTTTGGTTTAATGGCAACCACCTTCCTCGCCCAGAGCTTGGGTAGTAACCGTATCACCTTGTTCACCTACAACTTTGGTAGTAGCCGCACCACCTTCCTCGCCCGTAGCTTTGGTAGTAGCCGCACCACCTTCCTCGCCTATAGGTTGGGTAGTAACCCTATCACCTTCTTCACCTGCAGCTAAGGTAGTAACACTACAACCTTGTTCGCCTACAGCTAGGGTAATAGTTGTGACACCACCACAAACTTGGTTGGCTTCCTCATCGGTTAACGCTGTAATCTTCAAATCAAGAGATTCGAGTTCAGCAATTTTTAGATCAAATGGATGTTTCATAATTCCGTGTTAGGAGAGTAGGCAGTCAGAAATAATTAATTTTTTCTGGCTACGTTGTAGTCAGCCACAAAGTAGTTTGTATAGTAGCTATCAACTTATTAATTATAAATAATGCAAAAGGTTACATAACTTATATAAGAGCAAAACATTGTATGACAGCAATTCACCATGTCTTGAATAGCAATTACCACCATGATCAAAATGATTGGTTTTGGGAAATTAAAGAGATGAACCTCTAGTTACTGTTGCACACTGTATCCGGCAAATCATTGGTGTTTGCGATCGCTAAATCCCTCTTTACACTAATACGCTTGGGTTAAGCAAATTTATCTTAGGACTTACGCAGAAGAGATCCCCCAACCCCCTTAAAAAGGGGGCTTTTCAGATCCCCCCTTTTTTAAGGCTAGGGGGGATCTAGGTTTCAGGTTTTCACTCCGTAAGTCCTATATCTGTTAAGGCAGGCAGGGGGCTGAACTGAACTGTATTGGTATTGCAGGGATGTTGGTTTGAAGGGGGCAGGGGATAGGGAGCAGCAGAGAAGTGGAGTTTTGAGGTGGATGAATGAGTATTAAAAAATATCGGATGGATCTGCAGTTTGGAGTTTGCGAATCGAGAATGCTGCTGAAACGCAACACATTGTTGCTGTCAAAGCCAACACAAAAGCAGCACGTCCGAACATAATAATTATTTTATGAGGATGTCTGAAAAGTTTTAGATAGGTGATTGGTACTCCAAATATTTGCCTTTCTTTTCAGATGCACTGGCTTTAGTGCGGCGATTTTTATGGGCTAGCACTTTTTCAATGTTCCATGAATCCTTTGAGATGCTAAAAGTACCTCGCCCTTTGTTTGAACCTTTGCGGGATATTGCTGTTTATGCTGCGTAATTGGATAAAGTCGAGCTAAGGTGGATCTCTACCGCTTGTGCTGGCGTAATTGCTCTACTATATATTCTTCCAGTTCTTGCCTTTCTCTCTTACTGGCATTTCGTTGATAAGTTCTTCCGGTTTCTTGCATAAACCTGCGTTTTTCGCTTGGAGAAGATTTGAGTTTACCTCCAGTTCCTTGCAGCTTTTGCTGTAATTCTTCCCAAGTCTTTTCCCCGACACTTTCACCTACTTTGACTAGTATCTTTGGTAGTAATATTTTTGCCTCTCTTTGAAAATCTTCTTCTGTCTCAAGGGAAGCTAAATCTATATTGCTGAAGTCGATATCGATTTGAAACTTACTCATAGAATTGTATTTGTTCTTACAACGATTATTACTACAATGGGAGTCTATGGAGATTACTTTCTAACCTGATTGTTGTCAGATTACGAGTATTAAAATCGAAATATATCAAATTAATTATCAGTCTGCAATTCCCCAAAATCTTCAAAAGCACTATTTTTTCTTTGTGCATCTTGGCTCAAATCATGGTTATATCTCAGATAATCATTGATTTTATCGATTTTTAAAGAATGATTTAAGACTTTTATATCTAAAGGAATATATATCTAGTTAATGCAAGCCTAAGCAGGTCAGGAGTATTAAAAATGCTATCTTAAGGGCAAAGGTCATTTGCTCAATTTTTGAGGAAAACGCTATGACTACAACGCTCATAGAGGCTACTTCTATAGAGTCATTGCTAGGTAAAGAGGCAGAAGACCTGCTTACCTACAAAGCAAAAGTTTCTCGTGATTTACTACATTTGCCGGGGCCAGACTTTGTAGATCGCATCTGGATCAACAGCGATCGCAACCCTCAAGTATTACGTAATCTCCAGTTACTTTATTCTACTGGCCGTCTTGCATATACTGGGTATCTGTCTATTCTCCCGGTAGACCAAGGCATTGAACACTCAGCAGGTGCGTCTTTTGCGCCCAATCCGATTTACTTTGACCCAGAAAATCTTGTCAGGCTAGCGATCGCGTCAGGTTGCAATGCGGTTGCTACTACTTTGGGAACATTAGGTATCGTTTCGCGCAAGTATGCCCACAAAATTCCCTTTATTGCCAAAATCAACCATAACGAATTGCTGACTTTCCCCAATCAATTTGACCAGGTATTGTTTGCTGATGTAGAACAAGCTTGGAATTTGGGTGCGGTCGCGGTGGGTGCGACAATTTACTTTGGTTCAGATCAATCTACCAGACAAATTCAGGAAATCAGCAAAGCTTTTAAACGTGCCCATGAACTGGGAATGGTCACAATTCTCTGGTGCTATCTGCGGAACAGTGCTTTTAAACAAGATAAAGATTACCACCTTGCTGCTGACCTCAGCGGACAGGCAAATCATTTGGGTGTAACCATTGAAGCCGACATTATCAAACAAAAGTTAGCTGAAAATAACAATGGTTATGGTGCAATTGCCAAAGCCACTGGTAAGAGTTACGGCAAAACAGATGAGCGGATTTACACAGAATTGACAACTGATCACCCAATTGATTTAAATCGTTACCAGGTACTGAATTGCTACTCTGGACGTGTAGGACTGATTAATTCTGGTGGCGCGACTGGTAAAAATGACTTTGCCGAAGCAGTACGCACGGCTGTAATTAATAAACGGGCTGGTGGTTCAGGATTAATTTCTGGGCGAAAGACCTTCCAACGCCCCTTTGAGGAAGGTGTGAAGTTATTTCACACCATTCAAGATGTTTATTTGTCGCCAGATGTGACGATAGCTTAAAGAGTCTACGGTGTACACACAAGTCCTAAAAACCTAGTTTTGTAAGGGAGCCAGTGCGCTGCGGTGAGTCCAGCGCTGTAGGCGGGTTTCCCACCGTAGGCGACTGGCGTTAGCGCAGCGCAAAGCAAGGAAAGCTCCGCCTCCGGTTAGCAACTGTGCGTAGCGTCACCTGAAGGGAGGTTCCCGGCTCTCGAGCGCGATATGTAGCTCATACAGCTTTATTTAATCATTTTTGGATCATTTATTTTTTTGGTAGTCCCTAATCCCTCTTCCAGATGGTTGAGGGATTTTTGGTGAATTCTTCCCATTTTGGGAATTTATCAAATTGCTGGACTTGGTATACCTATTTAAAGTGCTTTTTAACCATGCTAGGGGTCACTGTGCCGAAACGAGTTGCATTTGGCTCTCTACTTCCCTAAGATTGCGGTTGTACTCCTCAATCAACTGAGCTTCTTTTTCACTATAGAAAAATGACACAAGCGCAAAGCGTCGTTCCTTTGTCATGTCTGTAACCTCATGGAGCAGCGAACTCGAAAATATTGCTGCACTGCCTGTTTCCGGCTGGTATAAATCTGTCCCGTACTCTGGAAACCTTAGATATCCCCCTTCATATTCCCCTGCATTCAGGTTAATGGTCATAGAAAGGCGACGGTAAGCAGTATTCTGTGTACAATTGTCACGATGTAGACCTAAGTATCCACCACTACTTGCCTCATATCCAAAAATACTAAAACCCTCAAATCGAGTCACTTGAAAGTGAAATGCTTTCTGGATTTCAGGGCGAACCCGATTCCGAATGGAATGTTTAAGGCGCTCCAGTGTCTCTCCTTCTTTAAGACAATGGTTTCGTCGAACAGCTTGTTTGTAGTCGATACGTTCATTCCATTTTCCGTTCTCCTGAATCAGGTGAGTAGTATCTTCATTTCCTTCAGTTTCCCAAATGTTAATGAGGTGTTTACAAAAATCAACATCTAAAACGTTTGGGATGAAAAGAACTGGTGCCTGCATTGTGATTTTACGGGGGCAGTCTGTAGATTGGGTCATAACTTTACTAATTTTTATTCCAAGAAAAATGTGAGCATTCAGAGCTTAATGGTCAGCTATCTAAGAGATGAAATGGATATGTTTTGTCTCCACGTTGAGGAGCTGTTGGGCTTAACCTTTTTCGTAAGATATGTTAAGGACTAAATGTTGATATGTGGGCGAACGCAAGGTTCGCCCTGAACGAGTATAAAAGACCCCCTTACTACAAAAAAGTTAGTTTTAACTTCATGTAGATTGAGGCTCCTCTTTTCTAAAGTTTCCTTCCCCTAGCATAAAAGGATGTTTGAAAAATTCTCTTGAGGGTAGCAAAATGTTCTGGACACCCTTAAGTCCCCCGATAAATTAGGGACTTTGATTCCGGTTCCCCCTTTTTAAATAGGGATAGGAGGGAGCAATAAGTGCCTAAAATCACAACCAATCATTTTTCAAACAACCTCTAAGGGGAACGGTAGAATCAGTGTTACAGTACAGAACCTACACCAAGTTCTACTATCCCTAACTGAGCTGTCCCTAACTGAGATATCCCTAACTGAGATATCCCTAACTGAGATATCCCTAACTGAGATATCCCTAACTGAGATATCCCTAACTGAGCTGTCGCTAACTGAGCTGTCGCTAACTGAGATATCCCTAACTGAGATATCCCTAACTGAGCTGTCCCTAACTGAGATATCCCTAAGCCACCTATGATGTCATTGCATTCTTTGTCATCTAAATCGGTCATCGAGATTTCGGAATCCAGTTTGTAGATATTAATTTCAGCCATTTGGAAATATTCTCCTAAGTAAATTTGTTGCGGTTGGAATTAGGTTTTGTCTGCAAACTGCAAAATTTATAGTTTTGAGTTGCTAACTATTGATACGATTTACATCTCCCTTTTATGCAAAGAATCAGGTTGGGGTAAAAGTAGCGAACCTGTCATGAACCGCCACGCTACGGCTGAAAGTCATATTACGCAAGGGTTATAAAAATAAAAATAGCTCTTTAACCCGAAATTCTCACAAAAAGTTTGTTTTTGCAGTACCACTTAGCCTTTACTGAATCGATGCTCTAACCGCTATATAGTGCAAATGTTTGCTAACTAGACCAAATCAGAGAATTATAAAGAGGCAAATCTTGGTAAGGATTCTGGGATATCCTTAGATAAGTGAAAGATTTGCCAAAAATAGTAAGAATGAAGCTGGCAGCAAGAGTAAGTCAGGTAACACCTTCATTAACCTTAGCGATCGCAGCCAAGGCTAAGGGACTGAAGGCGGAAGGAATAGATGTTTGTAGTTTTAGCGCTGGAGAACCAGATTTTGATACCCCAGCGCATATTAAAGCCGCAGCAGTCAAGGCTTTGGAAGAAGGCAAAACCAAGTATGGTGCAGCAGCTGGAGAACCAAAGTTAAGGGAAGCGATCGCCCACAAGCTTAAAATTGATAACGGTCTTGATTACAAGTCTGAGAATGTCATCGTCACCAATGGCGGTAAGCATTCTCTCTACAACTTGATGGTGGCGCTAATCGATCCAGGTGATGAGGTAATTATTCCTGCACCCTACTGGTTAAGTTATCCCGAAATGGTGACTTTGGTTGGTGGAGTCTCAGTAATTTTGCCCACAGATGCCACGACGGGTTATAAAGTTACTCCCGAACAACTCCGTAAAGCAATCACGCCAAAGACGAAGTTATTCATCCTCAACTCTCCATCTAATCCCACTGGGATGGTTTACACGCCAGATGAAATCAAAGCACTGGCGCAGGTAGTAGTTGATGCAGATATCTTTGTCGTCTCCGATGAGATTTACGAAAAGATTCTCTACGACGGTGCAGAACATATCAGCATCGGTTCTCTGGGGAAGGAAATTTTTGACCGCACTTTGATTAGTAATGGGTTTGCAAAGGCTTATTCCATGACTGGGTGGCGTCTCGGCTATTTAGCGGGGCCTGTGGAAATCATTAAAGCAGCGAGTTCCATCCAAGGGCATAGTACATCTAACGTGTGTACCTTTGCCCAATATGGTGCGATCGCGGCGCTACAAAGTTCTCAAGATTGTGTCGAAGAAATGCGCCAAGCCTTCGCCAAACGCCGACAGGTAATGTTGGACAGACTCAACGCCATTCCCGGATTGAGTACTGCAAAACCAGATGGCGCTTTTTATCTGTTTCCTGATATCAGCAAAACCGGTCTAAAATCCCTAGAATTTTGTGACGCTTTGCTAGAAAAACATCAAGTTGCAGTCATTCCCGGAATTGCTTTTGGTGCTGATGACAACATTCGCCTTTCCTACGCCACCGATATGGCAACGATTGAAAAGGGAATGGATAGATTGGAAAAATTTGTCAAGTCGCGTATTTAGTTAATTGTCAGTTGTCAGTTGTCATTTGTCATTTGTGAGGAGAATTTATTAACTCTTCAATTTTTGAACTCCACCTTTTCGACTGGGAACGGGTGGAGTTCATTTTTAAACCTCAAGTTCCGTGTTCTGAAGCTGAAGTTTCGAGTTCTAAAGCTCAAGTTCCGAGTTCCGAGCTTGAAGTTCCGAGTTCTAAAGCTCAAGTTCCGAGTTCCGAGCTTGAAGTTTCATGTTCCGAGTTTGAAGTTCCGAGTTCTGAAGCTCAAGTTCCGAGTTTTGAAGCTCAAGTTTCGAGTTCCAAGCTTGAAGTTTCATGTTCCGAGCTAGTAGTTCCGAGTTCTAAGCTTGAAGTTTCAGATGAATGGTGGGAGCAAAAACGTCAAAAGGGTTTTGGGCTTAGTTAATGTCAATTAATTCCAGCACCATCAAGCTGAATCTTGCATCAAAGGGTATGGTTGAATCAAAATCAATCTGTACCGGAATTCCCAATTGTTGATGCAATCCTCGAATCATCTCCAAGGTTAGCGCCTGCTTGCGATGCAAAATGTCGGCAATTTCTGCTTTACTGCCGATAACAGGCTCTAATTCATTTACAGACAATCCACGAGATTCGAGATAATATAAGATTGCTTCAATAGGATCTGGTGCTTCGATTGGGTAATGCCTTTGCTCGTATGCTTCCACCAGCGTAGTTAAAACTTCTAATCGGTCAGACTCTGGTGTATTTAGTTCTGCATCAAACAATCTTTCAATTTCATCAAGCGCAGCATGATAATCAGCTTCGGTGCGGATTGGACAGGTTTCAAGCATAGGTATCACTGTCTCAAATACTTGTTGCATCTACGTTATCGTATTCTTTATGTTCTGTTGTCCAATGTCACCGCACATCTACATCAACTCCATCTCCCGCAACCCCTGGCGTAGTCTTTTAGCCTCTTCGGGATTATACCTTTCATGAAGAGCGATCGCTTTTCTAAAAGCTGTTAAACTATCTTGATGATTGCCAGCTTTAAGCAATACTACCGCTAAATTTTGATAGGCTTCGGCATAGTTGGGATTTAAGGCAATTGCATTTTGATAATATGCGATCGCATCTGTAAATAAACCCAAAGCCTTAAATATCATCGCCAAGTTATAATGTCCAACAACAAAAGTAGGGTCAATCTTCAAAGTTGCGGCATAAGCAGTTTTCGCACCGTTGAAATCTCCTGCTGCTTTGAGTAAGTTACCCAAGTTGTTGTATGCTCCTAATTTGAGCATGGGGTAAATTGGCAATTTGATGGCAGTTTTATAGTGAGAAATAGCCTGTGGGGATTTTTGCAACCGACTGTAAGCAATGCCTAAATGATAGTGGAGTTCATATAAAATATCGTAGTTTTCTTCAGCAGTGCTAATTCCTCGTCTCAGTAACTCCATACCTTGGGAAATTTTTCCAGTTTCCACATATAATGCCCCTAATTTACTGCAAACATAGGGGTCATCAGGATGAGTAGCAAGAAACCCTTCCATCGCTGTAGCTGCTTTAGCATATTTGTTATTTTGAGCGATCGCACTTTTTTGATATCCTACGTGTGAAAGTGCCACTCCTGGTAGATAACCCACTTGCCAATGAGGTTCTTTAGTTAAAATTTCTGACACGCTATCATCCACTAAGGCATGATAAGGACGGTCAAAGCGAATATCTGGATGATTGCGGAACAGCCTGGAAACCAAAGAATAAGGAGATTGTTCTGCGCCAACTTCATGGCGGACAAGGTTGATGAGGAGGTATTCGTCTCTTGCGATCGCCTCTCGCAACTGCGGTACAATTGCTGGTGTCAGTGTTTCATCAGCATCTAATACCAGAATCCAATCTCCAGTGACATATTTTAGAGCTGCATTGCGGGCAGCGCTAAAGTCATTACACCATTTAAAATGATGGACTTTTGCACCGAGTTGTTGGGCAATATTGGGAGTGCGATCAATTGAGCCTGTATCTAAGACTACCATTTCATCCACTACTTTTCTGACACTGCTCAGGCATTTAGGCAGTGTTGCTGCTTCATTTTTCACAATCATGCACAGACTGAGTTTCATATTGCCAATAAATTCTGGTTCCAATTTTTGCTTACTGTTGTTACCAACTTAGATTTTTTGCTGATCTAGCATCAGATCATCATAAGACGAGTTTTTAACAAAGGACAGGATCAGGATACTTTATTTCGCATCAAAAAGCCTCAAACTCCACTTGTTAGACAAGCTGACTGAAACACCCCAAGATATATCTATTTTAGTTTTTTGACAATTTTTCTAAATAAGGCTAAAAAACTTAACATGCCGAGTCATCAAGCTGTAAAGTGGAATTTTAATTCGTGTCACACTATTGATACAATTTAATTCGCTCTAAACTGCACAGTGGTAAACTTACCTTTCACACCTAGATTTATAAAATTAAGGGTGCAAAATTATTTACTGACGATGGCGAACCGAGTCGATTTAAATCATAGAAAATCGCACCTTATCTATCCCTAATCCTCTGCAACGTGTACACTTGAAACAATAGATTTATCTAATATATGTTGAACAATGATTAATAATATTTTAAACTAGATATTACTCGTTTTTAATAATTATATAACTATAATACACATTATATAGAGATCCAAATATAATGAAAAATTCATTTGCCAAAACAGCAAATTTACTTCGCCGAAATTTCAAAGAATATTTGCGATCGCTTAACGTTTGGTTTTTAGATACGCCAGAAAGGGCACTCTTAGAAGCTCAACAAGCTGCTCAGAGAATTAAAAACATTGAGATAGAACATTTTAACGGCAAGAAAATATCTTCACAATCAGTAAATTATACTGAAAATGTGATGTCTTATTGGCAAGGATATTTAGATAAGAATTTAAGTACTATCAAAGTAAGACTTATAGAGTTCCGCCTTAGTCGCAGAATTTTTAATCTCTCTAATTCTGTATTGTTAGAAAAATTGAAAATTATTGATGAAGTTGTAGAGAAGTACGCTATAAAAGATGAACTAATTAATAATAGCGCGTTTGAATCAAATTCTCAACCACTACAAAATAACCAGAGTGAAATAAACAAACAGCCAGAGTCATCTAATATTAATAATATTCAAACAACACCTCCATCTCAAAGTGCTGGAGCTTTTCCGAGATCTATTGGCAAAACGGTTAATACAACTAAAGCAGATTTTGTCCCGCAGGCAGAAGAAGAATTTATGAGAAATTACCGAATTTCTCGTAATAAGACAAGAATTGCTCTGAAATTTTTAACAGTTCTAATTATCATACCTGTTCTAACTCAGCCTTTATCTAAACACTTCTTAGTAATTCCCATATTAGAAAGAAATAGAGGAGATAATCCGTCACAAGTTTTTATCAATTCTGATATGGAAAAAGAAGCTCTCCATGAATTATATAATTTTCAAGCAGAACTGAAATTTGAATATTTACTCAATCAAGGGCCACCGATTTCTTCAAATGCAATAACAGAAAAAATTCAACATAAAGCAATTGAGATAGCTGAAAGATTTCATATTCAAAGCATTAACGATATTAGCAATGTTTTTGCAGATGTAATTTCACTAATTTCTTTCAGCATAATCATCGTTATCAGCAAAAGAGAAATTGTAATTGTAAAGTCTTTTATGGATAAGATTGCCTCTGGACTCAGCGATAGTGCTAAGGCTTTTTTAATTATTCTTTTTACAGACATATTCGTAGGGTTTCACTCACCACATGGGTGGGAGGTTATTCTTGAAGGGTTGGCAGGACATTTAGGTTTGCCAGCCAGTAGAAATGGAATATTTTTATTTATCGCAACATTCCCTGTAATTTTAAACACTATCTTTAAATACTGGATATTCCGCTATCTGAGCCGCTTATCTCCGTCGGCATTAGCTACATTAAAAGAGATGGACGAGTGATTAATAATTCATAATTATAAAAAGGCGTCGGGAAAACCCAATATTCTAGAGATGGGATGAGAGACGCCCTGATGCCGTTGACGGTTAACAGTTAGCAGTCAACGCGAAATACCACCCCCTTTTAGGAAATGGAATGAACTTAATTTGGCGTATTTGTCTCCTGATTCGCTAGGCTATGTATATCCTGGTTCTTCTGAAGCTTGCTATGGATTTTGAAAGCAAAGCCAATGCCCCAACTCCCACAGACAACATAGAGTTTGCTCAACCAACTACTAGCCGTAAGCCACTGGAATTGCTACGAGATACTGAGGCTTTGCTACGCCGCCCAACCGTAGCAACATTGGTGCCGATTTTACCGCCAAAACTGAGCAATAAATTCCAAGTAACCTCATCTTTGGCAGATGACACCTTTAAAGAACTGGCAGAAATTGACTTAGACACTATTAATGATTTTGAACTGCGACCTGCACGAATTTGTGTTGGCTTAAGCTTTGTTGGTTTTGGGGCGTTGATGATATTAGTGCTGTTGTTATACTTAAACACGTTGCGTCCAGAACTCAGTACTGGTGAGCAGATTCGGCAATACTGGTATCAATATGTTTGGTTTGTCAGTTTGGGTGTTACGGGAATGTTTATGTTGGGTCGTGAAGCGATGCGTCCTATGCCAAAGCGACGGAAATAAAAAGTTGCAAGTGCTGATACCAATTTTTTATGAAGCTGCATATAATTCGATCCCCCCTAGAGACATCAACCATGCGGATAAGCACGAACGAAAGTACCAGAAATTGCCGATATTTGAGAAGAAATCATATAAGTGGCTGCGTTCGGCAACGGATACTCAGCAATGTTTAAGTGCTGGTGATGCCAAAGTGGTGACTCATATCGCCGATCGAGAAAGCGATTTATATGAGGAATTTGCGACTGTCCCAAATAAAAACAATCATG
>JBBSOX010000085.1:0-28923 GCA_038259325.1 Chroococcales cyanobacterium | reverse complement strand
GGTCAAAGTCTTCTAGGGCTTCCGCGTATTGCTTCATTGAGCGGTAAGTTTCACCGCGACTTGCGATCGCCCAGTCAGATTTGGGATTAAGTTCAATGGCGTGGTCAAAGTCTTCTAGGGCTTCCGCGTATTGCTTCATTAAGCGGTAAGTTACACCGCGACTTGCGATCGCCAAGTCAGATTTGGGGTTAAGTTCAATGGCGCGGTCAAAGTCTTCTAGGGCTTCCGCGTATTGCTTCATTAAGCGGTAAGTTACACCGCGATGTGCGATCGCCCAGTCATATTTGGGGTCAAGTTCAATAGCGCGGTTAAAATCTTCTAGGGCTTTTGGGTAACGCTCCATTAAGCGGTAAGTTACACCGCGCCAACCTAAAGCAATTGGTTGCCATTTAAGCTCAATCCCAGAATTTTGTAAGACTGCGGTAAACATTTCCAACGTAACTTGATAAACGTCCTCCTCATAAGCTTTTAACCCATTCCCTAGTTGCTCACCCCAACGCTGAACTTCAGAGGAATCGACATCTTTACCAGCCTGAAGCATGGTTTCTGCATATTGTTGGGCAAATTTGCGTTGATTTTTGAGTGCAGCGAGAAATTCATTGAGAGCTACAGATAAATTCTTTTGCGGTGACTGACATAAGTTGTGGTACAACACATTTAATGTGTGACTTTGCCAGCTAGGATCGCGCTGTTTATTCTCTTCGTCCAATTGCAGATCGTTCCGCAAGCTGTCATAATATTGTGCCAACTTACCATGTATTTCAGCCCAACCTTGCGGTGATGAAAGGCGCTTGTGGCGTAACATTTGGGTTTTGACGACATCATGATAAGCCCAGCCATCGGTACGTTCATTAACAAAGGATGTTTCTTTTAGCCAAGTAAATAGCTCATCAGCTTCTTCTTCTCCTCTCAACTTGGCTATAACATCTCGATTCAAGCATCGAGGAATGGCAGCATCAAGCGCCACTTGTTGCCGTTTGGGGTCATCAACCCATTTTAAAAAGCGTTCTACAGCACTGCTGCTAGGTTCAATTACCTGGTTGGGGTCATTGGGATGAGTATCTGCTAGCATTCCCACTAGCAGGGGTAAGTTTCCAGAAAGGCGCAAAATCACTTCAACAATGCGATTGTCCGTAATGCCTTTGCGAGTGAGATATTGTTGGGCTTCTTCTTCTGTAAAGGGTTCTAGAGGGAAACGAGCTATTAACCCCTCATAAGATGCCCAATGATTTTTATCTAATTCATGCCGACCGGCGATAGTTATCAATATATTGAGAGATACTTCACCGTGGCGACCCTTCAAAATTTCCCGTAGCCAGTTATCTAGGAATTCTCCGGTGCGTTCATAGGTATCTAAAAACAGAACAACACCAGTTTTCTCAGCAATTTTAAAAATATCTTGCAAAAATAACGGGGTCAGAACTTCTTCAGGTTCTTGAACTAAACGCACCTCGTCTTTATTTGTTATTTTCTTTGCAACATAAGAAGCCCATTCTCCGGCTTGGGTAGCGAAAGCATCCTCATCTACAAAATCAAATACAGCACCGCCAACGGGAACTCGACGCGCTAGACGCACACCAGTTTTTACCATAGTCTTTCCGACAAAAGCGGAAAAGCCTTGAGGAGCTTCTGGATCGGTTTCTAATTCTTGGCGCTTCTGACGGTAAACTTTGTAGCGTTCTGTAAAGTGCGTTAGTTTATGACCTTGCCGTTCTAAATCCTCAGCTAGACGACCCATAACTTCTGGTATAGTTTTTTCAGCTTCATCGATGTAAGCCGAAATAATTTTTGCTTCGTCAGCAATTTTACGAAACTGTCGCAGCAGGGTACTTTTACCAACTCCGCCTTGACCCCAAACGTTATACAGAAAACGACGGCGATCGTCTTCTGGGGGTAATGCTAGATTTTGGCGAAATTGGTTTACTTGGTCTTCACGACCCACAAAACCTGATTGTTGACGTTGCTTAAGAATATCTTGTAGACTCTTGGGCTTGTTTTGCGGGTTCATTACAAGATTCAATTTTGAGGTATTAATGCTTGCAGAATAACTACTAAATATAGATACTGTATTTCGGAATTGAACAAACTTTTTTTATGTAATTCGTTACGTATAACCTTGATTTTACCTCGACGTTGACCTTCTGAGGCTCGATGTTGACCTTCTGAGGCTCGATGTTGACCTTTTGAGGCTCAATGTTGACCTTTTGAGGCTCGACGTTGACCTTCTGAGGCTCGATGTTGACCTTCTGAGGCTCGACGTTGACCTTCTGAGGCTTGACGTTGACCTTTTGAGGCTCGACGTTGACCTTTTGAGGCTCGACGTTGACCTTCTGAGGCTCGATGTTGACCTTCTGAGGCTCAACGTGGGGCCCCCCCCCACCCCCCCCCCGGGGACGGGGGCGGTACCTATTTGCGGGGGCCCCCCCGCCCCCGGGGGGGATTCGGGGGGGTAACTCGACTTGTGCATACACCCTAGCCTTGTAGGGGAGAGGTCAAAGTGTATTTTAGATAAACGAGATGCGCTATAAAAATCGTAACTATACAAACAAAACCTCCCTCTGCAAGTTTAAAAAATCTTTGGATACAAAACGCGAAAAGGGCATAACATTGTTATGCCCCTACAAATGATGTGTATTTTACCAAGTTGACAACTGGTATAGTTGCCTATTTTAAGGTTTAGCTAACTGGGACTTCGGATGGCTTTTTCTTAGAACGACGGTTAAACCTGCGTCCCATCTCATCAATTACTGCATCTAAACCTGCGACATCACCGCTAGCTTTGGCATAGCTATAAACTGCTAATGCTGCTGCATAAGCTTCACTAGCAGCAGCTATACAAGTATCATCCACTAATTCTTGCAGTTGCGTTAGAGACAACAGCACCGGATACAAGTCCTCGTATATTTCCAAATCTCGGCGCATCTCTTCTAAATCAAAATAACGAGGCAAAAAGTTAGGGTTCTGTGTCGCCACTTCTAAGGCTTTGCTTACAAAAGCCCGACTTTTATCTCCCATCTTCAGCATTGTTCGCCGTTCTTCGGGGGTTAAATCAACCAAAAATGGTAACTTTTCTTTAATAGTAGCGATCGCCTGCATGACTGCTTGCTTGTCTGCTGGGGTTATGCTGGCACTGACGCGATTTTCTGCCATTTTTAATACTCCTTTAGGGTACTTAATTTCAGTATTCCCAAAGTTGTAGAGGCGATTGCCTTTGTTGAGAGGTAATTAACAGATTTGTAGGGGCGCAAGGCCTTGCCATTGGTGTCAACTTAAGCTAAAAGTAGCTTCACTGTTAGGTTCCTTGTCCGCCTCGAACTAAAGTTCTAGGCTAATAGCTAAAGTCTACTAAAGTAGACTAAAGATTTTTCGGATTATTTAGTCATCTTTAGATGACTTTGGCTATTAGCAAGGAACTTCAGTTCCTTGCGGGACATGGCTTTTACGTTAAGTTGACACCAATGAAGGCCTTGCGCCCCTACAAATCTATAAATAATTTGGGATAATTTATTTTTTGCAAATACCTAAGCTGAATTTTCTTCACCAGTGTTAGAAAACAGATTGGGGTCAAGATAGTTAACTCGGGCCAGAGGACTTAAGGCAGCGAGAATTTGAGCGCCGTAGCTGCGATTAACTACACGACTATCAAGTAAAGCAACAATGCCTTGACTTTCTCGGACTGGAGCGATCGCTCTTTGTAATTCATTCAAGGCAGCTGGCAACAAATATAAACGAAACCAATCTTGATGCGATCGCTTATAACGAGCTACCCTACCAGCTACCAAGGGATTTTCTAAAGATGGTAGAGGCAAAGTAGCAATAATTAACAGATGGGGTGCAGGCAAGACTCGTTGATTTTCTCGCCAAAATTCCCAACCGCTAATCAAAATACCATTTTCATCTAAACAAGTTTTTTCTACTTGCACCCGCGAACCAAACTCTGAAGCCAGAATTGTCGCCACTTGAGACTTGAGTGGTACATCTCCTACCAAAACAACCGTTAATCCTGGTGCTGTAGCACTTAAACAAACCAGTGTGCGGACTTTGTGAATAAATGCCGCTTGAAATTCTGGTGTGTTAGGTAGGGGCAACTTATAAGGTACATACAGTTGAATTGCTTCTGCTTGATCCGAAGAGAACTTCAGGCAAGTTAAATCGTCCAAACCCAGGCGCTGTCGGAAAAGAGGAGCCTCAGTTTCCGGTTCTATGGCGCTGCCAATTAAAACTACTGGTTGTCGCTGCCAAATGGGCGAGAGTATTTTCCCCAATTCCATTGGGGCGTAGTGCAAAGAAAATAAACCTTGTCGATGGGCAATAGTTGCCCAGAAGAGGGCAGGGGAGGCAGGGGGAGATGAGGGAGATGAGGGGGCAGGGAGGGGGAAATTTTCATCAAGGGCTTGAAATTGTTGCCAGAATTGTTTCCAATTATCTGGGAGGTTAGCTTGATCTAAAGTCAAATAGAGACGGCTTAAGATTTCTATTTCTGGCTGGGAAATTAGGTAGCACTGATATGGATTGACAGGATGCTGAAAAAGTTCGTGTGTAAGTTGTATCCGTGCTTCGCTTATTGCCTCAGCTTGGTTTGGACAAGCTAGTATGAGTTGATCCCAATCATGGGGTTGAATATCTTGGGTAAGTTGATGACGCACCCAATCTTCTAGATCATCTACCCCATCAATAATTGTGGGGATGTCTTGGGGAAAGCGATCGCTACCTGCAAATTGTCCTTTTAACCAGGCTTCTGGGGAGGTCAACAGTAGCCCTTGGAACTCAGCACCAGGCCAAGCGTCACCCGTCCTTATCGGTTTGTTGGCTGGTAGCCACTGCTGTAGGCGGGGAATTTCTACCCGTAGCAGAAGTTGCTGCACCGCTTCTTGAGCAACAATAATTACAGGGCCATGCCACATCAGGGCTGATGCTACGAAACTAGTACGATATCGCCCTTGATAGCCACAAACCGCCCCTACTTGAATGAGGGCGCTACGTCCCAGGCGCAAGGCGCGTGCTACCAACCGTGCCATCGTCAAATGATGGGGCCAGGAAGGGAACCCTGCCTGCGATCGCAAAAAGTTATGTAATGACAAATGAACTTCTGCCTCAATCACACGCTTTTAATTCCATACAAAGTGACTTTTACTTCCAATTGCCCCATTTCTATTATGTTGTCATTTGTCCTTTGTCATTTGTCCTTTGCTAATGACTAATGACCAATAACCAATGACTAATCACCCAATACCCTGAATTATGCCAACTTACACAGGAATTTCCAGCGAAGCCTTCAGGCATCCACTAGATCGCCAAGCCGAGCAAGCCTTACGAAATTTACCAGGATTTGATTTAATCGCTCGTAAATTTGTGGAATTTATCTACGAACGCCCTCAGTTAGTCTATCTAATGGGTAACACCATCCAAGTCGGGCCGCGTCAATATTCCACTATTTACCAGATGTTCCGGGAATGCGTCCGAGATTTGGACATTTACCCAGAACCGACACTGTTTGTCTCGCAAAACCCCCAAGCAAATAGCTATGCGCTGGGGCAAGAGCATCCTTACATAGTCATAAATACAGGGATACTAGACTTACTAGACGAAGCCGAGATTCGGGTGGTGTTAGCCCATGAACTGGGGCATATTAAATGTGGTCATACTATTTTAATTCAAATGGCGATGTGGGCGATGAATGCTGCTTCTGCCTTGGGAGAATTGACCTTCGGCATCGGTAATATTGTCACACAAGGCTTGATTTACGCCTTTTTTGAGTGGCGGCGGAAAGCCGAGCTATCGTCAGATCGCGCCGCGCTACTGGTGATGGATGACTTGAATCCCGTGATGTCAACGATGATGAAACTCTCTGGTGGTACTAACAAATATGCCAATGAATGTAGTTTACAAGAGTTTATCAAGCAGTCAGAAAATTATCAGGCACTGGATGAAGATGGCCTAAATCAGGTGTATAAATTTTTAATGTACAATGGCGCTCAGGGTACGATGTTGACCCATCCTTTCCCGGTGGAACGCTTGCATTACTTACGGGCGTGGGCAGTATCTGAAGAATACCAGCAAATTCGCCGAGGAAATTATCAGCGATCGCCTGCTTCCGGCTCAGTAAATGTTGCAGCAGAATCTTCCGTGAATGAAACAGAAACTTTGCGCCGTCAAATTGAAGAATTACAACGCGAAATCGACAGAATGAAAAGGTCTGAGTAGTTCTGAGTTCTGAATGAAGTTATATAGCCTAATAGACATAGGAGTGAAAATGAATGTAGAGACGTTGCAATACAACGTCTCTACAAGGGTTTCAGGTAACGCATAATTAATTTCTGGAGATGTCTAATACACTATATATATCTCTTTTAGCACATACTTTGTCTGAGGGATTTCCAGAACTTAAATTTAGAACTTACACATTGACAGATAATTGATATTATGCAATCAAGCTCAACTTCTGCGATAGGTGTTCTAAAATAAAATCACGAGCTACTTGCAGGACTTACGCATTGACAGATTAACAGAAATGAGCAATCAAGTGATGATTTTGTAAAAACTTGAATTTGAGTCTGGATTTTAGCAAAAATAATTCAGTTAAGTTTGCCATTCTAGTTTTTTTGGATTCCCTTAAAGCG
The DNA here is from genome assembly GCA_038259325.1 of Chroococcales cyanobacterium. Taxonomy (GTDB): domain Bacteria; phylum Cyanobacteriota; class Cyanobacteriia; order Cyanobacteriales; family Nostocaceae; genus Nostoc. The sequence goes on along the minus strand of JBBSOX010000085.1, from coordinate 22,303 downwards.
GATAATATTTTTTAGCTGAACTACCATCCTCTTGGGGGTGGATAAATTCAAGATTCAAAATTAAAGACTTGAAGATTGCTTAACTATATCTCAGCATTAAATTAGATGTAGGCATTTCTGAATATGGCAATTCACTTGACAAAACGGCTTTCTGTGTTCGCTGCTATTCTAGCTCTTGTCCTTTCCATGCCGGGAATTGCCTTAGCTGCACCCGTTCAATTCCGTACTACTTCTGGTGTTATTTTCGCCCAAACTACCAAAACTGCAAGCTACTCCACCTCGTCGGAGATTAATCTGACTCCCTTACAACGCCAAGAACTCCAGGCTGTGCGTCAGAGAAGAAACAGAGAAATTGAGGCAGTCTTAAACACATCGCAACGTGCCGAACTTAATCACCATCTTCGGGCTGGTAATAATATCAATCAAGCCCTAGAAAAACTACATTTGCAACCAGAACAGCAAGATGTTATAAAGGCGATCGGGCAATTTACTAACTTGAAAATGAAAGCAATTTCATCTAGGCATTCGCTAACAATAGACCATAAATAAAGGTTTGACTTGTACATTGGATTATTGAATCGTTGTCATAAAAGATATAAATCATATTTTCTATGACAGTCTTTTGGATAAAATAGTATCAAGCGATCGCACTTTTTCTTGTAGCTATCTTACCCACTATTACCCAATACGCTTGGTTGAAGGCTTGATCCTCCCTAACCCTCCTTAGAAAGGAGGGAATTAGAACAAGCCTGATAAATTAGCTTAGAATTGCCAAACTTAGGGAAACAGTTGACTAATTTGGATTTCAATTTTTGGAAATGCAATCAATGATAACGTTGCATCCTCCTGCAAAATAAAGTCAAGATTGTAGCCTTCAAAACCTGGTTTGCGGAAAACATAAACCTGACGCTGATTCACATCCAAAATCCAGTAGTCACTAATTCCTGCCCTAGCATAAAGAGGCGCTTTCTGTTTACGATCTGTTTCTAGCGTCCGATCTGCTACCTCAATGAGTAAAAAGATTTCATTCGGCGCAGGATGATGATCAATGTACTTTCGCGCATCAATGCAGACAACGGCAATATCTGGTTCAGGTTCCGAGTATTGGCTTAATTGAATCGGATCTTGCACCCGAACTAAGGCAACTTCTGCTAGCAGCCGCTTGAGATAATCAGACGCACACAGCGTTGTTGCTGCGTGTGGAGGATTTTTGGCACTCATGGGGATAACTTGCCCATCAATCAGTTCTACCCGTTCATCGGCTGTGATAATACCCGTCTCAAGCATCCGGTGATATTCATCTACATTCCACAAGCGCACTCTAGTTTGTGTCATTGTATTTGGTTTGGCGATATTATCATCTGCAAAGTGCAAATATCTCTTACTCTCAACTTTTGCAGCATCTATAATTAATCTTGCCCTATTTAGTTCGTTACCATGTCGGAAGAAGATATCCGAGCCGCAAGGCTGGAAAAAGTAGAACAACTCAAGCAGCTAGGGACTAATCCCTACGCCTATCGTTGGGAATCTACCCATCATGCAGCGCAGTTGCAAGAACAGTTTGCCGATTTAGCCAGTGGTGAAGAAGTTGATTTAGAAGTTGCGATCGCTGGACGCATTATGGCGCGTCGCGTTTTTGGTAAACTGGCTTTTTTCACTTTGCAAGATGAAACTGGCACAATTCAGCTTTATTTGGATAAAAATCGCATCCAAGAAAGCATGGCAGATATTGATGCTGATGCTTTCAATCATTTAAAACAACTCACAGATGCAGGCGATATCCTGGGAGTTAAAGGTACTATTAAACGGACTGAAAAGGGCGAGTTATCTGTCTACGTTAAACAATATACTATCCTGACTAAATCCCTGTTGCCCCTACCCGACAAGTGGCATGGATTAACGGATGTTGCCAAGCGCTACCGTCAGCGCTACGTTGATTTGATTGTTAACCCAGAAGTGCGACAAACTTTCCGCCGTCGCGCTCAAATTACTGCTGGGATTCGCCGTTATTTGGAACAGCGAGACTTTCTCGAAATTGAAACGCCAGTTTTGCAAAGTGAGACTGGGGGTGCTGATGCGCGTCCATTTATCACTTACCACAACACCTTAGAAATGGAGTTGTATCTGCGAATTGCCACAGAACTTCATCTCAAGCGGTTGATTGTGGGTGGTTTTGAAAAGGTGTTTGAATTAGGGCGGGTTTTCCGTAATGAGGGAATTTCGACTCGACACAATCCCGAATTTACCACGATTGAAATTTACCAAGCCTACGCCGATTACAACGATATGATGGCGCTGACAGAAGGGATTATTACCACTGTCGCCCAAGATGTACTCGGCACTTTGCAAATTACCTACCAAGGGGAACCTATAGATTTAACACCACCTTGGCGGCGAGTGACAATGCACGATTTAGTTAAAGAATTTACAGGCTTGGATTTCAATTCTTTCCAAACTTTGGAAGAAGCAAAAACAGCAAGTAAAAATGCTGGTATTCCTGGTGTAGATGAAGCCAAATCAATTGGTAAGTTACTGAATTTAGCTTTTGAAGAGAAAGTAGAAGCTAATTTAATTCAACCTACTTTTGTAATTGATTATCCTGTAGAAATTTCGCCCCTAGCAAAACCTCACCGTTCTCAACACGGTTTGGTGGAAAGATTTGAGTTATTTATCGTTGGGCGAGAAACTGGGAATAGCTTCTCAGAACTTACAGATCCCATCGATCAAAGAGAACGCCTAGAAGCCCAAGCTGAAAGAAAAGCTGCTGGTGACTTAGAAGCTCAAGGTGTAGATGAAGACTTTTTGACAGCTTTAGAATACGGTATGCCGCCTACGGGTGGTTTAGGGATTGGTATTGATCGGTTGGTAATGTTATTAACTGATTGTGCCAGTATTCGGGATGCGATCGCCTTCCCATTACTCAAGCCTGAAGGCAGCGTTATTAAGCAATTTACCTATGAGCCAAAAACTCAAACGCTGACTATTGAATTTGATAGTGGAAGTGTTTACGAGTATTTCAAAGTACCTCCCAGTGTCAAGGATGACTTAGACAATGCCCCATCTAAAGGTCAATACTTTAACAAGTCCATTAAAGGGAAATTTAAGTTTGAACAGTTGAGTTGACCTACTTAAGCATATAAACACTAAGGTGCGTTATGGCTTTGCTTAACGCACCATTTTTATTACCTAATACCAATTCGCTAAAATTATGAAACAGGTGTAAACCCTAAAAGGCAAGTAAGTAAGTCGGCACGATAAAACCAAGGTATATTGAGTTTTGTAAAAATCCTGGAACGATTCATTTATAAGCTCTTTGTTAACTTTACATTCCGTTACATAGGTTGATTTTTTAACGCCGACTTACTTATCTCTAACAACTAATATCTTGTCCTTTCCACTCTGGGGTCTTTTATTTGTGTGAAGTATTCCTGAAATTTAGTGGTAATGTCTTTGCTATCTATGCTGGGTGCAAAAGATGCTTTGGTTTTGCTTTTCTTGTTCTCAAATCCGGTTGACATTACTCGAACCTTACACCTAGATGGATTAAATCTTACCCTAGCTCGGATAGTACCACTTTGTTTCCAACTTGATTGCTGATCGGGCAAGTCTTCTTGTCAATAGGCTTTGAGACGCGCTAACCCTGTCTCAAGAATCAAGCTTTCTTTACACAAAGTTTAATTTCAATCTTATGTAATTATACTAAACCTCCGCTACACTTTCCAAATAGCTAAATGAATTTCAGTGAAGTGATATTAGTATTTAGTCTTAACGATATTTGGAGCAAGCTTTGGCAATTGTTTTAACCTGTATATTTAGGTTTCTCAACTAACTACAGGGCTAAATAATTAGGGTGTGGATTTGTAATTTTCAAAAAAATTGCAATTTGAATTTAATAATGGGGAAATATAAAAGTAACATTTCCTCCCATAACCATAGCCGAACAAAAAGGTAAGAATTGCCTTCGTGTTCCAATTATAGATTGTCTATGCAACTTAGTTATCTACCGCTTACTTGGCTCAATGTTATTGAGCAGTCTATTGTCAAAAAACAGTTGATTGGGAAGCCAGACACATCTTTGCCGCAAATCCTGGCATTGATTAAAAAAGCGATCGCTCCCATGCGATTGAGTTGCACAGCCCCTTTCAGGATAGTCCCGCAAGTGGAAGGCAACTCATGTCAGGCATAAGCCCATTTTCTGTTTCTAAGCAACCTCCACTGATTCTAGTGGCTGATGATGACAAGACTATCCGAGTATTGTTGCGTAAAGCTATGGAACAAGAAGGTTATCGAGTGGTTGAGGTCAATGATGGTAAGCAATGTTTAGATGCTTACGAAACTATCAAACCAGATATCGTTCTGCTAGATGCTGTAATGCCTGTAATGGATGGCTTTACCTGCTGTAAGCACTTGCTCCAGATTGCCAGGAATAATTTAATCTCAGCCCTTGCAACCTTTGATACTGACTCAACACTTAATAATACTGTGATCTCTAAGATATGGGAGCGCACTCCCATATTGATGATCACATGCTTGGATGATGAAGAATCCGTAGACCGGGCTTTTGACGCAGGGGCGACTGATTATGTCACTAAACCAATTCACTGGCCTGTATTGCGCCAGCGGTTGCGCCGACTGCTACAGCAAGTGCAAGTATACAAACAGTTAGAGGCAGCAAACCAAGCTTTGCAGCACCTCGCCAATGTAGATGGCTTAACTGAGTTAGCGAATCTTCGCCGTTTTGACGATTATCTCAATACTCAGTGGATTAATCTGGCACAAGAGGAATCTCCTTTGTCAATGATTTTGTGTGATATCGACTATTTTAAATTTTATAACGATAGATATGGTCATCCTGCTGGGGATGTCTGTTTACAAAAAGTGGGTGCTTTATTAAGCCTTAAGGCACAAAAACATCAGGATTTAGTAGCGCGTTATGGTGGCGAAGAATTTGCTGTGATTATGCCATATACCCCTGCATCTGGTGCAGTTCACGTTGCCGCAGCGATACAAGCGGGAATCAAAGGCTTGCAAATTCCTCATGACGGGTCTGCGGTGAGTCAGCATATTACCCTTAGTATCGGCGTAGCTACTGTTGTGCCCACTTGGGAATCCTCACCTTCAGATTTGATTGTCCAGGCAGATAAAGCGCTCTACCAAGCAAAGGCCGGGGGGCGCGATCGCTTTATTTCAAGTTCTTAGTTGTCATTAGTCATTTGTCATTTGTGAATAACCAGAAATAAAAAGTACAGAGCAAGTAAATTTATTTATGGTTACTGAGCGTAGCCTCTCGTAGAGAAGTATGGGCTTGGTAAATTTTTGACTTTTGACTTTTGATTTTTGACTTCCCCAAAGGGGCTGACTAATCTCTAGGAAGGGTAAACTGGCAGTGTGAAGTGGAACCATGCTCCGTTATTGGGGGCAGAGTCTACCCAAATTTGACCATAATGTGCCAGGATGATGCGTTGACATAAACAAAGGCCAATCCCGTAACCTTGTGTACCTTCATCTCGTTGCAGGCGGAAGTGGTTTTCAAAGATGCGATCGCGATTCTCTACAGGAATACCAGGCCCAGTATCGCCAATACTAAACTGAACTTTTTGAGTAGTGCGGTGCAATCCGGCAATGCTAATCTTGCCACCTTCTGGCGTATATTTGATGGCATTATCCAACAAATTCACTAGCACTTGACGGATGCGTTCTGGGTCAGCATATACATAAGGCAAGTCATTAGGAATATCCGTTTCTACCTGTTGGAATTTGGCGGTGTAGCGATCGCACAATTCTTCTAGTACATCTAAGCACAGTTTACCTAGTTGTACCTTTTGTGGTAGTATGGGAAACTCTGTATCTTTGCCACGACCTACCTCTAAAAGGTCAGTAATCATCCGGTCAATGACCTTAGTTTGATTGCGGGCTTGTTTTAATAAATGCGCCGTCATGGATGGCTTGAGGCGCTGAAATTGCCCTGTATCTAAATTGTAGTTAGATTGGAGAGTTTCGATTGCGATCGCGGCAGCAGTTAGGGGATTGCGGAGATCGTGCGCCAGCATAGCAATCACTCGGTCTTTAAACTGTAGCTGCTCTTGGAGGTTATCTTTTTCCTGTTTCAAGCGAAAGATTTCGTCTGAGAGGCGGATGAGTTCCGCAGAAAAAGCAACAGAACGGATAGTGGATTTGGGTGATATCGCCCTAGTATTGTCATCTATACGTTCTTGCAAGTCTTCCTGTACCTTTAAGTAGGCGTCTACAGCAGCTTGCCAGCGAGGCCACCAGTTTTTCAATTGCGTTATTATATTACTACCAGCCAGAACTTGTTGTGGTTCTGGATGGATTTTGATTAAAGCTGGCGTTGCTATCAATTTAAAGTGTTCTGCTAAGTAAGGTTGTTGTCCAACATCGATAGTTTGAATTTCAAAACTATACTCAGCCTGCAATTCTTTTAAGTAAGCACGGATTCGCTGCACTTGTTGTCGGGACTTTGGGCGTCCATCGATAAACAGTAACAGCTGGAGTGGAGCCTCAGAATGAATAGGCTGATCCTGGGAAACTTGCATGTAATCGTGTTTCAGCACTGGTAACAACCCGGCGACGCTTTACAGAAAGTAAAATAGACTGACGGTTGTCGATGGTCGTTGTTTTTTCATGAACTACCCCGCCCATCTAAGAAGATGGACGAGGTTTCTGACGCTTCATCTCGGATAGTTGCTTAAACCCACCGCAGTGAGTAGAAGTAGAGCTATCCAATCCACGTTTATTGAGGCTAGTCCCTAACCCCATTGCCACGCCAGGTGCTTCACTTGGGGAAACCCCTTCGCGTAGCGTCTCGTAGAGAAGACCGCACTGGCTCCACTTGAGCATAACTTGTGCGGCCGCTACATCACGGTCACAAGTAAACCCACAGGAGCAACTGTGAATTCGCTCAGATAATTCTTTTTTCTTTTGACTTCCGCATTGAGGACAAGTTTGGCTGGGTTTAACTTTTTGGGTTGGAACTTCCACAAATATTCCACCTGCTTCAGCCAATTTGTACTCAATTGCTGCTCTCAATGCATTAAACTCAACGAGGTTGTCACCAACCTCGTTGGTCTTCAAAACCGTGCATGAACCTTTCGCTTCACACGGCTCCTCAATGTTTTGGTGCTTGTCACGCATACCTCATTACCCATTTATCCGCGACTTTCTCAAGTCTTCTGGTGGGCTTAGGCTCGGCACTATTGCAGCCGGATTTTGTGCCAGGACTGCCATCATTGGCTGTCTTTGTGTCGTGGCAATGTCTGTGAAGTAGTTGTAAATTACTATACTCAGCCTTTCCACCTTTCGATTTCGGGATGATATGATCAACTTCCATCACATCGTCTTCACGGAAAAACAATTCACAGTGGGTACACTTCCCTTTTTGCTTTTTCAAGAGTTTTGACACTCTGGTTGGCATTTCTGGGTTGTTACCCGTTCTTGTACTCCAGTAAACCAGGTTTCCGTCGTATGGTGACGATTCGCCTTTAACTTTCACATGACGCACTATTGGAGTGTCGGTATGATTAAGTAACCGAAGTGGGGTTAATCCTTCCTTCCTGGTTGCGAATACCCAGTTATCACCGCCTATGGATTGCCAATACCTTTTTGACACCCATTTCCCGTTCTTTTTGGGGTGGCGGCGTTTTGCCCAAGCGCTTAACTTTTGGTACGTGAGGTCATCGATATCTGAGTAAGCAACCTTACTTACCACAGTCGCGTAATAGTTAGCCCACCCCCTAATAATTGGGTTTAAATGGCTGATTAGCGCCGCTTGCGGTGCTGCCTTATGAGCTTCAATAACCCTAGCGATTTGGTCGTAATGTACCTTTTGCTTCTGCTTGCTTGGGGTGATGATTGTCTTAAATCCCTGCTTTGAGTGATACTTTCCTGTTGGAAATTGTTGTATCGTAAAACCAAGGAATTCAAACCCTGGTTTTTCTTGCTCATACTGTATGAGGGTGTGAGCGAGTCTCGTTTTACTGGGCTTTAATTCCAAACCCATGCCTTGTAACCATTCGGAGATAATCTCTTTACATCTTTGGACAACGGTTAGGTCTTCGTGAAGAATCACGAAATCATCGGCGTATCGGATTATGTTTGGGGGATAGAAGTCTATACCCTTTTTGTGAAACCATGTTTCCCTAGACTTTTTGTAAAGTTTTGGGAATTCCGATTTAATCCGATATTCCATCCCGTGAAGGGCAATATTTGCCAGTAATGGGGAAATGACCCCACCCTGCGGCGTACCCTCAGATGTTGGAAACAGTTGCTTTCCATCCATCACCCCCGCTTTTAACCATGCACGAATTTGTCGGCGGATGGTGGGGGATGTATTTAGTTTTATTAGCAATGCTTCCTGGTTGATGCGGTCAAAGCATTTGGCAATGTCAGCGTCCAAAACGTATTTCGGTTTTTGCTTGATTGCCAGAAAGATTGCCTCTACCGCATCATGGCATGAGCGTCCGGCTCTGAACCCGTATGAGTTAGGCTCAAATCGCGCTTCCCATTCTGGCTCTATTGCCAGCTTGACAAGTGCTTGCAAGGCTCGGTCTTTCATTGTAGGTATGCCCAAAGGTCGCTTCTCTTCCGTTCCAGGCTTAGGAATCCATACCCGCCTAGTTGGGCTAACCTTTGAACCCAGGTTTAGATTACCAGTGAGTTCTGTACGTTGCTTTGGAGTCAGCGATTTAACGCCATCTATACCAGCCGTCTTTTTCCCCTGGTTATCCTGGGTGACTCTACGAACCGCTAAGGCTCTTGCTGACCATGACTTCATCAGCGTCTTTTGGAGTCTGCGATATGCTTTCACATCACCACGGGCAGAGGCTTGATAAATTCTCTTTTGGAGCTTATACACGCTACGCTCTAGCTTGCGCCAGTTAATAGAGTGCCATTCCACCATCAGTTGTTGAGACTGTGTATTAGACATATATACTCACTACTTGGGACTTTATCATCCAAATCACCGTAAGTCTGTCTGCATATTCTGGGCATTACCCCAGACATTCGCTTCTGACTAAATCTCCCCTACTCGCTGCATACGGTTAGCACCTACTCAGGTATTCGACCACCTGAGAGCATACGAGAGGTTATCTCGTTCCGAATGACCATACTGTGTACTTATAGAGTGATGCTATTCGCCGGGTTTATTGGAAGTGCTTATTGGTCAAATGGGTACTTGCCAACTCCTTTATCTTTTGCCTTTTGGCTCCAGCGCATTAAGCCTTATTTCGCTGGTTCGTGGTAACGACGATTCAAACGCATCTTTAAGCCGAGGCTTTACTCATGGGTACTTTGCTCGGTGCTTACCAACTTAGGCTGTCAGTAGTAACACCTTTTCACCCCGCTTCAGGCGTTGATGGCTAGTCTCGAACCTGGGGGTAATGCTTTCACCGTTGCACCTACGGGGTAGGATTTGAGGGTTCTAGGATACTGTCTCTCACCTACATGGTCATTCAGTTATCAAGGTTCTGTACCTTGAGGCTAATCCCCCTAATCCATAACAGGATTGGTTTCTAGCCAACGATTCGCACACCCATTCCCACGTCAAGAATGGAGCGATTAAGCCCAGTTTTCTGAGCTTTACGCTTACTCCCAGATTTAGCCTTATGGGTCATGGCTTTTATGTTGAGTTTTTCTGTAGCAACGAGGCTATTAGAGCTTACTATCTCTGCCGCTACTTTATGAACCCAATCTTGTCTCTGTGCGCTAACTTTGCGTTGCAGTTTAACTACTTTATTGCTAGCTTTTTTCCATCGGATTGATGCTTTAATTTTCTTTTTAAAATCCGGTTTGGTTTTGCGTCTTTTGGACTTAGAAGCAATCCTGATTTTGGTTTGTGTCGCAGACAAGTAGCGTGGATTCTCCACTACCGTTCCATCCGAGCAAGAAACGGCAGTTAAGCAACCAAAGTCTAAACCGATTGCATTGACTCCTGTCTCTCGCACTGGAACACATTGGACAGTAATTGACGCATACCAATTACCTTGACGATTGACTATTGTACAAGTTGTTGGCTTACCCCAAGTTCTTCCACTACCGCGCATTTGAATCTTGCCTAAATTCGACAATTCTAAATGCCCGTTTTTGCCATTAGTTAAAGCCTTCCAACCCGCAATACATGGGTATGTCCACCCAGAATAATGCCTTATTGACTTAAATTTTGGGTATCCTCCTAATCCTTTAAAGAAGCGCCCGAATGCCATGTCTACTCGTTTTAAAGTAGCTTGTAGGGCATGACTACCTAATTGCTTGTATTCGTACCAGACCTCCTTAAACTCTGGCAAGCAATTCTGTTGTTCATAATAATCAACTGACTTTTTGAAACGCTTGTATTGATTCTTTCTATTAGTAATCGCCGCATTATACAGATCCTTATGCAAACGCCGCCAATAACTCAAAGCTTTAGCTTGAGATGGCGACGGATAAAGACGGAATGTAATGCGGCGGGTTATACTCATTTCAATTTAATATCTATTTTAGATTTTTAATACTCCTATCAGTTCTGCGTTTTTGACATCAGACATATCTTTTTCAGCCTTTTGCCCTGTTTTGGTTAACTTTATCTCTAAGAAACACCCAAGTCCCTTGAATATAAGTCTTAGTTTGCCCTGAATCAAAAATTTTTGCCAGAGCTAGCAGTTGAAAGGTTGAACGGTATGTCAATTTGACTACTTGCTTTGAATAAGTGATCACCCAAGCAAACGCAGATGCTAATTGTATCTAATCTATCAGGAAGCTGTTAACTGTTCAGACCAAGTTTGTAGAGGGCTTTCTCAACCGCCAGTGCATTTGATGAAGTGTTTTTTTGCCTTTACCCAATCATTAGTAGGATTAGGGAAATAATCACAGTTAACTATGTACTGCCTCTATAACTTGCGGAGCGCACCCTCTACCCAGCCTTCCTAAAAGAACCAGTACCCTATCCCAGAAGAACAGGGGATGGATTATCTCAAAGAAAGCCTTGGATAACAGAGAGGCAATGCCTACGGCGGTAAACTACGCACTTTTAGAGAAAGCACTGACTGCTTTCGAGGCTGCCAAGAAACTCTTGACTACAGCACAAGTAGCACTTTCCCTAGAAAATCAATTTAGAGATACTAGCGAAACTGCTGCGACACTTGACTGCTTTGCCTATCACCCCGGCCCCGAAGAACCACAAACTTACGCTAAGTTCCTGGAATTGCTTAATAGTGGCATTTTCCAGCTATTGCCTTATTCAGCTTACCATCGTCGGATGAATAATTTCCAGAATCGATTGTAAGCCAGCGTTAGCGAACTTTACCCATTCCCCTCTTTGGGTGAGGCTAAGGGGGGCTTTAGTCTTAGTCTATCACTTCAGTTGCTTGGCGTAGGCTTTGCCCTTGACAGACCACTAGTAGTTTGCCACATTAATTTTGATCAGTTTGTAGCCAGTTACGAACTCCCCTAACTTGCCATGATGCCTGTCGTGGAGTAATAAGCTTTAATCAACCAAATCATAAAACTCCTGCCTAGCAAGCATTACAGCTTTATTCCTATTTTTTTTTTCCAAAAATGTTAGTTTGCGATAATTTTAGGGAACTCTATAAATAAGCATGGGAATTATCAAACCTAATGGCTGTAAAACAAAGACAACACGGTAGCTTATGCTACCGTTTACTAATTTTTTGAGCTATCATCCATCATCTTCACCAAATAGGGCACTTGCCAAGAGGACGCAGTGAGTCGGTAGTGTCTTTCGGTGATAGAGGAAGCAGAGGGGCTAATACCCAGAGGTGAGATTCTATTCTCCTCTACTTCCCTGCTGTTTTCTTAATCGCCAATCCCATTTAATGAACAGTCTGCGCTAGGGTAGGAATTGAAACTCAATTTGTGATTTCCTGTGCTTCCCTGTAAACATCCAGCTGTCTTTCTGAGTTTGACTGTTCTACTGACTTCGTTAACAGCCTGTGCTAACAGTCCATCCGCCAAAAACCTTGAGCAATCTTTGGCGGCAGATCCTAACCTGCAAAGCAATCCAGTTGTCTTTGGAGAATCTCAGAGTAACCTACCACAAGCACAGCCAAACGAATCAGTAGTGCAATTACCATCTGATTTTCCCAAAGATATCCCACTATATCCCAATGCCAAGCTACAAGAAGTTACACCTGCTAGCGGCTCAGAAAACAGAGTCTCAACTCGTTGGTTAAGTTCTGACCCCAGCAACTTTATTGCTAGCTTTTATAGCAGCCAGTTTCAAACAAATAACTGGCAGATTTTGCAGCAGCCAACTGATAATGCCGGAGGTGCGTATGAGGCACGTCGTAACGATTTGCTGTTGCAGGTTTCCATTCAGCCTAAATCAGTTACTAACGCCACACCTAATCAACCCCAAACAGCCACTGAATTACTGATTGGGTACGTACCGAATAGTACTGCAACGGCACAACCTAACGCAACTAACAATCCTAACGAAACTACTAACACCCTTCCTCAACCAGGAGATTCCCAATTCATTGGCCCGGTACCACCTGCGAACTTGGCAGCACAGCCACCAAGTACGGCGAATAATCAAGCAACTCCTACAGCCACAGCCGAATCTCAAGAATTCAACGATCTGAATAAGGCACCGCAAGAATGGCGGCAACACATCCAAGACTTGGCTGCATTAGGTGTTTTGTCTATAGAACCAGAAGCAACTAAGAGCAACTCTACTACCACAACTAACCAGTTTGAACCCGGTAAAATCATTACGCATCGGGAATACGCCCGTTGGCTAATTGCTGCGAATAATGCCATGTATGCCAGTAATCCAGCTAAACAAATTCGCTTGGCATCAGAAACCACTCAACCAGTTTTTAGTGATGTGTCTGCAAAAGACCCTGATTTTCCAGCAATTCAGGGATTAGCCGAGGCTGGGTTAATTCCCAGTCCTTTGTCTGGAGATTCTACAGTAGTTTTGTTTCGTCCTGATGCACCCCTAACGCGGGAACAGTTGCTGCTGTGGAAGTTACCCTTAGATACTCGCCAAGCTTTACCTTCTGCTAACTTAGATGCGGTCAAGCAAACCTGGGGTTTTCAAGATGCAGCGCGAATTGACCCCAAGGCTTTAAGAGCAGTGCTGGCTGATTATCAGAATGGCGAACAATCGAATATTCGGCGGGTGTTTGGTTATACGACTCTGTTTCAACCCAAAAAACCAGTAACTCGTGCTGAGGCTGCTATAGCTTTGTGGTATTTCGGCACTCAGGGTGAGGGTGTATCGGCTGCTGAAGCTTTGAAAATAAAAGGCGGTTAGTCTATCGGTAGCAAAAAAGTGAGCAACTACCTTCTAAAAGGTGGTAAAGTTTGCCATTTCTTTGTGAAATAACTATTTTTTATCAAGAAAATGTAAATCTAGGTATTTTCAGCGTTTTTACCCGTGTTTAATGAATTTTTGGTGCATAGTTAAGTAAAACAACGTAAGTTAACTTAATAGGCGTACTTAATTTTGAAGTAAGTCAAAAGATAAGTCGTCAGACTATCGCCCTTTCATTACTTTATAAACAAATTAAAAAATATCACGGGTAAAAAAAATATGAAAAAACAAGCTGTAGCAGCAGGATTTGTTCTGTTATCTTTCATGTTGCCCACCAAAGCCTCAGCTGCGAGTTTTGGTTTTGATCAGCTTTATGTATTTGGCGATAGTCTTTCTGATACAGGCAATATATATAATGCTACTGGGGGAACGTTCCCTCAAAGTCCACCTTATTTTGAAGGACGTTTTTCCGATGGGCCACTCTGGATAGATTATCTCGGAGATCAGCTGGGGTTAAAGCCTACTTTATTAAGTACTATTCCTTCCACACCTCCTACCCAAGGGATAAACTTTGCTTTCGGTGGTGCTAGCTCTGGTTTCGGTAATGCTGTTGTCCCCAATCCAAATTTACCGGGAGTGCTCCAACAAGTCCTTGGTTTTGCTGGAACTCTGCAAGCAAATAATCAAACTGCTAACCCAGATGCACTTTATACATTGTGGGGAGGTGCAAATGATTTCTTTTTTCTCGACGCCGAAGACTCTAGTACGCCAATCAGTAATATATCTCTGGCGTTGAATACTTTGGTAGGAGTCGGCGCAAAAAATATTTTGGTGTTTAACTTGTCAGATTTGGGAAAGATCCCAGCAGCTACAATTGACGATCGCAACCCTGCAACCCTCAGTAAATCGACTAATGAGTTTAACTTGGGTTTAGCAACAACTGTGAACGCTTTGAGCCAAAATGCAAATCTCAACATCATCCCTATTGATACTTTTTCTTTATCTAATCAGACAAGTGCATTAGGTTTTACAAATGTCGCTGAGTCTTGTCTCTCTAGGTTAGATATATGTGAACCAGGTAACAACAAGTTTCTCCTCTGGGACGATTTCCACCCAACGACTGCTGCTCATAAGGTGATAGCAGATACTGCACTAGCAGCGATTGAGGCTAAGTCTGTCCCTGAACCTGCGCTAAACTTGGGAATTTTAGCTCTTGGTGCTTTTGCTGCGGTAGGAGTGCTGAAGCGTCAACAAAAAAGATTAGCACTTGTATCGGTAGGTCGGGTTGTTGATGCACAATTGTCTCATACAACAGTTGAAAACTAAACTAACTGTATTGATGTGGGATTACGATCGCTTATTTCAAATTATTGAAGAATTAGTTATGCACCATTCTCCTAGTGGTGTAGAAGCTGAGATTAACCAGTTGTTGATGCAACGATTTACAGCGCTGGATGTAGAAGTGTGGTGCGATCGCGCCGATAATATTATTGCGAAGATTCCAGGGAAAAGTCCAGACCGAGCAATTGCCATCACAGCACATAAAGACGAAATTGGCGCAATTGTCAAGAATATTGGTGATGAAGGTCGTGTGGAAGTCCGCAAACTCGGCGGTTCTTTCCCGTGGGTTTATGGCGAAGGCGTTGTCGATTTACTCGGAGATAACGAAACGATTAGCGGTATTCTTAGCTTTGGTTCCCGCCATGTTTCTCACGAATCGCCCCAAAAAGTGCAGCAGGAAGATACTACTGTTAAGTGGGAAAATGCCTGGATTGAAACGAAGCTGACATCTGCTGAATTAGAAGCAGCTGGCATTCGACCGGGAACTAGAATGGTAATCGGCAAACATCGCAAGCGTCCAATTCGGTTAAAGGATCATATTGCTGGTTACACCTTGGATAACAAAGCTTCTGTTGCGATTCTGTTAGCTTTGGCTGAAAACCTGAAGCAGCCAGTAGTCGATGTTTATTTAGTAGCTTCAGCAAAAGAAGAAGTGGGGGCAATTGGGGCGCTATTTTTCACCCAAAATCAACCTTTGGATGCTTTAATTGCTTTAGAAATTTGTCCATTATCTGAGGAGTATCCTGTTAAAGATGGGGAAAGTCCTGTACTTTTATCTCAAGATGCTTATGGGATATATGATGAGGGGCTAAATGGGCAACTGCGCCATAGTGCCAAGCAACTCGATATCCCAGTGCAGTTAACAACTCTGAGCGGGTTTGGTAGCGATGCTTCGATTGCGATGAAATTTGGGCATGTTGGGCGTGCTGCGTGTTTGGCATTTCCTACCCAAAATACACATGGATATGAAATTGCTCATTTAGGAGCGATCGCTAATTGTATCGATCTGTTAAAGGCTTTCTGTGAAACTGAGTTTGAGTGATATTTATAGGCTTTGATTTGAAAGAGCGATCGCATATTAACCCGAAATAGCGTGAATTTTTCTGATTGTCGAAAATGCGCGTAGGCGTAGCCCGTCGTAGACATCGCACACCAAAATTACTTCTACTGTTGATGTAATGTCAGCGCCATATCTCTAAATTCGGCATTAAATGTATAATTGCTGAATGCTTCGTGTATTTACCAGTTAAAACTCTTAAATGATTACCGTTACACCAGAAGAAATTAGTCAGTTTCGCAGCCAGTTGGTGGATAGTCCAGAGGCTTTAGCAGCTTTGGATGCCATAGAAGAGTGTAAAGGAAATCTGGAAGCAGCAGCACAGTTAATTGCTGTTGAGACAACCGATACAGAAGTCAGCTTGAGAGGAGATTCAAATTATTTAGACAATTTAGCCCAAAAACTCAGCAAAATCATCTGTCAGGAAGAATTTGACGACTTGATGACGGGAGTATTGACAGCTGCGATCACCACTCTAGCAGCAAGTGGTAATATTCCCGTGGCCTTGGCAACTCCAGTGGTAATTTATGTTGCCAAAATCGGCGTGAAGCAGTTTTGTAAAACTTCCAAACCTGAATCCTAAAGCCCCGTAGCTGTAAATCCTGCCCAGTAAAATGGCGCTGCAAAAGGGTGGGGTTTACGTTTGCAGGTTTTTTTTAATATCGCTCTTTCTACTGGACGCTTTTCTTCTGGGAGTTGAGCAAAAATCTCTTCAATTTGGGGCTGATATTTAACTAATAGTGTTTCAAATTCTTCTGTTGTTAAATTTCGCAACCAATGCTGTGCTCGATTGAGTGCTAAGGAGACACTATTTATTGTTTGCAGGTTTTCATAAAATTTCATCATCAAAAACGCTGTTGATAAATCGCTGACAGTCCACAAACTACTAACTACAGCTTGACTACCAGCTAACAGAAAACCGCTAGGTAAACCAATATATTCATCGCTAGTATTTTGAAAATCAATCAATCCAGTTTCGCACGCGGAAAGGGTGACGAGGCGACATTTTTCTAATTTGAGACTGAAGATTTTATCTAGGGTAAGGCATTTGTCTAAATCGTAGTTTTCGCCTGCCCGTAAATTCAAATAGCGTTCTGTATTCGGTTCTGGAAGTGTGTCAGCTACGGGTGCATTTGCCAAAATTAGGGCTGAGTTACCAGGATTTATTAAGTTAAAATATCCATGACAGCTAAAGTGAGCGCAGTGATAAGTATTTAAGTCAGAATTATTAATTGCTGTAAGTGTAGCTGCTGTTTTTTTCAGGATGTTGGAAGTATTAAAGTAGCGTTGAATAACTTGTACTTCTAAATCTGTATAGTTTAAATCGCCTGTGGGGTTTTGAATCGCAAATAGGTTTTGAAAATCTGGGCGATCGCGCATTTGTAATTGTTGCAAGATTTGCAAGCTGGGAGCATAGCTTACACCATCGGGAAATCTTTCGTATAATAATTCACCGCCATTTAGGGGGAGTGTGTGGAGGGGAAATAAATGTAGGAAAAGATGAGGAATAAGGATAAGACGGGTGCAATTTTTGGATATTAGCTTGAAAATTTCTTCTAATTGTAGGATTTCTGCAAAGTTATTGAGGCGAAAGGCTAGACTATTTATCCACTCTATTTTAGCTTCATAATATGCCTTTAAGTACTCCTTTATCCAATTAGCTACGTACTTTATGTTACCTAGTTTAGATATGCCCAGCCATTGGATACTATTACGAGTAATAATAAAAGTTTCAAAGCCTGCACGGGTAAAGTACCACTCGATAATCGTAGTCTTTTCATCTAAAGTTGCTTGGAACTTGTCTAACTTAAAGCCATAAGCAACTGGCAAATATCTGTCTTGCAATTCATTGCGCTGCTGTCTTAGTTTTTGTAGATGCTCGGCTAAGAGTTTATGATTTTCATCTGTGGCATTTTGGATTTTATCTTGTCCTGTAGTGATTTTGTCTTGTAGCTGTTCTAATTGCGCGAACACATCTGGTGGAAAAATGGTTTTAGAGTCACGTTTGAGGATAAGTTCAACTAAGTTACGGGTTTTGCTGCGTTCAGCGTATTCTATTGCTTTGGTGAAATCGCCCAATTCAAGGTAAGCTCGTACGATGCCAATGTAAGAGGATGTCCATTCTTCTGCTAATTTCTGTTTAGTCGTATCTCCAGAAATTATTTGTTCTCTTAAAAATTCTGCACCGTTAATCGCTGCTTCGTAAGCTGTGATTGCAAATTGAGTATTTTCTACTTTGTCTCCTTGTATTCTGTTAAAGTAAGTATTTCCCAATCGTTCTTGCATTTGTGCCCATTCTTCGGGAAAAGTTTCACGAGTATAAACTTCTAAAGCAGCTTGGTATGCAGCAATACCTTGCTCAATATTATTGGCTTTGTCTCCCAGTATTCTTTTAAGGTAAGCATTTCCCAACCGATCTTGCATTAGTGCCCATTCTTGGGGAAAAGCTTCGCGAGTATAAACTTCTAAAGCAGCTTGGTATGCAGCAATACCTGACTCAATATTATTGGCTTTGTCTCCAAGTATTCTGTTAATGTAGGCAACTCCCAAATTACCTTGACTCCGTGCCCAATATTGGGGAAAAGCTTTGCGAGTATAAACTTCTAAAGAAGCTTGAAGAGCAGCAATGCTTTGTTCAAGGTTGTTGGTTTCGTCTCCTAGTATTCTCTTAATGTAGGCAATTCCCAAATTATTTTGTGCTAGTGCCCATTCTTGGGGAAAAACTTCACGAGTATAAACACTTAAAGCGGCTTGGAATGCAGCAATGCTTCGCTCTATGTTGTCGTCCTGATTCCCTAGTTTCCTCTCAAGATAAGCAAGTCCCAAGTTATTTTGCGTCCATGCCCAACGTTCAGGAAAAGCTTCAGGAGTGTAAATATTTAGAGCCGCTTGGTATGCAGCGATGTTTCGCTCTATGTTGCTTGCTCTATCGCCTACTATTCTCTCACGATAAGCAGCTCCCAAATTATTTTGTATCATCGCCCAACTTTCAGGAAAAGCTTCACGAGTATGAATATTTAAAGCTGCTTGGTATGCAGCGATGCTTTGTTCGATATTATTGGCTTTGTCTCCAAGTATTCTTTCACGATAAGCATTTCCCAAAATATTTTGTGTATCTGCCCATGCTTGGGGAAAAGCTTCGCGAGTATAAAATTCTAAAACAGCTTGGCACGCAGCAATACTTTGCTCGATATTATTGGCTTTGTCTCCAAGTATTCTTTCACGATAAGCAGATCCCAATCCAATTTGGATTTGTGCCCACTCTTGGGGAAAAGCTTCATGAGTACAAATATTTAGAGCCGCTTGGTATGCAGCGATACTTTGCTCCATTTTGTTCGCTTTGTCACCAAGTATTCTTTCACGATAAGCATTTCCCAAATTCATTTGTGTCATTGCCCATTCATGGGGAAAAGCTTCGTGAGTGTAAATACTTAAAGCTGCTTGATAAGCAGTGATGCTTTGTTCAATGTTATTTGCCTTGTCTCCACCTACTCTCTCGCGGTAAGCATTTCCCAAATTCATTTGTGTCATTGCCCATTCATGGGGAAAAGCTTCATGAGTTAAAATACTTAAAGCTGCTTGATAAGCAGTGACGCTTTGCTCAATGTTTTTGGCTTTTTCTCCACGTATTCTATCAAAGTAAGCAATTCCCAAGCCATTTTGTGTCGTTGCCCAATCTCTAGGAAAAGCTTCGCGAGTATAAACTTTTAAAGCAGCTTGGAATGCAGCGATACTTTGTTCAATGTTATTTGTTTTGTCTCCATGTATTCTCTCACCATAAGCATGTCCCAAATTATTTTGCGTTAGCGCCCATTCATAGGGAAAAGCCTCACGAGTCAAAAAAGTTAAAGCTGCTTGGCTGCAAGCAATACTTTGTTCGATGTTATTTGCTTTGTCGCCTACTATTCTCTCACGGTAAGCATTTCCCAAATTATTTTGCGCTAGTGCCCAATATTCAGGAAAAGCTTCGTGGGTAAATACAGTTAATGCTATTTCATAGCCAGCGATAGCAATTTCGATGTTGCAAGCTTTATTACCCAAGGGGAACTGTGCTATTAGATCGCTAAATACGAAAATAGATATTGCTAGTAGATATTTTTCCTCATCTGTTGCCACTTCTGTAATTCTATTTGTTCTCCACTGGCGCAATCTTTCTGCCAAAACCTCGTCGAGTTTATCTATATTATTTGTAAGCAAGGAGTAAACTACCTGCACGTCAAAGTTACTTTCTACAGTTGCTTGTAGTACCTGTTGTAAAAATTCGACATATGCATCTAATTTCTCTGTTTCCCCTTCTGTTTCAGTTGATTGGGGAATTTTTAGAGCTTGTGCTATTTGGTTACTCAAATTTATCAACCGATTTGCCCTAGCCGCCGCTTTTTCACTTTTTCTTTGCGAAAACACCTCTGTTACAGTGTCCATAGCTTGCAAGAAGCCAACATCAAGTAAATCGTAATTTGCTGACAAAATCTGTGCTTCTTCACTACTAAGAGAATTCAACAGGCTGTGAATGAGGTTGAGATAGGCTTGCTGACGCTGTTCATTCATGGGTAAGGGTGTGAGATGCAACTAGATCATAAGATAAATTCAACACCAACGCCCTAAATTCCAGAAAAGTGGAGAATTTCATCAAAAATGATGTGTTTATGACAATGAAAGAACCTCGTGGATGAGTATTTTTTACTTGTGAACAGACAATATATTGATTTTGCGGTAAGCGTTGGCGCAGCCTCTCGTAGAGAAGCTATGCCGTTAGGCTTATCGCCTTCCTCGTCGCAGACATCAATCCTACAAAATAGTGCGGGCTACGCCAACGCATTTATGATTTCGGGGTTCGCATTTATTATTTTTGTGTTTGCAATTATAGATTTGGCGATGCCTGAGTTGGGCTACGCTAACGCATTTGTTATTTTGGCGATCACGCTTTTGAAGAAACATTAAGCAACACCCACCCAATATAAATTGTCATCTAATCGGGGGGAAGTTCTGGTGTAATATTGAATTTTAAATTGTTACACTGCTCTGTGTTCGTCGCAGTTTTTGATGTAACGACGTAAAACAGAGTTGATTAAAGTTTTATATTCTCCGCTTTGAGCTTGAAACCACTCTAGTATATCTGGCTCAATCTGTACCAATTGCTGTGCTTGAGGTGCGGGAACTCGGAGAGTAGCTTTCTGAAAAAAATCTTCTGTCAATGG
The DNA here is from genome assembly GCA_038259325.1 of Chroococcales cyanobacterium. GTDB lineage: Bacteria > Cyanobacteriota > Cyanobacteriia > Cyanobacteriales > Nostocaceae > Nostoc. The sequence goes on along the minus strand of JBBSOX010000085.1, from coordinate 1,434 downwards.
TGGAATATCAGAGTAGTCAATTTCTTCATCATTCATTGACTCCAATGCTGTCCAGTTAGTACGAGAGGTATTTCTCAAGTTTTTGTCGCTCATACCGATTTGCCCTTCGTGCTGAAATGATCCGAATCACATTATTTTTGCGTTCTGTCCAAACTACAACGGCTACACCGTTGCCGAGGAAACCTATACCGAACCAACGGTCTTCTCCGTAATCAAAACGATCATCTAACTCAATTAGCATTGGACTTTCAAACATCTCAGGAACATCGGCGAAATCAATCTCATGTTTGCGAAGATTCTCTAAATTTTTCGCCTCATCCCAGTCAAACTGCATGAAAATTTAGACACGCTAATTGAACCATCTCTATTATCCTGCATAATATCCCAATACGCTCGGTGTTAGAGATAAAAACCTGATTTTAACGATGCCTACGGCGGGCTACGCCAACGCAAAGTTCTGTTTTTCAATTGATACGCTATTCTCATCGCCATTGATTCAACCAACGTATTTGCCCAGGCCAGTCTTCTGCTTGAGTTTCTGATAGCAAGCGATCCAATGCTTGAATGAGGTCAGACAAATTCCAACTATTTTGTGCCGCTAGAATAATGCCTCTGTGCTGCGGATACTGAATAACCAAGGACAAGAAATCTTTGATGTTGAAGGTAAAAATACACCGTCCGTTATCTGTGGTTTTCAGCAGTTGCATTTCATCGCTAGCATCTTCTGGCATCCATTCATTGGGAGTGCGAGTCACATCATGACCACGAGCAACTAAAGCAGTATGCAACGCTTTAAGCGAGGTGTCTGCATCTAAATGCAGCAGGAGTTTAGACACTAGCAGTTTCAATCGCTTGTTCTGTAGCGATCGTTTCATCAATCTCGGTACGATGGGCAGTGTAAAAACCCAGTGCGTCATTGATCTGAGCTTCAGTAATACCATACTGTTGGACAATTTGTTCGCAAGACCAGCCCCACTTATGAGCAGCAATCGCTAGAGTTTGCACCCGAATTCCTGTACCACTAACAACGGGAACTTTTTGGCCACTGCTTCCAATGCGATAGCTAATCAGGGGAAAGGAGGGGTCGTTCAGTTGATGGCGAAGGGAGGCAACTTTTTCTGCTACTGCCCACAAAATAAATTGATCGAGGGAAATTCCTTGGCTAGTTGCCCATTGCTCTATTTCTTGCTGTAGTTGAACAGGTAAATTGACCAAGTAAGAAGGCATTTGCTGAAGCTCAATGAATTGATTTTTCATTACTTGCTTTATTCTAAGCGATCGCCCCGTATTCAATTTATCGTTTGTGATTTTGGCGATGCCTTGCCTGGGTTGGGCTACGCCAACGCGTTTGTTATTTCGGGGTATGCAATTGCTATTTCGGGGTATGCAATTGCTATTTCGGGGTATGCAATTGCTATTTCGGGGTATGCAATT
>JBBSOX010000084.1:0-29063 GCA_038259325.1 Chroococcales cyanobacterium | reverse complement strand
TTGGATGGAGCGGTGTAAGAGTTTAGTGAAGAACTTTGAGCGAACGTTGTCTCATGCGACGACCAAGATCAACCTCTGCTTTGTCAGACTGATGCTCAAGCGGCTTGCAGTTTCTTCTTAAGATGTCAAATGGGTTCTATATGAAAGGTATGAAAGTGTACCGACGTGGAACTATATTGCTGTTCACGCATATGGTATTCCCAAAGTAATCATGCTAAATGACTCTCCAGAATCAATGAACCAAATGATCAACGAGATGATAGACACCTACGAAGCTGATTACAAATCGCATTGGCACAGTTTATCTGACGGATTCCGTGAAGGTATGATGAATGGCATTGTGGGATTTGAAATAACTGTTACACGCTTGGAAGGTAAGTACAAGCTTAGTCAAAACCGAAGCCAAGTTGAGCAGCATAATGTATCAACTACGCTGCTACAAAGTTCAGATCCGGCTGCTCGTGCCGTCGGTGCTGAGATGAAACAAAACCTTGAAGCGGATGAGTATTAGTAAAGGGCATTTGGGCGGAGTGGGGAAATTTAGCGATCGCGTAGTTATACAAGTAAAATCTAGCCTTAGATAGATGGCAAAAAGTTTAATTAATAAATGAAATCTACCGTTGCCAACTAGCAGCAATGAGCCTGTACATTATGCCCATAGGCTAGAAGTATGAGGCTACACTTAGTGACATGATCAGAGAAGATCATGTTTTTATGTTGTTATATGAAGATATTGGTGCTGAATGCCGGATCGAGCAGCCAGAAGAGTTGCCTGTATGAGATTGCAGATGAGGCTTTCCCCACCCAAGCAGCCCAACCCCTTTGGGAAGGGAAAATCAACTGGGTTCAAGATCGGGGTGTGGCAGAAATTGAAGTAAAAACTGCTATGGGTGCAACGCTGCAAGAATCAATATCTGGTGATTCTCCACAGGCACACCTCAACTATATGCTCAATACACTTAGTGATGGTGCTACCAAGGTAATAGATCAGTTGTCAGAAATCGATGTGGTGGGGCATCGGATAGTACATGGCGGGCAGGATTACCGAAATAGTGTGGTAATTACCGAAGATGTTAAAAAAGCGATCGCTCGTCTATCTAATCTTGCTCCAGCACATAATCCAGCGGCTTTAGAAGGCATAGAAGCAATTGAAAAAACTTTAGGAAATGTCACCCAAATAGCAGTATTTGACACTGGATTTCATGCCACTCTACCCGATGCAGCAGCAATCTATCCCGGCCCCTATGAGTGGGTAGAGGAAGGTATTCGTCGCTACGGGTTTCATGGCATCAGTCACCAATACTGCTCTCAACGTGCTGCCCAAATTCTCGGACGAGATGTTGCATCTGGACGATTAATTACGTGTCATTTGGGCAACGGCTGCTCTTTAGCAGCGATTAAAAACGGTCGCAGTATTGATACCACAATGGGATTCACACCCTTAGAAGGATTGATGATGGGTAGTCGTTCTGGTTCAGTCGATCCGGGAATTTTATTTTACTTATTGCAGTACTGCAATTACTCCGTCGAAAAGTTGGATCATATATTAAATAAAGCTTCTGGGTTAAAGGGAATTTCGGGTGTATCTAGCGATATGCGAGAAGTGAGAGAAGCGATGTCTCAAGGTAATTCCCGCGCTCAACTTGCGTGGGATATCTATGTGCATCGACTGCGTTCTGGTATCGGTGCAATGCTCACCAGTTTGGGTGGATTAGATGTTTTGGTATTTACAGCAGGTGTGGGTGAACACTCTCCAGAAATTCGCCAAGCCGCCTGTGAAGCCTTGGGCTTTTTGGGATTGAAACTTGACCTTGAGAAAAATCAGCAGCATCCTATGGATGAGGATATTGCCACACCCGATTCAGCAGTGCGGGTATTAGTTATTCATACTCAAGAAGATTGGGCGATCGCCGGGCAGTGTTGGCAGCTTTTGAAACAGTAAAAACAGTATTTACGCATTTAGCTAAAAAATATTTAATATATACTCAAAATGATAGGAATCGACGTATAAGTAGTTTCCCAACTTGTGGCCCTATAAAGCTTAAAATATACTTGGCAATTTTTGGGGCAATCAGTGACATAAACGGCAATAAGAAGGCAGCAACATCACTAAAGCTACTAGTAGTACCAACAACAACGCTAGGAATTAGACTAATCGGCGTCCATGCCAACCAATTTATAAATTTAGAGTTGATGGAAGTACGTCTTTGAAGTTGATTTACTAGTACATAGCGGGTAGTAGCAAATAGTATAGTGAAGCCTATCCAAGCAAATATTAATATTATTACATTTGCTGGATACAGATTGTAGACTACTAAAGTAGCAGTAAAGAGCGAAGCTAACTCCCAAACTAGCAGATTTAACTTAGTCCGAAAGCAATTTAGTAGTTGTTCAGTCAGCCAATAATGAGCCGAGACAATTGTTGAATAGTTAGAATTTTGGATAAAATCCCACTTAATTTTGTGGAATATATCACCATGAAGAAGGATAGTGCTTTGTAAAATGATGTCTTTATCTTCATAAGCAACCGAAGCTAATTCAGCCTGCTTATAATAAGAATTAAAGATTATTCCAGACTGTAATCTTGTTTTGCTCCGTGCGGTTTTACTCAGAAAAAATTTAATAATATTGACTATGACAATAACGTAAAAAAAATTAACTTCTTTTTCAGCAATTTCTTTTTGCTTTCCCAATACAACATTATTCCTAAAACAGGTGTAGTACCAAAGAGGAATTATCATCTTTGGTGGAATGTAGAGAGAAACACCATTTTCTTGTGCTTGTTGAATCTGTTGTACAACTGTCTCATTTAGGTAAAAACTACATTGTGATTCCTCAACCTTAAGTTCAAAGCGATCGCCTTGAGGCACTTGTAGCAATACAGAGAGTACAACATCGATTTGGTTATTTGTTTTGGTTATATTGGCGTTCATTATCGAGATAAATTTGCGATATTCTGTACCAAACTAATTAAAAAACTAAATGTTCCACGCCACTGTTTCTCTCCAGAAATCACTCCTTGATTATGTGTATTAATGATTAGATTTTTAGCGTCTTCAGATAAACTAAACAGGTCTTTATTGTAACGAGTGATAATATCTCCATCTAACTGCATAACAGTTTGAGCATAGATTATATCAATGTTGGTACTTGTTACGTTAGTACTATCAAGTGCAGCTTTAAGTTCAGACATTTTACGTAGGGTACGAACAAATCTATCATTATCCAAAAGCCTTTGAATTTCTTTAAAACTTGCAATCCAATCTTCTTGATTATTTTCATCTTTGTCATCAAGGATGGGAGTTGGAGCCGGTAGTATTGGTTTAGCTAGCTTTATATTTTCTTGATCAGCTTCAACTAAGTTTGGTTGAGATTTTTTCGCGTATTCCAGCCTCTGACGATATTGTTTTATCCTATCATCTTGAGGATTATAAAAACCTGAACCTTCCTCAAGAAGAAGGTAAAAATATTCTCTTTCAATTTGGTCAAATAGACTTCTATAACGCTTACGTAGTTCTTCAGCTTGAGAACCCTCTTTTGGAATTCCTTTTGCTTTAAAGTAATCTGGGTCATGTATAGAATAAATTTCTTGATATGCCTCCCAAGCATTAAACTTTGAAGCATTAATCCTATTCACAACCATTGTATTAACTTCTAAGGCTGTGATGTCATCAACTAATGTCTGTACAGACGATACTAAATTGCTTAATAAGCCTCTAGCTCGGTTTTCAATATCTTGTGGTTTAGCAGCATTTTGGTTTTGAGTCTGAATACTATTTTGGTCTTGAATTTGAATATTATTAGACATAGTGTCACCCTCTTATCAGTTATGATAATTATTGCTGTCTTTTTGTATTTACTAGGCACAAGCAAATAAACCTAAAGATTAGGCTAGATTGCTATTGTTGTTTTAGTTTAAATGGGTAATTAACAAATAACGTTTAAAGTTAAAGTTCCGATTTTTTGCGATATTTCACGATTTCCATGAAAAACCCATACAACTTTTCCACACTTTCTATATTCTTTTGAATGATTTCTCGACTGTCTTTAACTTGAGTTAAATGAAATTCTCGGATTTCTTTATAGAGACCGCTATCAGTAAATTGACTACCAATTTCATTTTGTATATCGCCATTAACAAGATTAATTCGGGTATACATCCGATTGCCTGGTTTGGGAGTTTCTATCTCATTTTGTGCCTGATCAGATGGCTCTGTCACCCAAGTAGTAATTTTTAAGTCAATGACTTCAACGATTACTGTTTTAATAGCATCAATAATTTCGTCAACATCTAGTCCTTTTTTATCAGCATTAAGATTATTAACTATTGTTTTAAAATTCCTATCTTTTGCTTGAGGGGATAGACCATTATTTTCTAAGTTGTTCGTAACTACAGTATCTAGCATAAGATTAAAGAGTTGAAATATCTAATTGCGGACAAAACACTATTCTATATCATGTTGCAAATTTTACAACCGCTACTTAACAAAACTCAGTAATGTTAAAGGATTTTAAAAGAGCTAATTTCATTTAAAAAAAGAAAATAATTTAGTAGATGCTCTAAATAAGCAAATATAAATTATACCCTAGAATACTTAGAAGACAAAAGTATAATTTACTACTATCTTATGTTTAGTTTGATGATATACCTGTTTTCGGTTTCTCTAGAGGAAAGATAAGTTGTTCACTTTTAGTCATTGCTAAAGGCTAGAGTAGCTCCCTGATGGATGCTCTCCTGTTTAAGCTCCTATGATTATATGTAGGACTCATATTTGATTGCGTGAAAAAAACTCAGTACACTTTTATTCCTTTTTACCTGTTACCCGTTCTCTATTCCCTATTCCCTATTCCCTATTCCCTGCCTCTACGAGTATTTAAGGAATCAAATTGTATTTCTATAGCTGAGTCATTTTACAAGAAGTATATTATATACAATGAGTTGCTTATGCTTGGGAAGACAAGGAAAATATGTTATTGTCGCGTAAAGCCATTGCTACACCTTTTATAATTTGTCTGTGTATTTTAGGAGTTGGATTAATTCAATTCCCCCAATTACAAAAACTGATAAATAGCAAACAATCTGCTTCTTTAGAAACCCTAGAAAAAGAAATAAAATCAGAAAATATTCGTCTTGATTTCCTCGAAAAAATGCCTGGTTTTGGTTATGATAATTTTATTGCAGATTTGGTATATCTCAGCTTTCTTCAATATTTTGGAGATGATGAAGTTCGGGATAAAACAGGTTATAGTTTAAGTCCAGAATATTTTGAAGTAATTCTAAAACGTGACCCGCGATTTTTAGCAGCGTATCGTGGTCTTTCTATCAGTACTTCATTGTATGCTGCTATGCCAGAACGTGCGATCGCATTGTCGGAGGAAGGCTTAAAATCACTATCTCCATTAGTTCCCGAAAAGTCTTATTACGTGTGGCGTTATAAAGGAATTGATGAATTATTATTTTTAGGCAATGCTCAAGCTGCACAACAGTCTTTTGCAACGGCAGCAAACTGGGCTAGTAACTTTTCAGATGCAGAGAGTCAGACTATCGCTAAGATTTCCCAACAAACTGCTGAATTTCTGAGTCGAAATCCTCAGAGTAAATATGCTCAAATTGGAACTTGGTCAATGGTTTTAAATAATAGAGTTGATGAGAGAACTCAGAAAAGAGCAATTAGGGAAATTGAAGCTTTGGGAGGAAAAGTAATTACAACTCCTGAGGGTACTAATAAAATTATATTTCCCCCTAAAGATTAAATTATTGCAAGTGTAGTAAAGGACTATATTCGCTCAACTTGTTTTAAATTTTTTATGCATGATTGAATAAGGTAATACTGATGTCAATAAAATTGGTAGAATCTGACTTTCAAATATTAGGATGTTTTCCTGTTATTTCCCAGTTGCGCCCTCACCTGGAGCAGGAGAAGTTTGTAGAACAACTGCGAGATCAAATGAAAGAAGGATATCAACTTGCATTCTTGGAAGTAGAAAAGCAAGCTGTAGCGATCGCTGGATTTCGCATTTCTAATTGTTTAGCACTGGGCAAGTTTTTATACATCAATGATTTAGTTGTTGATGAGTTGAAACGGTCACACAGCTACGGTCAACAATTATTTCAGTGGCTAATTGAATATGCCAGAAATCATGAATGTAAACATCTGAGTCTGGATTCTGGTGTTCAGCGATTTGCAGCCCACAGGTTTTATCTCATGCAGCGTATGAGCATTACAAGTCATCACTTTTCAATGGAATTGTAGTGATAAGCAATTTGGTTGTGACAAATAATATTTTTTGGTATAAAGGTAAATTAATTCACTCTCAAACCCTAGAATTAAACATTAACGATCCGGGTTTACTTTATGGAGCAACTGTTTTTACCACATTGCGGGTTTATCAGAACTCGTTAGATAATAATTTAACTAATTGGCAGGCACACTGCGATCGCTTACTTTTCTCACTACAAACTTTTGGGTGGCAGCAACCCGATTGGAACCGTCTGCGTCAAGGCGCTAAAATTCTTCTGGCACACTTCCCAGTTCTCAGAATTACCCTTTTTCCCGATGGCCGGGAATGGATAACTGGCAGATTATTACCCCCAGATTTGACAGAAAAACAAAATAATGGTGTTTTATGCGCTGTTGCCAGTTCAGAATTTTCTCGCTCTCTCCCCTCTCATAAAACTGGAAACTATTTGAGTGCTTGGTTGGCAAAAACTAGCTCAGATGCTCAAGAAGCAATATTAGTTGATGCTCAAGGAAATTGGCTAGAAACCAGCACAGGCAACCTTTGGGGATGGTGCGATCGCAGTTGGTACACGCCACCAATAAAGGCCGGAATTTTGCCGGGAATTGGGCGATCGCAACTTGTAAATTGGTTGCAAAACCACCAGCAGCCAATACAGGAAGAACCTTGGAGCGTGGAGTTAGTCGAGAGATTTGAAGCGATCGCCTACACTAATAGTGTTGTAGAGATTATTCCTATTCATACCGTTCATCAGCCTTCAGGGTCGCTACAATATAATCCCTACCATCAAAGTTTTCAGCTAATAAAGGAGCTTTTTTTAGCATGACAGCCACGCCAAATTTGTTATATCTTAAGATAAGTTAACATAATTCTTAATAATCACCTTTGTGATCAGAGACGCTAGGCGACCGCGCGAAAAATACCGGAGGATAGACCTTAGTGAATAAAAGATGGAGAAATGCAGGGCTGTACGCACTGCTGTTTATTGTCGTCATTGCGCTGGGAACAGCATTTTTTGACAAACAACCCCAAAGTAGAGAGACATGGCGATATAGTCGCTTTATTCAAGAAGTTCAACAAGGCAGAGTTGAAAAAGTCAGTTTGAGTGCAGATCGCTCTACAGCACTAGTTACACCCAAATATGACCCCGCTAAACGGATTGTTACCTTAGTCAACGATCCAGACTTGATCAATACTTTGACTTCTAAAGGCGTTGATATTTCTGTATTGCCCCAAACCGATGAAGGATTTTGGTTTAAGGCACTGAGCAGCTTATTTTTCCCTGTATTGCTTTTAGTTGGCTTATTCTTCTTGCTACGTCGCGCTCAAAGTGGTCCAGGCAGCCAAGCGATGAACTTTGGCAAATCCAAAGCTAGAGTGCAAATGGAACCACAAACTCAGGTGACATTTGGCGATGTAGCTGGTATTGACCAAGCCAAATTGGAATTAAACGAAGTCGTAGACTTTCTGAAAAACGCCGATCGCTTTACCGCCGTTGGTGCAAAAATTCCTAAAGGTGTGCTGTTAGTCGGCCCTCCTGGTACAGGTAAAACCCTCCTAGCTCGTGCTGTAGCTGGTGAAGCTGGTGTACCCTTCTTCTCAATCTCCGGTTCAGAATTTGTGGAAATGTTCGTAGGTGTGGGTGCATCCCGCGTCCGCGATTTATTTGAACAAGCTAAGACTAATGCTCCTTGTATCGTCTTCATCGATGAAATTGACGCCGTAGGTCGTCAACGGGGTGCAGGTTTAGGTGGTGGTAACGATGAGCGGGAACAAACCCTCAACCAGTTACTCACAGAGATGGACGGCTTTGAAGGTAATACTGGCATCATCATTATTGCCGCTACCAACCGTCCTGATGTCCTAGATGCAGCACTATTGCGTCCTGGCCGCTTTGACCGTCAAGTTGTGGTAGACCGTCCCGACTATGCCGGACGTAGCGAAATTCTCAAGGTACATGCCCGTGGCAAGACCTTGGCAAAAGATGTGGACTTGGATAAAATTGCCCGTCGTACCCCTGGATTTACTGGCGCAGATTTATCCAACCTGCTGAATGAAGCCGCAATTCTGGCAGCCCGCCGGAATTTGACTGAAATTTCGATGGATGAAATCAACGACGCAATTGATCGCGTATTAGCTGGCCCAGAGAAGAAAGACCGGGTAATGAGCGAAAAGCGCAAAACCTTGGTGGCATATCACGAAGCTGGTCACGCCTTAGTTGGTGCTTTAATGCCCGACTACGATCCTGTGCAGAAGATTAGCATCATTCCTCGCGGTCGTGCAGGTGGTTTAACTTGGTTTACCCCCAGCGAAGACCGGATGGACACTGGTTTATACAGCCGTGCTTATCTGGAAAATCAGATGGCTGTGGCTTTGGGCGGTCGGATTGCTGAAGAATTAATCTTTGGTGAAGAAGAAGTTACCACTGGTGCTTCCAACGACTTACAACAAGTAGCCCGTGTTGCGCGTCAGATGATTACCCGATTTGGCATGAGCGATCGCTTGGGCCCAGTCGCCCTTGGTCGTCAGCAAGGTAACATGTTCCTTGGACGGGATATCATGTCAGAGCGTGATTTCTCTGAAGAAACCGCCGCCGCCATTGATGAAGAAGTTCGTAAACTTGTGGATATAGCCTATACACGCGCTAAAGAAGTATTGGTAGGCAACCGTCACATTCTAGATCAGATAGCGCAAATGCTGGTTGACAAAGAAACAGTAGACGCTGAAGAGTTGCAAGAAATTCTGTCGAATAACGATGTGACAACTGCTGCGTTTGCCTAATTTAATAAATAGTTAGGAGTTAAGAAGAATTCCTAACTCCTAATTGTGAATAAAAGCCCGGTCATGAAGACCGGGCTTTTAATTTGGGGTTATATACCCCGAAGGTTTCGTTATAGAGTTTCAGTATAAATCGCTTGTCTGATAGAGACTACCACCTAAGCAGAATCAATTCCGGAAAATTAGAAAATTTTTTTAGATACACCCAAATCAAAAAAGCTATAACTCTCACCTCAAAAGGAAAAAGATTCAATCTAGCAACAATTTGAGAAGTCTGGATGTTGAAAAATTCCCGAACCCATCATAAGTACAATCCACGAGCTTACTTGCCCGATGACAATACCCTAACTTTCCGAATCTTGACAGTACTAGCGCAAACAGCCGCCGATTTTAAACTCTGGATGCCGGTTTCAAAAATAGCCACGCCACAAAGAATGTAGCCGCAGTGAATAGTTGCGTCAAGTCTAAAGCTGATAGATAGCCATCTGCAAATGAAGCAATACTGCGATCGGTAATCCCAAATACCCAGGATGACAGTCCAAACAGCCAAATCCCGTTCTTGAGATTTCCGACGAATTGCTTAGAGTCTGATGGTTTCTGGTCTTTCATGAGCTTTTGTTCCGTAGTTGAGAAACTTGATGATCAATCCGAAATACCTGCCACTAAGAATTTTTTCTGACTCCTGCCGTTGAATTTACACTGCCTACTATAATATTAATAAATATTTCGCCTGCTTGACTTAAATACCTAAAGGTACATCTTCTAATGATGACATTCCTCCTTTGGTTCTGCTACCTCTGATAGACGACTATGAATTGAGTAGGGGCGCACAGTAAGCTGTGCGCCCCTACAAATAGATATTTTTTGGAAGTCCCTAAACTAAATTTCTGGGTCAACCAAACGGGTAGTGGGACGACTCTGATACAAATCTTGAACAACTTGGACAGCAGAAACTACAGCTACAAGGGCAATGACTACAACAGGTAACAAACCTTTGCCAAAGATAGCGATCGCTAGCAACACAACTGCACCCCCAAGCCTATACTGGGAACGAATTTGGCAATAACGGATCACCCCAAATCGGTGGAGAATACTGACAGCTAGAGAGCATAATGCTACTGAACCACAGATGAGCCATCGCTGGGAATCAGGTAGTGCTAAAGTTGGCTTACTCAACAAAATTTGTTCTACGCCAACTCCAGCAGCAGCAATCCCAATCACTAAGGGTAAATGGGTGTAGAACCAGAGATTAACAACACCAACTTTTCCATGCGATCGCAAAACCAATAGCGTAGCGAGTAGTCAAAGGACGTGCGGAAGGGATATATCTTCATGCTGAAGACAGGTTACAAGAGACAGCAGGAGTACACAAACTCAATAGTGTTCTTCTGAGCCAACTATTTTAAAACTCTCATCACTTAATTGATTACAAAAGACTGGAATCTTGGGAAGTTCCACAATGTTTACAGTACGGCAAATGTTTATAAGTAAGATTATGGCAGTTTTGACATTCAATGTTTTGATAATAACCACAATGCGGACAGTAAGCATCAAAATATCGAATTTTCTTGGCACAGTTGACACACCGTGATTTTTGAACTCTGCTAGCTGCCTGGACTTTAGTATTAAAGACAACTTTTTGAAAAAACTGGATAATTCCAAAACCAATAATTGGAATCAGCAAGATATAAGCATAATTTATTAAAAAAAGTAACCCACCAAAAAGGGAGCTAATAATATTAAAGAGAAATTGAAATATTGCCCCTATTTGAAGGAATTCAAATATTTTAACGATTAATGGGATAAAAAATATGATTAGCAAATGCCAACTAATTAGCGATATCAGACCATATCCTCTTTGTTGGGCAAACTTGTGAACTGATAAGGCAATGAGAATCAGCGGAAGAAGAAAGAGGGACTGAAAAGCAAGCTGGATACTTGGATACCAAAATGATGCTTGCTGATAGCCTTTGTCAACTTCCCTAAATTGATTGTCATCTTTAAGAAAGGCTATAAAACTAATGCTTTCTGATTTGGCAAGTAGTTCATTTTTAAGAGTATAAATTTCTTGTTTAAGGGTAGAAATTTGGCGATTATTTTGTTCTAACGTCTGTTTAGCTTTTTCAGCACTAACTTGATTAATTGATTGTTCACGCCCCTGACCTGCAATTTTTTCTAAGAGCGTTGAGTCATATTGGGTTTTAATAGTGCTATTGGCTTGTTCAAGCGTACTAATTTTCGCTTGTCTTTGATCAATAACTTTTATGATTTGTTGCTTTTCAGGATTATTAATCTTATCTTTGTAGCCGGCATATTGCAAGCACGTTGTAGAAACTTTTCCCAGATGTCCTGCTTCAGCTTGTTGATAGTTTCGCTGAAAACTGAATTGATTGTTTGGGTTATATGGCAATGAAAGTTTAACAATTTCATAGTCTTTATCTTGAGTAGTTTTTGTCCGGTAATTTTGCCACTCTGAATAACATGGATAAGCCTCAGTAGGGCTGATATGCCATCTGCTAATATCATCAAGCCCGGTAAAAACATTAATCAAGATAAAAATATCAATTAAAATAATGACAATCAAACTTACTTTATTCAGCGGTTCGTTGTTGATTGTCCTTGATTTACTAAAAAATTGACTCAAAATTCGGCGGATTCTGGCAAACATATTGTCTTTTAAATAAAAGGAAATTCAATCCGAGTCAATTTTATATGATAATTAGTTAATAGCTGGGCAAAAATACATCTATCCATATATAGATTTGTTAATTACTGAATAGAAACAAAATCCCCGACTTCTTTGAGAAGTCGGGGATTTGTGGCTTTCAATTTTCACAAATCAGGCTATAGTCCAAAATATTGTGACTTTCACCTGAAGTTGATACGGGTAACGGCTGTGTGCGTCAACTAAAACCTATTTAGCAGCGAAGTAGGCTTCTAATGCCTCAGAACCACCAATTAATTTACCATCGATAAATACTTGGGGAACTGTTGTCGCGCCTGCAACTGCTCGTAACGAACGTGTGGTAATATCCTTACCCAAGGTAATTTCTTCGTAGTTGATACCATGTTCCTTGAGCATCGCCTTAGCACGGGCACAGAAAGGACAACCCACTTTCGTAAACAGAGAAACTACTTCGGGCTTCACTGCTTGGGGGTTAATATATCTGAGCATTGTCTCGGCATCGGAAACCTTAAAGGGATCTCCTGGCTCGTCTGGCTCAATAAACATTTGGTTGATTACACCATCTCTTACCAGCATCGAGTAGCGCCACGATCGCTTACCAAACCCCAAGTCTGATTTATCTACCAGCATTCCCATGCCTTCAGTAAATTCACCGTTACCATCGGGAATTACTGTAATACTTTCTGCCTCTTGAACTTTTGCCCATTCGTTCATCACAAAGGGATCATTGACAGAAATACAGATAATGTCATCGACACCATTTTCTTTGAAAACCCCAGCCAATTCGTTGTAACCAGGGAGATGAGTTGATGAACAAGTGGGAGTATAAGCACCTGGTAACGAGAAGACAACCACTGTCTTATTAGCAAATAATTGATCGGTTGTCACATCCACCCACTGGTTATCCTGACGAGTATGAAAAGTGACATTAGGAACTCTTTGTCCTCGGCGATTGGTAAACATAATTTTGCTTGTCTTGAGTAATCAATTCCAGTCATAACCTATCATGGGAAGACTTGTATGATGTAACTATCAATCAGCTAAAAAATTTCATTAATAAAACAGAATTCAGGAGTCAGAAGTCAGAACTCAGAATGCTCTACCCATGTTCGCGCAGCGTCTTGCTCTTAAGTGATAGAGTAATAACCGGAAGAATATTTGAATTTCATTGCGCCTATATGGGGCAAGGTTTTAAACTAATATTCATTACCCAGTCAGACTCCACTAATTCATGCTGAATTCTGACTCATGGCTTCTGAATTATCCTTGATAAAGGTCGCGATCGCTGCTACAAATTCAGCAGTTGATTCATAGGGTAAAACATTACGCCCATTTATTTTTATACCTTGACCTTGGGGCAGATGGGTGATGTAGTGAGTCAAGCGTTCATCTGGCGTTTCTTTTTTATTGTCTTGGCTAATACTTGATGCAGTTTCCCCCATGACCGCTAATGTTGGTTGCTGAATCGAGGCAATAAAACTAGTATAATCATCTCGCCAAAACCCTGCTAAAAAAGAAAACACTGCATGGCGACTAGCAGGATTTTCTGCACCTGCAAGCAATGTATTTAACCACTCTGCATCCACAGCATTTTTAGAAGCAAAGAGTTGACGAGTCGAAAAAGAACGTAAAAATTTTGGGGTGCGTGCATAGCGATAAAAAGCACTGCCAAAAGGTGAATCCAACACATTCCAAAGGAATTTTTCTTGCCATTCTGGTGGTTTATTTGTCATCAAAGCCCACGCTGGCGGCCCAGAAAGTACAAGTTTGGCAATTAAGTTTGATTGCTTTTGGACTAATGCGATCGCAACTGGCAATAAAGCACCTTGTACTACTACAATGACAGGTTTTTGCACTACTGTTTGTAAAAAGTACTGCAACTGTTCTGCCCAATCATTAGGAGTGTAAGCCACATGAGGCATATCACTTTCGCCACATCCTAATAAATCAGGGTTGTAAATTGAATTACGCTGACCTGTATTATACCATTCCCGACAAAATCGCTGCCAAAATTGCCGCGACAATCCGACACCAATAGGATGAATTAAAAGTAAGGGAATACCCTCAGATGTTGTGGTAGTTGGTTGATGAACTTCATAGGCGCAACGATAATTTCGCCAACTGTAAAACTGGCTAGGAGATGCTGTCAAATTGGTTTTGTTAGTTACAGCAGATGGTTGCATATTTCCTAGTTTTTAATACTTGCTAAAAAATTATCTGTGGATGAATTAACTCGTATCCAGCTTCTTTAAGCTTTTCATTTGATACCCAAGCATTATATGGGCGAGTACTCTTAATAGAAGTATCCCATATAACTTTGGGCAAATTATGTTTTTCAAATAGGCTATCTAGCAAATCTCGACTCGGGAGATGTGCATCATCTACCAGATTGTAAATCCCTTGCAAACGCCGGTGACGCGCAAATTCTATCGCACCAACAATATCATCTAAGTGAATCCAATTTGTGATATCATCCCCACCAGCACGGGTCATACTAGAATATCTGCTAAATATTTTCAACAGTTCTCTACCAGGGCCATAAATCCCTCCTAAGCGAAAGATACAAACGCGGAGATTTTCGCTAGATGCTGATAGCAACACATCCTCTGTTTTTCGGAGAATTTGTGCATTTAAATTAGCGGGTGCAAGTGGTGTCTCTTCATCTACCCAGACACCATTTCTGTCACCATACACTGCATAACTCCCTGTGTATATTAATTGTTTTATACTCGGAATTTGCTGCAAAGATGAAACTAAAGTTTGGGCAGTTTGTAGATAAGTTTCTTCATAAACTTCCCCATTTTTTGCACCAATACTTAAGAGCACAACATCTTGATTATGTAAAAATGATTTTAGACTATCTAGGTCATTACCACGTGTAACTACAACTCTTTCGGATACTGCTTTTAGTGTAGGGACACGCTCAGAAGAAGTTGTGGTTACACTGACAACAAAATCTCCCTTTTTATGCCAATATTCAGCAACTTTATAACCAACATAACCACAACCAATTATTGCAACGTTCATGACAAATTAGATACAAATGAATTAAACTACTCATCGAGACAATATTCTCAATTGAGGGACTGGACGTAAATAAATTTAACACTCCAGAACTAACAGTCAATAGTCAACAAGACAGAAGTTTTTACTTAATGACTAATGACTATTTTGCTAATTCTTCCTCAATTATGGCAATTATTTCTGGTGAATTTGGCTGGACACTACTATTAAATCTAGCTATCACTTCACCTTGTTTATTAACTAAAAATTTTTCAAAGTTCCAAGCAACAGTTCCCGTTGGCTCAACGGCTTGGGTAAGTCTCTCATAAAGTGGATGCTGCTGCGAGCCTTTGGCATGAACTTTATCGAATAGTTCAAAGGTAACACCATATTTACTCGTGCAAAATTGCACAATTTCTTCATTGCTCCCTGGTTCCTGCGCTCCAAAATCGTTACAGGGGAAACCCAAAATCCGTAACCCTGCTTCCCTATACTTCTGGTTCAAGTTTTCTAGCCCATTGTATTGAGAAGTATAACCGCAGAAGGAAGCCACATTCACAATTAAGAGTACATTCCCGATGTAGTCGTTTAATTGCTTATCCTCACCGTTGATGGTCTTAACTGCGATGTCTGAAATTGTGTTACTCATCTTGAATCTGAATTATAGGGAATATTGCCAAGTCTCCCATATTACAGGTACTCTAAACCCGGTTTTTTCAAGGAAATTAGGTTTGTTACCCCTACGATTCTATTTAACTGAGGCTATAAGCTTGTATGTGAGTTTCGATAGATGTTTCTCTTTTCCCCAAAACCCGAGAAGTGTTGGATGGTAGAGGCTGCGGGCAATTTATCGGTTATTTTATCTGATAGTAGCTTCTGAATTACACTCAGTGGTCGGTTTCAAGAAGAATTACTGGCTTCAACGTAGCTTTTAAAGTAACAAAAAATTTAATTTTTGTATAAAAAGTTAATAATTTTCATAACTTTCCTATCCTGAAAGCGGAAAATACTTACTCATAAAGGATATAGATGCTTTATTTGTTGCATCAGGAGCTAATTGCCATCAAAAAAACGAAAAAATGTATTAGCTGATACAGCTTTTTGGTTTGAGTAAATAGACAATCAATCAAATTTATCCGTCTAGGCATAAATTTACCAAAGGTGGGATAGGAAGTAGTTTCATAATTTCTCTAAAGCTCTCACTGTTGAGTCTTTATCTGAAACTACAACTAAACTTTAAACTTCCATTGATACTAGCTGGGTACTAATCACTGGTTTTTTAGTATTCTTTATGCAAATCGGCTTTGCCATGTTAGAAGCAGGTTTGATCTGTCCAAGAGGTGTAGTTAATGCCTTACTATAAAACTTCATCAATATTGCTGTAACAATCTTAGTGTGAGGAAAAATCGGCTGTAACTGTGTAACTGTGTTGCACCTTTTTTACGTATATAATATTAATAATCTGTGGTAATTACTTAAGTACAACTTGTTTTTGAAAAATTAAAGATTAAGTGAAGAAGACTTGACTGTTTCAGAAATTACATCATAATTACTTAAGAATATCTACGAAAAATATTTACAGATGTGCCAATAATTTCTTAAACTCCTGTTAAGGTTATTTGAGTTTCTGGTTTTTAAATAAGTGGTCTAAAGGAAAAATATCAAAAACCCTGGATTGAACTGCGGACGGTAGTTTTTTCTGCTTAACCTGTTTTTTCGCTTTTTCAAGGATGGTTTGGAGGATGATGTTGAAATCCATGTACAAACAAAAATCAAAAACACAAAATAGGCGTCTGTCTCGAAGAAATTACACTGTAGATTCACAGACCAACTCAAAAGTCAAGCGATTTAATCTAGCAATTAAGCGGCTCTCTCCCAGTTGGCAAGCCTGCTTACCTTTAGCTTGTCTGATTGTATTGGGTTGGGGTTGTGCCGCAGTTGCCCAAGCTCCAGCCGCAGGCCCAACGACAGCAGAACTCAAAGTTGCTCTTGATACGCTGTGGGTTGCGATCGCAGCCTTTTTAGTGTTCTTCATGAACGCTGGTTTTGGTATGTTAGAAACCGGCTTTTGTCGCCAGAAAAACGCTGTCAACGTTCTTTCCAAAAACTTGATTGTATTTGCTCTATCCACCATTGCCTTTTGGGTAATCGGTTTTGGCTTAATGTTCGGTGATGGCAACGACTTCATTGGATTGAATGGGTTTTTCTTAGGAGGCGCAGATAACAGTCCAGCGACTGGAGATGCCTATAAAGGTGTCTTCAGTGCTATCAGTTGGGCTGGTGTACCTTTAGCTGCCAAGTTTTTATTCCAGCTAGTGTTTGCTGGAACAGCAGCAACAATCGTTTCTGGTGCAGTAGCCGAACGAATTAAGTTTGTTGATTTCCTAATTTTTAGCCTCTTGCTTGTAGGTATTCTCTACCCCATTACCGGACACTGGATTTGGGGAACTGGTTGGCTAGCAGACAGAGGCTTCTGGGATTTTGCCGGTTCTACGGTGGTTCACTCCGTAGGTGGCTGGGCAGCTTTAATGGGAGCAGCATTTCTTGGCCCCCGTCTTGGTAAATATCAAGATAAGCAAGTTGTGGCGTTGCCTGGTCACAACATGAGTATTGCCACTTTGGGCTGTCTGATTCTGTGGTTGGGCTGGTTCGGTTTCAACCCAGGTTCTGTGATGGCTGCTGATCCTAATGCAATTAGTCACATTGCTGTCACCACTAATATGGCTGCTGCTGCCGGTGGAATTGCCGCCACTGTTACAGCTTGGTTGTACTTAGGTAAACCAGACTTGTCAATGATTATCAATGGTATTTTGGCTGGCTTGGTTGCTATTACAGCGCCTTGTGCTTACGTAAGTATTCCTAGTTCTTTAATCATTGGCTTGATTGCTGGAGTACTGGTAGTTTTCTCTGTAACCTTCTTTGACAAAATTGGGATTGATGACCCAGTGGGAGCTACATCAGTTCACCTAGTTTGTGGGATCTGGGGAACTCTAGCAGTAGGTCTGTGGGCTATTGGCCCTGGTGTTTATTCCTGGTATGGTGATGCACTTGGCCCAGCAAGAGGTTTATTTGCAGGTGGTGGCTTTGGACAGTTCGGCGTTCAGTTACTGGGCGTTGTCTCAGTCGGCGGCTTCACTGTTCTACTCAGTAGTATTTTTTGGCTGGCCCTGAAGGCGACTTTAGGTATCAGAGTATCCAAAGAAGAAGAACTAGAAGGTTTGGATATTGGTGAACACGGTATGGAAGCCTACAGTGGATTCCTCAAAGAAGGTGATGCAACTGGATTTTCCGAAGGACAAAGGTGAATTGGAAAATTTTAGGGTAAATATTTCTTTGATTTACCCTCTTAATATGAGCTACCAATACACCATTAGTAGATTGAACTGATTCCGTAAAATTATCTATCCAAACCGTGAAAAGTAGGAGGCATAAAACCCCCTACTTTTCCAAATTTTTACCTAATTGGTGCTTTATTAATTTAGCGATCGCAACCAAAAAAACTACTACCATTTCCCGAAATATCTTACTTATACCCCAATACGCTTGGGTTAAGGGCTAATTGTACAAAATTGTGGGTTTTCGAGACGCGATAAATCGCCGTCTCTACAAGTGTTTTGGTCTGATCTGAACTGTATTGCCTTATACCCTTGTCTATTCGTTGACGCCAACTTACTTAGACCAATCTAGAGACGAAATATGGCAGAATGCTTGCGAGTATTGACTGAATAATGTCACCATGAGTCTGCGTGATCTGAATCACAATGAAAACTTAATTTCAGCACAACTTATTTTACTTTGTGAAAATTCTATGGTTAGAGGATTGAGAGTTAGTATACTGCTATTGGCAGTTCTAGGAAATCTGGCATGGTCATTTAGTGCCAAGGCAAATTTTAACGGCAAACTCACCGTAAAAATTGATGGCTTGAAGAATAAAGAAGGGCAAATCTGCGCGAATATATTTGCTAGGAGTGAAGGATTTCCTAGCGATCGCGATCGTGGCTTACAAAAGCAGTGTACCAAAATTACTGACACTCCCTTACCCATTACCTTTGAAAACTTGAAAGCAGGTAGCTACGCCGTTGCTGTCTTCCACGATCAAAATAATGACAGCACTCTTAATAGCAATGTTTTTGGTATACCAAACGAAGGCTTTGGATTTTCCAGCAACCCAGAAATTCGCACCAGAGCGCCCAAATTTAGCGAAGCAGCATTTTTGGTGGCAGGCCCGGATACTAATATCAAAATCCAATTGAAATATTTTTAAGTTTATTCTCGTGAATCGTTCTGTGAATCTTCTGGTAGACTTTGTTGTTCCGGTAAATCACGTATTCGATTCATCTGAGTTAAAGCATATCGTGCTGTTGCTTGCACTTCGGCATCTGGGTCTTCTAGTGCATGGCGCAGCATCTGACTCATTTGACCCATCATGTCATAAATACGCGTCAGGTCACGGATCGCATTTTGCCGCACTTGTGGATTTTCATCCTGGATTGAAATTGCTAGAGCACGGTTCATCGGTTTGAGTGTGCGGGTGCCAATTTCTGCCAAAGCTGCCAAAATTAAGCTACTTTCTTGAGAATCGGCACCAACCATCAGGTCAACCATTGGCTGAATTGCCCGCGAATCTCCATGCTGACTCAAACCCCAAATAGCCTTGCGTCGCTTCGTTGGGTCAGAACTGCGTAAATCTTGAATTAATTCGTCAACAATATTGATTTTAGCAAGCCGGGAAGTTTTTTCTGGTAGCAGTAATTGTGTGGCGAGTAGTGGCGTAACTGTTTCTGTACTAGTTACAGTCTCTGGCAAGGGTGATGTCATGGGTTTTTTGTTAGCTTTACTCAAACTTTTAGTCTCTGATATTTCGGATTGCACTTGTTTGACTTGACGAAACGACTTCAGCAGGTAAATAAGTGCGCCAATACTTCCTAAAATTCCAATAGCAGATACTAACCACCAGACAAAACCTCTCTCGATTGGTTCGGGTGTTGTAGTTGCTTTGGAAGTTGCAGCAGCAGAGGCAAAAATTGGAGAAGTAACTGTCGGCGGGGTGACAATCTGATTTTTGGCAATCAAAGCTGCTTGCAGTTTTCCCCTAGTTGCCATACCAGCAAGGCCATCTACTTTTAAACCCTTTGCTTTCTGGAATTTAACTACAGCCATTTCCGTACTGGCGTTGTACTGTCCATCTACCACGCCACTGTAGTATCCCAACTGCTTTAATTGGGTTTGTAATCTCTGCACATCTGATTTTCGACTACCATATCTCAAAACAGTCGGACTAGCAGCGAGTGTCGAGCTAGCTTGTGCAAGTTCTAAAATTTCAGGTGCTAGGTTAGGTGTAGCTGTGCTTGAGCGATTTGGGTAAAAACCTACACAAGAAAAACAAGTAAATATCAAAACTGAGGAGCGGCATAGCCTCATATTGCAAGTTTCAGCCTGAACGTGCTTTTAAAGTCTTCGACACCACAATACCTTTGAGATTACCAAATCTTAACTGTCATTTTTTAGGCATTGAGTATTAGTTATTATCCCTCATCTCTCTACTTAATTACAAGTTAAGTAGCTTGCTTATCGCCAGAGGCGAGTATTATGAATTATTTTGACAAGTTAGGGTAAAATTTTTCGTTCAGATTCTCTGACCGCTAGAGTTATGGGGTTTAATTTTTTAGCAGATGCTTCTAAAACTGGTTGCTGTATATTAGCTATTTCGCCGACAGTAACTGTGTCGTTTTGCCCTGCTAAAGTATCACGTTGGTTAATTAAATAGATGCTGATTAAAGTCAGCAAAACACCAACCCACTGCAACGGACTAAGGACTTCTGAGAGGAAAAGATTACCGAATAGTAGGGCAAAGACGGGTGTGAGGAAGGTGAGGGAACTAAGACTGGTGAGACTGCCACTAGAAGCAAAATAGAAGAATAACCCGTAAGCGATCGCACTGCCAAATACAGTAGCATAACCCAAAGCTACAAAATCAGATGCTCCTAAATTCTCCCACTGCTGAGATTCGACAACTGATGAAACTCCCCATAGGGGCAATCCACCCAAAATCATGTGCCATCCCGTAGCAGTTACTGGGTCAGAATGTCGGCAGACAAACCGAATCAAAACTGTTCCCACTGCCATTGATAAAGCTGCTAACAGCATCAACCACTCGCCACTAGCAAACAAATCTTCCCAGTTGCCAATTGTAATATTTGTGCCTGAGTCGAGAAAATGTAAAATCCACTCATCAGGTAAGCCAATTAAACTAATTCCTGTGACTCCCAAACCTAGCCCCAGCCATCCCCAAAAACCAATGTGTTCTTGAAATAGCCACAACGACAGTAAGGCCACAGCCAAGGGTTGGGAGTCAATCATTACAGACCCCAATCCCGCACTGGTTCTAACTAATCCTTCCGCCAAGAAGCCTTGAAAAAGCGTCCCATCTACGAGGGCAAATAAGGCAATCCACAGCCATGCAGCCCAACCCTTAGGCTGGGGTTTACCCATAAATGCTGCTGCAATCAGAATTAACATCCCCGCTGGTATCAGACGCACTCCCGCCATGAATAGCGGTGTGGTATGCGGTATCACTCCTTTCATGGCTACCATTGCCGTCCCCCATAGGAAAAAGGGGGCAATTAATAAAAGGGGGGCGAAGGGAAGTTTAGATGCACTGAGTTTCAGTTGCATGGGTTTGCTGATGCCTTTGTTTAACAAGCGCAAAAATTGCTTTACCTAATTTTACCTAAATATGTAGTTTTGTGTTCGTATAGCGTCTCAGACAGAAGGAATTACTACTCAGATGTAGCGAAGGTTACATGAGACTAAGACTCAAAGCCTCTCTCCTTTTAGGAGCTACGGTGTATATACAAGTCGTAAATAGTAGTCTGTCAAAGAATAATTGACGAGTACATTCTTTGTCTTGACGGCGATTTATCGCGTCTCTCTAACGTGTCAGTTTTTTAGACGCGATAAATCGCGTCTCTACATGAGGGGTTTCTGGCTTATCCCAAGCGAGAACCCCTATATATGGGAATCCGGTTTGATTTCTGAAAATATATGTAGGATGTGTTAGCACTGAGAGTACGGCATCAAACCCTTGATAATAGTGCGTTACGAACTCCGTTCTAACACAACGCCAGTTGCTACAACGGAGGGAACCTCCGCAACGCACTGGCTCCTCTACAATACCTAATTCCGTTCAAAAATCAAATAGTAATCCTATATCTCCCAAAACTGAGGAGTTATCACAATAATGGAACACAAGCTCTATGTTGAAGCGCGAGTATTCTCCAGTGCAGAGAACCGAGCAATTGAGTCTGTTTAATTAAAATTTTATGTAAGGATATCTAAGTTTTCCCAGCTTAGATATCCAATAGCAACATAACCTAGAGTAAATTAGACTATTAACTATACTTATTAATTCTAATTCTAATTTTTGTTTTTAGACTACTTCTTTAGCTAGTTTGTCAATTCATCCTTAAGTATGATGAAAATTATATGGTAATTTAATAGTTTTACAAATCTCTAAATTACAGGTCATTTGTAGTGGCGCATAATATATAGCAATCCGATTTAATTTTTGAAATTATTTGCGTAGGAAGGCAATAGGCAATAAGCCTCTCTGAGTTACACTGAATTTTTTCAAAAATCAAATATGAGTCCTATATGTGCGTTTATACTTTAATTGAGTAGGCGCGTTAACGCAGTGTAACGCACCCTACTTTCTAAGACAATTTAGCAACGCTAGACTTTTCTAAATTCGCTACTAATTTCACTCCAAATTCTTCTTCAAATACTCCTTTTTTATAATCTAAGCTCCAAAGTTCTAAAGCACAATTATCATCAGGTTGAGATGGAAAAATCAGCAAGTTTACCTGCTGAAATTGTTCATAATATTCACATTGAACTTGAGCGATCGCACCAATTTGCCGTCTATCTAATGCCACTGCCAATCTCAGAATTGCGCTCAATTGACTGATCATTTGTCGCTGGTGCTTAGTCAACAACATCTGGTAATTTTCATGTTTTTTCTTGGGCGGTGATTTGCGATGATAACGCGCTAAATTGGCAATGATTTCAATCTCGGTTTCTGTATAACCGAGTAATTCGCCATTGCGAATTAAATAATAAGAGTGCTTGTGGTGAGACGAATGGCTGATATAATGACCGCAATTGTGCAATATTGCGGCTGCCGACAACAGTTGTCGCTCATCAGATCCCCAGTGGTGTAATGTACCTTGAGTTTGGTCAAATAAACTCTGGGCAAATGTTGCGACGCGATCGCTATGTTCTAAATTGACGTGGTATTTATTAGCAAGTTTTAAAACATTGCGTTCCCGAACTGAACTTTGGTAGCGCAGCTTATCTTCAATTAAACCGTGGGTTAGCATCCAGTCTACAATTACGCCTTCCCTCAGAGAACGCTCACAAACTGTAACCGATTCACTACCCAAGAGAGTCATTGCTTCCTGTAATATCACTGCGCCAGCGAGGATAACTTCAGGACGCTTATCTGGCATACCAGGAATCGCAGCCCTTTCTGAGTTACTCAGTTTCCGCAAGCGGTTTACCAACTCTCGCAAGTCTTTAAGACTTAACTGGTAGCCATTGAGAGTAGAAGGAATAACACTCGAATTTTCTCGTGCATGAATCATCGCCAGGGCTTCAATCGTGCCAGATGTACCTACCAAACGCGGAGATTCCCCAGACTCCAGGTTTGCTAGTATCTCATCTACGGAACGTTCTAACATCCCGCGTGTATAAGATTCCAGGTATTCAAACTCAGTGTTGCTGATGGGATCAGTGGTAATTAATTCGCTAGTGAGTCGCACTGCACCAACTTTGGTACTAGTGAGAGTGCGTGCTTGATGACTATCGCCCAAAACTAACTCTGTGGAACCACCGCCAATATCAACAATCATGTGGGGCTGGTTGTGAAATTCCATCCCCGATAGTACGCCAAGGTAGATTCGTCGCGCTTCTTCTTGACCAGAAATCAAGTCAACGCTTAAACCCAACTCCGTTTTTACTCTGTGCAAAAAATCTTTACCATTGGGGGCTTCCCGTACAGCACTAGTTGCCACAGCAATGATACTTTCAGCGTTGATAGTTTTGGCAACTTCTTGGAAGCGTCCTAAAGCTGCGATCGCCTTTTCAATTATCTCTGGTTTAAGTTCCCCAGTCTTAAGATTGCGATCGCCTAGTCTTACAGTTTCTTTTTCTTTAGCAATAATGCTGAAAGCTGGTAGTGTGGGATCAATCTTGACTACTACCATGTGTAGAGAATTTGTTCCCAAGTCAATGGCAGCAATAATCCGATGTTGCTTAGATGGTTGAGTTGGAACACTCTCCCAGCTAGAAACTAAATTCAGCATCTAGTTTTCTCTCTTTATAAGAAATGATGGCAAACGGTGATACGTCGGGATAGCTGGCACTGATATTTGTTGCAACACACTAGTACCGCAAGGACGCTCGGCGAAGCTCAGTCGAGCCGCGGAAGTCAAAAGTCAAAAAGCTTTAATTTTGGGCTTTCTGGCTGTAATGAAATAGTAGGCTTATTTCCGCCGGACTGTACTAGCTTAAACTGAGTACTGAGTAAACTAAAAAATATTCAGCACTCTCCCTCTTTGGTCGAGGGTAACTGAGCTAAGTATATATGCCCTACTGGTTTCAACCGCAGTGACTATTTAAAGATATTTAAAGTTGCCACTTTGAGTTATCTTTTTACAAATAACAAATAACGTTATTCTATAGATGTAAAGATGTGTGAATTAGGGAATAGGGAGCAGGGAACAACGGAAAAGAGTTTCTCCCCTCTCTGACTCTCTTTTCAATGCCCAATGCCCCATTCCCCATACTTCGACTGCGCTCAGTACAAGTTCCCCATTCCCCATTCCCCATTCCCCACTCCCCAATTCTATGTTAAGGACGCCAGAACGCCCCCAGGAACCAGTTTGGCTTGTAATTATCCGGCTTTTGCGCTGGCATAAACCAGAAGGACGGTTAATTTTAATGATTCCTGCCCTTTGGGCTGTATTTTTGGCAGCTTCTGGGAAACCACCTTTACCTCTGGTTGGTGTGATTATATTGGGTACTCTGGCCACGAGTGCGGCTGGGTGTGTTGTCAATGATTTGTGGGATCGGGATATTGATCCAGAAGTGGAGAGAACACGCGATCGCCCCCTCGCTTCTCGCGCTTTGTCTGTAAAAGTGGGGATTGTAGTTGCGATCGTATCGCTAGCATGTGCAGCCATCTTGGCTTTTTATCTTAACCCCCTCAGTTTCTGGTTATGCGTGGCAGCAGTGCCTGTAATTCTGCTATATCCAGGCGCAAAGCGAGTGTTTCCTGTGCCGCAACTGGTACTTTCTATCGCTTGGGGTTTTGGCGTGTTGATTAGCTGGAGTGCAGTTACACAAACCATTACTCAACCAACTTGGTTACTTTGGGGCGCAACTGTACTATGGACACTGGGATTTGATACAGTTTACGCTATGAGCGACAAGGAAGACGATCGCCGCATTGGTGTTAATTCTAGCGCTCTATTTTTTGGGAATTATGCTCCTGTAGCTATTGGAATTTTCTTTGCTGGCACAATCTTGTTATTGGCTTGGTTAGGTGTACTCATACATCTGCACTTGGCTTTCTGGATTAGCCTTGCAGTTGCTACTATCGGATGGGTTTGGCAGTTTTTGCGATTAAGACAGCAAGACTTACCTAATCCTGTTTATGGGGAGATGTTTCGGCAAAACGTGTGGATTGGGTTTATTTTACTTACTGGGATGATTGCTGGCTCTTTGTAACAATTGACACTCCCTTGCATAAATGCACGGGGATTCTTCTATCTACGAAACAACTTGCTGATGCAGGATTTCTCCAGCAAAAGTAGAGGTCGTTTCTCCAGAAGCGTTGCTTGCATCTAGCGCAAAGGTTCCTGTATGCCCTACAGTACCCAATCCTGAGTTAAGGATGTTTATGCCAGCATTGTGATCTCTATCTAGCTTGCATCCGCACTGACAAACATGAGTACGAGTAGATAGTGATTTTTTCACAATGGAACCACAGTTAGAGCATTCCTGACTTGTATATGAAGGATTTACGGCAATAGTAATTCTCTTAAATACCTTCCCAAAATACTCTAACCAAACTCTAATGATAGTACATCTATCATAAGATTATCTAAGGGAAGGAATAAAAAGATAAAGCCGTCGTAGAACGACGGGGCTTTAGACCCTATTCTTTGGTAAAAAACAAATTACATAACTTTAATTGTCGAAGCGACTGTGAGTCTATGGTTTAAACAAAAAATATTTATGAGTTTTTGTATGAGTAAATTATTTGATTGCTTTAGTCCCTTATTTCAGCATCTACGTACTTGGACAGCAATAGGTCTGCTACTTTTGTCTGTTACCTGGTCATTTCCTGCACAAGCTGCTAGCCGCATTGATCCGCAGTTAGAACAGCAAGTATTGCAAATTATCCGCGAACATCCAGAGGTAATTATTGAAACAGTTCAAAGTTACCAACAGCAACAACAACAGAAAGTAAAGCAAGCACAGCAAACATTTTTACAGGATTTAAAGACGAATCCTCAAAGAGTTATTAGTGAGTCTCCTACAATAGGTTCTGCTCAATCCAAAACTCTGCTCATAGAATTTTCAGATTTTCAATGTCCCTACTGTGCTGAGGCCCATAAAACATTGAAAGAATTGTTAGGAAAATATCCAGATAAGATAAGATTAGTTTACAAGAATTTACCGCTAGTTTCAATTCATGCTGAAGCATTGCCAGCTGCAAAAGCAGCTTGGGCGGCACATCAACAGGGTAAATTTTGGGAATATCATGATGCGCTATTTACTAATCAAAAGCAACTAGGTCAGGCGTTATATTTAAATATTGCTAAAAATCTGAATCTGGATTTTAGTAAATTTAAACGCGACCTAATTCTTGCCGCTCCTGCAATTACAAAAGATATTCAACTAGCTGAAAAATTGGCTGTTTCTGGCACACCTTTTTTTGTAATTAATAGTCCAACTTTTTCAGGAGTGGTGCAACTAGCAGATATCGAAAGTATACTGACTGGTGCTAAGTAAATTAGTATCGGCTCAACCCACTGTTAGCGGTTAGCTTACCTTAAAAAGGAGGGTTAGGGAGGATTAAGCCTTAACCCAAGCGGATTATTTTACAAATTATCTTTCAAATTACCTTTTTGATCTTCTAAATATTTCTTCTGTAATTCCTCTGGAATGGGAATAGGACGACTATTTTGTAAACTGACAAAAACGCCCTTCTGGGTAGCCACTGCTGCTAACTCATTGTTAGATAAAATTTCAGCTTGCACAGTCCATTTCAACCGTCCTAAATTACTCACCCATAAACGCCCAATTACTTGATCAATAATCTTTATCGGACGTTTATATTCAATTTCAGTTCCAGCTAGAACAGGTGCATATCCTTGCTTAATTTGTTGATTAAGTTGCCAGTGTTCATCTAAAAACTTTAAACGTAAATCCTCTAGCCATCTGATATATACGATATTACTCACGATTCCCATAAAATCAATGTCGTATGTTTTTACAGGAATTTCTAATACTACTTCTAATGGTCTATACAACTTGTTACTTACTAGCATTATTTATCTCCATATATTTAAAACCAATCGGTCTGTAAATTGACAAAAAATTTACTCTTTTCAGGTATGGGTAATTATTAATTGCCTAATAACACATTAGCCACAATAATTTCAAACTTCTATTTTGTAGTTTAAGATTAGCTCGTCGCCAGGTAAACCTCTAATCCCCCAGTTATATTTAGGCGTTTCAAAAATTGTGATTTCAATATCATACACAGGAATATTCAACTTTTCATTGATATTTTTAATTAGCAGTCGAATCAACTGTTTCTTTGTTTCCACCGAGCGCCCCTGAAACATACTAATTTCGATAATCAAATAATTTTCTGATCTATCAGATGGATAGTAAAAATCTGTTTTATCCATTGGGAAAAAACGGTGAAATATTTTTTCATGGCTAATGTGTAAAACCTCAATAACCTCGGTCGTAATGTATCTTTTGTTTTTCTTTGCTTGGGGTGATGAATGTCTTGAAACCTTGTTTTGAGTGGTATTTTCCCAATTTCCACTGTCTTATGTTAAAACCAAGGAAGTTAAAACCTGGTTTTTCTGACCCATACTCATTTAGAGTGTGGGTTAGACGTGTTTTGGAAGGCTTCAATTCCAAACCCATGCCTATTAACCATTCAGAGATTATCTCTTTGCATCTTTGAACAACGGTTATGTCTTTGTGGAGAATTACAAAGTCATCGGCGTATCGGATAAGGTGAGGGCTTTGAAACTTTGTACCTTTTTTGTGATACCAAGTTTCCCTCATAGTTTGGGACATTTCTGGAAATGCCTTATTTATCCGTTCTTCCATTCCGTGGAGGGCAATGTTAGCCAGTAACGGAGAAATCACTCCGCCCTGTGGTGTACCCTCAGATGTTGGAAACAACTGCTTTCCATCCATCACTCCCGCTTTTAACCATGCGCGAATTTGTCGGCGGATGGTGGGGAATGTATTTAATTTTCTTAGCAGTGCTTCATGGTCGATGCGGTCGAAGCATTTTGCAATGTCAGCATCAAGCACATATTTGCTTTTTTGTTTGATTGCGTTGAATATGGCTTCAATTGCATCATGACATGAGCGCCCAGGTCGGAACCCGTATGAATTAGGTTCAAATCGCGCTTCCCATTCTGGTTCTAATGCCAATTTGAAAAGCGCTTGCAAGGCTCGGTCGTTCATTACGGGAATGCCCAAAGGTCGTTTCTCCTCCGTTCCTGGTTTAGGAATCCAAACCCGTCGTGTCGGTTTTACCTTTGAGTTAGGTTCTAATTTTGCAACCAATTTAAGACGTGCTTCTGGGGATAATAATTTGATTCCATCCACTCCTGCCGTCTTTTTACCTTGGTTGTCTTGTGTTACCCGACGTACCGATAAACACTTTGCCGCCCAGGAATTCATCAGCGTCTTCTGGAGTCTGCGAAATGCTTTGACATCACCACGAAGAGATGCTTTGTAAATTCGTTTTTGCAACTTAAAAACACGTCTTTCCAGTTTATGCCAGTTGATGTGTTTCCATTCCACCATCGAGTCATTACTCTTTACCTTTCTAATTAGGTTAGTCTTCGTGGGAAGAAAACCGTTTTTATTTGGTTTGGGAGCAATTTGTCGTGTATTAGACTTTTGCATTGCTACTCATAACTTTACATTCCAAATCACCGTAAGTCCGTCAGCATATCCTTGTCATTACAACAGGGCGTTGGCTTTTGACTTAATCTTTCCTCTCGTTGCATACGGTTAGCACCTACTCAGT
>JBBSOX010000083.1:0-29683 GCA_038259325.1 Chroococcales cyanobacterium | reverse complement strand
TCTTCGTACAATATTTTAGCGATCGCCTGAATATGTTCTTGAAGAGCTTGCTTTTGTTCTGGGGTCATCGGTAAGTAAATACACTCGTCTTACCTATCCTGACTGATTTTCGCCTTCTTTGCAAAAAACTGGGATGCTCCCATAATTGTTCTTCTATCTCAATTTCCCCATGATTCAAACTAGTCTGAACTTTAAATATTTTGAAAATGCAGTAAATCCTGTATTTGCTAACCATGAAACTTTTCACCCTCGTTTTGGTTGGTTGAAAAAAGGATTTGATACAGCCAAGAAAAATCCAGATATATTCTCACAGGATGATGCACCTGTACGTTTAGGTGTTGGTAAAAATATGGTACGTGCTATTCGTTATTGGTCTATTGCATTCAAAATTCTTGATAAAAATAGTTTACCAACAAGATTCGGGGAAAAACTTTTAGGAAATAATGGATGGGATGTTTATTTAGAAGATCCAGCATCATTATGGTTATTACATTGGAATTTATTAAAACCCACATGCGACGCGGCTGCTTGGTATTATATCTTTAATGTTTTTCGAGATTTGGATTTTACAAAAGAAGATATTTTGGCGGGGTTGAAAAATTATATAAATAATTTCAACAAAACTATTGCTGAATCTTCTTTTATCAAAGACGTAAATTGTATTTTAAGAATGTATGCAACACAAGATTTAATGAGAGACAATAGCCCAGTCGAAGATTCTATTGATTGTCCTTTTAACGAACTGGGTATAATTCGTCATTTTGGGAAAAATTATCAGTTTAAAATTGGTGCAAAAGCGAATTTGCCTCCATCAGTTATAGTCGCTACTTGTTTAGAATATGCTAGTTGGGCAAGTCAGGGAAGACAGACCATTAACATTCCCAGTTTACTTTATGATGAAGGTAGTCCAGGGATGGTCTTTAAACTGACGGAAAGTATTTTATGTGCAGCTATTGAGACAGTTTCTAAAGAATTTGATACGATAGTTCTTTCCGACACCGCCGGATTAATTCAGTTATCTTTCCCTGACAGCCCAGAGATATTAGCAGAAGAGATTTTAGATAAATATTATAACTCTAAATAAGAATGAAAGAAATTATGACTAACAAAAAGCTATCCCATTATTTTAGTCTCCAGCGCCGCTATTCTCGTTCTATTAACCTAGAAAGAGATTTAGATAGTGTGGAAGCTTTAGAGGGTTATGTTCTGACTAAAAGAGCAATTGATTCTCTCTCACGGATCTTAAATAGTTTTAGTTCTGACGAAGGAAATAGAGCTTGGACATTAACCAGTGTTTATGGTACTGGGAAATCTGCTTTTGCTCATTATTTAATTTCTCTATGTGCTAGTTCTAAAAACAAAATGCACATTAAAGCTTTATCAATAGCTGAAGAGAAATTAGGTGCAGATAATGAGATTTATCAATTAATTCCAGACAAAATTAACTCGGTAGGATTAATGAGGGCTGTGGCTACTGGGCAAAGAGAACCGATTAGTCATACCATTATCAGAGCTTTATTAACAGGTGTTGATACTTTTTGGACTGCTACCCAAAAAAATAAGATAAATGTTGTTCGTCAGTTGGTAGATTTAGAAGCAGAAATTAATGATGGAGGAAAAATTGATAGTAAAGAGATTCCTAATTTGGTTTTGGAAATTGCCAAAGAATCTAAAACTGGTATTTTCCTTGTTATTGATGAACTAGGTAAGAATTTAGAGTATGCTGCTCATGCTCAAGGTGCTGAAGATTTATATCTTTTACAACAATTAGCTGAATTACCAAAAGATAGCAAAACTCCTATTTATATTTTAGGTATCTTACATCAAGCATTTGCAGAATATACTCAAAGATTAGCAACTTTTCAAAAAAATGAATGGGCGAAGATTCAAGGGCGATTTGAGGATATTGCTTTTACTGAATCATCTGGGCAAATGATGAGTCTAATTGGAGAAGCAATTGATTCGTCGGCAGCAGACAATATAAGCTGTGCTATTCGTAGTGACTCTGAGGAGTGGAGTAAATATTTAGAACCAATAATTGTAGATGAAGAAATAACCGATCGAGTTATAAAAAAAGTTTATCCGCTACATCCCTTATCTGCATTTGCTTTACCAACTTTATGTCAACGGTATGCTCAAAATGACCGTTCTTTATTCACATTTTTAACGAGTGGTGAGCCTTTATCATTTCGTAATTTTCTAGAAGAAGCAACAGTTAAAGATAATAACTTACCAAGTCTTAAATTAGATCGAGTTTATGACTATTTTATTGAAGCTGCGGGAATGGATTTAGCCTCTCGCCCTAATTTGCAAAGATGGGTAGAAATTCAAGATTTAATTAATGACGCTAAACGCTTAGAAGAAGATAGTCTGAGGGTACTAAAAACTATTGGCATTTTGAACTTGATTACAGTAACAGGTTCGATGAGGGCGACAAGAATTTTAGTATCTTTAGCAATGTGCGATCGCCCTTCTCAAACCCAAATTAATTATTGGCAAGAAATTATTGATAAACTACTAAAACAGAATCTAATTACTCATCGTCGTCAATTAGATGAATTGCGAATTTGGCAAGGTTCTGATTTTAATGTTGATAGTGAGTTAAGTACATATATAGAACAAGAGCGATCGCCTTTAGTTAAACTGTTATCTCTCCAGCGTCCTTTAAGACCAATAGTAGCCCAACGTCACAGTTATCAGACGGGAACTTTACGTTATTTTGAACGCCATTATTTAGATAATTCCCAAGATTTGAGTCAATTACGTTGTAGTAGCGTGGATGCAGATGGTTTTGTTGGGTATTGGGTAGATGACGAAATGCCTAATTCTGTTCCTTCCACAACTAGCGATGGTAAACCATTAGTTATTTTGAGTGCAGCTAACTTAGATATTTTGCAAATTCGTACTCTAGAATTTGTGGCTTTAAATAATATCAAAAAAACAGCCAAAGAGTTACAAACCGATGGGGTAGCGAGAAAAGAGGTAAATTATCGCTTACAAGAAGCTGAGGAATTTTTAGATGAAACTCTCAATCAGTCATTTAGTATCGGTGTAAATCAGCAATGTTGGATTCAAGGAGAAGTCGAAAGGCTCAATAACATTACTGACTTTAATAGTAAGCTTTCTGATATTTGCGATCGCGTTTATCATCGCAGTGCAATTTTGTGGAATGAATTAATTAACCGTCGAGATTTAACCTCTCAAGGGGTAAAGGCTAGACGAGAATTAATTCAGGCAATGTTAGAACATGAAAATGAAGAAAGATTAGCTTTAGAAGGATATGGCCCTGAAGTTAGTATGTATTATTCTCTGTTAGAAGAAACAGGGATTTATCGCCAAGAAGATGATTATTGGGATTTTTATCCACCATTAGAAAATTCGGGATTGAATTCTCTGTGGGAAGCAGTTGAGAATTTTTGTCTAGCAGCAACAGAAACAAGCCAAACTTTTGATTTACTTTATCAACATTTAGCAGCACCTCCCTATGGAGTAAAACAAGGTGCAGTACCGGTGATTTTAGCGGCAGTATTGTTGTATCACGCTGATGATTTGGGACTTTATCAAGACGGTACATTTATCCCTGTATTAGGAACAGAACATTTTGAATTATTAGTTAAATATCCTGAACGCTTTGCAGTTAAGTATTTTGCAGTAGTCGGATTAAGGGCAGAAGTTTTCAAAGAATTAGAAGCAATTTTACGCAATCCTCAGTTAAAAAGATTGGGTAAAGTTCGTAATGCCACTCTGTTAACAGTAGTTACTCCTCTTTATCAATTTGTTAATAAACTGCCTAAATATACTCAACAAACTCGAAGGTTGGGAGATGAACCAAGAGCCATTTTAAAGGCATTAAAAACTACTGTTGAACCAGATGAGTTGTTATTTAAAGCTTTACCAGCAGCTTGTAATTTACCTTCTATCGGCACTGAAGCTGAGGATGATGGTGTCACTGCGAAAACTTTACGCACTAAGTTAGTTCATGCCCTCAGAGAGATTCATACAGCTTATGATCGCTTATTGAGTGATTGTCAAAAACTGATTTATGAAGGCTTTGGGGTCAGAAGTAAGGAAACAAAACTCAGAGAAGATTTGCGGGTAAGGGCGAATTATTTAGCCGGAAAATGTATTGAATCCTCACTAAAACGCTTTATTCGAGCAGCATCCGATGAAACCACTAGTGATTCTCAGTGGTTGGAAGCTTTGGTGATGATTGTTGCGGATAAACCTGCTGAATCATGGACAGATGATGATGCCACTGCATTTGAGATGAAATTAGCGGATTTGGTGCGACGGTTTAAGAATCTGGAAGCTTTGCAAAAGGAAGTAGCCGCCAAGGGAGAAGGTTTTGAAGCGCGACGAATTACCATGACTCGTCCCGATGGGCAAGAAATCAATCGAATGCTATGGGTGGATCATGGGAGAGAATCGCAGGTTGAGCAGATTGTTGACGAATTTTTGGCTAAATTACCTGACGATCAGCAATTACGACAAGCGATTTTGGCAAAGTTGAGTGAACGGATTTTAAATGCTGATTTGCCAGAGACGGTTATTCAGATAGATGAAAAGCGATCTGATGAGAATATCAAGGGGAAGAACTTCGGTTAAAAGAAGCATTATGATGGGGAAGGAGAACCTAGCACCAGTATTTATGAATCTTCTGGCCGTCACAAGTTTTAATAGGCTGTCTCTTCATGTTCTGGTTGAACAGGCTCAGTCGGGACTTTTTATCGCATCAGTCCCAGAGTTACCTAATTGTACAGCTGAAGCTGAAACCCGTTCAGATGCGATCGCAGCCGTACAGGAGCAAATTAAAGCTAGACTGGCAAATATTGAGGTTCTAACCCTAGAAGTGGCAAATAATCCCTGGACAGATTTTATTGGGATGTTTGAGGGAGATGAAGAGTTTGCGGATCTGGCTCAGGAACTGCGTACTGAGCGCGAGTTAGATATAAATAGTCCTGTATGAGCCTTTGGCTGTTAGATACAGATCATGTGTCGCTGTTATTAGAACGACATCCACAGGTGAGCCGTCGAGTTGCAGAGGTGGGAGCAGAGGTAGCGATTTCTATCGTGACGGTTCAGGAACTGTTTAATGGTTGGGTAGTACGAATCAACGATGCGCGGGAAGTTGAAGATGTTGTGCGACTATATGGCAAGTTAAACCGGACAGTTGCTTTATTCGGACGAGTGAGGGTATTAGATTTTGATGAAAAAGCAGGCCAAAGCTTTCAGCTATTGCTAAAAGAAAATCCAACTTTATCAAAACAGCGATTGCAGAAGGATATGCGAATTTCAGCAATTGCCTTGAGCAATGATGCAGTTGTAGTGACGCGAAACCATCGGGATTTTTCTCAAGTACCTTCTTTAAAGATTGAGGATTGGTCACAACAACATAAATGAAGTCTCTGTGTGTGCTATTTAGAGGATATTTTAAAAGTCCTCTGGTCGGTAGCAAAACATTTTAGATCCCCCTAAATCCCCCTTAAAAAGGGGGACTTTGATTCCGGTTCCCCCCTTTTTAAGGGGGGTTAGGGGGGATCGACAAGTGCTTAAAATTACAGCAAATTGCTTTTAAAACATCCTCTTAAATAATAAAGAATTGGTGCGATCGCACCAATTCCTCACAATTTTTATCCTTGTTGTTGGTTTAACCAAGCTTCTAAATCAGCAACATTAGAAAAGTCTAGTAATGCTTCTCCTAAAGTTTCTAATTGTTCAATCGATAATCCTTTAATTCGCTCGATTAATGATTCATTAATTTCCCCAATACGCCGATTAAGTTGACGTATAATTAAACGTTGTTCTCCTTCCTGCCTTCCTTCCTGTCTTCCCTCTTGTTTGGCTTGTTCCCTGTCTCTTTGATAAAGTGGTTCTAATCGCATAACTAACTCCCTATCATCTGTTTCTAATTCTTGATTTACTCTCAAGTTTTCGCGCAAGTTGTAAACTAATTCCAGGGTTGCTTTTTGGTATGGATGGTTTAATGGTAACGCTTGCAACTCGATAATCGCTTGCGACTGCACACTTCCCCTACCCAAAAGCCTCAACCATAAAGTTTCCGGTATCTGTGGTAATTGATGTATCGCTACAATTGCTGTCCGCAAGGCATCTGCGAGAAAATGTACTCCTGATAACCAACCTTCTTTTTGCATAGTTCCAAAGCTAGACAATCTAGTTTCAGATATCGTTGGAGTCAGAACCCACAATTGGGGTATTTCTGAATCTTGAAGTTTGGTTTTCTTGGCTTTAGCTTCTCGGCGTAAAAGAGCCTTGACTTCTAGTAATTTGAGAATACAGTCGCATATTTCATCAGTAGAAGCTGGATTGCGGAATGGTTCTATGAGTGCAGGATTTTCTGCAAATCTTCCTAGTAAACCCAGTATTTGTAAATTAGAGTTTTGCCGTTTGTCAGGAGTGAAGAAAACATCTATTTCTTTAATCTCTCCTGAGACTTTTTCTGATGACTTGACTTCTCCGTAATCTTTTAGTAACTCTTCTAGATAGTCTTTGGCAAATTTGTCATGTATGAAACGTGTCATTCAATTAGTTCTCTAGTTATTTAAATTATCAAGAGTTGGTGCAATGCGCGATGCCTTTGGCGGGCGTAGCGATCGCGCCAACTCCCTACACCTTTTATTTCCTAGACTTGCTATCTAATTAATACACTCACTACATCGCCTGATTCACCTAAATTACCTGCTCTTACAGGTTTAGACCAAAAGCCTACTTCTGCATAACCTGTAGTATGCAAGAGTTGGATAGTCGTCTTCACTACATTAGGACTACCGACTAATATGTGTTTTATCTTTTCTCTACTTACCTGGACGCGATCGCTGTTGTTATCTTCTAATGTCACAAATTCTAATGTCACAAATTCTTCTGCCATAACTCACCTATTCAATATTTCCTCGTTTTGTTACCATATATGATAACAAAACTTGAATTAGAGTTATCATAAAAATTAACACAGTCTAATCCTTGTCCTGTCATAATGGAAACTATGGGAAAAGCAGGACAGGCACTCAAACAGGTTTTAGAATCGTACAACATCAGCCAAAGCCAACTGGCGACAGGTTTAGGTGTTGAGCGTCCGATTGTCTTCCGTTGGTATCATGAAAAAATTGATCCTACTGCTGAAACTGTTGCAGAAATTGTTAAAGCATTAAATAAAATTAATAAATTAGCTGCAAATGATTTCATTCAAGCATATTTAGGAGAGTTAACTTTTTTTAAAAATCCACTTATTACTCAAGATTTACCACTATCAGATAAAGTTAATGTTACAGTCTTAACGCAAATTTTTAATGATACAACTAACTCTTATAAATACCTGTATTTTGTATCATTGTTAGACATTATTAAAAGAAGAAACTTTGACACTTTATCACCGATTAGCTTTCAAGAAATTATTGTTGAAATGCTTGCTAATGCTTGGTATCCTCATAAATATTTTAAACTTTCTTTTGGTACACAAGACAAAATTGCTGATAAGTTAGATACTCTGAAATTAGAAATTACAGAACCAATTTTAAAATTTAGAGATACAGATAAAAAACTTTTACGTAAAACTATTAATAATCAAAATATTGATGACACCGTAAACTCTATTAATCGATATGTTCCTTATCGTTTAATTCGGCCTTTTTTTGCTCAAGAAAGTAGAGGATTAAAAGATCATGATGTTAA
This sequence comes from Chroococcales cyanobacterium, assembly GCA_038259325.1. Lineage (GTDB taxonomy): Bacteria > Cyanobacteriota > Cyanobacteriia > Cyanobacteriales > Nostocaceae > Nostoc. Next base: position 21,997 of record JBBSOX010000083.1, on the reverse strand, counting down.
TCCAACTATCATTAATTTAGCAAACAATCTATTTGATACTAAAAAGCCTTTATATTGCTTTAATGCTGAAGATCAGAAAAATTGTAATGCCATTACTTTACATCCAGATTGGATTCAGTATTTGGAAGATAATTACACAATAGTTAAGGGCTGGGTATCTTGGGAATGGTTGCATTATATGCAGCAAAGAAACCCTAGCACCCCTAATGTGGTTAATAAATTATTCATGCCACAAGAAAGGGATTCTTTAACAGAGCAAAAAAAATATTGGAAAACTGTTTTAGAATATCAAGATATTGAATGTATTTATTCTAAGGTTCTTTTAAATAAGAACGAAATTTCGTTAGATCATTATCTGCCTTGGTCATTTGTAGCTCATAATCAATTATGGAATTTAATTCCAACTACAAATTATATTAATTCTTCTAAGTCTAATAATTTACCATCTGACGAATATTTTAAGAGTTTTGTAGAATTGCAACACATCGGTTTAACTATTGCCCATAAAAATATTTCTAACAATCAATGGTTAAAATATACTGAACCATTTATATCTGATTTAAAAGTTAGTCAAGCTGATGATTTATTAAATTTAGATGTTTTGACTAAGGCTTATGAAATAACAACCATACCCTTAATTTCTTTAGCAACTATGCAAGGTTTTAGCCCTAATTGGGTTTATACATAAGAAACAATGGCTTAGCAGTAGCAGGATTAGCGAAAGTCTATCACGCCGCCAAAAAGAGTATTCGCTTTATTAATCAACTGGGTGTGCGTTGTTCATTGGTAATTATCGATGAAGCCCATCAAGCAGTTGCCGAAACCTATAAACTCGTCTTAGATGCTTTAGTCATCCCCTACGAAAAAACCGCCTTATTAGGTTTAACCGCTACACCCGGACGGATTTGGGCTGATATTAACACCGATGCACAACTAGCAAAATTCTTCGCCCAACAGAAAGTTACTTTAGAAATCCCAGGTTATGACAACCCGATTGATTATCTCGTTGATCAACAATACCTAGCTAAAGTTAACTATCGCTCCTTATTTTATGAAACGGGTATTGAACTAACTCCCCAAGACCTGAATCGGATTAATACAGAATTAGACATCCCCCAATATATCCTCAATCGGTTAGCAGCAGACGAACAACGCAACCTCCGCATCATCCTAGAACTAGAAGCACTAGCCCAACATCATCAACGGATTATCGTTTTTAATACCTCCGTTGAACACGCGCGACTCATCGCCGGAATTTTGCGTTTCGGAGGATTTAATGCTGATGCTGTTACAGGTGATACCCCCAAATCCGAGAGGGAAAGGCTGATTCAAAGTTTTAAAGACGAACAGCCCCAAACCAAGATTTTATGCAACTACGGCGTTTTAACCACTGGATTCGATGCACCCAAAACCAGCGCCGCCGTTATCGCCCGTCCCACCAAATCCCTTGTCCTCTACAGCCAAATGGTAGGACGCGCCATTCGCGGACTCAAAGCTGGGGGTAATGCTACAGCCGAAATTGTCACCGTTGTCGATAGCCAACTCCCCGGTTTTGGTTCAGTTGCATCAGCCTTCCACAATTGGGAAGACGTTTGGAGGAAAAACCCATGAATAACGCCCATGATATCGTTCCGACTCACCTCGCAGTCCAAGCCATGCGCGATAACGGTTATAAAAATGCCGCTTATGCTTTAGCCGAATTAATGGATAATGCCATTCAAGCCGGTGCATCACAAGTAGAGTTACTGTGTGGTGAACGTAAACAACAGGTGGAGGGGAGGAAGCGATCGCGCATTGAACAAATAGCAGTATTAGATAATGGTCGAGGTATGGATGCTAGTGTTTTACGTCTAGCCCTGCAATTTGGCAATGGTACTCATTTAGATGAAGATAAACATACCGGAATTGGACGTTTTGGCATGGGTTTACCCTCATCCTCAATTTCCCAATGTCAACGTGTAGATGTGTGGTCGTGGCAAAATGGTCTAGAAAACATACTTCATACTTACCTTGATTTAGATGAAATCAAAAATCGGCGGTTGACCGAAGTACCCGAACCTAACGTTCAACCAATTCCCATGATTTGGAGAAATATCGGTCAAAAATTTGGTGAAAGTGGCACATTAGTAGTCTGGTCAAAAATCGACCGTTGTATTTGGAGAACCGGAAAAGCGATTATTGATAATTCTGAGTTTGTGATTGGGAGAATGTATCGCAAATTTCTGAATAATGGTCAAGTAAAAATCCGCATGGTGGCATTTGACTTAGAGGCTTTATACAACCTAATTGTAGAAAAATATGCCCTTCCCAATGACCCAGGTTATCTAATAGAAAAAACTTCCTGCCCTGTACCTTATGATAATCAGGCAATGTTCCGACCTTGGGAAGGAGATACATCTTATGAAGCTACTTATAAAATTAATTTTAAAGACAAAGAACATGATGTGAAAGTGCGTTTTTCCTACGCTAAAGAAGAAGCACGTCAAGCCGAACCCGGAAAAAATCCCGGTAGTTTGCCACATGGACAACACGCTGCAAAAAATGTGGGAATTTCCGTTGTACGTGCGGGACGAGAATTAGAATTAGATACAGTAGTTGTGAATGCTTCTGATCCTAGAGAAAGATGGTGGGGAGTAGAAGTAGAATTTCCACCATCTCTGGATGATATTTTTGGAGTCACCAATAATAAACAATCAGCCCGGAATTTTAGTGAACTTTTAAAATTTGATATTGAGTCTTTACTAGAAGATGGAAAAACTATTACTCAAATAAAAGAAGAACTTGAGGAAGAAGAAGACCCAAAAAGTTCACTTTTAATTATTGCTGATAAAATTAGCAATCAACTTAAAATTATTCGTCGCTTGCTGCAAGCACAAACAAAAGGCACTCGTACCACTGAAAAACGCCATGACCCTTACAAAACTGAAAAAGTAGCCACTGCTGTTACTCAAGAACGTCAATCACAGGGTCATAAAGGTAAAAGTGATGAAGATGAAGAATTGCCAAAAGAAGAACGAAAACAAGTCATTAAAGAAACTTTAAAAGAAGAGGGAGTTACTGAAGTACAAGCAGAATTATTGGCAGCAACTACAGTAGATGATGGCTTAAAATATACCTTTGTCGAAGCTCCTCTTGATACTTCTGCTTTCTTCTCCGTTAAACCCAGAGGCGGAGCAATTATTGTTACTTTAAATACCAATCATCCAGCTTATCAAAATTTAGTAGAAATCTTAGAGGAGGACGTAGATAAAGCCGATATAGATACTTTACGTTCTCGGTTGATCAACTCGTTAGATGGATTGAAGCTACTATTAATGGCATGGGCAAGATATGAGGATGAACAACCAGATGGTAAACGTAAAGAAAATGCTCAAGATACCCGCATTGATTGGGGGAGAGTCGCTAGAAGGTTTTTAGAGAATGAATAGCGAAGTGATAAACTGCGATATCGATTAATTGAGGCACAATAGAATCAAAGACACTATCAACACACAATGACTACTCAATTGATGGTTCAGCCCTCATCTTTAATATCTTCTGGTATCAAGATGAGTGAATTTGGTGACATTTATCTTTTTAAATTTACCGATGAGCTACAGTCTCGCTTTGAAGAACTGTTAGAGAAGAAAAAAGCTGATGCGCTCACTCCTGAAGAAGAGGCTGAATATGTAGGTATTTCCGAATTAGAGAGAATCTTTACCTTGATTAACGCTCAACTAGCGGCGAAAACTAAATGGTGTCCGAACCAACTCGAAAACTTGTAAGACAACGAGCTAAATATCTTTGCGAATACTGCCACTCTCCAGAATACTTAAGTCCAGACCGTTTTACCATTGACCATATTATGCCGCAGTCTTTGGGCGGCTCTGATGAACTGGATAATTTGGCTTTAGCTTGTCATCGCTGTAATGAGCGTCACTATAATTTTACAACGGCTACTGATCCTAAAACCCAAGAACAAGTCCCTCTATTTCATCCCCGTCAGCAAAAATGGTCTGACAATTTTATCTGGACAAAAGACGGGATAAAAATTTTAGGTACAACTTCTACAGGGAGAGCTACTAGTGAGAGATTTGATTTCAATGATGAGCGTCGAGACGAGCCTTCGATTCAAGTGGCTCGTCGTTTTTGGGTAGAAGCCGGTTGGCATCCCCCACAATCAGATCCACGTCAAGGATAAGATAAAGCTTATGGAGTGAACGATGATTAATACTATACTGACTAACCAAAATCCTGAACTAACTAAGAATTATATCATTCAACTGTTAGAACAATTAACAATTGACTATCAAAATAGTAAATCAGAACGACAGGCGATCGCCCATCAACCGCCTGTCTCAGAAACAAAATTTACATTATTAGAAGAAATTGAGCTATTAACCACAGATATTCGTGGTTATGGCAGTCAAATTAAAGTCAGAGGATATCTAGAAAATCCACAGCAAGCAATTGAACAACTCAGGCAAAAACGAGTGTTTGATATTCCTGCGATCGCCCAATTGTATTTGCATAACTCTCATAAATACGAAAATATTAAATCATACCTAAGAATGTTAGATTATTTAAGATTACTAATTTTAGAATATTTAACTTTTCAGTAAAGGTGATTAAATCTCACGCAGAGGCGCAGAGACGCAGAGAGAGTTGTTATGATAATTCTCTGCGTTACTTTGCGTTTCCTTAGCCTTACTCCGCGTTAAAAAAAATGACTAAAATAATCTACCTCGATTATCACTCAACTACTCCCGTTGACCCCAGAGTAGCAGAAAAAGTCATGTACTATATGACTACTGCTTTTGGTAATGCTAATAGTGTAGATCACAGTTATGGAAATGAAGCCGCACAAGCAGTTAAACAAGCTCGTCAACACATAGCTGAATTAATCAACGCTTCTGCCAAGGAAATTATTTTTACATCTGGTGCAACAGAAAGTATTAATTTAGCAATTCAAGGACATATTTCTCAACAAAATACTCCCACCACAATAATTGTTTCCCCAGTTGAACACAAAGCAGTTTTAGATACCTGCAAAGCATTAGCCAAAAAAGGGCTTGCTGAAATAATTTGGTTAAAAGTCAATCAACAAGCCCAAATTGATTTAGAACATCTAGAAAAAGTCTGCTCTGGCGGTGCTTCCTTACTCTGTGTGATGGCTGCTAATAATGAAGTGGGGACAATTTACCCAGTAGAAAAAATTGGTGCGATCGCTCAAAAATACCATATCCCTTTTTTATGTGATGCTTCCCAAGCAGTCGGGAAAATTCCCCTCAACTTCCAAGACTGGGGGATTACCTATCTCGCTATTTCTGGGCATAAACTTTATGCACCCAAAGGCATTGGTGCATTGGTAGTGAAAAAAGGTCATTACTTTGAACCACTTATTTACGGTGGTGGACATGAACAAGGACTCAGATCGGGTACACTCAATGTCCCCGGAATAGCTGGCTTGGGGGAAGCTTGCAGATTGAGAGGGTTGGAAATGTCAGCAGATGAAAATGCGATCGCACCTTTGCGAGATCATCTGCAAAACCTACTCCAAGCCGCAATTCCTAAATTAATGGTGAATGGAGACTTAAACAACCGTTTATCAGGGAACTTACATATTTCTATCCCTGACATCCCTAATAGTGCCATTATTGCTAGAGTTCGCCATCAATTAGCTATTTCTACAGGTGCAGCTTGTTCATCAGGTATTGTCGCGCCATCTCACGTTCTGCAAGCGATGAATCTGGAGGAAAATGTAATTGAGGGAGCGTTAAGAATTGGGATTGGGAAATTTACAACCAAAGAAGAAATCGAAAAAGCATCTTTTGCGATCGTCAGTGCAGTAAAGGCTATTTTGAGCCTAAAATAATAAAACCCTTATTAGGGTTTTAAGAGTAATATTTTCAATTACACAAATTCGTCAAATTGTCAAATAATTTGGCAAGCGACACTTATGAATTCGCAAGTTGTCGGTAGCGTTCTTGAACTTCTTGAATTGAAAACAAAGTTTCAAACTTCAACCCCGCTGACTCGTACAACTCCCCTCCTCCTTGTTGTCGATCTACTAGTGAAATTACTTGATTGACGGTATAACCTGCATCTTTAAGACGCTCAACTGCTTTCAGAGCCGATTGTCCAGTTGTAACTACATCTTCCAAAACTACTACTTTTGCACCTTCTGGTAAACTGGGGCCTTCTATATAAGCTTTCGTCCCGTAACCCTTGGCTTCCTTGCGAATAATCAGCGCTGGTATCGGTCGGTTTTCATAAACAGAAACTATACTCACTGCTGTCACAATTGGGTCAGCCCCCATCGTTAAACCACCTACAGCCTGTGTATCTACAGGTAGTAAAGGAAACAACAACCGTCCAACTGCCAAAGCACCTTGAGGATGGAGTGTTACCTGTGTCTTGTTGACATAATAAGAACTACGCAGCCCAGAAGAGAGAAGAAAATCACCCTCTTGATAAGCAAGTTGGCAAAATAAATCTAGTAGCTTGTGGCGCAAGGTGGTCAAATCAGTAGTAGTTGCCCAAATATCTGAGTGGCTAAGAGTTTCAGTAGGATACGTCATTACAAAACATTAAAAGTTGTGCTACACCAAAGGTTGAACTCATCAGAGTTCTGAAATTAAGCATAAATTAAGATTGCCCAAAACGAAAATTGAGGAGTTGGTAACATGGGTATAAAATTAAAAACCTTTGGTGGTTTATTGGTGCTGCTTGCTGCTGGTATTGCTTTTCCCTCAGTTGTATCTGCCCAAACGGAAACTCCCAAAACTGAAACTGCGAGTGATGTATTTGAACGAGCTTATTTTCGTCACGATCGCAACTTCTATGACAATAGCAGTCTCAAGCGTCAACTAGACTCATTTTTCGGATCGGGTTCCGGTTTCGGTGGTTCCTTCCCAGAAAATGAAATTGCCCGCGATGCTCAGTTGATTAACACTTTATATCGTGATGTCCTGACTCAACAAGTTGGCAACGACCCATATATTCGCACTCCTGATTTACCAAATCCTTACGACACGTCGCTGCTAATGTCTCCTCGTTTCAATAGCAACAAACTCAAGGTAGGAACTGAATTCAGGTTTTAAACTTTACCACCTCGGTAACAGTCCTACTCTATAAGGTCATTAGTCATTAGTTCCTTGTCATTTGTCAGCAACTATTGACTAATGTCTGAATTACCAAATTATGTCTGAAGGGGGTGAACTAAAATGTCAATGCTCAAGATAACTGAGCATTAATTGTGTCTCAATCATCTTTGAGAGACTTGTAACATAACACATTACTGCTTTTTAATCATTCAGTGCGCCCTGCTGGAATCGAACCAGCCTGAAGACGAATTATGAGTTCGTTGCCTCCCCAATCGGCCAAAGGCGCTTGTTTTGTGGGGTTTTTCCTTGCTAGGAGTTAATGATTTAAAGTTTTATTTCAACTTTCTGTGCTAATTCCTAGTGTGAACAAGGTATGTTAGATAATTATCTAATTATAGCATGAATATATAGCCTATGAATACTCAATCTAAAAATAAGCTAAAAATTAAATAAAATGGAAAACTTGATGAATTAAAAACCTATGCCGACTCAAAAAAAACAAAATTTGGATTTGGACAGCAGTGAACCACTTGAAATATAACATTTTGCCATGAGTTTGAAGCGATCGCATTTGCATTGAGCAACGCTAAATCATAAGTTAGGGCGATAGACTCATTATTAAATTAAGGATAAGCTATAAAATAATAGTTAATACTATCGTAATATTGCTCTTTAAACTCCTCTTCATTTAAAGACTTTTCACCGTTCAGCCATGAATCCAGCAAAGAAATTTTTAGTCCACATTCCAAACAAAGTAAATTATAAATATTTTCAGGTTTAGTTCCGTAGTAGTCTGCCGTTAATGAACCGAACTCAAAGATTATAATAGGTTTGTCTCTTTTAATAACATTTTTTGCGCCAATTAAAACTTGTAGTTCTGCTCCTTCAACATCTATTTTTATGAATGATACTTTTTGATTGCTATCTAATTTACTAGCTAATATATTATCTAAAAGATCGGTTTCTACAGTTATTTCAACTACCTTCTTGTTTGACGTAAGATGCTGACCCTTCTGTAAGCTGCTGTAGGCAGAATTGTCTACCACATAATTAAACTTTGCAGTCCCTTTCGTATCACTTAATGCCATGTTATATATCTCAACATTTGGCATATCAAATTGTTTAACTAAATACTTGTATGAAATAGGTAATGGCTCAAATGCAAAAAACCTACCTTGGCTGCAATATCTCATCATTATACCTAGTATAATTCCGTGATGACAGCCTATATCCACACAAATAGAGGAAGAGTTCAAGGCTTTTTTTATGACTTTTCCAGTTAAATAGTCATAATTAACTGCTTTACGGGTTGTTTTGGATAAGAATAACTTTGCTACAAAAAGTTTTAAATAAGGGATATTTTCTACACCTATTAATAAGCTAAGAATACGTATAGCTATGAGTTTCATACCTAAATCTTTTGTATTTCCACAACTATTTATTAAAAATGTATGACTAAACTTTAATTGGAGAGTAACAAATGAAATATATATGGAGCCACATCAAAAGTCAACCCTCTCTCCGTAACAAAACTTATATAATTATGTATTATTTAGCAGCTATTTAGTTTATTCTTAACTCACCCTAGCCCATTTGGTCATGTTGAGAGGAGAAGCAGAATTAATGCCTTTATTTGGTAAAGAATAGAAGAATTATGCCAAACCTCAAGTTATCTGAGGTAAATGACTGGAGTATAACCAGAGGAGACCCCAGGATATAACAAGTGAAGTAGCAAAATTAAGTAATTTTGGAATTGATGATATTCCTGTACTAGTGGAATGGCTCAAACAGATAAATATAGCTAAAACTTATATAAACTCCCCTGCGAAGATGTGGGGCAAACCGTCTTTGACGGGTTATGCTGTAGGGCGCGGATGGCAGTCAAAACTTATAAAAGGTGATCCGCAAGACGCTGAAACGACGTATTTACGTTAATAGACAAGATTATTCTGCTTTACAGCACGTAAGTGGTATAGCCTACCAGGTTTTTATATTACATAATTTAATTATGAAATAGTGCAAACTAATATTGATTAAGTTCCTTTAAGGATTGAGGTCAAAGGCTTCACTATTCTTAAACAGATTAGCATTCTTATGTGATAGCTTTTCAGCGATGAAAATAAATTCTACTGTACTTCTTACTTTGGTTTTGTTAATCCTGATGATGGGAGCAGGTTCTGTGAGCGCCCTTTTGGGGTTTGAACTTGGGAGTTCAGCACTTAAAGGCGTTACTACACCAGATGGGCGTCCTACAACCAAATTTGCCAGCAATAAGGCAAATAACCCCCAACAGGCAGGGCTAGTGCTATTAAAAGAGGAAGAGATTCTGAAAATTGTCAAGGCGCGAATTGAAGGTAAGACCAAAGCTGCTAAATCAGAAAAGCTAGAGGAAGATGATGAAGAAACCAATAGCAGCAAGCAGAAGCCAGAAGACAAACCCCCAGCCGTGGTTGAAGAAAAACTCCAGCCAGGTTTTCCAATTACTACCCAGAGTGAGGGTGTAACCATGTCTGTGCAATCTGTTCGCTACTCTGGGGGCGATTTGCTACTGAAAGTGAAAATGCAGAACAAAGGTAAGGATTCTGTGCGCTTTCTATATAGTTTTTTAGATGTTACCGATGATAAAGGACGAACCTTGAGTGCTAGTACGGAGGGTTTACCAACAGAATTGCCTGTAAATGGGCCAGCATTTACAGGTACGGTGAGCATTCCCACAGCTTTACTTGATGATGTCAAGAAGATATCACTCGCTCTCACTGATTATCCAGCTCAAGCATTGAAGCTAGAGGCATCGAATATTCCTGTAGAAAGGTAGATGGGGCATTGGGCATTGGGAATTGGGCATTGGGCATTGGAAAAGAGCAGGCAGAAGGTAGAAGTTCTTTAATTTTGAATTTTGAATTTTGAATTGATTTCTCCCACACTCCCTATTCCCCGTTCCCCAATCCCCCTAAATGGAGGACGTGAATTTTACACGAGCTTTGGCAGTGAGTGGTTTTCCTAGTTTAATTTGGACAGACGTGGCACTGCGGTTATTGTCAGTGCTACTACTGATTGCCATAAATGCCTTTTTTGTGACGGCGGAATTTTCGATGGTAAGCGTGCGGCGATCGCGTATTCACCAGTTAGTGAAAGCTGGGGATATTCCAGCGATCGCAGTCGAGATGCTACAACGTAGTATTGACCGACTGCTATCTACCACTCAGTTAGGCATTACTCTCTCTAGTTTGGCACTGGGATGGATTGGCGAAAGTACGATTGTCGTGCTGGTAAATGCATGGTTTAAATCCTGGCCTTTACCCAGTGGGATGACTACCTTCCTGGCGCATTCCTTATCAATTCCCATCGCCTTTTTCTTAATTGCCTATTTGCAAATAGTGATTGGAGAACTATGTCCCAAATCCTTAGCCATGCTGTACTCAGAACAGCTAGCTAGGTTTTTGGGGCCTTCGGTAAAAGCGATCGTGCGTTTTTTTGGCCCCTTCATCTGGATTCTTAACCAATCAACTCGTTTTTTATTGCGAATTTTTGGCATCCAATACACAGGTCAAGGCTGGCGACCACCTGTAACCCCTGAAGAATTGCAACTGATTATTTCTACAGAATGGGGATCTACTGGTTTACAGCGTGCGGAGCGAGAATTGCTCAATAATGTCTTTGAATTTGGGGATGTCATGGCCCAAGATGTAATGATCCCGCGCACCAGTATTATTGCGCTGCCAAAAGATGCTACCTTCCAGACATTACTTAAGGAAATGGCTTCCACTGGTTACTCTCGTTATCCGGTGATTGGTGAATCTTTAGACGATGTTCGCGGCATTGTTTATTTTAAGGATTTGGCACAACCTTTGGCAGTCGGAAACCTAAATTTGGAGACACAAATCCAACCTTGGATGCGTCCCGCCCGGTTTGTTCCAGAACATACATCCTTGAGTGAACTTTTGCCAATGATGCAGCAAGAGAAACCCGCTATGGTCATGGTAGTGAATGAATTTGGCGGTACTGTGGGACTAGTGACAATCAAAGATGTGATTGCCGAAATCATTGGCGACGCCGGCGAACCTGAAAGCAGCGACGACTTACTGATTCAGATGTTAGATGAGCAGAAATTTTTGGTGCAGGCACAAATTAACCTCGAAGACCTCAACGAAGTTTTGCATCTCAATTTACCCGTGACAAGAGAATATCAGACACTAGGAGGCTTTTTGCTGTATCAGTTACAGAAAATTCCTGTTAAAGGCGAAACCTTCTGTTATCAAAATCTCGAATTCACCGTAGTATCAATTGTTGGCCCACGACTGCATCAAATTCAACTGCGACGCCTGGAGGAGCGGGAAGCAGGGGGATGAGGGAGTAGGGGGAGTAGGGGAGACAAGGGGACAAGAGGCGAGAACTTGAAAAAAGTCTTTCCCCTTGTCCCCAATTCTCCTTGTCCTCAAGTCCTCTTACCCATGCCCAATGCCCAATGCCCAATGCCCATACTAAGCATACGCCAGTGGATCAACCAGTCCCAATTCGGCAAAAGCTGCTAGCCGCAAGCGACAAGAATCACACACACCGCAGGCGACATCACCACCGGCATAGCAAGACCAAGTTAGCTCCCAAGGAACTCCCAATTGGTTCCCCAGTTGGATGATTTCAGTTTTTTTCAAATTTATTAGGGGTGCAACAATATTGATTGGTTGTCCCTCACGCCCTTGTTTGGTTCCCAGGCGAAAAACTTCCTGCATTGCCTGGATATAGTCGGGGCGACAGTCAGGATATCCTGAGTAATCTAAGGCATTGACACCGATATAGACACGTTCAGCTGCGATCGCTTCGGCATAACCAAGAGCAAAACTTAAGAAGATGGTATTACGAGCCGGAACATAGGTGACAGGAATATTTTGAGACATTTCAGCCAGAGAACGTTCCTGGGGTAAATCAATGGCGTCATCGGTAAGCGCCGAACCACCCCATTGTCGTAAGTCAAAATTAATCACCTGATGTTTTGCGATCGCAGCTTTTTGAGCAACAGTAAAGGCTGACTGTAACTCTCGTCGGTGTCGCTGCTGATAATCAAAGGAAATAGCATGACATTCACAGCCATCAGCCTTAGCCTTGTACAGAATTGTGGAAGAGTCCAATCCCCCAGATAACAGAATTACAGCTTTCATTTCGGTTGCAAATTTTGGATTTTAAATCGCCAAATTACACCTCTAACAAGATGTCAAGGAGCAATGCCAAAGCGACTCCTGAACCCTGCGAGTGATGGCAAACAACACCGCACCTTAAATATTCCAGAGAAATAATCTACACTAGTTTCTCTCAAAAAGCGGTGTGATGTCTTTTCTATAAGACGCTACACTTAGCACAGCGCGGCGTAAATCAAGATACCATTTTAAAACTTGCAAAAGCCTTGATATACAAAACTTTTGACTTCTGCCTTGTGGTACTAGCTTGCTTCTTTGCAGAAGTATGTTTATCCAACGGATGCTGCAAATAATCATCCAAAAATTTTTTCAAGTAATCAGTGACGATAATTTTCACTAGCATTTTTCTGAAAAAAAGCACAAGTGTTACTTTTTCATGACTTTGTAATTTTAGTAGCATCAATTTAAATATTGATGTCGGTAATTGGGGACTTCCAACTAAAAAAATATTCCATTGCTACTGTTAACTGTTGACTGTGAACCGTCAACAGTCAACAGTCAACGACCTCAAGCGGAATAATTTGTTTTTTGGAGTTCCCTTAATTACCTAAATGCAACCTACAGTTAAGTCAAAGCAGAATCAGCCGCTCCTGAGAAATTTGAAGAATTTACACTTAAGTCTTACTAGATGTTTTAAAGTTAATAAAAAGACACATATTTATTGTAGAAAGTGCAAAAACCAAAACAGACCCGAACTATCTATACAAAAGATATTTGGATTACGGGAACCGATCACAAACTTTGAAATTCTTCATAAACATAGGCTCTATGTTACCATCTGGATGGTTTTAGACGGATCGTAACTGGCTTTCGAGTATAAACGCCAACGGCCGTAGCGTCTCTAAATTTGGTGGTTGAGGAGAGAATAATAGTGCAAGATAGCATGTCAGTGGCAGAACCGAATCCATATATACAGCGCAACCACCCACGACCGATCCGCATAGGCGTGATTGGAGTGGGTAACATGGGACAACACCACGCTCGCGTGCTGAGTTCAATGAAAGATGTTGAACTAGTCGGAGTGGCAGACATTAATGTTGAGCGAGGGCTAGAAACTGCCAGCAAGTACAAGGTGCGTTTTTTTGAAGATTACTGTGACCTGCTACCCCTTGTAGATGCAGTTTGTGTAGCTGTTCCCACCCGTCTGCACTATGCCGTGGGTATCAACTGTCTGTTAGCGGGAATTCATGTTTTGATTGAAAAACCGATCGCAGCCAGTATTTCTGAGGCAGAGTCCCTAGTAAATGCCGCTGCCGAGTCTGGGTGTATCCTGCAAGTAGGTCATATTGAGCGTTTCAACCCAGCTTTTAAAGAACTGAGCCAAGTACTGAAAACTGAGGAATTGCTGGCGCTAGAAGCCCACAGAATGAGTCCTTACTCAGATCGGGCAAACGATGTTTCAGTTGTGCTGGATTTAATGATCCATGACATCGACCTCCTTCTAGAATTAGCTGCTTCCCCAGTAACAAAATTGACTGCTAGCGGTACTCGCTCCCTAGACTCTGGTTATTTAGATTACGTAACCGCCACCTTGGGGTTTGCCAATGGTATTGTTGCTACTCTGACTGCCAGTAAAGTCACTCACCGAAAAATCCGCCGGATTGTCGCCCATTGCAAAAATTCATTTACTGAGGCAGATTTTCTTAAAAATGAAATTTTGATTCACCGACAAACGACTGCCAATTCTCTCACCGACCACCGACAAGTACTTTACAGGCAAGATGGTGTGATTGAAAAAGTCTACACCAGTAATATTCAACCCTTGAGCGCAGAATTAGAACATTTTGTCAACTGTGTACATGGTGGCAATCAACCCTCAGTAGGCGGTGAACAAGCTCTTAAAGCCCTGAGACTGGCAAGTTTGATTGAGCAAATGGCGTTGGAAGATCGAGTTTGGAATCCATTAGACTGGCAATCGGAACCAAGAGTACAATCATTGACTCCGACAGCCTAGAAGAGGGGATGAGGGGGATGAGGGGGACAAGGGGGAAAGGTAAAATTTTCTCCTTGCTTTCCCACAACCACAACCTCAGAAGAAAACTCTAAAGTGTGTTATTAAATTTGCCATCAAATTTTTAGATCCTCCCTAGTCCTTTTAAAAAACCGACTAAGGGGGATCTAAAAAATTAGAAAATAAAATCTAGTGGTTGGTTTGATTCTAGCTGCCACCGATCTTATACCATTTCACGAAAAATTTAATGCAGATGTAACTCCTGAAAACTTTGCTGCATCTAAGTTTTTTAATTGCGAATTGCGTTAGCGAGTCTTGCCTACGGCACGCCAAGGGCGAACGAGCGTCATTGCGAATTGTGAATTGGTATTACTCTGTTTCTTCGTTGCGATGCCAAATTTATAATGCAGAAAAATTACTTTGACTTTAGCTAGTAAGAATAATTACCTTTTAAAAAAGCTAAGGCTGAATTTATTAACAAAACTAGTCCAGCAATTTCAGGAATTAACTCAATGCTTGAATGGATCACTAATACCATCAACTATTTTGGTTATTGGGGAATCGCCCTGCTAATGTTCCTAGAGAACCTTTTTCCCCCGATTCCTTCGGAATTGATTATGCCACTGGCTGGATTTACAGCAAGTCCATATCAACCAGGAGGGGCAAAGCTGAATATCATTGGTGTGTTTTTTGCAGGACTTTTGGGTTCTGTATTGGGCGCACTTATTTGGTACTATCCAGGTCAGTTTTTGGGCGAAACCCGTTTGAAAGCTTGGGCTGACAAATATGGCAAATGGCTGGGCATATCCAGTAAAGATATCACCAAGGCTAAAGAGTGGTTTAATCGGCAAGGCAGAACAGCAGTATTAATTGGTCGCCTTGTACCGGGAATCCGCACTTTAATTTCTGTTCCCGCAGGTATTAGCAATATGCCCTTGCTACCATTTTTGGTTTACACAACCTTAGGTAGCGCTGCTTGGGTGGGTTTGCTAACATACTCAGGATACATATTGGGTAGTCAGTATGAACTTGTGGACAAGTACCTCGCTCCTGTATCCAAAATCGTACTGGGGGGTTTGGTTCTAGCGTTTGTTTTCTGGATATTCAAGGGCCAGTTAAGACGTACTAGAAGATGAAACACGGACGCCTTTGGTTTGAAAGCAGTGAAAGCAGGGGTTACATCTGGCCAAAATTCGCCTACACTATGCCAAATAATACTAGATGTGCGAAGGCATGAGCTTATCGGAGGTATTGCCGGAATTAATTTTTGGCGTATTTCTAGCTACACTTGACGCAACCTAGAATTTCTGGTTGCTCGCATTTTTGTAAGATGAGCATGACAACTTTTTACAGTTAAGTTTGAACTAGGAGCTTTCATGACAGACCAACCTTCCGCCGCTACCCCCATCAATGCCGCTGCTATACCTATGAATAGAGTGTCAGCATCGACTCCCATCAATGCTGTTAATAATACTCCTCCCAAGACAGGCGGTGGTTCTGGGAAAACTATTCTCAGCGTTGATTTAGGCAGAACTTCCACAAAAACTTGTGTGAGTCGCGAACCCGGCAATGTGGTGTTTGTACCTGCCAACGTCAAGCAGATGTCAATAGAACAAGTACGCGGTGGTGTTTTTGAAGCCAGGGCTACTGACCCATTAATGGATTTGTGGCTGGAGTATCAAGGAAATGGATATGCTGTTGGTCAACTAGCAGCAGATTTTGGCGCAAATCTAGGAGTTGGCCAATCTAAAGTAGAGGCTGCACTGGTAAAAGTGTTAGCAAGTGCTGGCTACTTCAAACTTAGAGACGATATCTCAGTCGTACTAGGTCTGCCTTTTCTTTCCTTAGAGCAATTTGAAAAGGAAAAAGCCCAGTTGATTAGCCAAGTAGGTGGCCCTCATGTGTTGAACTTCCGAGGCGAATCTGTATCGCTGAATGTCAGTAAGGTATGGGTAATGCCAGAGGGCTATGGCAGCCTGCTATGGTCTGAAGCTCAACCGAAGAAAAGTCCTGGTAGTCCCGATTTTACAAAAATATCGGTGGCGATCGTTGATATTGGACATCAAACCGTCGATCTTTTGATGGTAGATAACTTCCGTTTTGCCAGAGGTGCTTCTAAGAGCGAAGACTTCGGGATGAACAAGTTTTATGAATTGGTGTCCGCCGAAATCGAGGGAGCAGATAGTCAATCTTTAGCGCTGATTTCCGCTGTTAACAAACCCAGAGGTGAACGCTATTACCGTCCTAAAGGCGCTAGCAAGCCCACCAACCTAGATGATTTTCTTCCCAATCTCACAGAGATGTTTTCACGGGAAATCTGTAGCCGTGTACTCGCCTGGTTGCCAGAACGCGTCACCGATGTGATTCTGACTGGCGGGGGTGGTGAATTCTTCTGGGACGACGTTCAACGTCTGCTCAAAGAAGCAAAGATTAATGCTCATCTAGCAGCACCTTCTAGGCAGGCGAATGCTTTGGGGCAGTATATTTATGGAGAGGCACAATTATCCTCCAATCGCGCTGCTAGGGCATAAAGCTGATGTTCCAATGGTCAAAAAAGGTAGTTAAATCCGTCACGTTCAACCCAGAGCTTGCTGATGAAAGCTTGTTAGCGCAAGTAGAAAGTTATTTGGACAAACAACCAGACAAGACTTTCAGCGACCTCTGTAAAGAAGCCTTGTGGCAATCTTTATGTGTACCGGAATCTGTACAACCTGCTCCACAAACAGCAGCAAAAGCACCAATTGAACAACAAATTGGTGAGCTGCAACGTCAAGTGGCTGGACTTGAGGAACGTTTTTTGGCCAAGGGATCTAATCGTTTGGAGGCGATGGAACACCATCTACTGCAACTTTCTCAACAAGTCGCACAACTGGCGCTCATAGTCAATGAGCGATCGTTCGTTCAGTCTCCAAATCAATTAGAAGTAGTAAATAATACTTCTTATACTGTTGCTACCCCTCCTCAAGAGGTTGACCCCGTAATCAGTCGCCTTAGTCAGTTTCTCGATGATTTTTAAGAAAGAATCGGGTTTGTGAGCAGTTTTTGCTCCTCTTAACAATCCTTAATAATATTATCTATTAAGGATTGTTAATGTTTATAAAGAAAAATATTGGGATTATTGAAATTTGTATAGATGAAGCGATCGCTCATAATAGCGAATCATCAGAGCAATCCCAGTTGATCTGTTTTGGTATTCCTGTTATCGATTGGGATTCGTCAAGCTATGCCTAATTTTCGAGATTGCATGAAGAATAATTTATAACCATTTGTAATCTGTACACCTTACTTCAGCAAGCTGTCGGCAGATTATGATAGAAATCTAAGGCTTTCTGAGAAAGGCGATCGCTCATGACTACTGAGACAAATCCAGCAGCCATTGTGAACTGGGAACCCCCCACCCCACCTACAGATTTAATTTTTGATGATGGTGAACCCTTGGAATCAAATCGCCACCGTATTGCCATGAATGTCTTGATTCGGTCATTGCAACAAGCTTGGGCTGACCGCAATGATTTCTTCACTGGCGGCAATATGTTTATATACTACAGCAGCACCCAGGTTCGTAATAAGGATTTCCGAGGGCCAGATTTTTTTGCTGTCCTTAATGTTGATGGCAATAACTCTAGGCAAGGTTGGGTAGTCTGGGAAGAAAACGGTCGCTATCCTGATGTAATCGTGGAATTAATGTCACCATCTACGGCAGCAATAGACAAGGGTATTAAGAAAAACCTTTACGAACAAACCTTCCGTACCTCAGATTATTTTGTCTATGACCCCTTTGACCCGAATTCTTTGCAGGGGTGGCATTTAGATGATAATCAGCAGTATCAGCCTTTGATTCCAAATGAGCGTGGGTGGCTGTGGTGTAAGCGTTTAGGTTTATGGTTGGGGACAATCGAGGGAACAATAGACAGAGAAACGGCGGTATGGTTGCGGTTTTATGACGTGGCTGGCAATTTGGTTTTGTTAGCAGAAGAAGCCGCAATTGCACAAGCACAAGCCGCAGTCACGCAGGCGGAAATTGCTGTTGCACAAGCGCAAACCGCAGTTGCAGAAGCAGAAGCAGCTGGTGTACGAGAAGAAGAGGCTGCTGCACAGGTGGCTCGTTTAGCGGCTAGATTAAGAGAACTAGGGGAAAATCCAGATATGTTGTGATCTGTAAGCGAAAGACTGAATGCGATCGCCATTTGGAAATATCAGAATGAGTAAGTGCGTAGTTTACCGCCGTAGGCATCGCTATTAAGTAAAGCTGCAAAACTAAGGTTGAATCGGCACAAATTCATATTTATCAGTGCCAGGTATTTGTTGAACTTTGACTAGAAAGATGGGATTGTCTTTGCGATCGCCTGCTGAGGGGGCGACAAACATAGCTAGGATACAGACAAAAATAAATATTCGGCAAGACTAAGTTGACCGTGCTTGACAGTAAGCACTCGTATCTGTGGAAGGGACTTCTACTTCTATTAACGCATTAAGACTTGTAATGCTTATGCAGCATAGTTTATAGCTTTTCTTAGTGCCATTCCGCCTTTGATCCTAGAGGAGTTTTTGTAACTGCTACAAGTTCAGCACTTTCAACATCTAAGTCTTTGATTTCTCGCAGCAGATTTCGTGTTTCGCGTTCTTGCTCATGAGGTTTGTCCTTGCAAATTCTTTAGAAGCGATCGCTAGATCAAACTATTACAGGACGGCATAAATCCAGCGATCATCTCAAATAACCAGACAAGGGGCTTCAGCCCCTTGCTAAAGGTAGGCAAACTTGCGCCACAGTTGTTAGGTTAACTAAAACAAGTCTAAATCTGTCACAGCACCAAGACTGCTAGAAGATACCAATTTGGCATATTTCGCCAATACGCCTTTAGTGTAACGTGGTGCAGGAGGTTGCCATTTGGCACGACGACGGGCTAATTCTTCTTCAGATATATTCAACTGCAAGAGGCGTGCAGGTGCATCAATGGTAATACTATCGCCTTCTTCTACAAGAGCGATCGCACCACCAACTGCTGCTTCTGGCGCAACATGACCAACCACCATGCCGTAAGTACCGCCAGAAAAGCGTCCGTCGGTAATTAATCCCACCGCATCACCCAAACCAGCACCGATAATTGCTGAGGTGGGAGCCAACATTTCTCGCATTCCAGGGCCGCCCTTGGGCCCTTCATAACGGATGACTAGAATATCACCAGCTTGAATCTTACCGGCCAAAATTGCAGCTAAAGAAGCTTCTTCCGATTCAAACACCCGTGCGGGGCCGGTAATTACTGGCTTTTTCACCCCGGTAATTTTGGCGACAGCCCCTTCTGTTGCCAGATTACCTCTGAGGATGGCTAAGTGTCCTTGAGGATACATCGGGTTATTCCAAGTCCGAATTACATCTTGGTTGGCAGATGGTTCTTCTGGTATATCTGCTAATATCTCTGCAATCGTTTGACCGCTAATGGTGAGGCTATCACCGTGTAATAAATCATGCACAAGTAGCATCTTCATTACTTGCGGAATACCACCAGCTTTGTGCAAATCTGTTGCTACATATTTACCACTTGGTTTTAAATCACACAAAACGGGAACACGGGCACGGATAGTTTCAAAGTCGTCTATGGTCAACTGTACATCAGCGGCGCGGGCGATCGCTAAGAAATGCAACACCGCATTCGTCGAACCACCTACTGCCATAATCACAGAAATGGCATTCTCTATAGATTTGCGGGTGATAATTTGGCGGGGTAAGATTTGTTTGCGAATAGCTTCGACTAACACAAACGCTGATTTTTCCGTGCTGTCGGCTTTTTCGGCATCTTCGGCTGCCATTGTCGAAGAATAGGGCAAACTCATTCCCATCGCTTCAAATGCTGAAGACATGGTGTTAGCCGTGAACATTCCCCCACAGGAACCAGCACCAGGACAAGCGCGACTTTCGACTTCTAATAATTCCTTGTCGTCAATTTTTCCAGCACTGTATTGACCCACGGCTTCAAAAGAACTGACAACAGTTAAATCGCGTCCGTTGTAGTGACCGGGTTTAATTGTGCCACCGTAAACGAATATTGCAGGGATATTCATCCGGGCGATCGCCAGCATTGCTCCTGGCATATTTTTATCACAACCGCCAATCGCCAGCACACCATCCATACTTTGTCCAGTGCAGGCGGTTTCAATGGAATCGGCAATCACTTCCCGCGACACTAGGGAATATTTCATCCCTTCAGTTCCCATCGAAATCCCGTCGCTGATGGTAATTGTGCCGAACATTTGTGGCATCGCCCCGGCGGTTTTAATCCCAGCCTCTGCCCTTTGCGCCAGCAGATTTATCCCCATATTACAGGGAGTGATCGTACTGTAGCCATTGGCAATACCGACAATGGCTTTATTGAAATCTTCATCTTTAAAACCAACTGCACGCAGCATAGCTCGATTAGGCGATCGCTGCACCCCTTGCGTCACTACTTGGCTTCTCAAATTCTCCGACATCTTTTTTCCTTCCGTCAGTAAATCGCAACTGTTGCGATTGTATTACCTGATTTTCTCATGTATACGCGGCGCGATCGAACATGAGTAATGTATGTACTAACGTTGGTGATAAAAACACCCCTCTCCAAATAGAGAGTAGGGGTGTAAAAGCAAGCGGAGTTTTAGCAGGGTGGATTTCTATAGGATTTACGCAAATATCTAACTCTGGTTTTTCCGTGTCTTCTGCGCCTCTGTGGTAGCCTGCGGCAAGCCGCTGACGCTCCTTCTCTGCGAGACGCTACGCGAACGTCGCTACCGCTTCGCTAATGCGTCTACGTTATTCCGTAACTCTTGCGTAAGTCCTAAATTTAACTTGATATTCGACCCAGGCTGTTCACTCATTAATTAAAGGATAATGTCGCTTGCAACTAGCCCTGGTGATCCTGCAAGTTGAATCTCAAACTCGGGGGCAAAATTGAAATTAGTGTTACCTTCAAGAATGCCTCCTGAATAACGGACTTGACCGACTCTGGAAAATACGCCAGAACCAATGTAACTGAAAGCTTGGTTGCCCGCTAGAAAGGGGTTGGCGTCAATGGCAGATAGATCGATTCGGTCACCTGGCAAGTTACCGTTTCCATCGAAGCCAACGATAGTATCCCGTGAAGAACTAGTAAGACTATCTGAAATTGAGTTGAAAACGAAAACATCATTGCCCAATCCTCCAGTAAGGCGATCGGTTCCAATACCACCATTGAGGGTATCGTTGCCTCTTCCACCATTGAGGTTATCGTTACCCAATCCACTATTGAGGGTATCGTTGCCAGCATTCCCATTAAGAATATCGTTGCCAGCATTCCCATTGAGGATATCGTTGCCAGCATTCCCATTAAGAATATCGTTGCCAGCACGCCCATTGAGGATATCGTTACCCACTCCACCATTGAGGGTATCGTTACCCAATCCACCATTAAGAATATCGTTGCCAGCATTCCCATTAAGAATATCGTTGCCAGCATTCCCATTAAGGATATCGTTGCCAGCACGCCCATTGAGGATATCGTTGCCAGCACGCCCGTTAAGGGTATCGCTACTAGCACCCCCATTCAGGGCAGCGCGAAAGACAGATGGTTCACCGTTGACGGTATTATTGTCATTGAAAATGGTACCGGTTATGGTTGCCATATAGAACCCATTTGACATCTTTCCCTGTGGTACTTGGCTTTGAAGTAAGCCGTCGTTCAGTGATCAACGATAGAGCCTGTTCAGCAAAACCGTTTTCTGCCAGAAAATGGGAAAATCCAGCTAGTTGCAATGCTTCT
>JBBSOX010000082.1:0-29832 GCA_038259325.1 Chroococcales cyanobacterium | reverse complement strand
TTCTCTTCTTTACAAGCTTTACGCGAGCGCATCCAAGAAATATTTGACCAACTTACATTTGAGCAGGTAATTTCTGTCTCTTCTTATAACTTTATCCTGGAAGCTCTTTTCTATGCAGCTTCATATTAAATTGGTATAAGCCCCCTTACTAAAATGAGGAGGGCTTAATTTTGATCACGCCTCCAACCAGTCAAGCTATTATGTACTGTAAAGCCTACAGCATTAGGAAATATGCCACCATGTCCAAGCAGACAAACTTGACTGATGCTTGTAACAACCTAGCCGAACTCTGCAATCAAGTAGTTGCAGATAGAGAAGTGGTAATTATCACGCGACAAGAAGGCGAAAACGTCGCCCTAATTGCTGTTGATGAACTAGATAGTTTACTAGAAACATCTCATTTGCTTCGTTCACCTAAAAATGCAGTCCGTCTGTTAACTGCTTTGGAAAGAGCAAAAGCTAGAACTTTAAAACCTCAAAATATTAACGAACTACGTCAGGAGTTGGGAATTGACGAAGAAGAAGGATGAAACCCAACCTCAAGACAATAAAGTTCGAGATGCTGTATTTCATCCAGAATTTCGGGAAGACCTCGCCTATTGGGTAGAGATAAACCGCAAAACTGCGCTTCGCGCTTTTAACTTGGTTGAAGCGATTATGCGAGATCCTTTTACAGGTATTGGAAAACCTGAACCATTGAAATACTTAGATTCAGATGCTTGGTCGCGGCGACTTACTCAAGAACACCGGATTGTTTATCTAGTAAGTGATGACCGAATTGATTTTCTTCAAGCTCGATATCACTACTGAAATAGCACATAGCTAAAAGCCAGTGCGCGTCTATGATTCTTGACAAAGCTTATCTTACAAGATGTTACCCTATAGCGATCGCTGCTGCAACCCCTCTAGCGATCGCATTCCTTAACTCAGAAATTTACTGATAAATAAAAATTAATTGCGAACAAATATCACAATACAAAATTATTACTTCGAGGATCTAATAGGCAGAATAACCCACTAGAGGCTTAACCGATGTGTCTCCTATAACAAGGTAAAAAAAGCATCACAAAAGCCTCGCAATATCTCTTATAGTAAAAAAGCAGATGCATGTTAATGTTTTAATCTCATTGACTTCCCTTCAAACCTTTTCCTATGCATCTGCACTATTTACACCCCCAACACCTTGAGGAATTAGTCAAGAGTAGTGGTATAGACTTACACTTAGTGCAACTCAATTTTAAGTCACTCCAAGGCGTAACTGCTTATGAGTACCTATTGATTTCTGAACTGCTCCCTCGCAGCAATACTGGAATGGTGAAAAGTGGATGGTTGCAGCGTTATGCTCATATTACTGAAGGTGGCTGGTGGTGTTCGGGGCTAGATCCTTTGAATAATTGGCAAATGATGGAATGGGGATGCTTTAAGCCAAACCAACCCCGACAGAATCACAATGGTAAGTCCATCAAATACGAGCATCCCCCCAGCACGTCAACGCGGGTGTTTTGTTTGCGGGTAACGCTGCAAGTGTGGCAGCAAGTCGCTGGACGTTACAATCTGGTCATGCCTGAAAATATCACCATTACTGCTGATGGTGAAGCTATAGGCTTTTGGCAATGGGTGATGCAGCAGAATATTCCCCTGATTCTCTGCGAGGGTGTTAAGAAAGCAGCCACACTGTTGACACAAGGATATGCAGCTATTGCTATTCCCGGAATTACCAGTGGTTATCGGGTTGTCAAAGACGAATTTGGTAAAGTTACCTGTCGTCAGTTGATTCCCGACTTAGCAGCGTTTGCGATTACAAAACGTAGCTTTTATATCTGCTTTGATTTTGAAACTCAACCTAAAACAATTGCTGCTGTAAATAATGCTATTTCTCAACTTGGTTGTTTATTTCAGCAAAAAAATTGCACTGTTAAAGTCATTGAACTTCCAGGAATAGAAAAAGGAGTTGATGAGTTTATCGTTGCCAAAGGTGCAAGTAATTTTGATAAAGTTTATCGCCAAAGTGTTGATTTAGAAATTTATCTTGCTCAAACCAAACCCCATACTGAGTTAACTATTCCTGCTGCTCTAACTTTGAATCGCCCTTATATAGATGAGATATCTTTCCCCACTTCTGGATTAGTAGGAGTCAAATCAGCAAAAGGAACAGGTAAAACTACAGCACTGCAAGCCGTGGTTCAGCAAGCAAAAATTAAAAATCAACCTGTTTTGTTAATTACTCACAGAATCTTATTAGGAAGATTTTTGTGTGAGAAAATTGGTATTCAATGGGGAACACATAAAGTTGAAGATGGGGAAAAAAGGATTGATAAAACACTTACCCCCGCTCCTCCGATTCTCCGCTCACTCTCACCTCAGCAATCTCTTGGCTTGTGCGTTGATTCTATTTGGAAACTTAACCCGGAAAATTGGCGGGGAGCAATAGTAATTCTGGATGAAGTAGAGCAGTCTTTGTGGCATCTATTAAACAGTAATACTTGTAAACACAAGCGTGTAAAGATATTAAAATTATTCCAGCAATTAATTTCTACGGTTTTAACAACTGGGGGTTTAGTCATTGCCCAAGATGCTGATTTATCAGATGTGTCGCTTGAATATTTACAGGGATTGGCAGGAATCAAATTAACACCTTGGGTAGTTCTCAACCAGTGGAAACCTCAGCATGGTTGGGATGTAACTTTTTATGATTCGCCGAATCCAACACCGCTAATTCACCAACTGGAATTAGATTTACTTGCTGGACGTAAATGTTATGTTACTACCGATAGTCGGGCTGGGCGTTACAGTTGTGAAACAATTGAACGTTATCTGAAAGAGCGGTTACAAAAATTACGAAGGCAATTTCCTAAAACTTTGGTAGTTAGTAGCCACACTACAAACACACCTGGCCACGAAGCGGTTGATTTTATCGCAGCTATCAATCAAAAAATCTCTGAATACGACGGCGTTTTTGTTACCCCTAGCCTTGGTACAGGAATTAGTATTGATGTCCAACATTTCGACCGAGTTTATGGTATTTTTCAAGGGGTAATTCCTGACTCGGAAGCAAGACAAGCATTAGCGAGAGTGCGGGATGATGTGCCGCGTGTTGTCTGGTGCGCTAAACGAGGTATTGGCTTAATTGGCAGTGGTAGTACAAACTATCGCTTGCTATCTGATTGGTATCAAGAAAATCAAAAAGAAAACTTAGCTTTGCTTAGTCCACTACATAAAATAGATGTGGATTTACCTTTAGTTCATGACCCGATTCATTTGCGAACTTGGGCTAAGTTATCTGCACGGGTAAATGCTTCTATCCGCCTCTATCGTAAATCAATGCAAGATGGTTTGATTGGTGATGGGCATCAAATTCAGTTGCGGAGTAATGCTGTTCACAATAATATTATTCGAGATTTACGCCTTGCTTTTTTGGCAACTGATGCTGATGATTTAGCTACTCGTAAAAGATTAATTTTAGAAATTGTCAAAGTTCAAAAAGATTGGGCACAAAGCCGGCAAAAAGCTAAAGAGATTAAACGCAAAATTAAAGATATTAAGCAGCAAAATCAACTATCAGTAGCAACTGCTGTAGCTAATGCTAAAGATATCGATTATGTCGAATATGATCAGCTATTAATTAAACATTCTCTGACTGATGGAGAACGTAACCAAATCAATAAATATGTTCTCAGACAAAGGTATGGTGTAGAAGTTACTCCTTGGCTGAAATTGCAGGATGACCACGGATATTATCGTCAACTGTTAATTCATTATTATCTAACTCACGAAAGCGAGTATTTTCATGTCAAAGACCAGCAAGAATGGCATCAGCAATTGTCTTGGGGTGAAGGGAAAGTTTTTCTGCCAGATTTAAAAACTTACACGCTCCAAGTTGAGGCTATGAGAGCGTTAGGAATGCTTCAGTTTATCGAGGCAGAACGAGAGTTTACCGAGAGTAATCCAGATTTAATATTGCTTAAAAATATTGTGTTTCAACATAGTAAACATATTAAAAGAGCGCTTGGTATTAACTTAGTCGGGGAGAAAGAGCAGGTTTCGGCAATAAAAATACTCAGCCGACTCTTAAATTTGTTGGGCTTGAAACTAAAGCGGGTAAATGAGGTTTATCAAATCGACCTAGAAACACTTTATGATGGCAGGGAAAGAATATTTGCAGTTTGGCATCAACGAGATGAGTTGATGCTGGCTCATGTTAAGAGTGTTGGCTATGAGTTGCCTGATTATTCTTCAGATTGGAAGCTTGAAATTATCCAACCCAAAGTTTATGCAGCAGTAGCTAATATTCCTGATAGCTAAGATAAAGTCAAACGGCGTGTCTAAAGACAACTAAGCATTAGTCATACAGTTAGCCCAATCTTTACTTTGCCTTCACCCGCGCCTGCTTCATCATCGCAATTAGAGTTTGATGGGCATCTTCTGCATCTGCTAAAACATGATCAAACTGAATCCGAACTGGCACAGCTTCCCCATTCACTTGCGCTGTCAAATCCATACCTTGTGCATCAATTGACAGCATTTGTGCTGCATTTGCATCTGTTACACCACCAAAAGCCTTAGTATAAAGAACTATGGCATCAGCATGATCATCATTCATGTGCTTACAGATGCGCGAACTAATATCAGCAGAAAAATCTTTAGACATTGTTGAAATAGAAAATGAGCAATACAGCAACAGCTTAAATTCTAAGCTAATAACGTGAATGAAATTTGCTGATTTTCTTTCTTAGCGCTCAAGATTATGCATTTCCACCCATTGCCATCATAAATTAATTTTATTTTTGAGATAATAATTAAATTAAAATAAAACTTATTCAGTATTTTTACCTTCTATTACGGAAACCAGACAGCTTAAACTGTAGCAGAAGTATTAGCCAAACTATTGAAGCTAAGAGACAATGAGCGAAACTAGCCCCAGACGAATTGTAATTGGGGATGTGCATGGCCACTATGAAGGTTTGATGACATTGTTGGAGGCGATCGCCCCCACGTCAGACGATCAAATCTATTTTCTGGGAGACTTAATTGATCGTGGTCCTCATAGTTCACAAGT
Source organism: Chroococcales cyanobacterium (assembly GCA_038259325.1). Classification (GTDB taxonomy): domain Bacteria; phylum Cyanobacteriota; class Cyanobacteriia; order Cyanobacteriales; family Nostocaceae; genus Nostoc. Next base: position 24,776 of record JBBSOX010000082.1, on the reverse strand, counting down.
AGTTAATTTTGTCAAGCGAAATAACTACTCATGTTTGCTGGGAAATCATGAGCAGATGTTATTAAACATTCTGACCAATGAAAGAACTTCCTCCCCGACTATGCAAGCATGGTTGTACAGCGGGGGGCAAGCTACCGTAGCCAGTTACCATGAGGCGTCAATCCCTGATGACCATCTGGATTGGTTCAAGAGTTTGCCTACATATTTAGACTTGGGGGATATTTGGTTAACTCATGCTGGCGTTGACCCTTACAGATCGGTGGCAGAACAAACTGCCGATCAACTGTGCTGGATACGAGAGGAATTTCATAGCATTGAAAAACCCTACTTTCCAGATAAGCTTATTATCATTGGTCACACTATTACTTTTACTCTGCCGGGTGTTTCTCCTGGTAAACTGGCACAAGGGCAGGGATGGCTAGACATAGATACTGGCGCTTATCATCCCCGAAGTGGCTGGTTGACTGGATTGGATGTCACGAATAACCTAGTTTATCAAGTTAATATTTTTAAAGACTATCACCGTACCCTGCCCTTAGAAGATGTAGTAATCAGAATTGATCCAGCTAAAATCAAAGTCGATCGCCGCAATAAGAATTGAGCAATATTCGAGATGAGTGAGATGAGTGAGATGAGGGAGCAGGGGGAGCAGGGGAGGCAGGGGAGGCAGGGGGAGAAGAACTATGATTATTGACCCAATGCCCAATGCCCAATGCCCAATGCCCAATGCCCAATGCCCAATGCCTTCAAAACCTCACTAATGGTCGAATATTAGCTTGATAGCTAGCTTTATCTAAGCCATAATTTCCCTTACTAGGTTGAGAGTTAATTGCACGTCTGAGACCCTCAATGCGATCGCTGGTTCCGGGGTGCGTACTCAGAAATGTCGGGACAGAACCACCCTTCTTCAGCAGCTTTTGCATAAAAGTAACCATCCCAGACTGGGCATAACCAGCGCGTGTCAAAGTTCGTAGTCCTCTTTGATCGGCATCAAATTCATCTTGACGACTGCGGGGACGATTCAAGGCAAGGTCTACACCAATCCCCACGGCTACATTACGATCTAAACCGGTTGCTGTTGCTAAACCACTAGCGATCGCTCTTTGGCGCATCTGTTTAACCAGGTGTTTCCCGCCAATGTGACCAATTTCATGGGCAATCACACTTGCGAGTTCTGCTTCATTATCTGCGGCTTTCAGTAAACCTGTGTGGACATATACATAGCCTCCTAAAGTTGCAAAGGCATTAATAGCATCATCATCAACTACTTGGAAGGTAAAGGGAAGCTTAGGGCGATCGCTACTAGCTACTAAACGCCGGCCAATTTGTTCTACATAGCGATTAACTTCAGAATTCCGGTAAAGTTTGACTTTACCCCCCAGTATTTGCTGATTAATCTGCTTGCCGATATCAGTTTCCTGGCGATCGGATATATTAGAAAGCTGAAGTACTTGGACTCCCTGCAATATAAGAGGCAAAAAGTCTAAAGTTCTTCCAGGCAAGGGTGTACTGAGGCACAGACTCAGAGCGACTACCACTGAAATTAGAGGATAAAGCCAGCGACGCCGCCACACACGGTAATTTACAACAAAACCTTTCCAATTGAACATAATACGCTCTGAAGATTATTTCGGGAGAACATAAAATAATGGCACAGATTATGAGACGAATTTAGAGTATTCTAAGTTGCATTCTTAACTCAAGGTCAAAGGAACTGTGATGCAGCTAATGCTTACGCAAATCTACTGAATTGTGGTGGGTTAAAGATTCCCTCTAGAGATTGTCGCATAGCCGCAACACCCAACCACTTTGAGTTATTACCAAATAGGGAAAATTACCATTCCTATCGAAAACCTTCTTGCTACAATCAATTACTTCGCTATTACCTCGGAAAAATTTTTATGGCTATTTTAGATTCAAAAGGTCGCTTGTTCGGCAAAATCAACCTCTTAGATTTAGGTGCTGCTCTAGTAATTCTGCTAGTTATATTTAGCATCTTTGTCTTTCCTGGCACTTCTGGTTCTGTTGCCCAAGTCGGTGCGAAAACAGTACCCATAGAAGTAGACTTAGTAGTTCGTGGTTTGAATGTCCGTGACCCTGAACAATTATTTAATAACGGATTAACAAAAGGCGGAAAAACTAATGTGATTATCCGCAATCAACCCTACGGAGAGATTAAGATTAAATCCATTCAACAGTTACCTAGAACGGTCAATGTTTTTCAACCGGATGGCACTGTTAAAGAATTACCAGATCCAAAATCTAACAATTTTAGTACAGATTTGCTTTTGACTTTAGATGGCAAAGCCCAGGTAACTCCCAATGGCCCAGTTCTGGGTAACAGTAAAGTTAAAATTGGAATGCCATTTGAGTTGGAAGGTTTTAACTACAACTTCAATGCAACTGTTATTGATATCAGATTAAAAGACAAATAGCATTCAATTTTTGTCTTGACAAAATAGGCTGATAAACCGAATTTTATTGACTCTAAAAGACTTCGGTTTATCAGATTCATAAATAGAGGTTAGAACTACTTAGCAGCTTTCGCTTGAAACATTAAATACGTCCCTCCTAACCCTTCTACAATTGTGCGTGTATTGGCAATCATCATTTTCTGATAAGTGTCCGCCTCGCCTCCTGGTTCACCAAGTCCCTCAGCATACAACTTCCGATCAGAAATTTTCACTTCAGCAAGTCTTGCTACAGATTGAAGCAAATTAGGGTTAATTTCTGCAGTGGGAAAAATTGTTGATACTTTAGCCCGTTTAATATTTGTAACCAAATTTTTCACTCTTGTATTTGTCAGTTTTTCGTCAATACTAATACCTTGTAATCCCCCTGCTAATGGAATCCCGTATGCTTTGGCGTAATAACTCAGCGCATCAGAGGTTGTAACTAACTTGCGTTCTTTGGCAGGAATACTGGCAATTCTTGACTTAATCCAGCTATCCAATTGAGATAGTTCATTTGTGATTCTTTTGGTATTGTTAGTATAAGCCTCTGCATCGTCAGATTCTAATTTTCTCAGGTTACTATTAATTACCTCCACCATTCTGATAGCATTTTTAGTATTGTGCCAAAGATGAGGATTAGTTACATTCTTGCCGCCTTTCTGAAATTTTTGTGGCTTGGACACCGCAAATTGACCAACGGCTATTTTGGGTGCGGTGTTTTTAGTCGCTTTAATTAATTTGATCAGATTTGGTTCTAAATTATAGCCACTATAGAGAATAAGATTAGCTTGCTCAATGGCTCTACGATCTTCAGGCTTGGGTTTATAAACATGAGGATTGGCACTAGGATCAATTAAGCAGGTGAGGTTTACTGTATTCCCGGCAATTTGTTTGGTTAAGTCACATAATATACTTGTCGTTGCTACCACTTGAGGAAGATTCTCATTTACCTCGGTTGAAGTTTGAGTGAATGTAGTTCTAGCAGCTTGATTTCCACACCCAACAAATCCAATCGTCAAAGCAACAAAAATGGCTCGGAAGAAATTAGTTGATGGTAATTTTTTTGACATCCTCACCTCTTAGTGGATATATAGAAAAAATAATCATTATCAGTAACGGATTAGTGAAATACTAGGGGGAAACCTTCAATAAGGAAGAAATTAAAGGCAATACGCTTGGGTTGAGGCTTGATCATCTCTAATCCTCCTTTTTCAGGAAGGAATTAGAGCAAGCCTTTTTAAAGAAAGAAAAATTAATAGACTTTCTCCTTTCTCACTTTCCCTTTCCCCAACGCACTCTAGCAATTTTTGCTTGGGGAACCCCTAGTAGTTCGCCAAGAAAAATTGGCGGGGTAAAGGGGAAAGGTGTCTTATTTCTTCCCCTTTAACCTTTCAATCTTCATCCAGCATTTTTGGGTTGGCAGACTACTAGTGAGGTTTTTGCAGGCAAAATAAAATGTTAGTGGTTCTTCACTCGACAGAATGAATAGAAAACTGGTAGAGGTAAAAGCACAATAATAAAGGTGATGCTGGGGAGCCTCCGGTAAAGAGTGTAGTGTAGTTCTCTCACCAGAGGCTATGCCATCGTGCTTCCATGTCACAAAGGTCGCAAATTGACTAGAATTATCAGGTTAAAGAGTGGAACGTAGTAATGCTGCGGCTTATTGAGCATACGGGTTGATTTCGCAAACCGAGTCGTGAATCTAAGGCAATTGTAGCTGTGGTTTTGTGATGTGTGGGCATATAGCCGTTACAAAGTTGGCGAATTGGCGATTTTTTAGCCATCAGCCTTTGTTAAACTAATTTTCACCAAACCCTTAGAGCATCACCTAACTGTTCTTTGTTGCCATAATCCCGGCTGTACTTTGTACCATAATTTCTATCCTTTAGTTTCTTCATCATTAAATTAAGAACAAAGTCCAGTATATAAAACAATTTCTCAAAGCTGATATTGGTGAAGATAAACAATGGTAATTTTAGTTATCCTCCTTAACACTCTCATTTCGCTAATACTACTCTATGCGGCTTTGCGGATGTGGCAACTCAAGCAGCAGCTAGCATGTATAGCAGATAGTTTAGCCGCTTATGAAAGTTGTACTCATGCAGCACTGAATAAAGCACCTGAAAATATTTATCTCAGCCAGGATAATTTTTATAACTTACGGCAGAAAAATCAAGCGCTACAAATGCAAATCCAGCAAGTGCGGCAAATTATTAGTCTACTTTTGCTAGGACAGCAAATCTGGCAGCGTTATTTTCGTAGGCTAGAGTTAATACCAGGGAAAAGAACTGTTGCAAAATGAGTTATGTCAAGTTCACATGAACATTTATAATTAGGGCTGACACAGGGACGCGAGGATACGGTAAGACGCGGACGCGGGGAGTTTTAAATTATGTAGCAATCCTAAATGAGATTGTGAAATCAGCCGTGGAGGCAGGCAATAGGGAATAGGCAATAGGCAACTGATTTTTTCACGAATGATTTAGGATTGCTATAAGTAATTAACGATTTTGATATTTTTTGATATTTAATGAATAAAAGCAACATTTTTGGCTGATATTTTGTCACGATAGATTAACTGAATAAAATCGGTGGAGTCTTGCAAGGAGAGAAAACCCACCTAAAATAGGTGTAAGGAGAGAAACAACAAGATGTCTAATAACCGTTCTGGAGTATTTTTTGGCGGTTTGATGCTGGGAGCTACCATCGGTGCTTTGACCGGTTTGCTAGTGGCTCCCCGCACAGGGCGCGAAACGCGTAAAATTTTGAAAAAATCTGCCAATGCTATCCCAGAATTGGCAGAAGATTTATCAACGAGTGTACAAATCCAGGCAGATCGTCTCTCTGCTAGTGCACTACGAAACTGGGATGAGACTTTAGATAGATTACGGGAAGCGATCGCAGCAGGTGTAGATGCCAGTCAGAGAGAAAGCCAAGTCTTGAAGCGGCAAACATCTGTTGAAGATTCAGATTCTCTTCCCCAGCAATTAGAACGCTCATAAATGACATAACCGTGATTGACCCCCTGTTTTGGTTGGGACTTTCCTTACTCTTAGTGGCCACAAGTTTGACTGCTGTATTAGTGGCGGCAATACCGGCTTTGCAGGAGTTAGCACGCGCTGCTCGCAGTGCAGAAAAGCTATTTGATACACTCTCACGAGAGTTACCGCCCACTCTAGAAGCTATTCGTGTAACCGGTTTGGAAATCACTGATTTAACTGATGATGTCAGTAAAGGTGTAAAAAGTGCTAATCAAGTCGTGAAACAAGTTGATCAAAGCCTTGATACTGCAAGAATTCAGGCTCAAAATCTGCAAGTAGGTACACGCAGCATCCTTGTTGGCGCAAAAGCTGCTTGGAGAAATTTCACACGCCAAAAACCCGCAAGGCGAACAGGCGATCGCTTGCCAAGCAATGAAAAACCACCACTAACGTTGCGAGAACGAGAAGTGCTCAGGCAAGAAAATCGCCGGGTTCAAGCAGAAGTATACCGAGCTAATGACGGTTACAGCGACGCAGCTAGCTGGGAAACCAATTTTGATGACGAAGATTGACTCAAAACCCTATTCTTTAATACATTTTTTAAAACCCTCGTAGGGAACTTAAATATAAATAAAACTAATGGATTAGCCAAAAAGGTAAGGGTAGCTCTCGCATCAGAACATAGTTCTGATGCAGTGTCTTAGAATTTTTGTCAAGTATTGGGTTGCAGAAGCAAAATTGTTGACCTAGAATAGGGCGATCGCATTTTACTGATAAAATATCTGCTAAATTAAACAGCATTTATCCAAAAATCAGCTGTGACAATTTTGCCATTGCGATTGAACTGACCCCAGAGCTTATACTTTCCTGGTTGAGGAAAGCTAGTCATAAAATGAACCTGTCCAGTAGGGGTATCTTTTAGTGCATGGGCATGAACGTAATCTTCTGCTTTCAATGAAGTTGACTGCCGTAAGATGACTAAATGCCCTCTTTCTCCCAAGTAAGGCTGCAAGTCTGTAAGCGGTCGATTGTTAAAAGCATCTTGTAATTTAAACATTAAAGTGACTTCTTTACCTGCTTTCACAGTGGGTTCAGAAACAGCGAGATTGACTTTAGTATCATTGAAAGTTTTACTGCGATTTAGGTCAATTTTTGGAGCAGCAATACTGTTTCCAGAAACTTGTGTTTTCAATACTGAGACTTGTTCTGTTTGACCAGCAGGTTTGTAGTCACTAAAAAATGTGTAACCACCTGCTTGCGGAAAACGGGCTGCAACTTCAAATTGCCCATTTTCCGTATATGTGGGATGAAGATGACTGAAAAACTGAAGATTGTCACTGACAAGAATGAGGTGCATTAGCTTTTCTTGGAAAGTGTCAAAATTTGCGACCGCTTTCCCATCTGAATCTTGAACATCAATCAATATCGGAATACTTTTATTGGGGGTAATGATTCTTGGAACTTTGAGTTTTGTCTGAGTCAATGCTTTCTTCTCATTATGACTAGTGGCACTTGTTGAATTTTCTCCATGATGGCTCCTACTTATTAAACGCTCCTCATGCTGATGTGTATTGATAGATATTGGTTTTTCTTCAGATTGGGAGCAACTTTGAGCTAGTATAAAAGTAGTAGTTATAGCAATTGCATTCAGAAATCGATTCATTGATTTTGCTCCATTTTTTAATAATTGTGTTGAATTAATTATTTTCAATAACTAATTTCATGAAAATCATTGAGTAGATATACAATTCATCTACTCAACTTAAATTAGTTTAAATTCTCCAGTTTACGGGAGAGTCAATAGGTAAAATTAAAAAAATAACTAATTTATTTGATAAATTATTAATTGAATTCATAAAAAATCAGCACATTAACTTCATCCGTCGATGTGCTGATAAAAAATAAAATGAACGGCTAAATTGTTGATTTTTTTTCAATAATAGGACAAATTGTTTGTTCAGGATTTTCAGGTATTGTTTCCCAACCAGAAACTAATCCTGATAATTCTTGCTTCAGAATGAGTAATTGCTGAATTTGTTCATCGATAGCTGTTATCTTATCTTGCAGTTTAGCTTTTATATGTACGCATGGTAATTCCCCTCCGTCGTGAACATTCAAAAAATCTTTAATTTCTGATAAGGTCAATCCCAGGCTTTGGGCACGTTTAATAAAGTTCAAGCGAACCAAAACATCAGAGTTAAATAATCTAAATCCACCCTCGGTTCTCCCTAATGACCTGAGTAAACCTAGCTCCTCATAGTAGCGGATAGTTTTAATTGGTACACCGCTAAACTTGGCAACATTACCAATGAGTTTTGGCGCTTCTTGGACTAACATATTTAGCTGCTCTCATGCTAGATAAATGTATTTACCTTATCTTAAACTCTCCAGTTAACTGGAGAGTCAAGTGAGAACAGGATCATCTTGCTAATTATTTGCTACTTGATTATGTGGCAGGCTTGACTTCCACAACACCACGATACATTTTCATGCCGCAGGTGAACTCATATTCACCAGGATACTTAGGAGTAAACTCTACTGAAGTGGTTTGGTTAGGAACAAGGTCAATTGCTAAGTCAAAGTCTGGCATGAGCAACTTATCAAAGCACTTGCTCGAGTTGTGACGTTGGAAGTCCAATCTGACTAGTTGCCCTACCTCTACAATTACTCGTTCCGGTTTGTAACCCTTTTCAACCGTAACAGTCGCTTCTTGAGTACCTTCTGGTGTTTTCACTGCTTTTGTTGCTGACTTTGTAGGCAAAGAAAGCTCTGCTTGGCTCTGTTGAGTAGTAGTTACTGGAGTTACTTTTGCAGTGGAGTCAGTAGATTGAACTTCTATAACTCCTCGGAACATATTCATACCGCAGTTGAAGGTATAAGTACCTGCTTTGTCGGGTGTGAACTCAATTGATGTAACCTGATTGAGAGGTAAATCTTTGGCAATCTGGAAATCAGGTAGCCGTATTTCTTCAAGACAACTACTAGGGTCACGGCGTAAGAAATTCAAGCGGACTCTTTGACCTGCATTGACTAGAATTCTACTAGGTTCGTAGCCTCCATCTACAGTAATGCCAACTTCTTGAATACCATCATGGGCTTCGGCTTTTTGCGACTTTGGTTTACTCAAGAGAAACCACCAAATTTCTAGTCCGATTAACCCAAAACCGACTGTTGTAACAGCACCTTTTACCCAGAATGGTTGCTCAATACGGCGGAACTGAGTTGTCTGCGCTCGCTCGGTAGTTGGCATTTCATGATTCATCTGTGCAACTACTTGATCTGAAGCAACACTGAATGCCAATCCCAAGCTTGCTATACTACCAATAACTACTTTACTTAACATTTGCTACCTCCTTATACTACTGCTTTAGCTTGAAATTTCCGCAGACGTAGGGCATTTGTCACAACTGAAACCGAACTAAATGCCATTGCTGCACCGGCAATGATGGGGTTAAGCAACCAACCGAAGATGGGGAAGAGAATACCAGCAGCGATTGGAATGCCGGCAACGTTGTAAATGAAAGCAAAAAATAAGTTTTGCCGGATGTTACGAATCGTAGCGCGGCTGAGTTGAATGGCAGTGACAATGCTTCGTAAGTCACCGGAGATGAGTGTGATGTCACTAGCTGCGATCGCTACATCTGTACCTGTGCCAATTGCCATTCCCACATCCGCTTGGGCTAACGCTGGTGCATCATTAATACCATCACCAACCATTGCCACAATCTTTCCTTCTGATTGTAATTTCTGCACTGTAGCGGCTTTTTGATCGGGGCGGACTTCTGCCAAGACGCGCTCGATACCAACTTCACGAGCTATGGTTTCTGCGGTGCGACGATTATCTCCTGTGAGCATCACAACCTCTAAACCCAGTTTTTGCAAAGCACGAATTGCCTGTATGGAGGTGGGTTTGATGGCATCAGAAATACCCATCAATCCCTGAATTTGTTCATCAACCGCGATCCAAATTGCAGTTTTACCCAGATACTCCAAACGTTCTTTATCTTGTTGTAAGGCTTGAGTGTCAATGCCTAATTCTGACATCCAGCGTTGTGTACCAATTTGCACAAGATGACCAGAAACTATACCCTGTACACCACTGCCTGTAATTGCTTCAAATTCCTTGACATCTGCTAACGCCACTTCTTGAGATTGGGCATATCTCACAACTGCTTCTGCTAATGGATGTTCGGAATTGCGTTCTACAGATGCCGTAAGTTGCACCAACCTCATCTCATTGCCATTAGCAGTACCATTAACGGTGACAAAATCGGTAACTGTTGGTTTACCCTGAGTGATGGTTCCAGTTTTATCTAGCACGATTGTTTGGATTTTGTGTGCTAGTTCTAAGCTTTCAGCACCTTTAATCAAAATGCCATTTTCCGCACCTTTACCAGTTCCCACCATTACAGAAGTTGGTGTGGCTAAACCCAGCGCACAAGGACAGGCGATAATTAGTACCCCAACTGTGGTGATCAGCGCCAAAGTAACATTGCCTGTAAAATTAAACCAAATGATAAAGGTAAGGATGGCGATCGCAATCACCGCAGGTACAAACCATCCAGTTACTTGATCTGCTAATCTTTGAATTGGAGCTTTGGAACCCTGAGCTTGCTGTACTAATTGGACAATCTGCGCCAGCACAGTATCACTTCCGACTCGTGTCGCTCGAAACTTGAAACTCCCAGTTTTGTTGATGGTAGCTCCAATCACCTCATCGCCTGGTTGCTTTTTGACGGGTAAACTTTCCCCTGTCACCATCCCTTCATCAATTGTGGATGCTCCCTCAATAACTTCCCCGTCAACAGAAATTTTCTCACCAGGGCGAACCAGTATCACATCTCCAATAATTACTTCTTCTATTGGGACATCTACTTCTTGTCCATTGCGAATCAAACGCGCTGTTTTAGCTTGTAACCCAATTAGCTTACGGATAGCTTCTGAGGTTTGTCCTTTAGCGCGATTTTCAAATAATTTTCCTAGCAAAATCAGGGTAATGACAACAGCAGCAGTTTCATAATATACATCTGGCGTTAAACCCTGATTGATGAAAAAGCTGGGAAACAATGTAGGAAAAAGCGAATAAAAATACGCTGCACTTGTACCCAAAGAAATTAGAGTATCCATTGTGGCGGCATGACGTTTTAAAGCTTTCCAACCATTTATGTAGAAGGAGTAACCGCACCAGAACTGTACTGGAGTAGTTAGTATTAACTGTATCCAAGGATTGTGCAGCCATGCTGGGATGAAGGGTAGGTGCAACCCTGTCATCATGGGTAGTGAACCTATTACCAACACAGTGCTAATGATGCCTCCTACTGCCACCTTTCGCATTAAATCGCGGGATTCTCTTAAGCGATGTCTTTTTTCAGCATCATCTTCTCCCGCCATCAGATTTTGTTCTTGGAGTGGGTAAGCAGAGTAACCTGCTGCATCTACCGCCTCTTGAATGGCTTCTAAATCAGTTCTTCTAGGATCATATTTAACTGTTGCCTGTTCTGCTCCAAAATTCACGATACATTCATTCACACCGGGGACAGAATTAATCGCATCTTCAATGCTGCTGGCACAAGAGGCACAACTCATGCCGCGCAGTTTGAGTGTGGTATTCTCCATCTGACTACTCCAATGACTAAATGACGCTAACTAATTTCATCTTGAATGCTCCAGTACACTGGAGAGTCAAGGGTAGTGCTGAAAAATTTTCTAAGGGTATATTTAGATGCAGCGTTATAAATGCTTACACTTGGGGATGTATCAAAGTCTCACGAATATCACTCCCTAAAAACGCTTTGCTTTGATCCCTTAGATTAGAGTAAAGTAAACAAGTGTAAAGAACTATCACTTTTCCAGTACTCTTTTAAAACAACTTGTTCACTTCTAGCGTTAATATTTGTATAAAAACGTCCATGCAATCTTGTTTTTGGCGACGAATTCTCATATCTGTTGCAGTGTTTTTCCTGGCTGGGTCAATTTGGGTCATGCATTCTCCCCCAGCGCTGGCTTATGACAATCCTGAGTTACTTCCTAGCACCTTTACCCCAGTTGTAGACTTAGCAAAATCTCTTCCTGTGCTACAAGAAGAAAAGCTTGTCAAAGATTTAGAGCAGTTTGAAGCCGATACGGGCTGGAAACTGCGAGTATTGACCCAGTATGACCGCACCCCAGGTCGGGCAGTCATAAAATATTGGGGGTTGGATGACAAAAGCATTCTCCTAGTTGCCGATTCTCGTGGCGGTAACATTCTCAGTTTTAGCGTTGGTGATGCTGTTTATGAACTTTTACCCAGGACGTTCTGGATAGAACTGCAAACCCGCTTCGGTAATTTGTACTTTGTCCGCGAACAAGGCGAAGACCAAGCCATTCTGCAAGCCTTAGAATCTGTTAAAGGCTGTTTGCTCAAAGGTGGTTGCAATGTAGTCCCCGGACTGCCACGAGAGCAATGGATTCTCACCTTGATTACCTCAGTGATTGGCGGGGTGATTTGTGGATTTGCAGCTCAACCCCGTGAGAAAGGACAAGTTTTTGCTTGGCAATGGGCTTTAATTTTCTCACCTTTGTGGGGAATCTTGTTTCTTGCCTTTGGCATTGGGCCAGTGGTGACACGCACCAGCGACTGGTTGCCTCTAGTTCGCAATATCTCTGGGTTTCTTATTGGCGTCTTGGTTGCCTACCTATCTCCTGTTTTCAGTCGGCCTTCTTCTAGTAATGAGTTATGAGTGCTGAGTTAGGAGTTATAAGTTAATTAAAAACTTATAACTCCTAGCTCCTAACTCTCTGAAGCTGATAAGCTGAAAGCTAATATTTGAGAAGCTCAACAAAAATGGAATGGCACGTAACTGATGCTCAAAGTTTAGCAATCATTGATGGTGAAATTGATAATCATGTCTTTTCACCAGCAGAGTATGAGATTGTGCGTCGGGTAATATACTATACAGCAGACTTTGAGTATAAATCTTTGATTCGTTTCTCTGAGCGTGCCTTGCAAGCAGGAGCAGCAGCACTAGCTGCGCGTACCACGATTGTAGTAGATGTCCCAATGGTACAAGTAGGTATTGCATCTGAGATTCAAAACACCTTTGCCAATCCGGTGTATTGCAGTATGGAAGCTGTAACACGCCCTCAAAAAGAAAAAAGTCGGGCAGCATGGGGAATAGAAACCTTAGCAAAGCGCTATCCAGAGGGTATTTTTGTGGTGGGTCAAGCGCAAACAGCACTAACAGCACTAGTGGATTTAATCGAAGCTGAGGAAATTAGACCTGCTTTGATAATTGCGACTCCAGTCGGATTTGTTAATGTTGATGAAGCCAAAGGGCGCTTACAAGACTCTCTAGTACCTCATATTATAATTGACAGTCGCAAAGGTAATGCAGTTGTAGCAGCTGCGATCGTTGATGGATTAGTAGAATTGGCTTGGCAAGCCTACGGAAAAGATAGAAATCGGGGAAGTTAAGCTGTCGCGCATTTAACTTGTACATCTTTTCGTATTGACAGTTGACAGTTGACAGTTAACCGTCAGCGGTCAACAAACTTAGGAAGTGACTGGTAATTTCAAAGCGTAATAGTTTAGGAACGTCGGCTCTATCGTACCCTTTATACTAATTACTATTTTAAAATACTGAAGATACCGATATTTTTGTTAGGGACATCCAAGAATTAAATTACTCAATTCGTGCATCCAACCTAACTATCCAATTTTTTCTCCCCCTGCTTCCCCTGCCTTCCAAAACGATTGATTATTTTTTACTAGTCTTCTGTACTACGACGCCGCCGACGCGGCTTTTGTTGTTGGTCTTCACGCAAGCGACGACCAACTTCATTAAAGAAATCTCGCCGTAAATAAGGATAATCGCTAACCCATAGGTCAAGACTAGGAAAGTATACATCACTGAATTCTTCAATACTGCTCAAATCTGCGCGATTTGACATAACTACCATTTCTGCAATTTGACCGCGAGTAATAACTTTGTAGGCAGAACGTAATGGTGCGACAAACTCAATGCTAAATCCTGTTTCATCACCCACCTCTAAGTTAATCTGTTTTTCTCGGTTTTCTATAATCACCAATTCGCCTTTGCTGTTGACTGTTTCGGTTTTACCCATCAGCTGGTCTGTAATCCACCAATCTAGGACTCGACCACGGAAAAAGCCGCCATACTTATAACGGCGGCATTGTAAATTCCGCATACTTGCTTGAAACACTGGATACCACAGCCAGAAAAAAGCGCTAACTATCCCCAACACAAATTCTATTGAAGCAAACTCAAGCCTAAAAACGACTGTCACAATCAATACAAGAACTACGGCAACTACAGAAATTAACAGCCGTTGCAAAAAATTTGAGAACTTCCCCCAGTAGTACTTGTACTGTAAACCAGTGGCAATTAGGGGAACAACTTGTTCAAATTTTTGACGAGTCAGTGGTACTAACATGAGTGCTTAGTGATGAATGCCCAATAGTGTGTTTGAAGTTTAAAGTATCTTTTCTAATCCATATACTAACGACTTTAGCGCTAAGACTTTGCGAATCGCTAGTAGCACTCCTGGCATATAACAAGCGCGATCGCTCGTATCATGTCGTAAAGTATAAATCTGTCCTGCTGCGCCAAAAATAACTTCCTGATGGGCAATCAATCCTGGCAAGCGCACGCTATGAATTCTAATTCCTTCATCTGCTAGACTGCCTCTGGCTCCTGGTAATTTCTCCGTTTCTTCTACAAGAGCAGGGTTAAAAGTTTTACCCAATTCTCCTAGTAACTGCGCCGTTTGAATGGCAGTACCACTGGGAGCATCAGCTTTTTGGTTGTGATGCAGTTCGATAATTTCCACATGGTCAAAATATTTAGAGGCTGCGATCGCAGCTTGTTGCAATAGCACCATGCCAATGGAAAAATTAGGAATAATTAGACAACCAGTGCTAGCTTTGTCGGCAAAGTCTGCCAAGTCTTGAATTTGTTCTGGACTTAACCCAGTGGTGCCGACTACAGGACGAATACCGTAAGCGATCGCACTACGAATATTGTCATAAACTGAATCGGGATGGGTAAAGTCTACAATCACTCCTGGAGGAGACTGTCTGTCGCCAGCCACATACCCCAACATCGGTTCTAATTGATTGGTAATTGGCACTTCCAGGGGTTCGCTTAAACCCGCCAACTCTCCAGCGTCTTTATCTTGATGTTCCAAACTGTAGTCAATTGCACCCACTAGGTTTAAGTCAGGCGCTTGCGCCACCGCCTTAACTACCTCACGGCCCATTTTACCAGCAGCACCGTTGACAATAACCGGGATAGGAGCTTGATTCGTCATAGGTCGAGAAATACTTTTTGAGCTAACAAGGGAATTGTAAAGACTTTGGTGATCTGGTAGCTAGCTTCTCAAATCTCTGGCTTAATTCCGACTACCTTGATTTATGCAGCTAATCGCTTAGTTTTCTACTCTCTGCTAGCAGATCGTTCTCATTTTCATCTCACTATCTTAGCCAGTAACTGTTGTATTTTCGCTACTTTACCTACCACACCTTCAAAAATAATTCCATACTGTCGCTGATAAGTACTTTTTATAAAAAGCATAAGTCTTTCTTTGTCAAGCCTATTTGACTATTTATAATATTATTGTTAAATTTATTTACATAACTTAGCAAAAACCAAACTTAACTATCTAACTGGTGTTAGCTAAGAAAAAAAGATTTCTGTATTGGTATATCCCATCGACATTTGGACTTCTCCCATCTACCTCGGCTATCAAGTCGGGGTTTTTTGTGTTTTCAATTAGCCTTTAATTTCTTTAACTTTTTTTTAGTCATCTTTGAGATGACTTGAGCTATTAGCCGTGGGTTTCTAACCTATGGCGGGTGATGGTTGCGACGCGAGATTGGAGATTACGTATTTGAATAATTGTGGAATATTGGCTTATGGCGGGTGATGGTTCAGGCGCGAGATTGGAAATCCATCTATATCGGCTTAACCACAAGTCCGCCTCAGAATGAATTCTGAGGCTTATAGCTTAAGTCAGCTTAAGCTGACTACGGTTTAATGAACGTGAAGATTAATGGGATTCATTGGTTTGGCTGCGTGAGTTTTGGCCCATCATCTTCATGATTATGCCGTTCCAAAGATGAAATTGTAGTTCCATTGGAATGATGCGCTTTTTGATTCTCTACATACACAACAGCTTGCTCAAGTTGTTTGCTTCCCATTGAAAAAACGCCATATCCGCGTTGCCAGCCAAACAAATCTTGTGAGGACGAGAGATGATTGAGATGATGAGCGCTACTGCCTTTAAGATTTTGGACAAAATCAGAGATAGAAAATCTCGGTGGTATAGAAGCCACTAAATGGATGTGGTTTTCTATGCCGCCCACAGCATGGACAATACTACCAAGTGCATTGGCTTTGCCAATGATGTAACTATAAAGTTGGGTTTCGCGTTCGGGGGTAATTAGTGGCTGGCGCTCTTTTGTTGCCCAAACAAGATGATAGTAAAGTCGCCACAGAGCCATGTATGTACTGTTTTTGATGCAATTTCCTGTGTCTAGTATTCCCGGAATCATTAAAAATATTCTAGTCAGCTTGAGCTGACTTGAGCTATTAGCCTTGGAATTCATTCCGAGGCGGGTAGGGTTGCAACTTTACAAGACTAAGAGTTCAGTAACTCCAAATCATCCTCTCTTCAAATAAAGGCATGATTTGCTCCTCTTGCCTCCTTTAACGACATTTGGGCATTTATCTCTCCCCATATAATGCGTCATCCGAAGCGTCCCGGTTGGTGGGAGAATAATAACGAGAAATGATGCAAGCCTGGTATTGTCTCCAGCCCAAAGGAATCTGTAAAAATGTGGAAACGAATTATATTAATTTTACTATTGGTGTTGAGCTTCAGCCTGAGTAATTCTGATGTAGCGGCTGCGGCTGGACTCAAAAGCTTTGTAGATACTAATGATGGCTATCAGTTTTTATATCCTAACGGCTGGCTGCAAGTTAAAGTTGCCAATGGGCCAGATGTGGTTTTCCACGATTTGATTGAGGTGTCTGAAAATGTTTCGGTTGTAATTAGCCCAGTTCCAGAAGGCAAAACTTTGTCAGAATTGGGAACCCCAACAGAAGTAGGATACAAATTAGGAAAAGCGGCTCTTGCGCCTCCTGACTCTGGTCGTTCGGCTGAATTAGTCAATGCCGCACAGCGAGAAGTAGACGGTAAAACATACTACCTTTTAGAGTATGAAGTTAAACTGCCCAATCAACAGCAACGACACAACATCGCCAGCGTCGCTGTTAGCCGTGGTAAAGTTTTTACCCTCAACGCCTCAATTCCTGAAAAACGCTGGCCGAAAGTTAAACGAATGATTGATGAGGTTGTAAATTCTTTTTCTGTTTATTGATTAGGGAATGGGGAATAGGGGATAGGGAAGAAACTGAATTACCAATGCCCAGTGTTTAGCCCCCCATGCCCAATTCCCAATTACTAAGTTTGTCAGAAATATCATGAAAATTCCACCTTTTGTACTTGCCTCCGCTTCCCCAGCCAGACGCCGCTTGTTGCAAACTGTTGGTATTGAACCGATAGTTCGAGCAAGTGATTTTGATGAATCGCAAATCCAATTAAGTGAACCAGCACAATTGGTCAAAACTCTTGCCCAGTACAAGGCGGAAACTGTAGCTCCACAGTTTGAATCGTCTTTAATTATGGGTTGTGATTCGGTTTTGTCCATCAATGGTGAAATTTACGGCAAACCAGCAGACGCTTCAGAAGCGATCGCACGTTGGCAGATAATGCAAGGTAACTTTGGCGACTTGTACACAGGTCACGCCTTAATTGACCTTGATAAAAACCGAACTTTAGTCAAGTCTCAAGTTACAAGAGTTTATTTTGCTCAAATGAGCGATCGCGCAATTCTTGCTTATGTTGCCACAGGTGAACCCCTCAAGTGTGCTGGAGCCTTTGCCATTGAAGGTTTTGGTAGTTTCTTCGTGGAAAAAATTGAAGGCTGTCACAGCAATGTAATTGGACTCAGTTTACCCCTGCTACGGCAGATGCTAGCGGAACTAGGATACGATGCCACTGATTTCTGGCAATAGTCTTTTGTTCAAAGTTATTAACCAATGACAAATGACAAATGACCAATGACAAATGACTAATAACTAAATTGCCCGATCTTGAGTATTGCCTCTCCATGATCTGGAACCCAGGCTAGCCACTCATCCTCTGAAACCGGACACAATAAAAGTGCTTCGTCAAAACTAAAGGGGTTGGGAAGTAGCAAAAGGTTTACCCAAGTAGAAGCCCTTAACCGCTGTAAACCTTCCAGATTCTGCCTTCTTGCTTGCACAGCAAAATCTGGTCTATGAGAATCTAGTTTCATAGCTATCTATTCACCTTAACAAATTGGCTAATCTAAAAATATTTCTGTAACCTAGACTACAAAATAAACAATCCTTGTGAAAAGTATCTGTCTTATAAATTTACGTTCGCTGGGTGCAAGTGTTTGCTTATATTGCAGTCCACAACAGTTGTGGCACAACAGGTTGTAGACTGGCCACTAGTACGCAAGGCGGAAGTCACGCATAATTGTATTCCGAGCTTCTTGCGCCATTTGAAATGGTGAATCAGCGCTGCGTCCGGGTTTCCCTCCGCAGGCGACTGGTGAACCCGAAGGGTATGTTTATTTCCGCGTCCGCTTTCCTCTTTCGCATTCCCAACTAGAATATGTCATTTACTTCTATGCCCTCGCTGCGTGAGCAACAACATCCCCTAATTCGTCAGCTAGCTGATTGCATTGAAGCAGCTTGGCATCAGCACCTGGATCTATCGCCCTACCATTTGCCTGATGAGTTGGGGTATGTAGAAGGTAGACTAGAAGGCGAAAAACTGACGATCGAAAATCGCTGTTATCAAACGCCCCAGTTTCGGAAAATGCACTTGGAACTGGCAAAAATTGGAAATATGCTGGATATTTTGCACTGCGTTATGTTTCCCCGTCCAGAATACAACCTGCCGATGTTTGGTTGCGATTTAGTTGGGGGTAGAGGTCAAATTAGTGCAGCGATCGCAGACCTTTCTCCTATCCAATTAGAGCGCATCTTACCAGAATCTTATACTACTGAACTGGCACAGCTACCAGTGCTTAACTTTTCCCAACCCCGTGAATTACCAGAATGGGGCGATATTTTTTCGGATTTTTGCATCTTTGTGCGCCCCAGTTCCCCAGAAGAAGAAACAATGTTTCTCTCGCGTGTGCATAAATTTTTAGACATTCATTGTACCCAAGCGATCGCCTCACATCCTGTTTCAGCTGAACAAGTCACACAAAATCTCGCCGGACAGTATAACTACTGCACCAAACAGCAGCAAAACGATAAAACCCGCCGCGTACTAGAAAAAGCCTTTGGCGCAGCTTGGGCAGAAAATTATATGACCACAGTTTTATTCGACCTCCCAACTTAATCATCCCCTCCATCTCCGCATTTTCCTCATTTCCTCCATCTGTAGGCTCTGTTACGTTTTCGCGTAACGGATAAATGTAGAATTCATTCAACGAGAGTTTAATGGAGTTCCAAAACAGCAACAGGGAGAGTAGTAAGGTCTTTGAAGCGAATATCACAAAATGGTTTGTTGTCTTGGTAGGTGCAAGCAACTAGCTCTGCTAACTCATTGACCAGAAAGTTAAGGAAACTCTAATGTCAGGAATACTCAAGTTGACATTTTTTTTAGTTATTTAATCAGTTGATTGACTTAAGGAAGACTAACTTTTGTAGCAAGATTGTATTTAGCAAAGGCAACAGTCTATTTTTGATGTTTCTTTTCAATTTTGTGACTCACTGTAGCCGTAGTGAATATAGCAGTAAAGTACCGCATCATACCAATTTGAGATTTTGTGTAGAGACGTGATATACCGCATCTCTACATCTAGATTCATACTGCTTGCGAATTCTGTTCACTCCCATTGCACTCATGTCTCAATAATACTCAGAGTTATTGAATAGCCAGCTACTATAGCGTTTCTAGGTTTCAATACAGACCTAACCCCCAGCCCCTTAAGAGCTAGCGTTGGGGAGTAATATTCAAAGCCTCTCTCCTTTTAGGAGAGAGGAATGGAAGTGAGGTCAAAATGTATTGCATACAAACGAGCGTAGGCGTAGCCCGCACTTCGACAAGCTCAGTGACCATCGTAGACATCGCTATAGAAAACACCATTTTGTAAAGCCATAGTGTTAAGCATTCATCACGCAATGGATTTTTAAGCCATACCCAGCTTTAAACCACTGTTGTTTGTCCTAAGCGGCTGGCTGTTGATTAAAAACCTTTTTATTTTTACTTCCATCAGCACAATTCAGGTAAACGGGCAACATACTATGTCAAGGGTGACTGAAAAGCCAAAGCCAAGTGAGCAGGCACTTAATCAAGAACAACCTAAGATTTGGTGGGGTATCGCTGTAGCTGTCCCAATAGTAATCGCCGCTGGGATACTAGGTACAGCTAAAATCGAGCAGCTGAGAAAACTAACAACATCCGTACCCGTAATGCCATCTACCAATAGCGTTAGTGCTGTAGGGCGTTTGGAACCGCGAGGCGAAGTTGTTAAATTGTCCGCCCCATCATCAGGATTAGCACCATCGTCACGAATTCAGCAACTTCTGGTAAGAGAAGGTGAACAGGTAAAGCAAGGCCAAATTGTGGCAATTTTAGACAACCGCGATACCCAAATAGCCGTACTAGAAGAGGCAAAAGCCAAAGTGCAAGAAGCCCGTGCGAATTTAGCGCAAGTTAGGGCCGGCTCTCCAAGAGATATTCAAGCTCAAAGAGCAGTTGTAGCTCGTTTACAAGCGCAGTTAGTTGGCGAAAGAAATGCTCAACAAGCGATGATTAATCGGATTGCAGCCCAGTTAAGTGGGGAAAAACTCGTCCAACAAGCAACCGTGAATCGCTTAGAAGCTGAACTTAGCGGGCAAAGAGATACTCTAAGAGCGACAATTGCACGTGTTCAAGCCGAACAGCGCAATGCTCAAGTCGATGCCGGACGCTATGATTTTTTATACAGAGAAGGTGCGATTTCTCAGCAAGAGCGCGACAGAAGACGGTTGAGTGCAGTAACTTCTAATCAACAGGTTGCTGAAAGCCAAGCTACGCTAAAGCAGACATTGGCAACTCTACGACAGCAACTTGCTGAGGCTAGAGCTAACCAAATCCAAAATATAGCAATTTTGCAACAGCAGTTAATCGAAGCCAGAGTTAACCGCGATAAAACCGTAGCAACTTTGCAAAGACAAATCGATGAAGAAAAGGCCAAACTGAGCAGAATTCTGGACGTTAGCCCTACCGATGTGCAAGTAGCGCAAGCCCAAGTTAGTAATGCTCTCGCAAGTGTTAGGAAAGCCGAATCAGAACTGAAATTGAGCTACGTTCAAGCACCAATCGCTGGAGAGATTTTAAAGGTTTACACCAAGTCAGGCGAAGCCATAGGGGCAAATGGTATTGCTGAAATTGGACAAACCAGCCAAATGTTTGTGATTGCTGAAGTCGCCGAAGACAGTATTGGAAAAGTGCGTATTGGTCAAAATGCCATTATCAATAGCGATAATGGAGCATTTAGCGGTGAATTGAAGGGAACTGTCACTGAAGTTGGTAGAAAAATTGGTAAGAAAGATGTGCTAAATACAGATCCAGCAGCAGATGTTGATGCCAGAGTAGTAGAAGTAAAAATTGCCCTGTCTCCAGAAGATAGCGAGAAAGTTTCTGGTTTGACTTACGCTAAAGTTGTTGTCGAAATTAACAACTAATCAAGTTGTAGGTGAACATTAATAAGAGCTTCTAATTTGATAATTTGGATTAGTGATGTTTAATTAATTTAAGCATTCTATAAAGAGTGTTTAATAAATTAACCTATTTTGCAATTAAGTAAATAATCTAGACTTAAAAGCTAGATATAAACACTGTTTTACTTCTGACTCTGCCAATTTTAGATTTTAGATTTCTCCTTCAGTGCAAAATTAAAAATCTAAAATTCAATGCTAACTGTGCCTGGATGCCTAAAAAATGAATCAAAAAATACCTCTGTCGTGGCTACAACTGACAAGGGAAAAAACTCGCCTAGCTGTGGCTTTGGCAGGAATTGCTTTTGCTGATATTTTAATGTTTATGCAACTCGGTTTCCGGGATGCTTTGTATTATAGTAACGTTAGATTTCATAACAGCTTGCAGGGTGATATTGTTTTAATCAATAGTCAATCCAGTGCTGTTTTAGCGATGAGGAGCTTTTCTCAAAGACGGTTATATAAAGCTTTAGAGTTACCCGCAGTCCAATCAGTACATCCGATATATTTAGACTTTACAATTTGGAAAAATCCTGAAACAGGCCGCCCTCGTAGTATCCTGATATTTGGAATGAACCCAGAAACTAACATAGTTAACTTACCTGGAGTTCAGGAAAATTTAGATAAACTTAAACTGCCTGATGTAGTTTTATTTGACCGTTCTTCTAGGGTAGAATATGGTCCAATTGCTGCTAATTATGATCAAGGAAAGACTGTAACCGCAGAAGTGCGAAGACGACGAATTAAAGTAGAAGGTCTATTTACATTAGGTGCATCATTTGGTGCAGATGGTAATTTAATCACAAGTGATATTAACTTTTTGCGAATATTCAACAATCGTCAACGAGGATTAATTGATATTGGTTTAATTAGATTAAAGCCAGGAGCAAATTCTACAGTGGTTGCCCAAGAGTTACGAAAGTATTTACCTAGTGAGGTAAATGTTTTAACTAAGCAAGAATTTATCGATTTTGAAAGAAGTTATTGGGCTAACAGTACAGCTATTGGGTTTATTTTTACATTAGGGACTGTCATGGGTTTCATTGTGGGTACTGTGATTGTTTATCAAATTCTTTATACAGAAGTTGCAGATCATTTATCTGAATATGCTACTCTCAAAGCAATAGGTTATACACAAAACTATTTATTAACCGTCATTCTTCAAGAAGCTTTGCTGTTAGCAGTATTAGGATATTTGCCTGGAATAGTTTTTGCTTTGTTTATGTATGATAGCGCCAGAAGTGCAACACTTTTACCAGTTTTTATGAGTTTTGAGCGTGCCGTAATGGTGTTGATTTTGACTATGCTAATGTGCATTATATCCGGTGCAATCGCAGTCCGTAAATTACGTTCTGCCGATCCAGCAGATATATTTTAATTAATTCAATATTAATTAAAATATGACCTTAGCAAATCTATTTTATAATTAATAGCTAGGAAACCTTGATTTTCTGGTAGTCACTACAGTTCAATTTCAAAACTACTAATTTATAACTAACAAAAATATGATAGAAAAAGAACCTGTAATTGCCATTAAAAATCTCAATCACTACTATGGCAAAGGGTCACTGAGAAAACAGATATTATTTGACATCAATCTAGAAATTTATCCAGGTGAAATTGTAATTATGACCGGGCCATCAGGTTCAGGTAAAACAACATTACTGAGCTTAATTGGTGGTTTGCGGTCTGTACAAGAAGGAAGTTTAAAATTTTTAGGTGAAGAACTTGTTGGCATCAATCAAAACAAACTGGTGCAGATGCGACGCAACATAGGTTATATTTTCCAAGCTCACAATTTGCTAGGGTTCTTGACTGCCAAGCAAAATGTGCAAATGGCGGTAGAATTGAATGATAATATTTCTCAAACAGAAGCAATGGCTAAATCAAAAGCCATGCTGGGGTCTGTTGGGTTAGAAGAACGAGTTGATTACTACCCAGATAATCTTTCTGGTGGACAAAAACAAAGAATTGCGATCGCTCGGGCCTTAGTGAATCGTCCCCCATTGGTGCTAGCAGACGAACCAACAGCCGCATTAGACAAACAATCAGGACGCGATGTCGTGGAAATAATGCAGAGCCTGGCCAAAAATCAGGGAACTACTATTTTATTAGTGACACACGACAACCGCATTTTAGATATAGCCGATCGCATCGTAGAAATGGAAGATGGTTTGTTAACCCGTAATTCTCCAAATGAAGCTATTCAGTCATAATTTTAGTCATTTGTCCTTTGTGAATGACCAATGACTAATGACAACCATAATTTATTGTCTAGCCGAGCCTGATTTCTTCATTCCAGGTGGCGTTGGGGCATTTGGTTGGCGACTAGTACGGAAAGTCACATTTACGCCTTCATTTGATTGCTCTAATACCAGTAGAGGCGTAGGTTTAGCCTTTTGATCCCAATGCATGGTAGCAATCCTACCTTGAATTGTTGGTTGCCAACTATCTTCGTCTTCTATGGGGCTTAGGTAAGTTTCTATACAGTCAATAATTTGACTAATAGTCGCAGAAGTTGCTTGTGTAGGTAACTTCATCAACCGGATTTGAATGCGAAACAGCACTCGCTTGGCAGAATTCCCTGGACTACCAGTCTCATACTCTACATCAAAAATTTCATCTACTTGGCGTCCAGTGCTATTAGCAATTCCGACTGATCCAACTTGTGCTTGATTGGGCCGCAAAGCTTGAGTAACTTTTTCTTTAATCTGAATCTTCACTTGATTAAGGATTGCAAAATGAAACACCTCCTCTGACATCCGCATTCGCAGATAATCCAAGTTAAAGTCCCGTGAGTTGACCAAATCGGGATTGGTTTCCATTTTGCGAATTGTTTCCAGCGCCAGCTTAAACTTTTTCTCTAGTTCTTTGGCGCGGAATTGTTCAAACTTAAGTTTTTTCTCCAGCTTATCCTTCTGGAGCTTACTATACACAATCAAAGCAATCACCGCTAAAGCCAGTCCTCCAGAAGTTACCAACAATAATGGTGGCATTTGAGGATTACTTGCTGGCACTTCCTGAGATGCTTTTTTAGGCTTTCCTGGGGTTTGGGCAAGAAACATCGAAGTGGGCATGGTTGGAAAACTGAAAAACTTGACTCCTGATGTTTAGGATGCCCAAATCTTCAATGCCATCTTGCTGTATGATCAATATTTTTTACAGCCTTTTACAAACCGCTTATGTCCAAACACCAGAGCATCCCTGCCCTGTCTGAGTTTTCATCTACAAGCTGTCTTCATATTCGTCTGATAGCCACAGATATGGATGGCACTCTAACTAGACGAGGAAAATTTACTCCCGCCCTGTTGCAAGCTTTAGAAGATTTAGCAGCAGCAGACATTAAGGTTCTGATTGTCACAGGACGTTCTGCTGGGTGGGTGAGTGGATTGGTGCGATTCGTTGAGTAGCGAATCCCGGTATCCAGTCCGGGCATAACTACCCCAATCAAATCTAGAAATAGAAATGATTGAACTTTCAGAGATATACAGGTGAAAACCCTGTCCATCAGACTCGATGTGAACCCTTACCTG
>JBBSOX010000081.1:0-29931 GCA_038259325.1 Chroococcales cyanobacterium | reverse complement strand
CGCAAGTTAGCACTGCCTCAGAAATGCAACTAGGGTAGGGCATACCCAAAGTTAACGCTTGGGGAGAGTCCCACCTCTGGGCTAGGTAACGCAAGGAACCACGTTTTAAGTGGTCTCAGTGAACCAAGAATCCCCGTCGATTTATCGCGGGGAGTGTCACATTAGCAGTTTTTACTTAAAATTAAAGCTGTTCTTTTTCCAAAATTATCACTGTCGTCAGTGTTGTTTTAATAGTTACAGCAGTTAATCAGCATCTAACTAATGAGTCAAACAGAGAGTACTACTTCGCCTGAAACCAAAGCTAGCCCTTGGTGGCAGCGTATCCCTCTCACATTGCAAATTCTCATCGCCCTAGTAGCCGCAGTCAGCGTTGGAATTGCCCTTGGTGCGGGGAATCCCAATCCCAGCAACGCCACCTTAACAATTTAGCAATTCCGGCTGAGTTGGTGCTAAAGGCTCTTTGCGTCCTAGCTACGCCCCTGATTCTGGTAGCGGTGCTACGGGGCATTAGTAGGAGCAAATTTCAACAATGATGGTACTGTCCTTTATGAAGTAATGTCTGCGTTGTATATTTCCCAACTAATTGGGCAATATCTGAGTTTGGGACAGCAGTTAATTGTCATCCTTACCTCGATTTTTGCATCCGTAGGTGCGGCTAATATTCCCAATGCTGGACTGGTAACGATGACACTGGTGTTTACTTCTGTAGGCTTACCTACCCAATATATTGCTTTGCTAGTACAGCACGGCGTAAATAAAGCAACTATTTCAAATCCTTCAAAAGCCTGTCTTCTAAGATTTTTGACTTTTGACTTTTGACTTCCGCTTTGCGGTACTAGTTACTTGACGGCAAAAAGCCTCGTTGTGTGGACGAGGCTTAGTTTGACGGCTTTTCAAGTAGCTAATGTTGTTGAGGCCCTTTGGCATCACATTCTTTAGCCCAGCAACGTTCTAGAAGTCGAAGACGCCAGATCAATGCAAAGCGTTGGGGATTCAATACTAATTTCGTATCGTGACTAAATAAAGGCTGGTTCAGATACTGCCAAAGAGGAAATTGAATTTTGGTGTGTTTTGGAGTCATAAGAACAACAAATATTATAAAAGTTTAGCGCCCATAGTTGGCATTTTGTCTAGCAATTGCCTAATACTGTTTTTCTAGTTAAAGGTTACACTGCGTTTTTGCAATTGTCCTGGTGGCAATTGCGGAATTTCAGTAAGTGAATTTATGTTGTTTCCGCTTTAATACTGAAATTGCACATACCACTTTTTTGATTTCATATCTCGTGATAAGTCATACCCTTTCATGGCATTCCTGGTATAGATACGTTTGTATAAGCGTAGATTTGTACGCTCCTATAGTCAATTCATCTGTTGCAAAATTTTTGGAAGCGATCGCATTACTATCCAGAATTTTAACTAGGTAGCGTGTTAGAAAAGCGAGTAGTGTGGCGTTGAGGCGTCAAATTATAGCTTACAAAAATTTTGTAATTTCTGTTACTAACTGTGAATTTATAGTCAATTTGATCATAATGTTGGTTCTATAGTAATTATTAGTTTTTAAGAGGAGTAATATCTTGCTCCCCTTAATATTTAGACAATAGTGAAATTAGCGGCAGTGAGTGTTGTGGTACTAATGCCAGTCAGCGTTGCCAAGATTTCATCAGTAGCAGTCACTATGATATTGTTACCAGTGAAACTTAGTTGATTGAAAGTCAGGCCACCAGACAAGCCAATCAAATCGTTGCCCTTGTAAAAGTCGGTAATAATATCAGTACCTTCTCCAGCTGTAAAGACAAATTTATCGTTGCCATTACCACCTGTGAGGATATCGCTACCAAGACCACCACACAAGAGATCGTTACCATTGCCGCCATTGAGGGTGTCTTTGCCATTACCACCGTAAAGTTTGTCTTTACCATTGCCGCCATTGAGGTAGTCATTACCAGGAGTGCCGTGGAGGACATCATTGCCGTTGCCACCAAAAAGGCGATCGCCCACTTGGATAGTAACTTTGGCAGTGCTGGTGAGTTGACCATCAGTGATGGTGTAGTTAAAGCTAGCCGCACCACTAAACCCGCAATTGGGGGTAAATACGATAAAATCATCTGCTGAGTTGTTGGAAGTACCGTTATTTTTCAGCACCGCAGTACCGTTAGTTGCATCGGTGACATCAGTGATACTGAGGCTGGTGCTATCGATGTCAGTATCATTAGCCAGCAGGGTATTTGCTTGAATGCTCACAACAGTATTTTTGGCAGCGGTAACAATATCATTGACGGCCACGGGTGCGTCATTGACTGGCTTAACTTCCACATTAAAATTACCAGTAACAGTGCCGCCATTGCCGTCACTGACAGTATATGTAAAACTGTCAGTGCCTTTGTAGTTAGCGTTGGGGGTGTAGATAAAGTAGTCGTCGCTGGCATCCCTTAGAGTGTCGTTGTCGTTGAAGGTCAGTGTGCCATTGGTAGGATTGGTGAAGCCACTGATGCTTAAAGCATCGCCATCGATATCTTTTATATATCTACTTATAATGGTGCTAGAAAGGATG
The DNA here is from genome assembly GCA_038259325.1 of Chroococcales cyanobacterium. Classification (GTDB taxonomy): domain Bacteria; phylum Cyanobacteriota; class Cyanobacteriia; order Cyanobacteriales; family Nostocaceae; genus Nostoc. The sequence continues at coordinate 27,380 of JBBSOX010000081.1, read as the reverse complement.
TTAACGGCAGTATCTTCTTTGGTGATAGCCTTAGCCCCAAAGCCAAAAATGACGTAGCTCTCCCCAGCATATCTTGCCCCGATAATTAAGTCGTCGAAGCCGTCGCCGTTGATGTCTCCGGCACTGCTAACTGAGTTGCCTGAATTGTCTTGTGCATCGATGCCGTTGATCACGAAGCCGTTGCTGCCGTCTAGGGACGAGAGGTTGAGGCTAGCTCCAAAGCCGCTGCTACTACCAAATACCAAGTAACTCTCCCCAGCAGAGAACGCAGGGAACTGACCGGCAGAGTATGCCCCGATAATTAAGTCGTCGAAGCCGTCACCGTTGAAGTCTCCAGCACTACTAACGGAGAAGCCTGAAGTGTCTTGTGCATCAATACCGTTGATTACGAAGCCGTTACTGCCGTCTAGGGACGAGAGATTGAGGCTAGCTCCAAAGCCACTGCTGCTGCCAAACACCACGTAGCTCTCCCCAGCACGGAATTTGTCATTGGGGGAGGCACGGTATGCCCCGATAATCAAGTCATCAAAGCCGTCACCATTGAAGTCTCCGGCATTGCTGACTGAGGAGCCTGAATTGTCCCCCTCATCAATGCCGTTGATTACGAAGCCGTTACTGCCGTCTAGGGATGAGAGATTGAGGCTAGCTCCAAAGCCACTGCTGCTGCCAAACACCACGTAGCTCTCCCCAGCATCAGACTTGCCGTTGTGGTCGGCATTCTTTGCCCCAATAATCAGGTCATCAAAGCCATCTCCGTTGAAGTCTCCGGCACTGCTAACGGAATCGCCTGAAAAGTCATACGCATCAATGCCGTTGAGCACGAAGCCGTTGCTGCCATCTAAAGACGAGAGATTGAGGCTAGCTCCAAAGCCACTACTGCTGCCAAACACCACGTAGCTCTCCCCAGCAACTAACTTGCCGCTGGGGTCGGCATTCACTGCCCCGATAATCAGGTCATCAAAGCCGTCACCATTGAAGTCTCCGGCACTGCTAACTGAGTCGCCTGAGTAGTCAGCCTGATTAATGCCGTTGATCACGAAGCCGTTGCTGCCGTCTAAGGAGGGGAGATTGAGCCTAGCTCCAAAGCTACTGCTGCTGCCAAACACCACGTAGCTCTCGCCAGCAGATAACTTACCGTTGGGGTCGGCACCACTTACTCCGATAATCAGGTCATCAAAGCCGTCACTGTTAAAGTCTCCGGCACTGCCGACTGAGTTGCCTGAGTAGCCAGTCTCATCAAAGCCGTTGATCACAAAGCCATTGCTGCCATCTAGGGATGAAAGTTGAAGGTTAGCTTCAAAGCCACCGTTGCTGCCAAACACTACATACTTCTCCCCCGCACCTCTTGTCGCAATAATTAGGTCATCAAAGCCGTCATTGTTGAAGTCTCCGGCATTGCTGACGGAGGAACCTGAATTGTCATTTGCGTTAATGCCGTTGAGGACGAAGCCGTTGCTACCGTTGAGGTTAGATAAATTGATAGCAGAAATCAAGGTGGGTGGGTCATTCACCCCGTTGATGGTCAGATTGACGCTAGCTGTACTGGTAAAACTGCGATCGCTGATAGTGTAAGTAAAACTGTCGCTATCGATTTCACCTACACCCAAAGTTTCAAATCGACCGTTGGGATCGTAAGTAAAAGTACCATCAGCATTGAGAGTCAGTAAAGCACCAGAACTTAGGGTAATAGGAGCGCCAACAGTCACTGTATTACCATTGACATTTGTCACCGCTAAGGGGTTGCTATCTGGGTCGCTGTCGTTGGCTAAGACTGAAATGTTAACGGGCGTGGCTTCGTCGGTAGTAACCGTATCGATAACTGCGACTGGAGGTTGATTAGGAGTTGTAGTAGTCGCAAAGCCAAAAATTACGTATCTCTCTCCATTCGACGAAACTGGGCCGTTTGAGGAAACAGTTGCCCCGATACTCAGGTCATCAAAGCCATCGCCATTGATATCTCCAGCACTGCTGACGGAGGCACCTGAGTAACCAACTACATCAATACCCTTAATTACGAAGCCGTTGCTGCCATTGAGATCGGAGAGTTCGAGAACCCTTCCAAAACCACTACTGTTGCCAAACACTACGTAGCTCTCGCCAGCAGATAACTTGCCGTTGCCGTTGGCAAAAGGTGCCCCAATAATCAGGTCATCAAAGCCGTCACCATTGAAGTCTCCGGCATTGCTAACGGAGGAACCTGAGCGATCACCTCGATTAATACCGTTAATCACAAAGCCGTTGCTACCGTCCAGGGATGAGAGATTGAGGCTAGCTCCAAAGCCACCACTGCTGCCAAATACTACGTAGCTCTCCCCAGCATCATACTTGCCGTTGGGGTCGGCAAAAAGTGCCCCAATAATCAAGTCATCAAAGCCGTCACCATTGAAGTCTCCGGCATTGCTGACGGAGGAACCTGATCTGCTTCCTTGATCAATGCCGCTGATTACGAAGCCGTTGCTGCCATCTAAGGACGAGAGGTTGAGGTTAGCTCCAAAGCCACTGCTGCTGCCAAACACCACATAGCTCTCCCCAGCAAGTAACTTGCCGTTGGGGGAGGCACTAGATGCCCCAATAATCAAGTCGTCGATGCCGTCGCCGTTGATATCTCCACCACTGCTAATGGAGCCGCCTGAATTGTCATACGTATCAATGCCGTTGATCGCGAAGCCGTTGCTGCCATCTAGGGACGAGAGATTGAGAACTGAACCAAAGCTACTGCTGCTGCCAAACACCACATAGCTCTCCCCAGCACGTAACTTGCCGTTGGGGGAGGCACTAGATGCCCCAATAATCAGGTCGTCGATGCCGTCGCCGTTGATATCTCCGCCACTGCTAACGGAGCCGCCTGAGCCATCTTCCTGATCAATGCCGTTGATCACAAAGCCGCTGCTGCTGTCTAGGGACGGGAGAGTGAGGACTGAACCGAAGCCACTGCTCTTACCAAACACTACGTAGCTCTCCCCAGCAGATTGCTGACCGTTGGGGTTGGCAAAAGGCGCTCCAATAATTAGGTCGTCGATGCCGTCGCCGTTGATATCTCCGCCACTGCTAACGGAGCCGCTTGAGCCATCCCCCCGAACAATGCCGTTGATCACGAAACCGTTGCTTCCGTCTAGGGATGAGAGATTGAGGACTGAAGCAAAGCCACTGCTCTTGCCAAACACTACGTAGCTCTCCCCAGTCGATTGCTGATCTTTGGAGTAGGCATAAGGTGCCTGGATAATTAGGTCGTCGAAGCCGTCGCCGTTTATGTCTCCGGCACTGCTTTTGGAGAAGCCTAGTTTAGAGCCAGCGATCGCAAAGCCATTGTTGCCATCAAGATCAGAAAGGTTGAAAACTGCTGGATTAGTTGCCATTGTTGTTGATTCCTCTGAATTATTGGTTTTGATCCGATCCCACCGTTATCACCCGCCGAATTTCGTCGCTGCGAAATCCGATCGCCATTGGACGACGTACCCCCAACAGTGCTACCACATCGTACAATTCCAGTACCACTCCCTCCATTCGCAGGGAATGGACAATATCGCCTCTTCTCAGGTCAATCACTAGTAACCCACAGCGAGGCTCAACGTTTTTCTGTTGCAATTTCTCGTCTAGAGGCAGGCCGCTAAAGGTCTTGTTATGCCTGGGTTGAGAAATTCCCACTACCGCAAAGTCGCCATAAAATGCACAACCGCGCAGATATCCCGGACAGAAGGCGACTGGCTCAAACACTCCCCGGTTTAAATCGACAAAGCCAAACTCTCCCGCGCCTGAATTGAGCAGCCAGAGTTTTTCCTGATGCCAACGGGGGGAATGGGGCATAGACAACCCCTGCAACACGATTTCATTGCTTTCTACGTCAATGACACAGCCGCCATTTGCCCGATGCTCCCGCCAGCCTTCTCCTACATCAGACTGGCTCACAGCAGTGACGTATTTAGGTTTTCCTTGCTGCATTGCCAACCCATTCAGGTGACATCGATCTTCCGCCGCTAGCTTGCTGATAAAGGTTGGCTGCCACAAGGGAACGAAACTGTGGGTTTCACTGACTGTTCCCAAACAGCTAAATAGGGTATTGACAAATACTAATCTTTGTGATTTTAAATCTTTTTCTTCTGCTCTACTCAAAGCGATGTCGTGAATATCTAAATCTCCTGTCACATAACTCATCTGGGGCAAATAAAGAGCATCGTAGCTTTGGTGGTTTTGTCCAGGTTGGATGATGTTTTCAAATCGCCACAGTTGATACAGGGAACTCATGTAAAGGCTATTGCCATTGGCATACAACCCCATGCACCGCTCAAAGCTACGTTCAAATACAGATAATTTGCCGTTTGATTGCAAGCCGATGAAGAATAACTTCCCGGCTTGATAGGTAGTGAAGGACAAACTCAGGTTTTGCTCATATAGCCAAGCGGTAAACTGGCGAGAAGCATTGATTTCTAGAGATGGTTTGTTAATGGTGCTGTCATTAGGATTCACTTGGCTTAGACTCCTGATAACTCTGGTATTCGGTCGGTAATAATTTCGCCGCAGAGCACGATGCTCCTACTATTGGACGTAAGCTAGGGAATACGCCAGCAACAGTAGTTCCGTCATCTGCTCTGAGCGATCGCACTCGATATATTTCATAACTCTGCCAATGGTTCCTCATTTCAGAAATCTACCAGAGTATTGTCGGAGACCCTCTAAAAATAATAGATGGTTTTGTAACACAATAGTATCTTGTGTGTAATCTAAAATTAGCCCTTTTAAGGTGTATTGATGTTCTGTGTTTTCTGGGCGAGAATCTGATTCTGTTGAGACATAGTGCTTTCTTTCGTTCAAACACTTTCCTTAGTAAGATTTCTATTCTCCACACAACAGATTTTCACCATTGAGCAAACTACAAATCAAGCCATTACATAACACCTTGAAAGGGCTAGTTCTAGATAAAATCTTGGTATTCTAAATAGTCAAGTACTTGGTTAACACATTGCCCAATGGTAAATTTATCAGTTTGACAGATAATTTCTGGATTTAACGGTTCTTCATAAGGATCAGAGATACCGGTAAAATGTTTGATTTCTCCTAACTTGGCTTTAGCGTAAAGTCCTTTCACATCACGGAATTCACAAACTGCAAGTGGGACTTTTACATAAACTTCTACAAAATTAGTAGTTGTCTGTTTGAGTTGATCTCGAATTTCACGGTAGGGGCTGATTGCCGCAACAATCGCTATTATGCCATTGCGACTGAGTAAGTTAGCAACAAAGCCAATACGACGCACATTTGTATCTCGGTCTTGTTTGCTAAAACCCAACCCTTGGGAAAGATGCGTGCGAACGACATCACCATCTAGCACTTCAACTAGGTAATTTCGCTTTTGCAATTTTTGGGCTACACCGTGAGCGATAGTTGTTTTACCAGCGCCACTTAACCCTGTCAGCCAGAGAATTGCACCTTGCTGTTTCATGCTTGATTTATTCCTAATAAACTTATATGATGGTTCATTCTTAATAAGGTATCGCTTCCAAACCACTCAGAGCAGTAGCAATCTCTTTTTACGATCGCGGAATATATTTTCGCCGATTTTGAAAACATATTGGCTTAATAGCAAAAATCTCTTTGGGCGTACTCTGATCTCGACAAAAAATTGGGATGGGCAAGAAGCCCATCCCATAATCAAAAAGATAATTGTTCTAATCACCCAAATTGCTACTTATCAAAAACTACCTCTTTTTAAGCACAAAAGGCTAAAAGATTGTATTTGGCTATGCTTGACCTAAGTCCGCTGGTCTGACTTTTTATAATCATTAATGTGGACTCCTATATCTATTGCTTTTATATTGCAACCTATGTACGACAACAGCGCATAGATAAAGACAATTATGCCCAGCATCTCTAGCACCTCTTCTATAGTCGTTATGAGGGCATAAACTATGTTATCTGGAGTGTAGTAAGATTCATAATATCCGCCTACCAATTCACTACCAATTGCACCTGCTACGTAAATTGTTCCAGCAATAAAAAACAAGCGTCGTGTCTTGCTAGGAAGAGTAGTGATAAATCGCCCAAACACTACCAAAAACCCGAGTACGAAGATAGCACCCAAAATAACCCAAGCGTAGTAAAGAAAACCACTAGTATTGAATGTCCTTCGCAGTAGTGGAGTTACTCTTTCATGAAAACCGATCAATTCCTCTAAGGAAAAACCAGCAAAGACTATTGACAATCCTCTCCATGACCAAAAATCTTTCTTTTTAGCTAGCTTCTGAGCTTGGAAAATGATCTGTAACAGAATGGAACAAAATAGTAAAGCTCCCGCAGAGTAAATTGTAGGAATATTTTCCTCGCTGTTGAGGTCGAATAGAAGTCTAAAGGTATCCCTGCCAGGGAAGTCAGGTAGATAGTAGACATTGTAATTAGCAATGAGACTGAGAATAACAAGGCACAGTACTACACCAAGCAGGAGTTGGAGGGTTTTTTTGGCAGAAAGATAGATTTTCAATTTATGCGATGATTGCAACGCCGCGATCGCATCTTCTGGTTTTATAGAATTCGTTGACTCAACGACAGATATCTGATTACTCCTACCATTGTGTGAAGATGACTGGTTTTTCAGGATTTTGTGTCGCTCTGGCAATACAACGTGTGACATGAAGTACTCAATAGTTTGCTGCTTAACAAAACCATGCATTGCCAGGATTTCTCCCAATTGATCACCACTCAACTTTTGTGTCTTGAGTGCTGTGTCTAATTCATCTGGAGTGATTAGTTCAGCTTCAACTAAGTATGTCCCAAGTGGCTTAAGTTCAAAACTTTGCGCGTTTATTCTTCTATTCAATAGAATCTCCTTATTTTCACTGGCTAAATGTAATAAACTTTTTGGTTGATTTATGAAATATTACAAGTACCCACAACATCAGATTTTAATATTTTCACAACCTTATCTTAATCATATTTTTTATGAACTTAATTATTTAATAATTAAGTGTAAAATTATGCTGAAGAAATATGAACTTATTATGTAGAACAGTCAGTTATGCAGTCGTTTTTATTTATAAACGTATTAAATACAGGTTTTATTTTATGGTTTCTAGTTAATAAAAAAAAGAATCCACCTACACATGAGAGTGGGAGGTGGATTTATTAGATGTGTAAACATCTAGCGCAATTGATTGTATCTCTAGCAGACAGAGTAAGTAGGAAAAATGCTGCTAGAGTTGCATTGCAGGACAATCTCCTAATTTAGAGAGTACCTATCAAGAGTTAGTAATGAGTGCCAGTTTTGCGATGGTTAATGGCAGTAACAGCATCAGGCTTGAGTAATTTTCCTTCATCCACAGTTGCATACACAACCCAATGGTCGCCACATTCCAAACGTTGATTGACTGAGCATTCTAGATATGCTAGAGCGTCGGTGAGGACGGTACAGCCGTTATCTGCAACTGCTGTACTAAAGTTGGCAAATCGGTCTTCCCCAGGCGCGAAAGATTTACGGAAATGCTTCATGTAGTCTTGATGATTGCCTTCAGGTAAAATATTTAAGGCAAACTTACCGCCTGGATACATTAAAGATTCGATCGCTCGGTCTTTGGCGATCGCCACAGTTAGTCCAGGTGGATTAAAGGTAGCTTGAGAAACCCAAGCGCCTAACATTGCGGTAGACACTTCTCCAAGTTTCGCTGTCACCACGCATACTGAACCAACAATCCGACCAACAGCCTGTTCTACTGGAGTAGCGGCTTGTTGTGGTACGCGTACCTTTTTAGCTTTTTTCAGTGCTTGGGCAAAGTCTGTACCTAATTCTTCACAGAACTTAAGAGTGACATCATCAGGTTTAAACTTCACCTTGAGGGTGTCAAAGCCAAAGCGATATCCAGCATCCCGGAGTTTACCTTCGATTAAGTCAAATGCTTCGCCACTCCAGCCGTAGGAACCAAAGACTCCAGCGAGTTTGCTGTTGTCACCACTCGATAGCACAATTCCTAAAGCAGTATGAATGGGAGTTGGCGCATGACCACCGATGGTAGGAGAACCGATGATAAAACCCTCTGACTGTGCTAAGTTGATGCGAATTTCATCAGGGGTAGCAAATTCGCAGTTAATCGATTTGACTGCGACTCCACCTTTAGTTAGTCCCAGAGCGATCGCTTGTGCTAAAGTCGCCGTATTCCCGTAAGCTGAAGCGTAAAGTAAGGCAACGGAAATTTCGCGATCGTTGTGAGAACGGCTCCACTCTGCATAAGCTTTGGTAAGTTCAATTAAGCTGGTGCGTACCAAGGGCCCATGACCCACAGCATACATTCTCACCTGCAAATCTGATATTTTCTCCAAAGCTGCTTGCACATGAGGAGTTTGGGGAGCCATCAAGCAGTTAAAGTAGTAACGCTGGTCTTCTTTAAGTGCTTCCCAATTATCATCAAATACTTCATCACCACAGAGATGAGTTGCAAATAACTTATCTGTGTAAAGAATTTGGGTTTGCTGGTCGTAGGTACAAAGTCCTTCCGGCCAACGTGGACTAGGAGTGGGGAAGAATTTTAAAACATGACCCTTGCCTAAATCCAGAGTTTCTTTTCCCCGCATCACCAAGACCTTCAAATCCTGATCTAGGAAAGCAGCACGCAAATTGTTCGCACCGGGAAGAGAACAGACAAAAGTTACCTGTGGTGCTAATTCTAAAATTGCTTTGAGGGTTGCAACTCGATTGGGACTAAAATGACCCAGGATTATATAATCCAAATGTTGCAAATCTAAAGTCTGCCGCAATGCGTCTAAATAAATTTCGGTAAAGCTTTCTGGCGGTGGATCAATAAGTGCGGTTTTATCAGCTTCAATTAAATAGCAATTGGAGGTAGTACCTCTTTCAAGTGCGTATTCAATTTCAAACCGCAGACGTGACCAACTACGTGCTTTAATCGCCTTAGTATTTGTAGCAATTGGTAAAACTTGTACGTCGCGTGGCTTGGAATTGGTCATAGCTGTTGGTAAATAGGAGTGGGGAGTGGGGAGTGGGGAATGGGGAATGGGAAATGGGGAATGGGGAATGGGGAATGGAAAATGAGCAAAGACTTGTACAAGTTCTCCTCTGCTCACAAGCTCCCCCGCGTCTTTATCCCCTACTCCCTACTCCCTACTCCCCATTCCCTCTTTCTTAGTAGTAATTACCTACTTTGCGATGGCGAACGGCTGTCAATCCATCGTTTTTGGAGACACGACCTTCTTGGACGGTGCAATATAAAATCCAGTGGTCGCTGCATTCCATGCTGCTCTGAATTTCACATTCCATGTATGCCAGAGCATCAGTTAGAATTGGTGAACCGTTTTTCGCCGTTTGAGTTTTTACCCCAGCAAAGCGGTCAGCACCAGGATGCAAGCGCTTGAGAAAGTGTTTCTTAAGTTCTTGATAATTGCCTTCTTCCAAAACGTTGAGGACGAAGCGATCGCCTACTTGCATTAAGGAATCAATGGCGCGGTCTTTCGCAACGGCAATTGTTAATCCTAAGGGTTGCAAACTCGCTTGCGTTACCCAGGATGCCAGCATTGCACTTGAGGCATTATCTTTTTTAGTGGTGACTATATATAGTCCACTACTAATCCGACCCAATGCCTTTTCCATGTTGACATCGAGGGACTTGATTTGCTTGATGTTGCGATCGCGCACCAGCAATTGTCCGATGTCTTTACCCGCTTCTTCACACAACTGGAATGTAGATGCGGTGGGAGCTTCTTTAATCCGAATGGCTGGGAAGGCTTCTTTGATGCCAGAGTTGAGAAACTGTCTGCGGAGTGTATCAATGGGTTCATCATCCCCACCGTAACATTCAAACAGCCCAATCAGTTGCTTGTTTTTGGCGACAGCTAGCACCGAACTTATGCTAGCTTGGGCGGCGGCGTCAGTAGTTGGGGGCATACCAATAATGATGCCAGCTGCTCTCCCGGCTAGTTCTTGAATTTCTTGGCTCTCAGCAGTACTTAGATCCAGTACTTCTACGCCAATGCCAGTTTTGAGTATACCTTCGGCAATTGCGTGACCAAGGCGCTCGCCATACCCATAATCTGAGACAAAAAACAAGCCGACGGTTGTTTCTGCTTTAGCTTGTCTTTGGCTCCAATTTTCGTAGCACCCGGTTAGAACATCTAAATGGTGGTATAATAATGGCCCATGACCGTTGGCAATAATATTAATTTTCCCAAGATCACCCATCCGCTTCATTGCATTCAGCAGCGAACGAGAGTTAGGGCCCATCAAGCAGTCGTAGTAAAATCTAAAGTCAGCCTCGATCGCTTCTAAATCTTCGTCGAAGGTGCGATCGTCACAGAAGTGCATCCCAAAAGCATCACAGGTGTAGAGAATTTGGGTTTTGCGGTCAAAGCTAAAGATTGTATCGGGCCAGTGCAGGTTAGGCGCACTCACGAATTCCATTTCGTGTCCTTTGCCGATATCTATGCGATCGCCGGTTTTGACAACCCTCTTCGAGAAAGGATCGTGTACCAAACCTTCAAGAAACTGAAGCGCAACTTTTGATGCTAAAACGGTAGCTCTAGGAGCTAATTGAAGAACATCTTCCACCAAGCCACTATGGTCTGGCTCTGTGTGGCTGACAATTATGTAATCAATTGTTTTGGGGTTAACAAGACCTTTAAGAGTCTCTAAATACAGATCGCGAAACTTCTGGTGAGAAGTATCAATCAAAACTGTTTGTTCACCCCTAATTAGATATGAATTGTAGGTTGTGCCGTTTTGCAGTCCGAATTCGATATCGAAGCGATCGCGATCCCAGTCAAGAGAGCGAATCGCCGTTGTGTTAGGGGCAATTTCTACAGTTTGTATAGTTAGCCGATGTTGAACGTTCTCTGCGTGGGCATTGCCTGTCGTAGACATCGCTACCATTATTCGTCTCCGAGCGCAAATTAACAGGTTTTTCTTCTGCCCCCATTGTCCCTATTATTTTTTTTTTTAGTTGTAATGAATATCAGTTTTTGCAAAATTTAACTTGTATCAATTATTACTGTTTACTAGCAAGAAAGTTAACTCAAAAAATCTACTTAATATTAATTTATTACTCTATCTTTACTGAGTTTTTAATTATGCTGTTTATTTGTCCTTGTTATAATTTATAAATATCATGCTCATCATATTATTTGATAATCAAAAACACAAAATAATCACATATCTAAGATAATTCAAATTGAATACCGAAAAAGTACGTAAACCAAAAGTGTTTATTTATAATTTTTCACCCTTTTGCTCTCTCGAAAATGGTTTAAAATTACCATAAAACTGTTATAGTAATTAATCTTTATTTTTGAGCATGATATATGAATGCTAAGGAAATATCAGGATTTACAGAGATACTTTGTAATTGTTACACAAAATTTTTGGCGATCTCAAAATCGAGGTCTTAAGAAAATAAGTGTAGATGTCAAATAGAGAAAGTTAGCTTTTTTTAAGGTACTCTCTTATAACTAAGTAGGAAAAGTAGGAAAGGTGGGAAAGGTAGGAAAAGTAATAAAAATAAGGCGAATTTTTTACACCTTTTAAATATGCATCAAATAAGCTGTTAGTGCTGTTTTTCAAATAGGTATTGCAAATATTCTTGTCTGAACCAAGAATATCTTCGCATAAAATATAAATTTTATGTAAAGTTAAGGAAACAGATGTGTTTTTACAGATTATTAAAATAAAGTTTCTGAAACGAGACAAATAAAAAGAACCAGGGCTGTATATCTTTTTGTGCTCGGTCAAGTAGAAACTAGTGTAAAAATCATTTTTAAAGTTTCGATGAAAGACCGTAAAAATACGAATAATCTAATAATTTTAGTGATACAGTTTTATTATTATTGATCTTAGGCATTAATTAAGACAACGCCAAAAATTTATTTTCATTTAGCCATAAGGCTAGAATTGTGCATACTTAATACTTGTTATTCAGTTAAAGATATATTACTGGATATATGCCGTAGTAAGTATAGAGGCGTGAATAGACATAACAATGCCAAAAATTGACTATGTGAAAGGTTATCGTTTATGGGATGCCGATTGAAAGTCTTTCTTAATGAAGAAGAAAAGCTGACATTAGAAGAGTTAAGAAAAGCCAAAGATGTTCCTCAACGTACCAAGGATCGTGCTCAAGTTTTACTGCTGAATGCTCGCGGCTTAAAAAATGAGCATATTGCTAAAGGTTTAAACTGGGCAATTTCAACAGTACGTCAAACCCTTCATCGTTGGGAAAAAATGGGTTTAGCAGGCTTATGGGACGCTCCTGGTCGAGGGGGAAAACCCCGATATTCGGAATCAGATTTGCTTTATCTAGAAAATTGTTTAGCTCAAGATTCAGAGAGTTATAACTCTAAACAATTAGCAAAAAAACTGGCATCTGAGCGTCAAGTCAACTTGAGCGCAGATCGATTACGACGGGTACTAAAAAAAAGGGGAAGGAGATTTGGAAGCGCACCTGTATAATCCCAAACACAGAACAATTAAAGAAGTCGGAAGGAGGCTCTCTACGAGACGCTGAAAGCGTAAATTAATTATTTCTAAAATCATCCCACGCCAACATTTGTATGGTATTGGATGATTTTTTTAGTTGCCCTGAAAGCATATAGCAATCCTAAATCATTCGTGAAAATTAATTTTTAAGAGATTTTGAGAAATCAGCTTTGTAGAGGCTTAACGTAAGCATCACAGTAAAAAAAATGAACCTAGTCGAGCTTTGTTAATAATCAAAAAAGCCTTAAACCATACTTAATTATACCTTAACCTAACTATCACTTTTGAATCACATTTCTATTCAATACTGAACTTAATGATCAATGTGATGAGAATAGTTATGAATTTACAAAAATTCAAAGGTACTTCTGCAATACTTTTAACCCTCTCACTAGGATCTGTGTCTTGTGGGCCTAGAACCGAAGCGCCTACAGTAGGTGGATCTCAGGGAAAAGGTGCTGGTGGTACGGTTGCCATTAGTGGTGCAGGTGCGACCTTTCCCGCTCCTCTTTATCAACGCTGGTTTTCTGCATATAACAAAGACATTGCTTCCAATGTACAGGTGAGTTATCAATCTGTAGGAAGCGGTGCAGGTCTGGAGCAGTACATTAACGGTACTGTGGATTTTGGGGCGAGTGATGCGCCAATTGAAGGCAATCGCCTAAAATCTTTCCAATCTAAATATAACTATGAGCCGATCCAAGTTCCAATGGCAGGGGGGTTTTTGGCATTTGCCTATAACTTGCCCGGTGTTAATGACGGTCAACTGCGGTTGAGTAGGGAGGTGTACTGTGGAATTGTACAAGGCAATATCACTAACTGGAATGATCCAGCAATTGCTAAAGTAAACCCAAATCTCAAGTTACCTAACTTACCGATTCTCTGGTCACATCGCTCTGACGGTAGTGGTACGACATTTATTTTTGTAAATCATATTAATGCAGCTTGCCCCAAGTGGCCTTCTGGAGTGGGAACCTCCGTAAAATGGCCTGTAGGTCAAGGTGGTCAGGGGAATGAAGGAGTTTCTGCACTCATCCAACAAAACAAAGGAGCGATTGGTTACGTTGAGTATGCTTATGCAAAACTGAATAAACTTCCTGCTGCTGAGATTGAGAATGCAGCAGGAAACTTTATATATCCTTCAGCAAAAGCTGCTTCTACTGCGTTGGAGAATGCAGAAATTCCAGAAGACTTTGGTCTGACAGTGCCCGACCCCAAAGGTGAAAATGCTTACCCAATTGTAGGTTTAACCTGGATTTTGGTTTATCGACAGTATAACGACCCCCAAAAATGGGAAAGTCTACGTAAAGTGATGGAATGGTCATTAACAGATGGTCAGTCTATTACTACTGAACTAGATTACGTACCGATGCCAGGAAGCATCATCAACCGGATTAGAGAAAGACTTGATCAAGTCAAGGCAGGCTAAGGCAAAAGCCAGTCATGCTGGAGGCGGAAAGCAAAAGACTTATCTTAAGTTTCTTTTTTTAACAAAGTATGTGTTTTGTTTAATTCCCCAGCAAGACAGGCAGCGCGAATTGAAGCCTAAGCTAAATCCCCGTATTTCGACTTCGCTCAACACAAGTCACAAAACGTAATTACGAATTACGAATTATTTTAAGGGGTTGGTTATGACTATACAGACTGGAGAAAGCATTAGAGATAATCAACCAGGTATCAAAAAGCGGTTCACTACTCAGGGAGTTTTTGACCAGAGCTTTTTCTGGCTGACCCTGATAATGGCGATCGCTGTTGTTGGAGTTCTCGCTTTTGTGATTTTTGAGATTGGAATATCAGCATTGCCTGCCATCCAAATCTTTGGTTTAAATTTTCTCATCACCACAACCTGGGACCCAGTAAATAATATTTACGGTGCTTTACCACAGGTTTACGGGACTTTGGTGACATCAGCGATCGCTCTGCTGATTGCAATACCCGTTGGGATTGGAGTTGCAGTATTTCTGAGCGAAGATTTCATTCCCAGTTACATTCGTACTCCTATCTTGTTTGCGATTGAGTTGATTGTTGCTATTCCCAGCGTGGTTTTGGGACTCTGGGGCATCTTTGTGTTTATCCCTTTTATTCGTCCGTTCTATCAATTTCTCAGCGATACATTGGGCTGGATTCCCATTTTTTCAGGCATTCCTAGAGGCTATAGTCTGCTGACACTAGGCATTGTCTTAGCAATCATGGTTGTACCCATTATTATTTCCATTACACGGGATACGCTCCGGTCTTTGCCACCAGAACTACGACAAGGGGCAATGGCAATGGGTGCAACTCGTTGGGAAACTATTCTGCGAGTACTAATTCCGGCTGGTTTATCTGGAATTGTTGGTTCTATCATGATCGCACTGGGACGAGCAATGGGAGAAACAATGGTTGCAGCAATGCTAGTTGGAAATGCCAATCGGATTACTGCCTCTTTATTAAATCCTGGTGCAACTATTACATCACTAATTGCATCCCAATTCGGTGAAGCTGGTCGAACTCAAGTTGCAGCTCTACTCTACACAGGACTTATATTGATGATTTTGAGTTTGATTGTCAATATCCTTGCTCAAGTGTTTATTAAGAAATTTCAAAACGTTGAGTAATTATTTACTTAAACGCGATCGCATTTTGTTCATACTAAAGCCTCAAAATCCCTTTTTTTCCTGCTTTTATCTCATGGCTGAAACAGAATCAGGAATAGAGTAACTCAATTTATGCCATTTTGGATTTTAGATTTTAGATTTTGGATTGTGAAACATCCATTGGATAAGTGTTTCAGTTTTCCACCTGTCGCAATCATTTTTCAAATTGGTATTGTTTATCGGGATTATTAATTTTGAATTTGGAGCGAAGCGACGTGACCAGTAATCCCAATGATTTCTCTGCAACCATTGAGCCTGTGAATTTGAAAGGCTCAAAAGTCTCTAGCAAGAATATTTTAAGTGTCTTACTAACGACAATTGCAGGTTTTTTTACGTTGCTAGTAATAGCACCCTTAGTAGCAGTTGTTTATGATGTTGCTCGTCAAGGGTTGCCCAGATTGGGAATCGAGTCTTTTACAGAATTACCCCCTCCACCAGGACTGACTGAAGGTGGATTTGGTCACGCCATTGTTGGGTCTTTAATTACCCTTGGTGTGGCAAGCGCACTTAGCATACCAATAGGAATTCTAGGGGCAATTTACTTAACTGAATTTGCCAAAGGGACTCAAATTGCCTACTGGGTGAGATTTTCTGCTAACGTCCTCACAGGTGTTCCAGCGATATTGGCGGGTCTGTTTTCTTATAGTATAGTTGTTGCTACAATGGGCAACTTCTCCGCGTTGGCAGGTGGTGTCGCACTCAGCGTATTAATGTTGCCAATTGTGATGCGAACAGCAGAAGAAGGGTTGCTATTAATTCCCCAAGAGGTTCGCCAAGGGGCCCTTGGCATGGGAGCGACTCGATTTCAAACTGTGACACGAATTGTTTTACCTGCGGCATTACCTGCACTTGCAACAGCCGTAACCCTAGCGATCGCCCGAGCAGCCGGAGAAGCAGCTCCACTTTTATTCACCGCTCTTAATAATAACTTTTGGTCTACGGATCTGTTTGCACCCATCGCTACCTTACCAGTTCTGATTTATTTCTTTTCGATTATTCCTTACCGTGCTCAACAAGAATTGGCTTGGGCAGCTGCCCTTGTTCTCATGGGTATCGTGCTACTAATCAGCGTTATTTCTCGCATTGCAACACGCCAGAAATTTTAATCATGAATGTTTTTTAGCTTATTTTTTTAAGGGGTTTTATGTATGAAATCAAATACATCTGCTACTGTTACAGAGACTTTATTGTGTGCGGAGGGAGTTTCTGTACATTACGGCTCGGTTTTAGCATTACGAGATATTTTTCTCGATATTCCTAAAAATCAAATTACTGCCTTCATTGGGCCATCAGGTTGTGGTAAAAGTACATTAGTGCGCTGTTTTAATCGCTTAAACGATCTGATTCCTGGAGCGAAAATAGAGGGTAGAGTTACTTACCGGGGAAAAAATTTATACGATAAAGATGTAGATCCTGTTGAAGTACGTCGTCGGATTGGCATGGTGTTCCAAAAACCTAATCCATTTCCCAAATCAATTTACGACAACATTGCCTTTGGTGCGCGGATTGGTAATTTTGAAGGCAACCTAGACGAATTGGTAGAAGACTCTTTACGAGGAGCCGGACTGTGGGAAGAAGTAAAAGATAAGTTGAAGAATAACGGTTTATCATTGTCTGGTGGACAACAACAACGGCTTTGTATTGCACGAGCGATCGCTATGAAGCCTGAAGTTATCCTGATGGACGAACCTTGCTCTGCTCTTGATCCCATCTCAACAAAGGGAATTGAAGAACTTATGCATGAACTCAAGGAGAACTATACAATAATCATCGTCACACACAATATGCAACAAGCAACACGAGTTTCAGACATGACTGCTTTTTTCAATGCCGAAGCTGCCGAAGATGGAAATCGCTTTGGCTACCTTGTGGAATACGAGAAAACTTCAGCCATCTTTAATAATCCTCAACAAGAGGCGACCAAGGAATATGTTAGCGGTCAATTTGGCTAATCGTTGCTTCTGGGGTAATAAAACAAAATCCACCTAAACATTAAAGTATTTGGTGGATTTGTTACTTATTTTTAGTGGATCCGAGCAGAGTCGAACTGCTGTCCAAATTGGGTATTGACCCCCCGCTCATTCACAGGTTTAGCCTTTCTGACCCTCAAGGCGGGAATCGTTCATTATCCCGAACGTAGGATGCTCTGATTTAATCTTAGCTAACAAGCCAACCAGAGAACGCTTGCTAGAGCATCCGTTGGGGGTTGGTCTTCAGTCCTTAACGGAGTCAAACTAAAGACGCTCGAACCTGTAAGAGGTTTTTAGGCAGCTGCTACTAGAGCAGGCTTACGAGCAAAGCTAACGATGTTATTCGCATTTACTTTTTGTTTGAGCCTTTGATTTGCGAGAGGAGACTCACTCTCGACCTGAATCACAGAGCAGCGTTCGCCAACCTGTCGAAACCGTGACGGACCCATGCGCTTCATAATCTAATTATAATACGTAATTCTATGAATTCGTAATTCGTAATTCGTAATTCGTAATTAATCAAGTTGGGATGTATGGCTCTAATTACTCAAAATAGCCAATCGCTAATTCTAAAACCATTAGCAATTGGCTATTTGCCATAATCCACAACAAGTATTTTCTTAAGTTAGTGCTTCAGCACCGCCTACAACCTCAAGAAGTTCTTGGGTAATTGCAGCTTGTCGGGCTTTGTTGTAAGACAGCGTAAGGGTGTTAATCAGTTCACCAGCATTTTCACTGGCATTACTCATGGCTGTCATCCGCGCAGCTAGTTCACTAGCTGCCGATTCTTGCAGCGCTCGCAATAGCTGGTTACTTAGATACAGGGGCAACAAAGAATCGAGAATCTGCACTGGATCTTGCTCGAAAATCATGTCAGGAGCCAACGGGCGGACTTGGCTAGCCACTTTCTCCCGTTCGACTTCAAATTTACCGCCACGGGTTGTCAAGCGGAAGATTTCGTCATCGGCTGCTTCTAGACCTTGCGGATCGAGTGGCAGTAAGGTTTGGATCACAGGACGGGAGCTAACCAAAGAGACAAATCTGGTATAGATTAATTCGATGCGGTCAACTTCTTCCGAAAGGAATAAAGAAAGTAGTTGGTCAGCAATCTGATTGGCTTCTGCTGCGGTGGGGATTTGCTCTAAGCCGCTGTAAGTAGCATCAATGGGCTGATCGCGGCGTTGAAAGTACTGCGTAGATTTGCGTCCGACGAGCACAAATTTATAGTCTAAACCTTCGGCCGTGATTTCCTTGGCGCGGTTCTCTGCACGACGGATAACATTATTATTGTAGCCGCCGCATAGACCGCGATCGCCTGAAATTACCAACAGCCCGACTGATTTAACTTGCCGTTTTCTTAGTAGTGGCAGGTTTGCTTCTTCAAACCGCAGACGGCTTTGTAGACCATACAATACTTGTGCCAAGCGATCGGCAAAGGGGCGAGTTGCTAGCACTTGTTCTTGCGCCCGACGCACTCTAGCCGCAGCTACTAAGCGCATGGCTTCTGTGATTTTTTTGGTGTTTTTGACCGACTGAATGCGATCGCGTATTGCTTTTAAATTGGCCATATTTTTTTCCTTAGTAGTTAGTCATTTGTCCTTTGTCATTAGTCAGTAGTCATTAGTTCTGTACCAATGACCCTTCGGGTTCGCCAGTTGCTTATGGGGGAAACCCCCATC
This sequence comes from Chroococcales cyanobacterium, assembly GCA_038259325.1. Classification (GTDB taxonomy): domain Bacteria; phylum Cyanobacteriota; class Cyanobacteriia; order Cyanobacteriales; family Nostocaceae; genus Nostoc. The sequence goes on along the minus strand of JBBSOX010000081.1, from coordinate 8,635 downwards.
GCTTTTAGCGTCTCCCCTTGGGAGAAGACCGCACTGGCTCACCAATGACCAATGACTAATGACTAATTACGCTGTAGCTTTGAAGGTCTTCTTGTATTCGCTGAGTGCTTCCTTCAAGGCAGCTTCTTCTGCGTCACCTAGTGCTTTGGATGCTTGTACTCCTTGGGCATATTTACCACCCTTTAAGGACTCCCGCAGACCTTGGGTAAAGGTGGTGACTTTCTCTACAGGTACATCATCTAAGTAACCATTAATACCTGCATACAAAATTGCCACTTGTTCATATACAGAGAGTGGCGAATTTTGTGGCTGCTTGAGAAGTTCGCGCAACCGTTGACCCCGTGCTAACTGGTCTTGAGTGGCTTTATCTAAGTCAGAAGCAAATTGTGCGAAAGCTTGTAGGTCGTCAAATTGGGCTAGTTCCAATTTAATCTTACCGGCAACTTTTTTCATTGCCTTGGTTTGAGCCGCAGAACCCACACGGGATACAGAAATACCGGGGTTTACAGCCGGACGGATACCAGCATTAAACAAGTCAGAAGATAGGAATATCTGACCATCGGTAATAGAAATTACGTTGGTGGGGATGTATGCTGAAACGTCACCAGCTTGGGTTTCGATGATTGGTAGGGCGGTCATACTGCCTTTACCTAATTCGTCACTTAGTTTTGCTGCTCTTTCTAGCAAACGAGAGTGGATATAGAATACATCTCCAGGGTACGCTTCGCGTCCGGGTGGACGACGCAACAATAAGGACATCTGCCGATAAGCTTGGGCTTGTTTGGAGAGGTCATCATAAATTATCAGGGTAGCTTTACCCTTATACATAAAGTACTCAGCAATACTTGCGCCTGTGTAAGGAGCTAGGTATTGCAGGGTTGCTGGTTCACTGGCACCAGCAAAGACAACGACGGTGTAATCCATCGCGCCTTTTTCTTCCAATGTCTGCACCACGTTAGCAACTGTGGAAGCCTTTTGACCGATCGCAACGTAGACACAAACTACATCTTCTTCTTTTTGGTTGATGATGGTGTCGATCGCGATCGCAGTTTTACCGGTTTGGCGATCGCCAATAATCAATTCCCGCTGACCACGACCGATAGGAATCATTGAGTCAATAGCTGTGATACCCGTTTGCATGGGTTCGTGTACAGACCGACGGGCAATGATACCTGGTGCTGGAGATTCAATCAAACGGCTTTCTGAGGATTTGATGTCTCCTTTGCCATCGATGGGACGACCCAAAGCGTCTACAACTCTTCCAATTAAGGCTTCTCCCACGGGTACTTGGGCAATTCTACCAGTAGCGGTTACAGAACTACCTTCTTGAATTTCCAACCCTTCACCCATGAGCACCGCGCCCACGTTGTCTTCTTCCAAGTTTTGGGCGATGCCAATTGTGCCATCTTCAAATTCTAAGAGTTCCCCAGACATAGCCTTTTCCAGACCATAGATCCGGGCAATGCCGTCACCCACTTGGAGGACAGTACCAACGTTAGCAACTTTGACCTCTTGATCGTATTGCTCGATTTGTTGTTGGATAATGCTGCTAATTTCGTCAGGTCTAATTGATATGCTCATGTGTCTATCTTTTTTGCTTTCGAGACGGAAGTAAAAGGGACTGGGGACTAGGGACTGGGGATTAGGGACTGGGGATTAGGGATGTAAAGAATTTAGAATTTATGACTATAATCTTTTTCCTAGTCTCCAGTACCCAGCCCCCAGTCCCCAGTCCCAATTTTCTAGCTATTAGTTAAGCGCAATGAAAGGCGGCGCAACTGACCCCGGATACTGGCGTCAATTACCTGAGAACCTACTTTAATGATCACACCACCAATTAACTCGCTGTCTACATTGGTTTCTAGTTCTACCTGGCGAGCATTCGTAATGGCGATCACCTTTTCTGTAATTGCCTGCTGTTGAGCTTCTGTGAGGGGAACGGCTGAAATTACTTCCGCTAATACGGTTTGATTCAGCTGCCGCAACAGCGCCAGATATTGTTGAAAAATAGATTCCAAGAATGCAATGCGGCGTTTGTCTACTAGTATCAACAAAAAGTTGCGTAAGTAGGGGTTAGAGCCTTCACCGAGTATTTGTTTGATGAGAGCTTTTTTGTTCTCAGCCTGAATAAACGGGTTGCTGAAGAAGTTGTGTAGCTGTTTGTCTGCCCTGAGCAGTCCCAGGAAAGTCCGTGCATCTTCCCCGAACTCTTCTGTCAAATTTTTCGATTGCGCTATTGACAAAAGTGCCTGTGCGTAGGGTTGGGCTACTTCGGCTGAAGCTACCTGACTTGTCATACATTGCCTCCCAGTTGTGCGATGCTGCGGTCAATTAAACCTTGTTGAGCATCGTCAGCAATCCCGCTTTTGAGTTGCGATTCGACTTTTTGCAATGCTAGTGTAGCAACTCGTTGCCGCAGTTGAGCGATCGCTCGATCAGTTTCACTGTTTAAATCTGCTGCTGCTGTTTGTTTCAAGCGTTCTACGTCTTGCACTGCCTTCGCTAACAAGGCTTCTTTCGCTTTTTGAGCGTTTTCTACGGCAGATTGGCGGATGCGTTCTGCCTCTGCCTGAGATTGCTTTAATTGCTCTTGCGCTTGGGAAAGAGCAGTCTTTGCCTCTTTTAAGCGCCCTTCTGCTTCCTGAATTGCGGTGGCAATATTGGATTGTCGCTCGTTCAGGATATTGCTTAAAACTTTACGTCCGAAGTAGAATAATATGCCAACCAGAATCGCTAGATTGATCAGATTGGTTTCAAAAATGTCTAGGTTTAGACCGAAACCACCTTCTGCTGCGCCTTCTGCCAATTCAGAGTGAACAGCGTTCGCTTCTGCGGCAAGTAATAAGAATGTCCCCATGATACCCATTTACAAGTGCGCTGCTCGCTTGCTAATACATTGTATTTTCCCGCAGGGAAATTAAGTATCTTTTCCCCAAAGGGAAATTAAGTATTTTTCCCCCGAAGGAGAAAAAGTGCCTTTTTTGACACTTAATTAAGCGCTCTGGACTAGGGCCCAGTTGCGCGTATGCTTTCACAGAACCAGTCTAGTTAGTTATCTAACTGGAGTTGGTCCCAATAGTTTTTCTAGAATCTGTCTGCTTAGAGCATCAACTTGTTGCTCTAAGGTACGAAAAGCTTCCTGCTTTTGTTGCTCTATTTCAACAGAAGCTTGTTCTCGTTGAGACTGAGCTTCCTTTTGGGCCTCAGCTATTTTCTCAGCAGTAATTTTCTTAGCTTCAAGTTGAGCTGCTTCTACAGTAGCTTGCGATTGTCTGCGAGCGTCTGCGAGTTGCTGCTCATATTCGGTAGCCAAGCGCTCGGCTTTAGCCAAGCTCTCCCGCGCCTCAAGGGTATTCGTTCGGATGTAACTATCGCGATCGTCTAGTACCTTGGTCAGTGGCTTATAGAAAATTGCATTCAACAAAGCTGCCAATAGCAGGAATTGCAATGCCATGAAGGGCAAGGTAGCATCGAAATCAAACATTTGTCTCCTCTTTGGCTGGAGTAGCAGTTTTCATGGCTAGCAACATCATCCAACCTTTCATATTTTAGAGACCCATAGCCAACAAGGGTCAACTGAACATTATAACTATTGAGATACCCAAAACGTTTTGATTGTAGAGGCGTGATAATTCACGTCTCCACACTCACAAAATTTTCAGGTCTTATGCGAAGGGGTTAGCGAACAGCAATACCAGGGCAATTACCAGACCATAGATAGTCAAGGATTCCATGAATGCTAAGGTTAATAGCAGAGTACCGCGAATTTTTCCTTCTGCTTCAGGTTGACGAGCAATACCTTCTACTGCTTGTCCAGCAGCGTTACCTTGACCAATACCAGGGCCAATTGCAGCTAAACCAATTGCTAAAGCAGCAGCGAGAACTGAAGCAGCCTGAACTAATGGATCCATGTTGATTTTCCTTGCTTTGATTACAAAACTAACAGACATTACGTTAACGATTAGAAACGTGATTTTCACGCTGCACATGAGTTCTTTAAGATCGCACTTTGCGATGTTTTGAGCGAATATGCTCTTGGAACTGTGCTATCAGCTGAGAAGTTTAATGCTCCTCATGTTCATCTCCGCCATGCCCCTCCATTGCCTCATGAATGTATGCTCCGGCTAGGGTGGCAAAAACCAGGGCTTGAATGGCACTAGTAAATAAACCCAAGGCCATTACAGGCAGAGGTACAAATAGAGGAACTAGCAGCACCAACACCGCTACTACCAATTCATCCGCCAAAATATTACCAAATAGACGGAAGCTTAGGGAGAGTGGCTTGGTGAAATCTTCAAGAATTGCGATCGGCAATAAAACAGGTGTTGGCTCTATATATTTCTTAAAGTAGCCTAAACCCCGTTTGCTAAAACCTGCGTAGAAGTACGCTAAGGAAGTTAGCAATGCCAATGCGACAGTCGTATTGATGTCATTGGTGGGAGCTGCCAATTCGCCCGAAGGTAGCTTGATGAGCTTCCAGGGAATTAACGCACCTGACCAGTTCGATACGAAAATAAACAAGAATAATGTGCCAATAAATGGCACCCAAGGGCGGTACTCTTTCTCACCAAGTTGGTTTTTTGCCAAATCACGAATAAATTCTAGGGCGTATTCCATCAAATTCTGGATGCCCTTGGGAATTCTTTGTGCGTTGCGAGTAGCAGCTATTGAAGCCACTACTAAAATGCTAATCACAAACCATGAGGTGAGAAAAACTTGCCCATGAATTTTAAGATTGCCCAACTGCCAGTAGAAATGATGACCTACTTCTAATGCGGCGAGGGGAAAAGAATTAAAGGCGTTTAAGACACTAAGCATTTGCATTCTTCAAGCTTTTTCCCCAACGAGCGAGGATGGGATTACTATCTTTAGTGAGCCTGACTTTTTAAGAATCAGGAATGAACGCAATTTGCACCATATAGACGAAGAGCGTAGCTTTGTAAGTTAGAAATCCCAAAAAAATGGGCAGAATCTGTAGCTCACGCCATTGAGTTGCCACGATCATCACTCCAATAAACAGAGCAAAACGAGTTTTGCTCAGACTGGTTTTCTCACTACCGAGCTGCTCAACATCTCTAGCCAACATTTTTAAGTAAACCACACCTGTACACGCCCCAATTAAATAATTTAGGGCAATGTTTAAGGAATAAAAAATCCACACAGAGATAAAAATAACCCCCGTCAAGACAAGCGTGATTACCAACAATCGCTGGAAGAGTTGATAAAACTCTTGCATAGAGTTACCTGATTCTGTGTCTCCAGAATCAGTTTTAGCATCTTGTTGCGTTGTCGGAGTGGGCGCAATTGATTCGTCTGACAAGCTCACGAGACTTGAAACCAGTACAGCTAAATTGTGATGACTGCACATTCAGTCAGCTGAATCATATCACGATCCGGTAACAATACTTTAGGAAAAAACAATTAACTTCTTGGCAACGTAACATAATCAGTAAAATCGCGCTCACAGAAGCGAGAGAGCGGCTGATGATGTGAGGGAGTGTGGGGATGAATAATCAATAATTGTTGCCTGAAAATTCAAAGTTTCTTCCGATTCCAGTTTCTTTGAGTGAATAATTCTCCTCCGAAGTCGTTACATAACATCTTGGTGTTTGAATTAAGTCGGTGTGAATAAAATCAACTGGTGCTTGAGGAGTATATGGGCGTACCGCAAATCATAAATCGTAGAGTAGCGGCAAGTCATTAAACATCGCACCACTGCTGAATTTCAGAAAGCTCCAACTTTTAGGATGTCAAATACCCGTTTCTTGGGCACTTTCTTAATTTACATTAATTTACCAAAATTGGTGATGGGCGATCGCTCCTCACGATGAGTATAAATTGACAAATCTTAACTTCGTATCAACGTCAAGTGTAATTAAGCAGGTGTCAATAAAATCAGCTGCTGCTGAAGAAGCGTTCTTACCCCATCTAATCCCATCTGCACACCTGCCAAAATATCTGCCACTGTTGAATTAGCATCACATTTTTGCATAAATTCAAACTCTGGTACAGATAAATTAACAATCTGGTAATCGTAATTAAAGAAACATTGGCTGGGAAATCCTTCAATACAAGGATTAAGTTCGGGAGTCGCTGCCAGTAGGGTGTTATCGTCTGACCAGTCGGACTTAATTAAGGGAGGACGACCGAGGAAAAATTCGTAATGAGTTACTTCTGGATCTAGTAATTCTATCAGGCGGTAAACCTGGCGTTGGCCTTGCCCGCCGGAGGCATCGCTCAAATCTTTTGCCCGTTCTACTAACTCTGGTGCTTTGCCCAAAAGTCTCTCCAAATCCCAGAAGCTCGGATTCGAGAAACCAATAAACTCCAATCCCGAAGCATCTATTAATTCAAACAGCGTCTCAATGTTGTAGTCAATTTCTTGGGGATGAACATACATATCCGCAAAGTTTTCATCCTTATGATTTTCTAATGACCAACGCTGCTTATCGTATTTGACAATTCTGTTATTTTCTGGTAAAGAAGCAAATATTTGTCGCCCGACTTGGACACCATCGCGGTAGTCGCCTTTTTTGTCACCTTGAAGAAGTGCGATCGCTTTTTGCATGAGTTGAATTTCCCAACGTCCCAACTCCCCATACACAAAAATGTGCATCAAGCCACCTGGGGCTAACTTTTTCGCCAACGCTTGAATACCGCGAATCGGATCGGAGGTATGATGCAAAACACCAACACAGTTGATTAAATCAAACTCACCCGGTAACTGCTCCACATCAAACAAGCTGAGGTGATGAAATTCAACGCGGGTAGCCCCTGAACGCTGACAACGTTCTTTTGCTACAGCTAAAGCGCCAGTACTGAGGTCAATTCCCACAACAGAAGCTTGAGAATTGAGGTGAACCAAGTACTCTGTACCCACACCAGTACCGCAACCTGCATCTAAAATCCGAATATCTTGCCTTTGGGGCTTTTGACCTGTGCAGAAGTTATGAGCAGCTAGCCAGTTCCAGCGCCAGTTGTAGCCTGGGGGTGGTTCATCCAACAAGGCTTCTGGCGGAAAGGGGTAGGTATTGTAGAGTTTGGCAACAGCAGCACTAACAGTTTGGGAATCGGACATGATGAGGAATAACGCAGCATTTCTGAGTTTAGCGGATAGTGGATCATTAGGGCAAAGATTACTATTGCTTATTTCCTGTTATTTATCCAACAGCAAAGTCAGTAAATTGGCGTTTATAAGGAGCATGAAATCCTAATACAATATCTTCTTTAGGTACTCCAGCAGCTATTAATTCATTAGCGATACCAATTTCTGTACCATCTCTTTGTATCCAAATTTTTTTGTCTTTGATATCAACATGAATGATAACTCCATAAATTCTCCGCTGTTCTTTCCAACCAATATTTAAGACTTGATAAGCTGTCGCGCCTATAAATTGCATACAATAATATTGATATGAGTTAGATTAAGGGGTGCTATGCCTGCAAAAGGTTTCTTGAGCTTAGAGAAAAAGCAGCATCTGCAAGAAATTTTGAAACACAGTCAAAGAGCAGATGTCAGAGAGAGAGTTTTAATACTATTATTAATGAATGACGGTAGAACTCAAGAAGAAATTGCGGCATTAATAGGTTGTTCACGTCGAACAATAGCCTATTGGTGTGTTCATGGAGATCCAGATAAAATAGAAAGCTTAGAAGATGGTAGAAGAAAAAGGGAATATAGAAAAGTCACACAAGAATATCTAGATACATTAATAGAAACGATAGAAAAAGAGCCAAGGGATTTAGGATATGAATTTGGCAGATGGACAGGAGAAAGATTAGCTACATATTTATTAGAGAAAACGGGAATTAAATTAACAGCCTCTCAAGTGAGGAAGATATTACAGCGAAAAAATTATGTCTATCTTTGGGCAAAGTACAGTCTAGAGGACAGACAAAATCTGGTCAATAGAAAAGAGTTTCAAGAGAAAATTAAGAATTATATATCAATAGCTAAAATGAACCCAAATCATATCCAGGTATGGTTTTGGGACGAAAGTGGATTTAGTTTACGAGTTTTAAGAAGAAAAACTTGGGTTAAAAAAGGTCAGAGAAAAAAAATAACAGGACAACGCAGTAGAGGTCGAGTAAATATAATGGGAGGTCTACGCCTTTGTGATAAGAAGCGATTATGTTACTTTGTAGATAAGGGAAATGGCGATACGTTTTATGAACAATTAAAGCAACTATATGAATTTGTCCGACAAGAATGGATAGCAAATGGATATTCTTCAAAAGACTTTTGTTCGTTAGGTCCGAAAATAATTATTATTTTAGATAATGCTAGTTACCATAAGCGTAGAGATATCTGTGCCGAAATCGAGAAAAATTTACCCAATATTATTTTAGATTATTTACCCGCTTATAGTCCTGACTATAATCTCATCGAATTAGTCTGGCATTCCTGTAAAAAATATATAGCACATCGACTATTCCAGTCAGTAGCCGAGCTAAAATCTCTGTTAGATAGATTGTTAAATGATGGAGAACTCATTAGACTTGTCGCTAAATAAGAGCAAAAAATGATGAAATAGAATTCTCGATATCACTCATCAATTTATGCAGCCATCAAGTAGAAATTCCACAGACCCGCAGCAGTCAACATGAAACGATCATCTAAATCACAAATGTGATT
>JBBSOX010000080.1:0-30739 GCA_038259325.1 Chroococcales cyanobacterium | reverse complement strand
ACTTTCTATTCCATCTTTAGCTTGTTTGTAAAGCTGCTCTAATTCCGAAATATTTGAATGCTCGACTATACTGATCCGTTTCGGCATAAATCATATTTTTACTCCCTGCTTTTATCGTAAGCTATTATGCGGACATGATATTATTCCTTGTTTACACAAATCTCAGATTAATCTCTGCTCAAGCTAAACTGTGTACCAAACTTTTCTCCAACAACTTCAACAAGGAGGGGTGGACTTTGGCGTTCCTCACGAGTAAATTTCAAGCTTAACCCTGAAGTTTCATTATGTGAAAGATTTACCTGTTGTAAATTTTGTAGAACTTTTGCTCGAGACAGATTACTAGACATAGAAAAAGCTTTAATATAAGCTTGTGTGGCATCAAAGCTAGTAGCTGTGCGCCAACCAACTTGTCCTCCCCATAGTTGCATAGCTACTTGTGAAAACTTTTCTGATTCTGATCCAGACCTAAACCAAGGTATTGCCAAAGTCAAACCTTCTAAATCTCTACCTATAGCTAAAGTTTGGGGACTGAACAGTATATCACTGCCAAGCAACTTTAACTTTTTATTGTTTATTCTAGCAATCTCAAGCGCTATATTAGTAGAAGATGCATCTGGTAACAAAAGAGCAGCCTCTGACCCTCGATCAATACTTTCTATGATTGATTGGTATGGATTCAAGGTCGGGTTACTCAGATCAAATTTTGAAACTACTTGACCCCCTGTGACTACAAAATTTACTTCAAAACTTTCCTTCAAATCATTACTATATGCACTGTAAGGCTCATAGAAAATCACAATTTTTTTTAAGCCTTTGCTAACTGCATACTCAGCTAGCTTTTTACCAACAGCTTTGTTAGAAGGAACTGTTCTGAATAAAACATTGCTAGACAAGAATGTACTAGTGCTGCTTGGAGAAATTATACTTAAGCCTGCTTTTTCATATTTGGCTAGTGCCGAATAGGTAGTTGAACTATTAGAGTGCCCAATCACTCCTAGAATAGATTTGTCTTTAACCAGTGTTTCAGATACTTTTTTAGCAATACTTGGGTTATTATTATCATTTGCGATTAAAATTTCTAGTAATTTATCATTTAATTCCCTTCTCAAATTAAACTCATGTTGCGCTTGTGCTACGCCTCTCAATATTTCTTGAGAAGTATTTGGTGAGTTAGTTCCTGATACAATTACTGCAATTGTCAAACGAGAACCATTTTTGAGTGCTACTAATGCATTATTGTAGTAAATCAATATTTCTGGATTACCACGATTAGCCATCCGAGCTTTTTTAAAAAAATGAACAGCTTTAGAGTATTCACCAACACGAAAAGCTTGAACGCCACTGGAAAAATTAGGGTCTATAGTAGAATTAAAAAAAATTCGCTCTCCTCGACTAAATAGCTCTGGCTGCCATCCGTAAATATTAGACTGATAAATTTTTGAAAAACTTGTAATAATATTATCTGGATATTGCACTACAGGTATTACTACTCCTAGCCCTATAAATATACTTAAAAAGACAACACGCTGCCGTTTTTGCTTCTCCGTTCGTCTATCCCATTCTTGACTAGCAATTAAAAACTGATAATCTTGAGGACTCAAGTTTTTATTGCTAGCCCATGCAAGTGACTTCTGTAATATCTGCCCACGCAGCAGCCAAGTTTTGTCTTGACAATTAGAAGTTAGCCATCCTTCTACTGCTTCCACATAAGGTTGCAGATTGCCTAACATTTTTTTAGCCCAATTAGAGTCAAAAACAGTTTTGTAAATGGAGTTATAAACTTTTAACTTGCCTTTCTGCTTAACTACCAAACCCGATAGTTGCAATTCTGTTTGTTCTAGACTGCCATCAGCTTCGATTTCAGCTTCCTCTAATATTTTTAGATAAAGCCTAAGCATCTGTACAGCGCGTTGACCATTTCTTAAAATTCGATCACGTATTGTTCGCAAATGTTCTGGCTCATCCTGCGACTCCCAATTTTCAATAATGTGTGTTTGCACCAAGTTTTCAATCCACTCTTTTTCACCATCTCCAGGAATCGGAGAGTTAAAGTCGAGGATAAGTTGGCAAAGTTTTTGGGTGAGAAAGGGTTGACCACCAGTCCAAGCCAATACCTCCTTTATAATCACTTGAGGGTTACTAACTTTCTCTGTCAATCCCTTGACAAGAGGTTGAACTTGACTCAATTCAAACCCACACAGTTCAATAGCTCGACCAATATTAAAGGGGGTTCTATTGATATCTCGAATCAAATTGGAGGGAGTAGCCACTCCTAGGAGTACAAAGCTAAGACGTTGGTATACTGGATTGTCAGCACGTCTGTTATAACAAGCCCGGATCAAGGCAAAAAAATCATCTTTAAACTCTAATTCAAGAACATTATCAATTTCATCAATAAAAATGACAATATTTTGTGAAATCTCTATCAATAATACTCTTTCTATAAATTCACTCAAGCACTGAATAGGAGAGAGTGACTCACGCTCCTGCCACCAGCTTTGCCAATTAAGCTTTCTTGATAGCTCAAAACTGCTGATAAGACACCTGATCAAGCCTCCGTACCACTGCTGAGGAGTGACCTGTTTACTACCAATTTCTGTAAGATCGATAGCGGCACAAGCAATTCCTTCTGCTTGTAGCTTTCGCATCGTTTGCACCCGCAAGCTCGATTTTCCCATCTGTCGGGAGTTTAATATATAACAAAACTCCCCAGACTTTAACCACTTGTTAAGTTCCGTATCTGCCTGTCGCCACACATAGCTATCAGCATCAGCTGGTAAACTACCCCCAACTTTATATATTGACTTAGATTCTGTGTTCATTGAGTGACTCCAAAGCAGCACAAAAGTACTGGCGATATAAATTACAGCGAGGCGTTACCTTATTACCACTGCGATGCACTAATCCCATACTGTCTAATTTGTATGCCAGGTTTGATTCGACTAGTACAGGACTGGTTACGGTAACTATCTCTTTAAGTGCTTGCTTTAATTCTGGATACTGTTGGACAACACTTAAGTGTCGTCGTAGATGGTTGCGGTAAATTCCTGCTTCTGTTACTGCTGTTTCTAAAATCTGCTCAAGTGAAAGATGTGGATAACTTCTGAGGTGAGAGAGTGCTTCATTTACAAGATAAGGATGCCCTCCCACCATATCCATTAGGTACTTAACCTGAATTGAACTCCAGTTTAATTTATAAATCTCTGCTAGTTTCTCTACCTGTTCCGGGTTAAATTCAGGTATTTCTATCGGTAGTCCGACATTAAATGGTGATTCACTATACTCAAGTGGAATGTATACTTCCGTGGAATGCACTACTATAATTCGCAGTCTTTGCCATATCTTGCGAGTTGTTGCTTTCTCATGCCAAGCTCGTAAAAGACCTAGAAAATCTGTGGCAATTTCGAGATATGGGAAAACTTGATCAACGTTGTCTAAGCACAAAACTAACGGACTCCCATCTTGAGCTAACAAATATTCTTCAAAGTAAGTTGTACAGTTTACTTTGCTAGTAGAACGCTGTTCATCCCAGTAATTAGCCAAATAGTTTGGTAACTGTAATTCTCTAGTAACACTTACACATAACCACTGCAATAATTTATCTATATTGCTGAAATCTGTCCTTTCTGCCAAATGAAGATTCAAATGCACCGTGCGGTAGCCTTGATTCGCCACCTGAGCCAGAATTCTAGCCATTAATAAGGTTTTACCCATCTCTTGGGGTGCTTTTATTCTAATCAGAGAACCTCGCTGCAAAAGTGCTTCATGACAGCGAAATTCAATCAGAGGACGTTCTACATAAAAGCCACAGTCATTTTGCTTGAGAACAGGGGTCAAATGCTCTGGAATGCCTGCCATCCGAATAGCATTACAACCTAACTTATAGGCAACATCAATTGATTTACCAGCTCCCAAACCATCATAAAAACCAACAGCAAAATTAATTGCAGCTTTATCCCCAATTGTGTGATTCATACCAATCACGTAATCAACATATTGACAAATTGCCTCAGCTTGCACCTCTGAATAGCACGCATTCAACAAAACACATTCGACCTTACCCAAAAACAACTCAAATAGTTCAGCCAGTGCTTCTGCCTTTACAAACTGTACTTGTCCTAAATCGTCCTCCAGCGCCAAGCCTTGCTCTCCTGCCCCATGTCCAGAAAAATGGACAATTTGTGGCTCATGATCCAACATGGCACGGCGTAAATCATAGTCACGCACTGCCCATTTCTGCACTAAGACAAATTGATCCCGTTTTCTCGACCTTTCTAATCCCTGCTCTATATCGCGTACCTCTTGATCCAAACGCAAAGGTGAAGTGTCTTTGGGATTCGCTGCCAGAAACATGATCTTTTTTATCACCATGTTTTTACTCTTATAAACGCTTAGTAGAGCATAATTGTGTATTGATGTATAAAGTTAATACTAACCGATTGAATTCGCATAATTAGAGTTATTATGAACATCCTTGTTATTAAGGGCTTACGATATGAAAGTTACAAAACCTTGGTTACAGCAATATTGTATAAGGAGATTAACCAGTTGCTTTTTCATGCGCTGCTCACAAAAGTAAAGTAGGGTATGACCGAACAATACCCGTAAACAGTCAAGGTTCTGAAAGTACGCTCAATCTCTGGCTAACAATTTGAAAATAAGTCCGGGTGACATCTGCGTTGCTTAAAGCAATTAGAAAAGCCACTTTGGCACGTTTTCCCAGTTCCACCAAAGACCCAAGCCTGTAATGCAGACTCAGTTATTTTAACTTGGGCTTGTAAACAGCAAATTTTTACCGCCGTCTAGAGTTTGTATCAGTTCCCAACTTTTTCTCAACCCGTTGCAGCTTGGTATTACTCCAATCAGTATTCTGCAAAATCTTCTGTAGAGACTCGGTAGTTTCAATAGGAGTAGGGATCGGAAAAATATGTGAATAAAACCAAAACAGAATAAAAAATGAGATCGGAGAGACAAGCCAGATTCTAATAGCTCTAGTCCAACCTTTAACGACTGATTCCACGTCTTTTTGGTTCAATAGAGATATTCCCGCCTGAATCTCTTTCAATTGTTCTTGCAACGGTTGGCTCAATGTCTCTGGTTGCCTTGGGGAGGTATTGGTCAAATTCTCGGAGAGTTTGGTTAAGCTCGTCAATTGCTTGAGTTGTTGCTGAGACGTTAGATTTAATGCGCTCAAGGCTGTCCCTAGCTGATTGCAACTCGTCGCTAGATTTTTGATATTCTCCGTGTGGTCGGCTTGAATCTTCAATTGCTCCGCCGTCAGTTGACTCCATTCGTTTAGCTCTACCTGTAAATTTTCAAATAATAATTTCCAATCATTTGGTGCAGTTTCTGTCAACTGTGCCAAATACCCGATGTACTGCACTAACCGAAATGCCGGGTCATCTTGTTTCATCCCAGAATCCAGCGCAAACCGCAAGACTTTCGCTTGAAACTCAGGCGGCTTTTCTGACAGCAACCTATCTAAATGAGATACCGCACCATTGCCATTACCATTACTTACAGCCATTACTCTAACCCCAACTGTATAGCCGCTTTAGAAAACTCAGTTTCAACCGCATCAATCCAGCCAAAAACTCTCGATTGATTACTCAAACTAAAATCGTCATGCTCTAGCGCTTCTCGGAAGGTAAGATCCTTAGAGTCAACGAGGTCAAAAATATCGTCATATAACTCAGGCAATAACAGTTCAGTTGCTCCCAGTGCTTCTACAGCCTGCTTTATCTTAGAATTGTTGTAGCGAGTGAACTTGTGTTCATCACCCCAATAGAGATTTTTCACAACAACATAATCAACCTTATCGCCGCAGAAATCCACCAGACGTTTTAACTGCAACAGGCTATCTTTGACTCGACCCAGCACCGACACCATAGTGATGCGATAACCCAAACGCTGGGCATTCTGAAACAAAAAAATATCTTTCGCCACCGATTCAAAATATTCTGCTGCCCCAGCAGGCAGATCCACTAAAGATACTTGAGGAGATAAACGCTTCAAATCATCCTGCAAAGCATCAGCACCACCACGCTGATTTAGTTTGAGCGTTTGCACCCCAGGAATCACCTTGTTGTAGTGGCGATAAAGTTGAGGATTAGACTGGTCACACTCGTAAGCGATGCAGTTAATATTTCTGTGGCGGTAAATGTCGAGTAGGATTCTAGCCACCACACTTTTACCAGTCCCGCCCTTATCCCCAGTTACCAACACCAAGCGCCCAAGAGTTTTTGGTTGATCAGTTGCCTTTTGTTCTTCACCTTGGTCAGCTGATTGTTTAGGTTTGACTACCATTTACAAATCCTCATCTGAGATTATTTCAGGCACAAAAGCAAGACCAGAGGTATTTTGATTCTCACTCGCTTTCACATCAGAGGGCTTTTTAGCCGTTTTAGGAGTTTTAGGAGTTGTTGATTTTGATGAAGCTGGTTTTGATTCTGGTTTTGATTGAGACTGAGGTTTTTTGGCAGATTGAGTATTGCTTTCTGTAATCTCAGGATTCTCGTCAACTACTGGCTCATCAATAACTTGTGTACTGGTATCCTCTTGGCTAGAAGGAGTAACTGACTTTTTGCGTGTAGACCGACGAATATCGTTAAGTAAATAGCGGATACGTTCAGGACTAATGTTGATGTCCAAAGGGGCTAAAGTTTTAGAGACTTCCTCGTAGCTATAGCCGAGACGAAGTACCCGTTCAATTTGACGGCGCATTTTTTTAATAGCTGCTCGTGCCGGAATATCATCTAATTCCTTAGCACCCAAAGCGCGTAGAGCATCAAGAGCGTCTGGAATCTTTGACTTAGGAATATTGTCTTTAGCCACAAGAGTAAAAATCAAACTAATGTTTATGTTTAAAACTTTACTTTAACAGAGAGCATCTATCTAAAGACAGGTAATTATCAATGCAACAAATAGTTAAGAAACAGCAACAGATATTAACGTAGCTGATTGAACAGTGATTACTCAAAGCGTGTAAGATAACTCACTAAGAGTTAATCAAAAATAAATCATACAGTTATCACCAAGAATTAGTCATACCGTAATTTACATCAACTCGTTAGTAATATCATCGTGGTGGTAGCCGGAGATTACGCACTTTTCCCCCTAGTGGGTTGTTCCCCTGGTTTTCCCGCCTCCCCCAAAGACTGGTTAAGAGCAAGCCATGCCTAGCACTACGTGCTGTCTTCGCTGCGCTCGACTCGGCAGGCTTGCCAAAGGGGGAAGTATCCCCGCTTTGGAAACCCCCTCAAAAACTGCATCAACTCAAGTTTTACTTATGCCCAAAGCTTCTTCTCAGTCACTCGTCCGCACCAAAATGTTGCAAGCGCGATTCAGCCCCATTGAATATGAGATGATTCGCTCTAAAGCTCTTGATACGGGCTTGAGCATGGGAGAATTGACAAGACGCTGTATGTTGCTGCGACCAATTCCACCACCACCGCCGCGACTGGGCAGAGTGACTCTTGACACATACCTGGAACTGTCGCGCATCGGCAACAACATCAACCAACTGGCTAAAGCCACCAACACCGCCATTAAAATGCAACTGCCACCGCCAGCATCACCAGAACTTCTACAAGAGTTACTAGAACTCCTACGACACTGCCAACGGGAAATAGCCAATACCTTCATCGAAGAATCAGACGAGGAAACAGATGATTGGCAACCAGACTAAAGGGCGAGGATTCCGAGGACTGCTGAATTATTTGGAGTCTCAGAAAGATGCCAAACTCATTGGTGGCAACATGGGCGGCAATAACGCCCGCGCACTGGCCAGAGAATTCAAAATTTCCCGACAACTAAACCCAGAAGCTGACCGAGTAGTGTACCACGCATCATTATCACTACCAGACAACGAGCGACTAGACGAACCAACCTGGAACGAACTTGCTAATCGCTATCTCGAAGAGATGGGCTTTGACAGTAACCAGTACGTAATCTACAGACACAGCAACACTGAACACGACCACATACATATTTGTGCCAGCCGCATTCGGTTAGATAACGGGAAGATTGTACATGATAGCTGGGATTACAAGCGCAGTGAAACCATCATCCGGCGGCTAGAACAAGATTATGGTTTACAACAAACCCAGAGCAGCCACGAAAAATTATCGCGTAATCCCAGTATTGGACAACAAAAACGGTTAGAAAGAGAACACGAAGAATATATCAACGGTGAGCGCCTAACACCACAAGAACGTCCCATTAAGCAACAACTCCAGGAATTAATCGACCGCGCCACAAGAGACAAACTAACTATGCCGCAACTAGTTGAGCGATTGCAATTACAAGGTGTAGAAGTTCGCCACGGCTTAACACGTAACGGCAAAAGTAAGGGCATCTCGTACTCGTGGAACGACCAGAAATTTAGCGGCACATCTTTGGGGCCTGCCTACACATTCCCAGGTTTACAAAAACATAAGGGGATTGACTACCAGCCCCAACGGGATGATGAGCTTATTGAGAATTTGTTAAAGAATCCTAAACAGCAAGCAGTGGAGAGCCAAAGATTCATAAATACAATCTCTGACTTTATTGAACAGTCAGTAGTTGATGAAGCATTTACGGCTGAGTTACAATCCCATGCAGAGAATCAAGCTATTTTGTCAATCTCTGATTATATTGAGCAATCAACTATCGAGTCTGCTTTAACCCAAACAGTATTAGGTTTAACAGAGCAACTTTCTCAATATCATCAACAACTACTTGCAGCTAAGACTACATTCAGTGACTTTGATGAAGCAGTTACGGCTGAGTTACAATCTCATGTAGAGAAGAAAGCGATTTTATCAATCTCTGATTATATTGAGCAATCAGTTATCGAGTCTGCTTTAAGCCAAACAGTATTAGGATTAACACAACAACTTTCTCAATATCATCAGCAGCTAGTTGAAGATAAAACTACATTCAATGACTTTGATGAAGCATTTACGGCTGAGTTACAATCCCATGTAGAGAAGAGAGCCATTTCATCAATTTCTGATTATATTGAGCAATCGACTGTATCTTCAGCATTAACTGAAACAGTATTAGAATTAACACAACAACTTTCTCAATCTCAGCAGCAGCTATCAGCCGGAAGAACCATATTCGACGACCTGGAAGCAGCGATTGTTTATTTGGAGCAACTGCATAGTGAACAAAGAACAGTGGATGCGAACGCTCAAAATAATGCTCAAACTCCAACCACAGAGCAACCAAAACTCAAAGAGGAACAAAGAGCAGAATTATACAAATATTACAGCACCGACTTGCAAAACTTATTAGTGACTGACCGAGACAAAGAAATTGCAATGAGGGCGCTATTAGATAATAAGCCAGCCCAAGAGGTTGAAGAAATTATCTTTGCCAGTCCAGCCGGATGGACTGCTGATGAAGCTAAAGCATTGGTACTAATCGCTCTTCTTCAACTGGCATCCAATAGAGAGCAAAAACAGAGTTCACCCCAGTTCACGCCACCACCAGAGGATGAAAGTCTACGCCCAGTATTGCAAAATTATCTAACTCAACAACGCGGTATAACCAATTTCCTTGTGCAACCATTACAACGCCAGGGGTTAGCTTATATAGATCAGCAGGAAAATGTTGTCTTTATCAAGCGGGGTTTAGATGGTGAAAAGTCAGGCGCACTGGTTTGGGACACCGCACGTCTTGACAATCGTGCTTTCAAGTATCCCGACAGCGATCGCTCCGAGGGCTGGTTTCACCTGAAATTGGGTGGAGAGCCTGACGATAAAATTGAGAGAGTATTCTTGTGTGACTCCCCCATTGATGCGCTGTCAATGGCAGAGATTGACAGGAATGAACACAAGGGGCAACCACCAGTTAGAACAATGTACATAGCAGTGGATGACCCGAATAACTTGCCAGTAGAATTCCTCAGAAATATCAGCAGAATTGGAGCGGCATTTAATAACGATGATCAGGGAAATGAAGCCGCCCAGGTTGTTCAGGAAAAGTTACCCCAGGCTAAAAGAATTGCACCCAAGGGGCTGACTTGGAATGGGATTCTTGTTAGAGAGCGGCAACAGCAGCAGCAAGAGATACTGGAGCAAAAGCAACGGGGCCGAGGTTTGAGTCGATGATCTCAGGTTGAGCCGGCGAACTCGTTGCTCAGTTTCTGTTAGTATCATTTTTCAATAAGCATCTATACAAGTTTTTGCAAGTTCTGTAAAAACCCCATAGGCATGATGAATTAGATTGTGTAGAACTGAGTAATTGTTTTGGAGTTTAGGGATGTTGAGCAATCGCCTGTGTCAAGTTGAGAACGTTCTGACCCGTTATCGTCAACAGGTTTCAGGTAAAGAAATAGCGTTGACAACGGTTTCTGCTGAAGAAAAGGAGCGAATTAAGTTGCAGATCGCCGACTTGAAAGCAGAGATACAACCGTTTGAGAAAGAATACTGGGAGATTTTATCACAACAGTCAGGATCTATCGAAATTTCAGAACAAGAAGCACAGGTTGTAGTTGCAGAAATTGTAAACCAAGTTGGTGAAATTGAGGTAAGTTCATCTACTTATCCTGATGAAGTCCTTAAGCTTTTGAGAGAAATCCGAGATAAACTGAATCAGCCAGATAAATCAGCAGCAGCAAAGCTCAAAGGAGTAATTTCTTCAATTCCTCCTTTTGTAGGAATTTCTTACGAAGCCGAGTTAGATACAGAAAACTTCTTGCGTAATCATTTCCCAACTTTTATTAGCTTGATTAATAGAACAATTAAAAAAAAAACAGATGATTTAAGTTATAGTGAACACTATTTTAGTAATTTAAGCACTTCTTATAACTCAAAGATAGAAATAACAAATGAATTTAAAAACTTTCTTGAGACTACTGAAACAAAGTTCGCACATCGAAATCGTGAGAGTATTTCTCTGAATGATTTATTTGTTTTCCCTAGTCTAAGAGTTGTAAAGAAATCGCTAGAAAAAATTCCATTAAAAATTTCAGGTGAAAAACTATTAGAACATGATAGTCGTCTCCTTATTTTAGGAGATGAGCAGTCAGGCAAAACTACTCTTGCAAAAAAAATATTCCTAGATGCTCTTTCCCTTGGATTTCTACCTTTATTCGTTGAAGGAGCAAATATAAAAAATTCTAGGATTGAGGAACAAATTGTAAAGTTAGTTTCAGCCACATATCATTTTATATCTGCGGAAGAATTCATTCAAAGACCTAATATTATTTGTATTGTCGATGATATATCGGGAAGCACACTTAATAAGAAGGCAAAAAGTAAACTTATAGCAAGTCTTAATTCAATTTTTCCTCGTACTATTCTACTTGCAGAGGAGTCATTTGGATTTGCCGTACCTGATTTTCCTGAGCTTGATGATTATAATAAGTTAGAAATTCTCCCTTTTGGTAATGTCCATCGTGCCGAACTAATTGAGAAATGGGTCGCACTAGAGTTAACTGAAGAAGTAGACGAACAGCAGCTTTGGGCAAAGAAAGATGAACTGCGGCTCCACGTAGACTCTCTTGTACACAAGAATGTAGTTCCAGCAAAACCATTCCACATTTTGATGCTTCTTCAGTCTTTCGAGACAATGACCACACAAAGACTTGAACTCACTGCTTATGGACACTATTATCAGTATTTGATCTACCAAGCTCTAGAGCGTGCTCATGTAAAACAAACGGAGATTGATACATACATTAATGTTTTATCAGAACTTGGAGGAGCAATTTTAGAGTCTCCCTCTGAAAGTCTTGATGACTCTGGCTTAGATGCATTCTTTCAAAAATACTCAAATAATTTTCTTTCAGTTAATCAAGACAAAGTGATAAATGATTTAGTCAAATCATTTATTCTGCAACGATCAGAGACTGGTCTAAAGTTTTATTACCGTTATCTGTTTTACTTCTTTGCGGCGAAAAAATTGGCAGATTCTCTTCACAGAGGAGAGGAAGCTAAAAAGAGAATACAACATCTAGTAAATACAATTCATCTTGAGAAAGCATCAAACATAGTTCTGTTTCTTACGCACCATTCCAAAGATCCTTGGATTCTTAATGAAATTCTATATTCTGTCATGGATATTTTTTCTAATGAAGCAGAAGTAACATTAGAAGCAGATTCTCTATCATTTCTTCAAGATTTTGTTAAAGAAATACCTGACCTTGTTTTAGAGAATCGTGACGCAAGGCAAGAACGGTTAGAAAATGATAGGCAGAAAGACATTATTGATCAACATGAAGATCAGAATATTCCTATAGATGAAAACAAAGACGTAGAAGAATTCATGGTAAAGGTGAACAAAGTATTCCGAGCAATTGAAGTCTGTGGACAGATTTTAAGAAATAGGCTTGGCTCCCTGGAGCGAAACTTGCTAGAGTTAATCTATGAAGAATCACTTTTTGTTTCACTAAGATTTCTTAGCGTCTTTATCAGATTTTCGGAATATGTGCGAGAAGAGTCAATCAGGAGAATTAAAAACAGTTTAGAACGGAATCCAAATCTTCCCAACTCAACAATTATTCGGGAAATCGAGTCTTTTTACTTAGGGATTAATTACACGGTTATTTTGGCGATGCTTTACAAAATTTCGTTTTCTCTAGGTTCCGCCAAAGGTCGTGACATCTATATTAAAGTAACCGAAAGCAAGGGTAGACCTTCATTATATTTGATTCAACAAATCATTGAATTACAGTTTGAAAAAAAGTTAGATATTAATAAGATTGAGAAATTGCACGTTGAATTCTCCAAAAATCACGTTTGTAATCGTTTATTGAAAGAGATTATTTTGCGCCACTGCTATATGCACGATATAGGATTTAGGGAGCGTCAGAAACTAGCAAATATGCTTAATATTTCAATGTCGGCGCAACGTTCAATCATGATGGTATCAAAGAGAACCTTATAACGTTATGCTCCAAGAGAAAGATGAGAATTTAGGCGCTTCTAATAACGTTATTGGAAAGGATGAAACGATAAGCAGTCAGGCTCCAAGCAAGTCAATCCAGACCAAAAAATCGTTTAAGAAGTGTTTGATGTCTTGGGTTTAATGACTTGAGATTTATTTGCAAACAACCGTCTGCCCTTGTTAAACCTGACATCAGACATCCTTTCAGCACGCTTGTAAAGGCTCACTTGAGTACACCAAAGCTAGAGTGATCGCAGAAATAAATTAGCAAACACCCTCTCGCAACGGTAATGATATTTAAGGATAATGCCCTGAACAATGTCATTTAGTTGTGCTGAATCTGGTTTAGGAGAAACGTTTCTCCTAAATTAATTTCAAGGTTCATCCTGTCGCGTAAACCGATCTCGGTTCAATTTCATATACTCAATGGCTTGGTCAAGAAATAAATGTTCCCTCTGTCCAATTGTCAAAAGGCGTAGCAAGAGCAAGAGCCATCGACTTTGGCAACTTGGGACACACTTCTAAAAGCTGACTGGCGGTAATTTGTGAAATCTTGATACCTTCTGAGCGAAGATCCTTGATGGCCATCGGAGTAATATCTAACATTTGTGCTGTTAATCTTGCCGCAGCTGCATACTTTGTATCAGAAGTCGTGTAATTAGAATGAAATTGCTTGATGTACTGGAGCGAGAAATGTGTTGCTAGCCCTTCTTCTAAAACAGTTCCAAAACCCAAAACAACAGGATCAAGAAGGTGAACAGATTCATGGGCTAGCTGAAACAAGGCTTGAACCGGATCTTCTTTTGCCGAGAGGCCAAGCTGAATTATGATATGCCCACAGTTTCCTGGGAACCATGTTTGAGGGCCGCTATCACAAAACTCAATTCCTAGAATCGTCCAAGAGTGATCGCGCTTACCAAACTGTGCCTCAATGTGCGAAATCATCTCACCCAACCGAGAGGCGAGAGTCCATGTGTATCCATCGCCCGATGACAACGGATTAGCTATTAACAAAGAATCTTTAACAGTTGCCAAACAATTAACCTCTTGCTTGTAGTTTAACTATTCATTATGTTGCCCTCAGCATTTAACTATCTAACTGCTGCGAATTAGGTCAAACTTTGGCTGGAACTTAAGTTAAGGTGCTAAGTGGGAACGTGGATAAAAATACACTAAATAATCTAATTAATATCGTAATAGTATTCTTGTACTATAAAAACTAATACTCTAGAATATTGATGTATATGTATGAATTAAGATCATCCCACTCTGAGATGATGGTAAGCCTTCACCCCTGGAAATCCTTGTTATGGCTTTCTGGTTATCTGGTTATCCAAACTTTTGGGTTAGCGCCTCAACAATAACTGAGGTTACAGTAATCCCCTGCTCTTTAGCTTTAGACATCCAGTAGCGACGTTGGGATATAGGGACTTTGACACACAGATTGACCATCTGTTCAAGCTCTGGTTCGTTTTCTGGTAAACCAGATGTCTGGTCTTCTGTATTTATGGCTATCTGGTTTTCTGGTTCTGTCTCTCTGGCTTTTTTAATCAAATCTCCGTACTTGCTCATTTCAAAATCTCCATAACTTCTTTGCCGAGGGCGAGGTAATCAGTCCAAGCTGTTTTTAAACGCGAGTCCTCAACATCCCGAATGGGGACACCAGCCATTGCTGCTTTCTCAAAGCCGACAGTACGCCGGATCATTGCCTGAAATACGGGGATGCCTCCATTTAACAAATCCTGACGCAGTGTTTCACCTTCTCTGCTGGGATACGGAGGAACAATAGTCAGCAAGCAGCGATAGTTTGCCTCACCCAAATCTTTCACCATTAAGAGCATTGGTTCAAGGCTCACAATGTCCGGCTTTGTTGGCAAAATTAGAAGGTCACAGCCTTTAGCTAATTCCTTTAAATCATCCGAGTCAGGTCTAGCTGGAGTATCGATGACCACAAATTGAGCATCGGCAATTACCTTGAGGGCTTGGCGTTCGTCCACAGCAGGAAAGGGGAATGACCCGCGTTTTGACCACGCCAGGGCGGTACGATTCTGGTCGCCATCTACAAGGACGGTTTTACCAAGTTCACTAAAGAAGGTTGCAAGATGCACTGCTGTAGTGCTTTTCCCCACCCCTCCCTTATACCCAGTGATGGTAATAATCTTTTTTTGACTTGACATATTTATGGTTAACCATAAATCTGGTTATTTGGTTTTCTGGCTTTATGGGTTTAACTAAATTATACTCACAAAAGTCAACGAGGGAGTCTGTTATCAAAAAAGCTTTACTAAGATCCGTTTAACTAAATATAAGCGTGCTAATATCAAGCAAGGTATCAGTTGCTACTGATATTACCCAAATAATTGACATTGTTTTAACCAAAAGAAGGACATTTTTATCATGGATGGAAAAGTTATTTCAATATTTAATAACAAAGGTGGAGTTGGAAAAACAAATATAATATGGAATTTAGGAATATCACTCGCTGATAAAGGAAAGAAAGTTTTATTTATTGATTTCGATCCTCAATGTAATCTTTCCATTGCAACAATTGGATATGAAGAATTTGAAAAGTGTCTTGAAACTTCCAATACTTTTCCTTTCGGAAAAACAATTAGAGCCTATGCACAACCTTATAGTCAAGTACAAGGAAATACAGAAATATATTTAGAGAAACCAAAACATCATAATTCTTTTTGGGATTATGTTGATATTATTCCTGGTGATTTTTGGCTTAATAATTTTGCGGATTATCTAAATGTTGGTAGTGATGTAACTGGAGGAACAGGACTTTATAGATTTCTTCTAATTCAAACTTTAATTGAAAAATTAGAAGAAAAGAATAAAGTAAAATATGATTACGTACTTATTGATTTAGCTCCATCATTTAATACTTTAGTTAGAGCAGCTTTATATTGTTCAGATTACTTTTTAGTTCCATGTACTGCCGACTTGTTTTCTGCTTATTGTGTAGGACTGATTGGTGAAGTTTTACCATCATTTATTGATGATTGGATTCAAGGAAAGAATAGATTTTTAAAAGTAAATCCATATGATAAATTAGTCACTATTAAAGGAAAGCCCAAGTTTGGAGGTTGGATTTTTAATGGTTTTGATACAAGAGTTAGACATGGAGTTATAGCGGAAATTGCAGCTGATAAAGCTCAATATAATAAAGTTATATATTCAATTGAAAATAATTTAATCCCCAAATTAAAAGCTGATATTACTGATTATGAATGTGTACCTTCTTTTGTAAATAAAGAACCAGTAGCGAGAATAGAAGATTTAAATACAATGGCTCCTGACAGTATTGTACAAAATATTCCCATTAAATACTTATCGGGAGAGAAACCAACTAGAGAAATACAAGAAGGATCATGGTCTACAGGTCAAAAAAATTTAATGTCAAGAATGTCCAAAGAGTATAATTCTTTAGCAGACTATATAATACAAAATTTTTAGTAATCAAACCTTTAGTAAAGCTTGTGAAGTCTCGTGTAATAAAATTAGACTTTGCATATAATAAAATATCACATTTTGTTGATGGCGCAGAATCTAAAACCCAATCACCGAAACAGCCTTTCGCTTCTGCTCTGGCGTTACCTCGCTTATAACGCTGTAACGTCAAGCGGTCGCTGTTACCAGAGTTTTCTTGAATAGTTCTCAAAGGTTCCCGGCGATCGGCACTACTGGCTGATTGTCGCCTCTACCCAGCAGGGATTCAATGATTGAGGATAACTTGTCAATGACTCCAATCTGGCATCACCGTGCCAAATACCGCTCCAAAGCAGCCAAAGTTCGATGTCCCGATATCTCCTGTATGTGGCGCAACGGTATCCCGGCATCGCAGGTTGGTTGCAGATAATCCTGGCTGAAGCACAATTATAGTTGCAAATAATCCTGGCTGAGAAATGTCATGATTGCAGGTTTGAGCGATTAGTATTGCAGGTTGCTACATATATCAATGTATTTGAGAGCTTCGGCTGCCCAGCTTTATTGCGCTGTCGCCGCTTGGATAGAAAAAATAGATAATTTCCGTCCTAGTCTGTAGGATTTTTTATTGTTATACTGAATTGCCAGGATTTTATGTATAAATATTATCTTCACGAATGGGTAAAAATTTCACTACATCAGAGGTTGAAAGCTGGAGAAATTTTGAGTTTAATGGTAATACATTTGATTTATCACATCTAAATGCACATTGGGTTACATATGTAGATGTAAATACCAATCAAGAATATAAATTTTTTGTAACTTATAGTTCGCACTGTTTTACTAGCGAAATACCTGAAGAAATTTCTGACCAAGGCTTACAATTAATATACTATATAGCAAAAAACGAATCAAGACTTTTTGATTTGGAAAGATATGAGCTTTCAAAAAATCTACCCGATATTGTTCATTCACTAAGTGACCAGCCGACACTAATTTACTACGTTAAAAATCGATATTATGCAACTGATAAACTTGTATCCTTAAATGGAAACGAAATTACCTACTTTGTTCCTTTTACAGTCTATAGAGATAATAAAAAGTTTAGACTACATATAGTAAGTGCTTACCACAAGAAAAATATAGGTAAAAAATTAAAAGTAAAATTTTTTGTTATAGCTAACAATTTATTAACAGGTAAGAAGTTACCACAACCACCTATGGGGCGTAAATAAAAGGTTAATCGAACTAGGAACAAATTTCTATTTATAACAAAGGCTCCTTAAGGAGCCTTCGCCAAAATATTTTTATATTTTGGTATTCAGAACGTCTTTACCGGAATTCCTCGACCACATGGGTAACGGGATGTCGTGCGTAACGCACGTCTGCTGCATCCTTACTGTAGTTACATCCTAAATATATGTCATTTCTCTAGTATCGTCAAGTTCTAAAAACTCAAGTTATAGGCTTTGTATAAGAAAAAGACTAAGCAAATACTCACAAAGTTGAAAAAATATAGCTAATACTCGGCGAGATGGTTTACTTTATAGCCATTAGAGCAAATGTCGGTATAACCCCATTTCCCGCCCAAAACCGCGATCGCTAATCCGGTGCTGCTCCCTGTCTAACAAAAATGTCGTCATACTATTATTTCCCGCCTAAACAGCGATCGCGCGTTGGGCTAATCTAGGACAGTTAAACCCTTCAAATATCAAAGTATGCTGAATTGATACTTGTAACCCACACGTAGCTAGGAACTGCAAGCACTACCAACCAGATATGAAGCTTATTTCCGATGTTACCCACTCGCAACAGCCAAACTAACAGCGCGAGGACAAAGTGGTATTACCATGAACAGAACAAATAGACACAGTGATTTTACAAATCACCCCAATCAAAATTCAGGAAACGTCGAGCATTTAACTTTGTATATTTTTCAGTGTGTTTGATATCGCGGTGTCCCAGGAAATCTTGAATCTCTCTGGTGTTGTAACCCTGATTCACCAGATAGTAACCGCAGGCATGGCGCATCATGTGACAGTGAACTTTGATATCAAGCCCAGCAGTTGCCGCCAGTCGCCCAAGCAGCTTTCGCACCGCATCAGTAGACATCACCTCACCACGCTCAGAAACGAAAATATATTTACTATCGGGCAACATCTCTCTGAGTTCTTTGAGCAAAGTTAACTCATCATCTCTCAAGGGATGCACCCCTGAATCGCTGCCCTTTTCCCTGGTGATGAAAATCTGACGTTCGGCCCACATCAGTGCATCCCATCTTAAACCGCACTTAGCCCCTACAGCTTCCCCCACCCTCAGACCGTGGCGAAACATCATTAGCATCAGTGTATAATCACGGTGAGAATAACGAGCTTTACGCTCAAGTGCAGCATTTAGTAGAGATCGCACCTCAGTTGGTGTAAGGTATTCTCTAGACCTGTAATGCTTGTTGGGTAGACGAGTTGGGGGTGGCAACCTCATTTATTCTTGATGGTAGTGTCCGGTTTAGGCGATGTATTATGGACACTATCCATTCTCCCAAACCCTGATCCTTTCGTGAAGCAACACACCAAAACTTACCTCAGTTAAGCTAAACTTATCTTTCAAGTGCCAGAAAATTCTCTACACCGTGCGATTGATAACTCTGACTTATATAAGGCAGTAAGCAGTTTGCCCAATCGTCTGTACACCCTTCTATACCCCCTGTAGATAAATCGTTGCTATCAATGCGTGATATCAACTTCAGACTACCGCTTCCGCCGCACTTCCTTGACGCAGATGCACAGGTCAGGGGTGCTACTGAAGGTGATCCAGAAAATTTTAGGTTATAGAACTTTGTCTGGGCTGCAAAAATTTTGTAGGAACGCACTCTGAATACAATAACGTAGGCGCGACAATAATTTGAGGTAACGTATATGCTCGAACCCCGTCCCAGAACGAGGATTTGTAATCGGCAGTTTCAACACTCAGATTTTAGTTGAGCGTTGAAACTGTTGTTAAAAATTAATTTAAACCGAACAACTGACCTATTAGAGGCAATAAATGGTTAAATTCTTTGACTAATTCGGCAGCAGATGGTAATGCAGTTGCCGTTCCCTTGAGTGCAGCAATAGCTGTTTTGACTGGTTTAAATCTCGATTCTTTATTAGTATTTTGTCCTTCTTTTGCTAGAACTGCTACTTGTTCTAAAGCTATTTCCTTATCATCGTCCTTTAATGTAGGTTCTGCTTCGATTGTTGTTTTTAATCTGTTTAGCAATTCTACTAGTTGTAATGCAATTTCGTTTTCAGAGGTTTGCAGTTGGTTTATAGCATTATTAACAGTACCTTTGATATCTCCGGCTGCTGCATTAATATTGCTATTATTAACATTGTTAATATTAATATCGCTATTATTATTAGGCATTATACCTCCTTCTATATTACCGTATACATGAATACTTAGTGTCCGAGTTTCATTGTCACCTAAATCTGTTTGTAAATCACTGAGATATTTTTCAATATGGTAGATAAATGGCTTAACAGCACTATGGTTAAATTTACTTATAACTTTATCACTACCACCTATATAACCTTCTTTAGTTGCAGCTAGATGCCAATAGCCATCGCCATCATTGTAATAAGTTTGCAATCCATATTGAAGTAGTTGATACGTAAAAGTTATTTCTGATTCAGGTGAATCGTCAGGAATATGACATCCTATGCCCGAATTTCCTATAGCACAGATAGATTGAATATCAAATTCTTTGGTATAACTTTTTTTTAAAAAATCACTAACAATTAAATCTTTATCAATGAAATCGATAAATCTTTTGAGATTTTTCATTCCTTCATCACTTGATGTATTTAAAAGGCGAGTTGCATACATCCGAAATTCTCTTGATTTTTTGCTAAGTTGATTTTTAGTTATTTGAATTTGTTTTTCCATTTTATCTCACTCCACAACACGGACAGTAAATACCGATTACTTGATGAATAGGTCTGGTTTTAACAGTGATTTGGCAACAGTTCAGGGTGTATGTCTCTAGTTCTTCTTTTTCAAACAGGGTTTTTTCGGTATCCATTTTTAGTGGCTTACCAGCTTTAAATTTGATATGCTTATTACTTGTAAAGCTTCTTTCTAAGTCTTTAGCAAAATGATTAATTACAGACTTGGCATGATTTGTAGCAATAATTTGAGCTTGTTCAAGAACTTCATCTGTCAGAAATTGGTTATGCTCATGTCGCAGTCCACAATACGGGCAAAATATTTCGATAATATCTTCTCGTTCAAAATCTGCAACTGTGAGTTTAAATTTGTCTTCACAAAAAGGGCATTGAAGTGTAACGAAGCCATCATTATCGCTAGGGACAGTTATTTTGAAAGTTACTTCGCTCATATCAATTGATTTCTGCTATTAAAAGTTATAGACGACCGAAACCAGCGATGAGGTAAGGCGCGATTCTACCCCATCAAACATAATTAATTATTGTACTTAATAAATAAATTACAATTGTTTACGTATATTAAGACCCGTGCAGATAAACTTATCGCAAACGAAGTACAGTGAAAATACACGATGTTACACCCGATAAATAGCTTATTATAAAGCTATTTGACTGATTAAGAACAATTGTATTAGTAGTATTAACCGTAAAGATAGGTAGTGTTTACACTAGTAAAGTTAATAATTAGTAAGAAGAAACAAAGGAACTCAACTGTCACAAGTAAGTTTCTGGAAATGTACAAGGAGATGAAATCTAATAGCCGACATAAGCACCCAAAACTACCTTTTATCAATCAATAAATACATTGGAGGTTTTGGAGCTATGCCGGAACTAAGCCACTCATCCGGCAGACAGGATCATCGCCCGGCATACACTCCAAAACCCCCTCTTTGATTAGGACTCACTATCTTCACCAACCATTGGTTTATCTTCTATTCGTGTGCTATTATCCACCATTGCATCACTGATAAATTCTCCCTGACGTGACTGAGAAATGATGGACATAAGCTGCTTCGTATGTTTAGGGATAGTATCAAGTGCTTCTATAATAAGTGAGCGAAGGATCTCAGACTGGGTTTTACCGACCACCTGTGCATAAAGCTTTAAGTCGCTTAAATATTTTTCTTCTAAGCGAACTGTGACAGTTATCAAATTAGGTTTATCCGATTTGTGACGTACCATTTGAAGATGCTCCATATATTGGGGTAAAAATGCATTTCATGCTCGTTTTGTAACTTGGTGTCTCCTTAGAAAAATATTTCTCTAACGATTACTAATAAATTTTTGCAAGCTATCAGGATAAAACCAGTCTGGAACTGTAACGCGCTTCGATTCAATTAGATTTCCATCGTCATCATAAAGACCACTGATTTCAGCATGGTTTAGAGGTACGCGACCGTTCTTTGACTTGCGCTTGATTTGGATAGTTTCGCTTTGCCTTAAATCATTAAAACCCTCAGCATTGCCACTGGCGGCATTAGTAAAAGCATGAGAAATACAAACTAGATATTCGGCTGCCTTGCGAACGTCAGTAAGTAAATGTCTCACAAATTTTTTGACTGATTCTTTACAATCATCTTGCAGAGAAAGCTGTGTCAATTCATCCCAAAGTGTTTGAATAGGAGTGTCGTTTTCTGTACGGTCGCTCCAACGTTGAACAGCTTCATCCATTGCCTCACCAATAGCTAAATAATCGTTGCGTTCGCCGATTAATTCTGGCTCTAAAGGTATCAACAACTTCCAAGCTTTAGCTCTGTTCTTATGTCCATGAGCGTCAACGATTGATGTGATATTCCAATCAAAAATCGCCTTCCTAGACATAACAATTGATGCAGCAAAACTGCTTTTACCACTGCCTTGGCCTCCCAGCACCCAAACTGGTTTTGTTGACTCGATGACATCCCATAGCCAGCCGCCCTCATGATTTTTCAAGAGTTGAACTAATTCTTGGGCGGTCGTGCCTTGTGGAGCCTTAACTTTTTCACCACTGGGATTGATGTTTTCTGCGTCCGCTTTGCGCTTGTCTCTTTTGTTCTCAGCAATGGATTTGTCAGCTACGGAGTCAGCAACCGCGAACTGTTTAAGCGTGTTGCTAAACTGTAAATCTTCAAGCTCTGACTGACGCTGGTACTGTTGCTGCAATTCCTCAAGAGAGATATAGCGTTCTTGGACTAACAGATTATCAGCGCGTCTGTCGATGTCCTTTTTATGCTTGTCTGAAATCCGTGCTGATTCATGTGACTGCAAATCGCGCTCAGTCCTAGTAATTAAACCTTGGCGCTTAATAGCTGTCTTAAAATATTCGAGACGTTGAAAACTTGATTCGTTGTCAATCTCATCTTTTGCAGCCCAGCAGTAATAACCCATCCAGACGAAAGCAGGCGCGACTAATAACCACAGACTAGGATTATCCGATGGAGCCAAATCCCTAGTAATGAAAGCACCGTCAGGGAGAGACACAACATCATTAAACTGTCGGGACTTCCATACTTCTGTTAGCAATCTGTACTTGAAACGGCAGTATTTCTGATTAAGCACCGATTGAGATTTTGCGGGGTCGTCATGATACTTCATTTGGCGCTTATTCGCTGTTATAGGACAAAACTGCACTTCAGTAAACTGATAAGGGCGCGGTGTCTGCCCGTAGTAATAAGCACTTGCCAGCCCCAAAAGCAAAGCTGTGACAGCGCCAACTTTTAGTAGGGATTGAGCCTTCATGACTTGGATTTATGGATGCCGTAAACCACACTGCCTGCCACTAATGCACCCACCACAAATACAATAGTTTTGTCTGATTCCGGCAGACGGTTAAAGTCTTCTACAGTTGCTTTGATGTTGTCATAAGTCTTGTGTGAGTTCTGCATTGTGGTGTAAAAATCGCCGATGGCAGTCCACAAAATGAAGCATCCGAATATTGTTTGAAAGAGAAACTTTATCGCCTTGTCCATGTCCGTAAAAACCCATCCTTCAGGAGACTTATTTACGGTGAACTCCAACAAATCACGATTAACTATTTGATTAATTCCCAACACAATAGCGACCGCAGGCATTAGCCCCGCCGAGCCTGTAGCTATTACTAAATACTTAGCCAAGCAATAGGAAGTAACACCCCAGCCGCAAGATTCAATACCTTTGAGAACAGCGCGACTGCGGTTAAGCTTTTCAATTTCCTTCGCTTTGAATCTTCTAATAGCTTCTTGTTCATCCTGGGTAAATGCAGTATCAGGATAATCTTGATAGTCAAGTGATTGTTCGGTGTCCCCGTCTTGCAATTCGGTATCAAGTTCATCTAACATTGTTCTCATGACTAATTTTGATTTCCCCTACTGAGCGCTAACTCGTAGGGGATTTTTAAATGCTGATTACTCGAAAATCGTAGAAACAGCAGTACGGAACGCTTGGACTAACTTGTTAGTTGTGAATGACTTACGAGGTACTAAATCAAGGTCTGAACCTTCGCCATAAGTCAATAGATGTTTTGCCTTTTCCGTTTCATAAGTCCTATCAGCGTCTAGCTGTGCCTTCACAGGTCGGGCTAACTGCGATTTAGCAGCCGCCAGATGGTCAACCTTACTCATGTGATAGTCGATGTAAGCCTTGAGCTTAACTAGGTCGATGCTTTCTCTGTAGCGCTGATTCTCTAGTGTGCGGTCGGTGGCTAGTTTCAATCCGATTTCTGAACGCTCGTGGCCATACTTGAAATTTGCGATCGTTAAATCAGCACTGGCTTTATCAATGGCAATACCAGACGCGCCAGCTTGCTTGTAAATCTCTGCTAGCCCTTTGTTGTACTCCTCAGTGCCTTTGATGAACGCCTTTAGGTTATCTGTGATGTAGGGCATGATGGTTAAGATGCGTTCGCCCTCGTTGCCCATTGACCCCACTTTTGTCAGCGCGGCATCGTCGCCATTGATGCAACTGATGATTAAGCTATCAGCAACCCCTAACTTTTCAGCCCTTGCCTTTAGCTTTTTACCATGCTTGCCGATTAGATTCTTGATATGTTTCACGTTTTTGACTCCTGTATGTGCAACATTCCGTCATAAACCATTGAGAGAGGGGAGCCGCGAGTGCAATTAGCAACGGTATCCCCACAAGGCCAATCAACAAATGCTTGTAAGTGAGCTTATTTGAGCGCTCAATCGATGATTCCGGCGAAAGATAACGCGAGGTCTGCAAACTGGCTTTTGTAATCCAGGGCGGTGGCCTCCATAGCTTGCTTGATTTGCGTCAGTTCACTGCCTGCAACATCATCCATCTCTGCCAGTGTCTGCCTGATTTCGTCGGCTTTGCGTCGGATCTTAGATACTTCTTGATTTTTGAATTCCCTTGCAAAGTGGACGAGGGCGTTAAAAATCGCCTCGTTTAACTCCTTTCTAGATGCGAAGGTAGAAGCGATAGACACTGTAATCTGTTTCACATCCGCGGCTTTGAGTTCAATTCCTGCCCCTTGTGCAATATCTGCAACGAGGGCTTGCTTTTCCTGCTCACTCAGTACAATCTGATTTTCTGGCTCGGCGACTGTAAGCTGATTAGATTCAGGCTGTGCATCTTCTGGCCCTACTAGAAAGGTTTCTTCAACGGGTTCATCAACTACAGATAATTGGCTTGTTGATTTGACTTTGAGATAGTCAACCGCTTGGTTCAATTGCTCTTTGGTGGGATTGTCAAGGTCATCGCACTCGACTGCGATCGCTGCTAGAGTGTAATCGTCCTTGGTAAATCCTTGATAACCCTGTTTGTACAAACGAGCGCGGACATTGTTAGTAAACTTGTCAGACATGATGATTGCTCCTTAAAGGGCTAGTGTTAAAACTTCGATGGTTGCGGATTTCATGGGTTGTGAGCGTTTGTTGATTGCCCATTTAGCAGCAATAAACGCGACAAGGGCTAAATCTTTGCAGTGGTAAATATTTTCAGCGCTGAAAGATAGTCCGGCTTTCTCAAACCAGTAGTAACGAGTGCTGCGCGGTACGTCGTCAAGATTGATTTTTAAATAGTCTGCCAGCGCAACTAAAAAGCTCTTGCCGTTGTAGCTAGCGTCTAACTCATAGAAGTGCTTGAAAACTTGCCAGCGCTCATTAAATCCTTTACTAGCAGGGGTTAGCGCACCGTAACGCCGCCGAATTCCTGCAAATGTCTCAACTATTTTTTGAGCCGAAGCTGATTCCACATCTAAGCTAAAACGCTGTTTGAGAAAAGCTACTACTCGATACCAAGTGATATCTGAAATTTCTTTACCCATCTCGCGCTGATAAATCTGTTTCAGGTGGCGATACTTAGCTGAATATACTTTTGTTGTCACACTACCTCCGTACTACTATTTAAGTTGGTCAAAAATTAACTGGACATCCGGTTATGCCAAGGTATTTGATATAGCCCTGAGTCTGATTCGAGGTATTTGATATAGCCCTGAGTCTGACGACTATCAATAACCTTGGATTCAAGACTTTGGACGGGCTTTACTAGCTAAGATTTATCGGCTATAACCACGTAATAACAGGGGTTGTCAGCTTTTAAGACATACTGACACTTTCTCGTTTACCCCCACAAATACGCCCCAGTCAGCCTAGTTAGAGCATTCATGTATGGGAAAAATTTCTCGCTTGGAGTTAGAACAAACTCAACTGTATTGAGTTGTGATTTATCTCTGCTGTGTGCTGTTTATATAAGCTCGGCACTTCGTAGCAGCGCCTTAGCACCTTGTCACGATTGAGCTTTAAGTCAGCACTCTTAGACTGACGCGGTAAAGGACGGAAATAATATTGTGTGTGGTTGATACTGTCGCTACTGGTTAAATATCTGTACAGCGTTCCATTGATCCAGTAAGTCTTGCTCTGGCTCAATAGCGTGACGCATCCTACAAGCTCTTTATCAATCATCATTTTTATCTCCCGCGACACACGCGCCCGTCAAACTTGCACCCAGGAAGACCGCGATAGAGGCGATGGCGCTTCCTTCAAAAATTTTGGCGTTGTAAATCCATGTAGGTTGATATTGCTCACCTCTGCTTTCTTCAATTCGATCAATGCCGTGACAAAAGATAGAACCAACTACCATAAAACTAGTAGTTAGTAAGCTCAAAATTGCTACTTCTGATGCTGCATCAAGTATGAATGAGTTAATCTTTTCACGCCAAGTTTTCACACGGCGAATGTGCATTACTGGCTTTTGTTCTAGATATGAATACCACTGCTCATCAGTAAAATTTGTGGGCTTGTAATCATAGGGAACGTGAAAGTCAAGTAGTTCGCCCACTGCTTGTATTGCATCCCCTATCATCACATCTGGAGAGTATTCTAGTTGTCTGAATTGCTCTGAATCTCGGATTTCTCTGAGCCAGCGATCTATTGCTTCTAACCTTTGTAATTGATTTTGATTAAGCATTGTTCTCTCAAAAGGTAGTTCGTTGATTGCTTCTAAGTTGCGTAAATTGATGTGCATCGTTTAAGCCTCCATCCTGATGAAGACACACAAAATTACCACGACCGCATATATAGAAGAGCGGACGCAATACAGATATTGCTGTGAATAATTAAATGCTGTCAAAACAGAGCTTGCAAGCCCTGCAACCCTCAAAAGGAAATCGCCAAGTGCGTTTTGCGCTTAGGTCTTACTTGCGTCTGCCTTAAGTTATTGACGTATCGATAACCTTGACACTAATATATTAGTAGATAAGTTCGGAACTTGTCAAATATATTCTGAACTTTTTAGAACCAGCTGCCTTTTGACGAGTTTTGATGTTAACTGAAAATGTCGGAATATATCAGAACTTTTCTAATATAATGGCAACGTCAAAGGCAAAAGTAACTTTTACATGCAGTCCTGAGTTAAAAGAAAAACTACAAGAATGGGCGGACAGCGAAAGCCGAACGCTATCAAATTTAGTTGAACTGATCACCCAGCAAGCAGTAACAGAGCATGAAAACAAAGTGAGCAACAAGTAATATGACTAACGCTTACCAACCGGACATCACAGCACGACTAGACGACATAGACAAGCGCTTAAAACAATTGGGTGATGAACTAGACCTTATCCCCACAATTCAAAACGGCATGAGGCGGAAGGGCGCAAACAATCAACAAATTTAGCGTCTCTCATACACAAATCCCCACTAGTGGCAACTAGAGGGGATGCGTACCAGTGGAGACTGGATTTTCATTAATTGTTTTGTCATAACGCGGGTAACTCCGAACTGAAAATGTCCTGGAAGACTTTTCGGAACCGCGATCGCACTACTATATTAATCAGCTTTGCGGTCGCTGTGCAAGGAGTTATCCGAAATCACTACAAAATTTCGGAATGTTACAAAATGAAATATCAAAGCGTAGACAGTGCGAACGCGAATCAGGCATTAGCAGCATATAGAGCAACCCACGGCTACGAACCTTCATTTACCAAGCTTTACTGGTGTGTGGCAAACGAAGTGGGTGTTTACGAGGCTTTACTAATTCAAATCATTGAAAGTTGGTGTATTGCGAACGCGAAGAATAACAAGCGCGGATACTTCCACGATGATGAGTGGTGGACTAGTGCTACTTATAGCGCATGGGCAGAAAGATATCCTTCACTGGGTACACAGAAAAGTATCCAAAAAAGGTTACTAGCTCTAGAAAAATTTGGTTATGTGATTGCCTGTCAGCCCAGGAGGAAAGAAGGTAGTAGCGCCAAATTCTATCGTGTGGATGCCGTCAAAGTAGGGGCGTTGATTCTTCAGGGTCTATCCGTGGTCACTAATAGTGACGATGTAAATAATACAAGATTATCCGTGGTCACTAATAGTGATGGGGTAGTCACTAATAGTGATGGGGTAGTCACTATTAGTGATGTACCCCCCACTTTAAAGTCACTCACAGAGCGGATTCCAGCTTCTTTATTAGATTATAGAAATAAATTACCTCAATCCATCACTGGAGAGACTGAGGAAAAAGAAGAAGAAGAAAAGAAAGAAACTGACCAAGAAAAAGCACTTCCAGATACGCACTACGCTGTTAATAAAGAGAAAGTCTCTGCAACTAACGAGAAATCCACTCATGAAGATCATTTTTCCGGCGCGGCGCGTGAGAATGATTCTCAAAGTTTATTTTTCAGCGATGACCCAGTTAAGGAAGTAGATTTCCTGCTTTACTATCAAACCTATCAGCGATCGCAGGGCAAAGACATTAACAACGTTGCCCCATACGTAGCCACAGTACTTTCTAAGAAAGATGAAGGTAGTGCAGAGATATTTTGCTTATTTAAGCAATGGAAAGTGGGTTGCAGGACATTGGAGCGCAAAATTAACAACTTCGCTGATGACCCTGTAGAAGTAGAGAAACAGCGTAAGCGCTACGATTTTCCTAGCTGGGAGCCGCGGATGCACGATCACTACTACAGTAGGCTCTTCTCTGAGGGACTATCAAAGTTTTGCGAACATAAAATATCTGCCAAATGGTACGAATGGGCCAGTGCCAAGTTTCCTGAAAGATTTGTAGATATTCCCGATTGAAGAAGCCCCGAAGAGGCTGGGTGTAGGGGGTAGGGTGTGGGGTATAGGGTAAGAATTTAGACCCGTCCCAAGTGCTGCGACCTAATTCTGAAGAAGAACGATACAAGTCCCTCAATTTCTTGATGGTGTTCTCTACACCCTACCCCCTACACCCTTCTTTTGGATGGAACGACAATCACACCACGGCTCCTATCTGCCTAGCGTATGCCTGTAAAAATTTTGACTTAATGGGAATCAAAGATTAATTATGTACACCAGTGACGACAACGTAATTCCTTTTGCCACCACAGCCAATAAGCTACCACCACAAAGCATTGAATCTGAAGAGGCGATACTTGGGGGCATCTTGCTTGACCCAGGAGCCATAGAACGTGTCCGCGACATTTTGAAGCCGCATCACTTCTATATCAGCGCTCATGGTAGAATTTACAACGCAGCCCAGAGACTGAATGCACTTGAATTGCCTACAGATTTGCTGATGGTTACGAACTATCTGGCTGATAATGGTTTGTTAGAAATTATCGGCGGACGAAACAAGTTAGCATCGTTGGTTGACAGGACTGTATCAGCAGTTAACATTGATGCGCTGGCAGGTCTGGTTGTGGAAAAATGGAAGCGCCGGGAACTGGGTAGACTTGGTAGCCTTGCTATTGAGTTGCAGCACAAGTCCAATGAAGAAACGCCCTTAGAGAAAGCCTTTGAACAATTACAGGACTTGATCTATGAGTTGCAGCGATCATCTGACACTGCGGGGGCCAGCCATATTTCTGATGTGGTGATTAATCTGTTTCAGGATATTGAAGACCGCAGCCAGGGTAAGGTTTTACCTGGCATTCCCACCGGTTTTTATGATCTTGATGCACTAACTGCTGGATTTAATCGTAATGATTTAGTGATCGTTGCGGGTCGTCCGGCGATGGGGAAATCAGCGTTTGCGGCTCAGATAGCTTTTTATCTAGCCCAAGCTTATCAGTTTCCAGTTGTCGTGTTCAGCTTGGAGATGTCAAAGCTACAGATTGCCATGAGAGCGCTTTCAGGTGAGGCTGGCATAGAAAGCGGCTACTTGAAAACTGGGCGCATCTCTAACAAACAATGGGAGCCACTATCACAGGGCATCAGTACACTATCAGAGCTACCTGTTTACCTTGATGACCGCCCAGACCCATCACTGAGCTATATAGAATCTGAATGCCGTAAAATCATGGCACAAGAGCGCCGTGATTTGGGGTTAATCGTTGTGGATTATCTGCAACTGATGGATGGTAACTCTGGGGGCAACAGAAACAATGAGATAGAAAAGCTCACACGCGGACTCAAGCGTTTAGCGATGAAGTTACAAACTCCTGTAATGTGTTTATCGCAACTATCAAGAGCAGTAGAAAGCCGTAATAACAAACGCCCCATGCTCTCAGATTTACGTGACAGCGGCGGGATTGAGCAGGACGCGGACAAAGTAATCATGTTATATCGTGATGAATATTACGACCAAAATACGCAAGAGAAAGGAATTGCAGAGATTATCCTTGCTAAAAACCGCGATGGGGCCACAGGCACAATCCAACTACTGTTTGATGCACACTTAACAAAATTTAAAAACATGGTGCGATCGCAGTCACTACAAAGTGGCTGGGATTAAAAAGCATGGTCAGAGAAACGTTGCTTAACCATACTTTTTAAGCAATACTCGTGAAGACATTTCTTAATTCCAAGTTGAAAGGCTGGCAGAGAAAGCATGAGTGAGAGCCAATGCTGGGCATCGCTGTTGCGTGGCATTGGGATACCTCTCATTAGTTAAGAAATTGTAGTGGTGTTATATCATGTCCGGTAAATGACTTATGATTAAACTCCGATTTTATTCCACCAATGAAAACCAGTTAACCCTTGAATCAAATCTTGCATTTGTAGCAGAGATTGGCATCGATGAAATAAAACTTCCTCTAAATCATCTAGGGT
>JBBSOX010000079.1:0-31100 GCA_038259325.1 Chroococcales cyanobacterium | reverse complement strand
GCTTTGAAACTATGCATGACCACTCTTTGAGATGCTTGTTTTTCAGCATTTTAGTTATGAATACACACCTGGTTTCATGCTTGATTTTCTCGTTTTTAGTTGTGAATACTCACACCTACGTAATAAACCTACACCTGTCAGCTGCTCCCTGCTCCCTGCTCCCTTGCCTGTTTTCAAGAGTCCTGAGTGTTGGGTAACTGCTGTTGCGGAGGCTGTGTCTTCTGGTTCTCCTGCGTAAGGAGATTATTGTGCTGTGTGTTTTCTGCCCCGTTTAAAACCTGTACCTTCATCGCTGCCAATTCGGCATCTACATTATTAGTAGATTCCAAGGAAGTAAATTGTGTTTCCAAGTCATCGCTACCGAGTTGAGCTATTGCTTCTGATTGAGCTTCTATCTGCAAAACTTTTTCTTCCATGCGCTCAAAAGCACTCAGACTGCTGGTGGTAGAAACTCCGCCCAGCATTTCCTGGAGGCGAGAAGATGCTTCGGCAGAACGGGCGCGAGCAATATACATATCTTTTTTTGTTTTCGCCTCGGAAATTTTTAACTCTAGCGATCGCATATCCTTTTTTAGCCTAGCTACTATATCGTTTTGCTGCTCTATCTGAGAAAAGAGGGCTGTAGTGGTTTCTTTGTAAGCTTGGCGCTTAGTCAAAGCTTCGCGTGCTAGAGGTTCGTTGCCTTGTTGCAGGGCCAATTGAGCGCGGCGATACCATTCTTCTGTTTGAGACTGAGCAGCAGCAGCCTGCCGTTCAGTTCGTTTCTGGGTAGCGATCGCTTGTGCTACACCCTGCCGCAACCGCACTAGATTTTCCTGCATCTCCAGGACAGTTTGCTCTAGAATCTTTTCTGGATCTTCTGCACCACCAATCAAACTATTGAGATTAGCGCGAATCACCCGCAGGATACGCTTGATTAATTCCATGTCGGCTCTCCATTCACGAAATTCAGTGCTGAGTAATGAGTTTCGATAATTACTCATCACCGCATAATGTGGATGCCACATCCCAACAAACTGAGTGCTGAGTGAAGAAAAACTTCTAAATACTGATGTACTTTATAAGAGCTACGCAGAGGATTGCCTCAAGTGGCGTAGCACCCTTCATCCAGGACTCAGCACTCATGACTCAGGACTGTTATCTCATGGTATCGTAGATTTTTACAACTTATGGCTGCTGAACCCGTGCCTTGATTCCCTTCGCCTCTAACAATTTCAGATGTTGTTGTACTTGCTCTTTAGTCTTAAAAGCACCCAGATAAATCAATTCTTTGCTGGGTGATAAATAAGCATCAGGAATTATTTCTCTTGCTGAGGCTAAAGCTGCGCCTTTATTATCTATCACTACATGATAGAACCCATCTGTTGCTGGTTTAATATCTGAATCCGGCTTTGGTGAGGGTGTGATTGCCTGGGGCGAGGTTTTCGCCGTTGAAGTGGGAGGCAAATTCAAAGGAGGCAAAGGTTGTACCCTTGGTACTGGTGCTACAGCGATCGGATTTGTTGGTTTTAGGGCTGTGTTGGAGTCAGGCAATGCCGCTTGAGGATTTGCGGGGTTTTGCGGAACGACTGGATTAGGTACTACTGCCAGGGTTGGTTGGACTTTGGGTTTTAAGCCAACTAAATCATTAGGATCTCTCACCTCAGGAAATTCTTCAGCAGCTAGATTGGGATACTTGGGTATAGATGTGCTTGGTGGCCGGATCTGAGGTTGGACATTACTGCCAACTTGTTCAGTATTTTCTGGTGCGGGAGACGAGTTCCCGTTAAATAACTTGCCTAAATTTAATTGTGACAAGCTTTTGGGATTGAACACTATATAACCCAAGGCAAGACTTGCCGCCAATAGCAGCAACATCGAACCGATACCCAAAGGTGATAGGAGACTGTCGCTAGAATTGCTTGATTTCTTGGTTTCTGGTTGTTCTTCTGTCAGACTTCGCAGCAGTGCTTCACTAGATTCCAAATAGTCATCTGGGTGCTTAGGAGTGTCATCTGGCTGCAAGAGATTTTCGCTCTTAGTATCTTTAACAACTGCTGGCACTATGCTGCTACTAAAGTTGGGCGGTGGTGGTGGAAGTTGAGTTTGTGTTTTGGCAGCATCATGAGTGGAGGGCAAATTGAGATTATTTAGTTCCTCGGTGTTTGCCGCAGCTGGTGCTGGTTCCTTTTGAGGATTCACAGGTACAGATGCGGCTGGTACATCAATTTTTGCCGTAGCTGGCGCTGGGGTTCCCTGATGATTCACGGCTAAAGATCCAGGCGGCACGTTGTTTTTAATTTCTGTTACTAATGACTGAGTTGGATTTGATGTTGTAGGAATAGCAGTCAAAGGTTGGGATTGACTACTCATGTAGCTTACAACACGGGGCTGCTTCGATGACCCCAAACCATTTCGCGTGCGTCGGTATCGAGCTAACTCTTGCTCAAGTGGTACCTCTAAACTCGCTAGTGCTGCTGCTAGTACTGGTTTCAATCCAGGTGTTTTAGACGATTGAGTACCGGAATCGTTCAGGGGGTTTTGAGTCATTGCCTCTGCGCCTCAAACTTAGATTGTTGGAATTAACTTTAGATAAATATATTTGTGACAATAGTAGCGAAAATTATCTAAATAGATTGGGGATTGGGCATGGGGGATTGGGCATGGGGGATTGGGCATGGGGGATTGGGCATGGGGGATTGGGGATTGGGCATTGGGCATTGGGAAAAGACAAGGAAGAAACAAGAAACTTGTTCAATAATTCTCCCTTGTCCCCCTCATCTCCCCCTGCTCCCCCTGCTCCCCCTGCTCCCTCTGCCTCCCCTGCTCCCTCATCTCCCGCATCTCTCCCATTCCCCATTCCCCATCTCTCCCACTTTGAATAATGTCGTTGAAATCAATTCATCATATTTTAGGTGTTCTAGAAAAGCAGGCTAAATGGCAAGAACAACCATTTCAACTTCTGCTCAAGTGTTGGGCAGAAGTTGTTGGCCCAGTGGTTGCTGCACATACTCGACCATTGTCAATTCAACGCGATGTTTTGTCGGTAGCAACTTCTAGCGCTGCTTGGGCGCAAAACCTGACTTTTGGCCGCACGTCTCTGCTTTTAAAGTTGAATAAAAAACTGCCAACGCCTTTGGTTGATATTCGCTTCTCTACTGCTGGCTGGCAGAATCCACCTGTGGAGAGAAAACAGCAACAAACGGTTTCGCCTCATGAGCATCCCAGTTACCTTGGTGATGAGATTAGCTGCCCTGATATTACACCCATTAAGGATGTGAATGCTGCTTTTGGACATTGGGCGAAGATCATGCGATCGCGATCGCATGGCTTACCCCTTTGTCCTCAATGTGAATC
The DNA here is from genome assembly GCA_038259325.1 of Chroococcales cyanobacterium. Classification (GTDB taxonomy): domain Bacteria; phylum Cyanobacteriota; class Cyanobacteriia; order Cyanobacteriales; family Nostocaceae; genus Nostoc. The sequence continues at coordinate 27,764 of JBBSOX010000079.1, read as the reverse complement.
TCCCACCCCACCCGGTGAACTCCAGCGCTGGACAGTCTGTTCTGTCTGTGCTGCTAAACAGTTTTGAAGGGAGTCATACCAATTCACAATTCGCAATGACGCTCGTTCGCGCAGCGTGCCGTAGGCAAGACTCGCTAACGCAATGGGCTAACGCCCCGCTCCGCTCTAAGCGCAGCCATGCCGCAGGCTTTACGCAATTAAAAAACGTAGATGCAGCAAAGCTTTCAGGGGTTACATCTGTATCAGATTTTTCGTGAAATCGTATTCAGTCCCGATCTAAATTGAAAGCAAAATAGTTTCGTGATTATTCCTTGAGCAGAATTTATTTTAAAGTAATTTCCTGCTGCCATATAAATAGAAAAGTTTTAATTCTTGAGAAAAAAGATGTTTTATGGCTAAAATATGTCGAATGTGGTACACGAAGTAGACAATTTATCGCAAATTATCTGCCTTAAACTATCCTTAAGGAAGAAGTTAAAAAGCTGGATAAATCAAAAGCTTTACTTTTACTCTTGATCCCTAATAAGTTTTAGCTAAAATCAATAGGTAGTCACTATCATGATTATTTAAAAATATAACAAGATTATAAAAATATCCTAAAGTTTATTTTTTCGTCGGAATCGCTGAAACCTATAGAAAACAATGACTTTTTGGCTTTTATCCGTCTTTATATATAGAAGCAAAATATAAAGGTGAAATTCAGCCAGAAACGGCACTAAAGATAAATCTAATGAAACCAATTAAATTTTTAGCATCTGCCTGTAGATATTGCCGTCATTACCAGCCAGAAGGTCGCCGTGGCGGAACGTGCCAGCAGTTGGGAGCACCTGTTCAAGCAACTTGGAAGGCTTGCTCTTTGGCACTACCACCTTTTGCACCTTCTTGGGAAACCTTGGAAGATGCTTGGAGTTTGCCAGATGCAGCCCCAGTTTTAACATCTTCTCACTCCTTAGCCTCAGATTTAGACAATGCTGTTGCCCCTATTGAGGAAATAACTGCCTCTATCTCCGAACAGGTAAAGACTAAAGCAGTGGTTATTTAGTCATCCATTATTACTGAACTCAGTTTGTAGTTTGCTTAAAATAAGATTTGTTTTTAAGATATTTAGTGCCGTAAACGTTGACATCTACAAAAATCGCACCCTTTAGCTTGGTGCGATTTTTGCAATTCTAAGGTAGCCAAGGAAAAGAGCGAAAATCTGGTGGACGCTTTTCGAGAAAGGCTTGTTTGCCTTCAGACCCTTCTTCTGTCATGTAATAAAGTAGGGTGGCATTGCCAGCTAACTCTTGTAAACCAGCTTGTCCGTCACAATCAGCATTGAACGCGGCTTTGAGACATCGAATTGCGATCGGGCTTTTTTCTAAAATCTCCTGTGCCCATTGAATACCTTCCGCTTCTAGTTGTTCGACTGGGACGACGCAATTAATTAAGCCCATTTCTAGCGCTTGTTGTGCATCATATTGACGGCAGAGAAACCAAATTTCTCTAGCTTTTTTTTGCCCCACAACGCGGGCGAGATAGCTAGCTCCGAAACCACCATCGAAACTGCCGACTTTTGGCCCAGTCTGTCCAAAAATAGCGTTATCAGCAGCGATGGTAAGGTCGCAAATTAAGTGTAGGACGTGTCCACCACCGATCGCATATCCAGCTACTAAAGCAATCACCACTTTCGGCATGGAACGAATCAGGCGTTGTAAGTCCAGTACATTCAAGCGGGGGATGCCAGTGTCATCCACATAACCCGCATGTCCCCGCACACTTTGATCGCCACCGGAACAGAAGGCATATTTGCCATCAGTATGTGGTCCATATCCAGTAAATAGTACGACACCAATAGTAGTATCTTCACGAGCATTAGAAAAAGCGTCGTACAGTTCAAAGACTGTTTCAGGACGGAAAGCATTGCGTTTGTGAGGACGGTTGATGGTGATTTTTGCAATACCATCAGTTTTTTGATACAGAATATCTTCGTAGGTTTTGGCAGTTTCCCAGTTAATTTGCATTGGTATGGAGTGCGCTGTTGTGCTTGAGAATTTTATCGCGGACGTAGGGACATGCGATACCTGCGGCGGTCACTGAGCTAAGTCGTTCGCGGAGCGTCTCGTAGAGAAGTGTGGGCTACGCCTACGCTAAAATTGGTATCTCAAGCCTTTACAATCTGGTAATTGTCTGGGTGTTGAGGAATAAAAATGCGACGTGACACCATCTTCTACAAATTATTTAAGCAATTTCCCGGTTTATTGTTTGAATTAGTAGATGAACCACCCGCAGAAGCGGAAAATTACCAGTTTGAATCAGTTGAGGTGAAAGAAACCGCGTTTCGGATTGATGGAGTGTTTTTACCTCCCGATAATGCAGTTTCCAAAACCGTCTTTTTTGCAGAAGTGCAGTTTCAGAAGGACGAAGACTTATATCACCGCTTCTTTAGTGAGTTGTTTTTGTTTCTCTACCGCAACTCTATTCGTTACGATGACTGGTTTGGAGTAATAATTGTTGCTTCTCGCAGTCTTGAACCTTCTTCCTCTTCGATTCACCGCGCTTTGTTGGAAAGTGGTCAAGTCAGGCGGGTTTATCTGGATGAATTGGGGGATTTGCAACAACAACCTTTGGGATTGGGTTTGATGTTGCTGACAAATGTTACTTCTGAAACGGAAGCAGTGGAAGGGGCGCGGTTTTTGTTGGAGCAAGCACGGCAACAATCAGAGCAAGCGATAATTGATTTAATTACAACGATAATCGTCTACAAGTTTTCTAACCTTAGTCGAGAGGAGATTCAAGCGATGTTAGGACTGAATTTGGAAGAACCACGGGCTATTCTGGAAGCGAAGGAAGAAGGGCGAGAGAAAGGACGAGAGGAAGGCGAAAGAACGATCGTTTTACGACTATTAAATCGGCGTGTGGGTAATATTCCTGAGGCGCTTCTGTCCCAGATTCAAGGGTTATCGGTGGAACAGTTGGAAGCTTTAGGTGATGCTTTGTTGGATTTCTCTTCTCTTACTGATTTGGAAGGGTGGTTACAAGGTCAACTAAGCGGGTAAGTTTCACGTAGAGGAGAAGGCGATACCTGCGGTGGGCTACGCCTACGCACTCCGTAAAATAATGATGGCTACAAATAAAATTTCTCGTAGTGAAGAAGCATTTGCAGACACGCGCGTATATCAGAATCAGTGGAAGAAAAAGTGCGATCGCTCCTCCTCCAACTGTTAAAACCACTATTTGGTGAAATTGCCAAGGAACCTTGGAAGCCTTGGCTTTGGCATTTTTTATAGAGTTATGTGTTTTATATTTAAAAGATTGTATCGATTATAGCAATGGAGATTGTAATTTGATTTCATTCAGTAGCTACAAAGGAAGTGCATCTAAGTGGATTACCATATTTAACTCACCATTCTACCCTGATTCTTTAGATGAAGCTAAAATGCTCTACGAAAAAGTTTTGGAGCGCTTCATAGAATTGGTATACGAAGCAACAAGCTCTGCGAATTTACTCGAAATTATTACAAAAGAGCCTGATCCTTTACGTATTCAACTTCTTAGAGTATTTCGGAGGTATGTATCACCAGATACGACCGTAGAAATGACCAAGAAAAAACGTGATATTCCCAGTATAATTAACGACTTTAGTGATAGATTTCGTAGCTTAGAAGAGGTTAGAAGAAATTTGCAAAGTCGTCCTGTACCCGATGAAACTCTAATGGCTCTTCTTTTAGAACAGAGTAAACGCGGACAAAAAGGCTATGACTTGACAGAAGCGTTTTTCTTATGGTTTGACAGAGTATTTGGTAAAAACTATATAATTCGGGGGCCAGTTCGTGCTGGAAAAGATGTAATGCTTGATAAGGTTTTGGATAATTGGGAAGCTCAAACTCCAGCAGATATTTTTATATCTCGATTAGATGGAACCCCCTTATTGGTTGGATTTGCTCGTTATGACTCTGATAGAGGTGGTTCTCAAGAAGATGATCGAACTGGTGGAAATAGAGATAAAGCAACTGATATTCTCAGATATGCTGATACATATAAAGTGGCTTTAAAAGTACTTTTTTTGAATGATGGCCCAGGATTACTACTAGGATCTATGTGGAATGATTACGCTCGTTTAGAAAGTTATGGTAGTGGCAAAATAATGGTATGCACTCTGAAAATGCTTGATGAGAGATTTACACAAGATTGGCTTGAAAGTTGAGTTTGCTATCCCAATCATGTATTACAGAATCAGAGATAAACTCTAATTCTGGTGTTTCTTCAACATATAAATCTAGACCACTTCGTAAAATTCTATTTATACCTATTAAGCACTTTTGTTCATGTTTAGCGGAACTATTTCCGTTAATGAAGTCACCCATTGCTTCTGTCCCTTTAACTAAACGCTGAACTATTGTAGCTATAGCAAGTTGGGAATTATCAATAGCTATCCATTTTCTACCTAACTCTTCAGCTACAGCAGCAGTAGTACCACTTCCAGCAAATGCATCTAACACAATATTTCCTTCATTAGATGAGGCTAGAATTATTCGTTTGATCATATCTGGATTTTTTTCTGTTGGATAGCCAGTAATTTTAATATTTTGATTGTGAGCATCCTTGAAGTCAAGCCAAATATCTTGGACTGAAATACCCTGGCTATTATCTAAATAAACTTTTCTTCTTGGGTTCCCTGTTGGTGACCAGTAAATCTCTCCGCGTGCATCCATTTCGTCTAAAGTTTCTGGAGTATATTGCCAGTGTTTACCTGGAGGAGGTAATATTCCTCTCCAGGGTTGACCTGTTGCACCTTTTCTTACACCTGGTGCATGAACAGGAACTTTCTTATAAACTCTTCCAGTCTCCTTTTCAACATATTGATACTCTTTCTTTGCAGTAGTTTCAGTCCAAGGGTTAAAAGGCTGATTCCATATATAATTATCTGTTTTTGTGTAAAATAGAATGTAGTCAGCGGTGTTTCCGTACTGTTTACGTGTATAGTTTTTTGGGTTACATTTTTTTCTAGTAATCAAATTGCGAAAGTTTTTAGAACCAAAAATTTCATCCATTATAATTTTGACAGCACAAGCCATCTTGTCATCTAAATGTATATAAATAGAACCTTCATCTGATAAAAGTTCTCTTAGTAGAACCAGTCGTTGACGTAAAAATTCTAAGTATTCCGCACCTTCCATTAGGTCGTGGTAAGCATGATCTCTTTGACGAGACTCAAAACTACTCCCTGTTGCATAGGGGGGGTCAATATAAATTAAACTCACTTTACCCGCGATAGTATCATCGTTCAAGAATAAACTAAGAACTCTTAAATTCTCTCCATAGATGAGTCTATTTCTTGGATGTTGATCTATACTGATTATGCGATGTAACTTGGCTACAGGAATTTTTAATATATCTTCTATAGGAATTTTTCCTTCATATTCCAGACGAAAAGGCATTACATTTTGTTTTTTACTTTTACGGCTATCTCTACTAGGTATTCCTGTTGCCATTTGAGTTAATATTTTCTTCTGCTTGTTGTCTACTATTATTTATTTGTAAGAACTCATCTAAGTCTTTTTGTCTGATACGCCAAATTTTTGGCCCCACTTTTGTAGCTTTAAGATTGTTCGATGATATCCATCTTTGTACAGTTCTTTGGTGAACACGAAGAAGTTGAGCTACTTCAATAGTTGTTAAAAACGAAATATCTTCTTCACTGTCATTATTATTATGTTCTACATTTTGTCGCATTTGTCGCTAAATTCGCTAGAGTCGTTATTTTACTACTAATTATAATATTTTGCAAGTTTCAGCAGCACCAACAGTACTTGAAACGCTTATATCAATCACTTTTAATTTTGACACCATAAACATTTCGCAAAATTAATACCTTGCATCTCTCTATTTAGTAATATCTAACGGCGCAGTTAAATTACAATATCTGCGGCAAATCTCCTTAAATTCTCTTGTCGCCACTTGGCATCGGTTTTGCGATTTGTCTGCAATTCCAAAACCCGAATCCCTGTATTTGGTAGTGGATTTAATCTTTGCTGCAACTGCTCCCAAGAAGTAATCAATTCATGCTGCACATTATAAGTAGCGCACAACTGAGCAAAATCAATATCCTGAGGAGTACCAAAAAACTCTTCAAATGGTGGATCAAACTTGGCAATGGGTAGCATTTCAAAAATCCCACCGCCATTGTTATTGATTAATACAATCGTCAAATGTCCGACAAACTTATTGCGGATTAAAAAACCATTTGTGTCATGCAACAGCGCTAAATCTCCCGTTAACATCACACTACTTTGCTGACGATGGGCAATTCCTAAAGCTGTGGATAATGTGCCATCTATACCATTTGCACCCCGGTTAAAGTACGATCGCACTCCTAAATTATTCGGTTTCCAGAAATATTCCACATCCCTCACAGGCATACTATTGGCAATAAACAGAGGCGTTTCGGGCGGTAAAATCTGAGAAATTAACCAAGCTGCTTTACTCTCAATGATTTCATCTATTTTTCCCATCGTCTGGTCAACAGCTAACCTGACCTTAGTTTCCGCATCACACCATTGCTTTCCATAGTCTGAGGAGAAAGATAAATTTCCCTCTTCTACTTCTATGTCTTCTATAGATATCCTTAAATGCGTCGTTTTCCCGTGTAAAGAGTCGAGGTTTTGATCGCTGGGGTCAATTACCCAGCGTCGTGGTTGGGTTGCATCTATCCAGGTACGTAGTTCTTTACTCGTAGGCATTTCACCTATCTGAATCACCATTTCGGGCGCTAGCTGCTTTGCTAGTTGCTGATTTCGCAAAATCAGGTCATAAGTGGAAATCAAATAAGGGTTGAGTTCGGCATAATTTCTCACTGGGGAAAGTCCCTCTGCTAGCACAGGCCATTTGAGAGTTTGGGAAAGTTGCGCGATCGCTCTACAATACTCTTCTGGTTGCTGTGGTTGGGCAACACCTGCGATAATAATGCCGCGATCGCATTCTTTCCATTGTTGGGGGATGGGGAATGGGGAATGGGGCATGGGGCATGGGTTTGCTATTCCTGCGAAAAAGTCTTCTGGGTGAAACTGTGATCGCAAATAACTTAAGTCAGTTCCATCAGGAACAGGCGCTAAAGGATCGCGAAAGGGAATATTTAAATGTACGGGCCCCTTTGTAGGAGTTTGTGATCTTTCCCAGCTATGAATTACCGTTTGTCGCAGGTAAGCTAGCATTCCCATGTCAGCGGAAGGTAAGCCTAACTCTGTTTGCCAATTTGGGTAGTTTCCATATAATCTCAATTGATCTACAGTTTGCCCAGAGTGACAATCTCGCAATTCTGGGGGTCTATCGGTGGTTAATAGCAACAGTGGTACGCGACTATATGACGCTTCGATGACTGCTGAATAAAAGTTGGCTCCTGCTGTACCAGAGGTGCAAACTAGTACCACAGGGCGTCCGGTTGCTTTCGCTTGTCCCAAAGCAAAAAAGGCGGCGGAACGTTCATCGAGAATGGAAATCGCTTCAATTTCAGGTGCTTGTTGAGCAAATGCGATCGCTAAGGGTGTGGAGCGTGATCCTGGACAAATGATGGCACAAGTCAATCCCAGCCGCTTTAGCGTCTCTGTTAAGATATAAGCCCAAAGTTGATTAACATTTTTAAAGGCGATCGGCATTAAATTAAACATAGCTATAAAACAATTTTAAATTTTAGATTTTATCTAGGGAAATTCAATTTAAAATCCATCTGGGAAAGCGGAGTAAGGAGAAGTCTGAAAATCGGCTTTTGACTCTCGGAATTTCTCTTTTAAAGACGCTGCGCGAACGGAAATAGCTTTCCGTAAGGGTGGATTGCAAGCGAACCCTCACAAATGCGGTGAGGGAATTCAACACCACTATGCGAGTTTACGGGAAAGAAAATCTCCAAGTAAACTTGCTCCACTTCCTACAAAATGCACAATTTGCTCTCAAACTTTTATGGACTGCATTCATTTAACGGGAATTCGCTGCTATGGCTACACTGGGTATCTGCGAGAAGAACAGGTACTAGGACAATGGTTTGAGGTGGATGTGAGGTTATGGTTAGATATCTCCACAGCGGCCAAGACTGACGCGATCGAAGACACTTTAGATTATCGCAGCGTCATTAGCTTGATACAACATCTGGTCAAAACGTCTAAGTTTGCTTTGATAGAGAAATTGGTAGCAACGATCGCAGATTCTATTCTCCAAGAATGTGATCGTGTAACACAAGTCCAAGTTATTCTCAGCAAACCTGCTGCACCGATTCCAGACTTTGGTGGCAAAATTAGCATTGAACTGACTAAAAGTAAGTCCAATCTCTAAAACACAAAACATGTTTTTTCTGAATGTCTATTAAGCTAACAAACAGAGGGGTCTTATATAGAGAACAGAAGTATTTGACAAAGAGAACCTTTCCTGCAATTGCCCCCAGCACCCGCTCCTTCCCATAAAGCTAAAAAATCATGTGATCTGCTGATGAGCATTTAACTTGCATATTTTCAGATCACAGGGTTTGTAATTAAGTCTTAACCAAAAGTTATAAATAAGTTGAAGTAGTACTATTTTATTCACAATTTAAAATTCAATCCCAATTCTTTGTTAAACTGCACGAAATAAAGCTTGCTTAGTGAGGCAAAGTGCTTATGCCACAACTTCTAGAGCAATCTCACAGGTAATTGGTATAAGACAGTTTTAGATGAGAATTTAAACTCTCACTGAGACAAAAATATTAATAGACAAAGCAGTAAAAAACTCTTTAATCCCCAATTATGATTAAATTTTATTAGTATTTTATTCGATAAAATACTATTATATTACATATAAGCTACACCATTAAATTTTTCAACTTTTATTAAAGTGATGTACTGTAATTTGCCCAACTTTCATTCTTGATTAATTTGGACATAAATACTATACTTAATATTTATTTTATTTAAAAAAAGCTATTACATATTCTTTAAAACAGCTTTTTGATTGTTAGTAATTACATGCTAATTTGTGTTTAATGTTATTAACATGATATTAACTGCCTTCATTAATTAGAATTAGCTTTTACAAACACATAAACATCGGAGGTTAATAACATGATGCTAGTGGATAATTAGCCAGGATCTATATCAAGCGAGAAGACAGAGTAGTTAAATATTGTTTATGATAAAATAATGAATTTTAGCTCGAATTGACACTGACAACAAAAATCTTAACCTTAGCAAACAGGTTACTGTAACATGTTCGCCCGCAAAATCCTAGTTGTTGAGGATGAAAAAATCCTAGCCTCAAATATTAGAAAAAGTTTACAAAAATTAGGTTATTCTGTTTCAGAAACAACTAAGTCTGGTGAAGAAGCAATAAAAAAAATAGCAGAAACTAATCCACATTTAGTTCTAATTGATATTTGCCTAGCTGGGGAAATTGACGGTGTACAGTTAGCGAATATTATTCAGAATCAGTTTCATCTTCCTATAGTATACTTAACAGATAGTTCTGAATATAAAGCGTTACATACAAGTGAACCTTTTAGTTACATAGCCAAACCATTTATTGAAAGTGATTTACATTTTGCAATTGAAATGGCGCTTTACAAACACCAGAGCAAAAAAATATTATATGAAGAGAAACAGAGGCTGACATCAATTATTAACAGTATGGGCTATGCAGTGATTGTGACCTATGCGAATGGTTGTATTCAAATGATGAATCCTCTAGCAGAACTAATCACTGGTTGGAAGCAAAGTGAAGCGTTTGGTAAAGATTTAGTAGAAGTCGTTAAGTTAGTTGATAAAGATATAGGAGAAACAATTGAAAATTTAATCGTAGATGTAATCGAATCAGGTGAAGTTTTGAATTTACCAGAAAATTGTATACTGATTACTAAAGATGGCAAAGAAATAGCGATTGGCGATAATGTTGCACCTATCCGCGATCAAAATGGCAATATTACTGGCACGGTTTTAATTTTTCAAGACATCACCAAACGCAAGCAAACAGAGGCACAACTGATCCGCAATGCCTTTTATGATGGGCTGACAGCATTACCAAATCGTGTTTTATTTTTAGATCGGCTCAAACAAACTATTGAACGTAGTAAACGCAGAAGCGATTATTATTTTGCGGTTTTATTTTTGGATTTGGATGGCTTCAAAGAGATTAACGATCGCTTTGGGCATGGAATAGGGGATGATTTTTTAGTAGCGATCGCTAGACGTTTAGAATCGTGCTTACGCAGTGGCGATACTGTAGCACGATTTGGTGGTGATGAGTTTACTGTTCTTTTGGAGGATATTAAAGATATTACCGACGCTACCAATGTCGCTAAACGTATTCAAGACTCCTTAAGATTGCCAGTTAACCTCAATGGATATGAATTATCTGCTACAGCTAGCATTGGTATTACTTGGAATTTTAGTAGTTATGAGGAGCCTGCAACTCTGCTGCGAGATGCTGATATTGCTATGTACCGAGCTAAACGACAGGGAAAAGCTACTTATTCCATATTTAGTTAAATATGTCAAAGACATACCTGAGAATGTTGTTGCTGCTGTTAATCCCTGCCGCGTTATTCGGTATTTATCCTAAAATTTAAAACTTATATCCTCTAGCAATCCAATAGAGCCAGTCTGCGATCGCTTCTTGAGTTTCGCTGTCAACATCAATGGCTGCTATGTCAGATAACTTTGCAGAATATACATCATCATCCTTACCATTAATGTAAGCCACTTCTACGAGCATATCTTTTAAGCACTCATCATCTGGGGCCATACCCAGCACTTCCACTTCTTTCTCCTCTACAGAACCTGATTTGCGTCCCTTCTTACTCCATTTAGCCATAAAGGGAAAATTCAGAGCCTCTTCGAGGTAGTAATACCAACCCATAGCCCGATCTTCTTTGTCTTCAGCATCTACAATGATTTCTGTTTTAATGCGATGCTCTCGGTTTTCGTCGGCTTCAACACTAGGCATAAAATAACGCTTTACGTATAATGCATTTTGATAATATACCAAAATTTTGGCTAGGAATAGTTTTTCTAAAATATAGTTGAGTATATAGGACTTAGGCAGAAGAGATCCTCCAACTCCCTTAAAAAGGGCGCTTTTAGGGTTCCCCTTTTTTTATAGGGTATTTAGGTTTCGGTTTTCAGTGCGTAAGTCTTGGTGTATCTAAGTTATACAAAAAACCGCTTGTCATTGACAAACGGTTTTCTAGTTATTGCCCTCAAAGAGGAACTTATTTGTTGCGCCAACATAGAAAGTTATTTCTTAGCAGGGAAGCGCGAAATTTTTGAGAGATTAAACAAGTCTCAAATCAGGATAATTTGCCAACACATCATCAGATGTCAGGGTATCACTTTCAGCTTGCGGAGTCCAAAGAACTTCAATTGCTAGAAGTTTTTCGCTAGGAATACTACCAATTTGGCGCAAAGCTTGACGCAAATCATCAGCACTGTTAATCGCTGTGGGGATTTCAAACTTGCCTAGTGTCGCCGCCAGCAAGGTGACGATAATATATTCACCAGGGCCTTCGGTAAATAGGCGAGTGGGGTTGTCGAGTTCACCAGCTGGGGGTAAAGCATCTTTGGCAAGGGCTGCTCTTAACTGGTTGTTGACGTTAGAAAGAGTTTCTTCGCTAAACTTGCTACGTTCTGCCAGTGATAAGCGGTTGAACTGAGACTCTGCTGAATTTAAACTAGCTTGTTGAGTGCTACCACCTGCATATACAAAGTATTCGGGATGACGGAGTAAAGCTAGGCTTGTTTCTTGGAGAATTTCTGCTCTTCCCTCTGGGGTATTAGTATCAGCAGTTTCAGCAATGTGGTTGAGTTCATTTTGCAAACCACGGGCTTGAGCTAACAAACCTACTTGCAAACTAGTTACAGAAACAGAGGGGTTGCTGCTGTATCCCACTTCTTCTGTTTCACCGCCAGAGACGCGGCGGAAAGTTTGCAATAAGAAATTAGCGATCGCAAAGAAGATTAAGATCCCAAATAGACCACCAAATCCTCCGCCAATACCCCAGAAGGGAATTAAGAAGGGAAAGCCAAAACCACCACCAAATCCACCACGAGGATAATATCCGCCCCCGCCAGGAGGTGCATAGGTGCGCGGTGTATAGGTGCGGCTGGAAGGTACTCTAAAGGAGCCACCACCGATTCGACCCCCACTGCGGGCCGCTAATGCTCCATCGGCGTGACTAAAAGCCAAAGTTAACACCAGACTCAGGGCTAAGAAGGCTTTTAACAGCGGTTTGATGGTTTTTTGTAGTTTTTTACGCATAATACAATCGCTTGGAAAACGGAATTATTTATGATTGATTTCTCCCCATGCTGGTAGGAGTGCTGCAATCTGTCGCTAACGCCAGCCCGTAACAAGCAAGCTTTGTAGCTTTCACGTAGCATCGGCTTTTAAAGGCTACATATTCAATCTACCGCGTCTTCTCTTGAGTAGGCAGCGATCGCAGGGGGGATTTCTCGACTGGGGAACCGAACCTTAAGATATGTTCATCATTACACAAAACCTATTGGACTAGCACTTCCAGACTAAGTTTTGAATTATACAGATGATTCAAAATTAGAATCATTATTTTGACTAATTATTTAATACTTAACCCTACTTGTTTTATCAGAAGACTAGGAGGATATTTCTAAAAAAAGTAATATTTAATACATTTAGGGGCTTGTTCTTTATGCATACTTAGCAGGTTGACAAATGGACGTGATGCTTATCAGTAAGGGCAGATAGACACCAGATAGCTATCAAATACTTATCCACCTTTCTGGCATTTTGGCACAACAGTTTAGACTAGACAGGGTATTCTATTGAAGTAAGTAATTTTCGCAACAGTTCTTCACTGAGCAATTTGGCTACAAGTGCAAGATTTTATTTACTGTTCATCACGCACAGAAATTCTCAATTAGTGGGATAGTGGGAAATTTGCAGTAAAAATAAAATCAACACAATAAAATAACAATCTTCCTGACTAATCTTCTAGAATAGCCTTCAAATTTGTCTACCACATCGGTTTTAAAAGAAATAAAATAAGAATTATGGTTTTGAAAGTAATCCTAATTGTAAATAAATTAAAAATTATTTGAAGTAAAATTATCAACTTGATTATGGAACATATTTCTCAACTAACAGCCGAGATCAGAGACAAAGCCGCATACCCAGATATCCTAGTCATATCCCGGATATTCCTGCCGAAAGAAGCTGTAATTGGGGAATATATCTATAATCGATGTCTCCAAGATCCAGAACGAGTAATTGTGCTGGCGGCTAGTTGCTCAGGAGATAAAGTATTTGATGAAGGTCAACAATTTCCTATATATCGCTGGTTTTATCCTAAATACTGGCGTAGTGGCTGTGTGGGAAGTATTTTGAGGCCTTTCCTCAATATCGTCTGCTCATTTGTCCTAGCAATTAGACTCTATTTTCGTTATCACTACCGTTATATAGAGTGGGGCCACGGCTATGACTTTCCTTCACTGTTGCTATTGAGCTATTTCTTACCTATTCGCTTTTTTATCTATCTGCACGGAAATGATCTTCATTGTACTTTACACAATCCCGTGCTGCGATCGCTATTCAAACTAACACTCAAACGAGCCGAAGGTATTGTTTGTAACAGTTCTTATACACAAGACTATCTTAGAACTGCTTTCCGATTAAATACTCCTACCCACGTTATTAACCCAGTAATCAGACCAGAAAAATTTGGTAATAATGTAGCCAGTCCCAGTAGCCTTGATGATTTACGTGTTCGTATGCGTCAGGCGTACAATATTCCCGATTCAGCAATAGTTATTCTCTCCATAGGAAGGCTAGTAAAACACAAAGGTTTCGACCGAGTAATTGATAACATCCCACTATTGCTAACTTTTGGGGTGGATGTCCACTATATAATCTGCGGTCAAGGGCCAAGTGAATCTGAACTGAAATCTCTGGCGTATCGTTTGCGGGTACATAAGCGTGTCCATTTTGCAGGATATGTGCCGGAGCGAGAATTAGCAGGTTATTATGCAGCTTGCGATATTTTTGCCATGCTGAGTTTATTAGATACTAAAGCTAATAGTATGGAAGGTTTTGGTATGGTTTATTTAGAAGCAAGTTACTTCGGTAAGCCTGTAATTGCCTCTCGCTTAGGCGGTGTTCTAGACACAGTTCAGCATGAGGAGAATGGGATACTAGTGAATTCCAATTCTGGTTATGAAGTTTTTCAAGCTTTCAATCGGTTATGCAAAGACCAACAACTACGTGAGCAGCTTGGCCGCAAAGGTAAAGAACTAGCCAAGCGCAGAACTCTTCATCGATCGCTTTACAAATCAGAGGAATGAAACATTGAAATGGTATAACAAATAGCTTTGGAAATGAGCAAGATTACAATGTAGAATCTCGCTTGTGTTTCTATTAAAGATGCAATGAAATATATCTTATTTCGGATGGGGCGATTCTTTCGGCGCACTTACCAAAGGCAATCTCTTATCTTCACAGCCATTGGATGTCTCGCTGTATTCAGTGTAATTACCTTGGAGGCAATTCATGTTCTGGCTCAACCTGCTTCCACCTCATCTGAACGTCCAGCAATGCTGGCTGTTAAAGCGCCAAATTTAGGGCGGCACTTTCAAGAATTCGGGCGTGAAGGCTCTATCTTGATTTACGACTCAAAAAACAACCGCATCTATGAACATAATCCTCAACGTAATGCTACTGCGATCGCTCCAGCTTCAACATTCAAAATTTTTAACTCACTGGTGGCGCTAGAAATAGGTGTAGTTCCTAATGATGTAGCGGTTCTCACTTGGGATGGAATTCACAGAGAAATTGATGCCTGGAATCAGGATACCAATTTGCGTCAAGCCTTTAAGGATTCAACTGTTTGGTTCTATCAAGTACTAGCACGTAGGACTGGATATGAACGGATGCAGCAATTTATTAATAAAGTAGGCTACGGTAATCGTCAGATTGGAACTGCCGCAGACATTGATCGTTTTTGGTTACAAGAACCATTAAAAATCACACCCAAAGAGCAAATCAAGTTTTTGCAACGTTTGTATCAAGGCGATTTGCCTTTCTCACAACGGACAATAAATCTTGTCAAAGACATTATGATACGTGAACAAACTCCAGACTACACACTGCGGGGAAAGACGGGATGGTTAACGAGTACTAAACCAGAAGTTGGTTGGTTTGTTGGTTATTTAGAGCAAAACAAAAACGTCTACTTTTTTGCAACAACCCTTGATATGGATAAACCAGAGGATGCCCCCGCCCGCATCGAAATTACACGACGCAGCCTTAAGGATTTGGGCTTGCTGGCTCACATTAACTAACCACCACCAACAATAGTTACTACTTCTAAGCGATCGCCTGGTTGCACTTTTGTTTCCGGCCAAAACTGGCGGTGTAAAATTTCGCCGTTATACTCTACAGCCACCAAACGGGGGTTAAAACCCAATTGTTGCAGCAAATCGGGTAAAAGAGTTTGAGACAAACAGCTATGGGTTTCACCATTTACGTGAATCATAATCTCATTAGACATAAATGTGGGGAGTGGGGACTGGGGACTGGGGACTAGGGAATGGGGTGGTTACTTAACTCTGGACAAATGACAAATGACAAATGACAAATGACTAATGACTCTTTCAAAGTTCTGGTTTAATGCGATTGAGTTGGGAAAGCAAATATTGCGTTACTAGGGTAGGCTGTTCGGCTTGCATGAGCGATCGCACCACCGCTACACGTTCGGCTCCTGCATCGATCACATCATTGATATTATTGGCATCTATTCCTCCAATGGCAAACCAAGGAATTGAGCAATTTTTGGCAGCATAGCTGACATATTCTAAACCTGTTGCAACCTTACCTAGTTTCGTAGGAGTTTCATAAACTGGCCCCACACCAATGTAATCTACACCTTCAGCAATTGCTGCTTGCATTTCTTCTTTATTTGTGGTAGAAAGACCTATCAGACGCTGCGAACCTAGTAATTGCCGAGCAACAGTAACAGGCATATCTTGTTGTCCTAGATGCACCCCATCTGCATCGACTGCTAAAGCTACATCCACGCGATCGTTAACAATGAACAAAGCACCGTAGATATGGCATAACTGCCGTAATTTTCTCGCTTGTTCCAGACGCAAAGAATCATCAGCAGTTTTGTCGCGGTATTGTAAAAGCGTTAATCCACCTTTGAGTGCAGCTTCGACGTTGTTTAATAAAGTTTCATGTGGGGAAGTGACAAGATACAAATGCGATCGCCACAATAATTGATGGCGCTGATGACCCATTAAACTACTTTCTAAGGTATAAACCTGATAGCGCATTTGCTTACAAGCTTTAGCCATATTTGGCTGATAAAGCTTGCTGTATTCTTCCAACACCCGTAATGCTTCTTCTATACGGCAAAAGTTAGCTTGCAACACTGATTTGATACTAGCTCGTTCTTCTTCCTGAGAATGAGTTAACTCAGTTCCAGGATCGCCTGGTGTATCTCGCGCCGCCCGCAATTCCGGGGTATGCCATTTGGCTACCTCTTGTCGCAGCCGCTTGCATTCAAGAGCCAACTGGGCATTATTCAACCCAAAGCGACACCATTCCTCAATAATTCGCAATCCCTCACGAGCGCGATCTAAATTGGCATCTAAAATACGGTAGACAACTTGTTGTATTTGCTCTTTTTGGCTGTATGGCTCGACCATTACAACAACCCCGTTAGTGCTTTCATCGGAATGTGAATTATCATATGTCCTAGTAACCATAAGTTAATTAATTTGCTTTTTTTTACTCAATTTTTGCTGAATATACGCAAAAAAACGTATTAATGAGGGTTACGGGAAATTATCCCATGTTCTTATAGGCAGTGATAAGGGTAGTTTGAGGCTACAGTTTTGCACTAAGGTTAGTCAAGTATTTTACGGTAAACGACAAGCTTACAAAGGACTAGTACCGCAAGGCGGAAGTCAAAAGTTAACACTGAGCGGAGTCGAAGTGTCAAAAGTCAAAAAGCTTTAATTTTGGGGTTTGCGTAGCGTTTCCTTTAGAACAAGGTATTGTTGAACAGACACAATATCATTTATAGCGGTTCTCAATTGCATAGAATACAGACCATTTTTAGGGGCACAGCAATGCTGTGCCCTATTGTGTATTGCTTCCATTCGAGAACCGCAATATTCCCTGTATTAAAAATCGCCAGTCGCTCAATATGTGAGTAATATTATCGACATAATACTCTTATCTTAAAGAGTATAAGAATTTATTGTTACTTCCAAGGAGTTGTGTTAAATATGATTCACCATTCTGTGTTTCCTAAGTACCATAGGGTAGATATTATGCTTGCAAAGCTTAAATTTATAGAATCAGCAAGGCTTTTATTTTTTAGTCTATCAGTATTATCTTTTACCATAGGTATGGGAGCGGCAAGTATGGCCTTCCTGGGTAGCGCGTTAGCTCAGATGCCATCGACACCAAATTCCGCACCTCTGGGTGAGAAAACAAATTCTCAGGTTAACGTACTGTTTGTCAACCCAAAGGTTGGAGATGACAGCACAGGCAATGGCAGCGAATCTGCTCCTGTGAAAACGATTACCCAAGCGTTGCGATTAGCTAACGCTAATACTGTAATTATGCTCTCCACAGACACTTATAGCGCCGAGACAGGAGAGGAATTTCCCTTAATGCTGAAACCGGGTGTTTCAATTCAAGGCAACCCTAGCAATCAAGGTAAGGATATTGTAATTCAAGGAGGTGGTGATTACCTGAGCCGGAGCTTTGGCGGTCAAAACGTCACAATTGTTGGGGCAAACCAAGCCTTGCTCACTGGGGTGACGGTGACAAACCCAAATCGCCGTGGTTACGGTTTATGGATTGAATCTAGCAATCCGGTAGTAGTTGAAAATACTTTTACTGGCAATACCCAAGATGGAATTTCCGTAAGTGGTAATGCTGCACCCACCATTAACAAGAATTACTTTGATGGCAATGGAGCCAATGGCATGACAATTGCCGGTAACTCCAGTCCCCAAGTGAAGGAAAATGTCTTTCACCAAACAGGTTTTGGCATCAATATCGCCCAAAATGCTGCTCCTGTAGTTATAGGCAATCAAATTCAGAACAATAGATCGGGAATTGTGGTGCAAGCAAAGGCCCGCCCGATTTTGCGGAATAATATTATTCAAGATAATAAAGAAGATGGTTTAGTTGCGATCGCTCAAGCAATGCCAGATTTGGGTAGTGCATCTGAACCTGGAGGTAATGCATTTCAAAATAATGCCCGCCACGACATTAACGCCAGCGCTGCCAAAGAGGTGATTTCTGCTGCTGGTAACAACCTTGTGAGTAGTCGCATCACTGGCAAGGTAGATATCAACGGTACAACAGCACTAGCAAGCCAAACTTCTCAACCCGCTCCCAATAATGTATTACGAGAAATACCACCAACTGGGGAAATCACCTTCTCGGCTCCTGAAATCTCTGAAACTACTAATAGACAAACTAGCAACAGCATTTCAGCAAATAATCCTGTTTCTACACAATTAAATAGTCAACAGATGTCATTAATGCCAGCCAATAATGTACCGCCTTCCCCGCCTATATCCAAACAACCACCCACTTCTAGAGTTGCCGGATTTCCTACTCCTAGCAGCTTGTCAGGTAGACAAATACCAACTAACGCACAGCCATCTGATACACCACAGTTAAATTATGTGCGGATCGATCCTAATACAATTGAGTTTACTGTCCCTGAGTCCCCATCCAATTCAGTAGCACAGCCACAAGTTACAATGAGAAAGCAAACACAGCAGCCATTACCAAGACTAGAAGGTGCTGCCCCAGGTGCTTCAGAACTTTTACCACTTCCCGTAGGCGTAGCCCGTCGTAGACATCGCAATATCCCCATTGTTAATACTCGCAATCTGCAAACAAGTTCTGCAAGTATTCCTTATGGTGGTAACTCTGCGACACAATTCGGTGTACGTTATCGCGTAGTAGTTCCACTCTTCACTGATAAAGACCAAGATTTAGTGCGATCGCTTGCTCCTGGTGCATTTCCCACAGTTTGGCAAGGTCAAAGAGTTATGCAAGCAGGAGTATTTAGCAGTGAATATAACGCTAAAGAAATGCTCAAAATACTTTCTAGCAATGGTTTAAGAGTCATTATGGAACCGTTGAATTAATTGGGCATGGGGCATTGGGCATTGGGCATTGGTCAATAATCAATTATTTATTCGTTCGTTGCAGTAAGTCTGGTGAATATGAAGGTCAGATCCTTTTCATTTCCTTTTCTTGATTGTAATGGCGATCGCGGTTCAAAATGAAATCAATCAACTTGAGAGAGCGATCGCTTTCCTACTGTGGGGAGGCATCGCTCTTTTAGTCAAGGGGGCGATCGTATTTTGGGAAGTCGATCAAAAGGCGATCGCGGTTAGGCATAAGTTGAATTAGCGATCGCGTTCTTGTTTTAGGGAGCGATCGGGGAAAGCATTCTTTATCCATCACCTTCATCTAGATACTTCAGGAAAGAATTAACACCCAGTAACTGAATGCTATAGCTTGCCATTACCTCTCTCAAGTCATCATCAGCCCGCAAGTCATCATCCCCAGATACGATAATCCCCGCTTTGCCATCAATCGCTGTAGCCAACACAGGTAAATCTTTGGGATCTCGACAATTAGGCGGAACAGTTTTCAACTCAACCCATAAGGCGCGGTACTGCAACTGTTGTTCTAAGCGAATCGCCTGACTAGAGTCAATCTGCTTTCTTAAACGGGGGCGATTCCAAACAACATGGAGTTCTTCCATGAGGGGTTGACTCATTACCAACTGGAATTTATCCTCATTAAATGCTGCCAAAATCGGCAATGTAACTCGCCCTTTCAGCAAAATGCGAATTCAAATGTTGGTGTCGATGACTACTCGCAACATCAGAACTGCTGGGATTGCTGACGCACAGCTTTAATTTCAGCCCTGATTTCATCGTCTGTAATCTCATTCACGGGGGGTTCGGCATAAAGTTCTTGAATTAAAGCCGTCAAATCTGAACGTAAATCTATTTGAATCAAGGCTCTCGCTACTTTTGCTCGTTCGTCTGGCTGCAACTGTTGTACCGCCGTAATGAGTTGTTCCAAAGTAATTGGGATCGATACCATATCAGTATCCATCATGATGGTTTCTTAAATTTTAGTGCGTTTGTGCGATCGCTATCAGTCCCAAGGAGAATTGACGACTTGTATTTATTCGTTCATTCCCTTTTTTTGATTGTAATAGCGATCGCGGGTCAAAATGAAATCAATTGCCTTAAGAGAGCGATCGCTTTTCTAATGTGCAGGAGGCAATCGCGGTTTCATAAAAGGAGCGATCGATCGCGCAGTTAGCAAAGACTTGTATAAGTGTACAGTGACAAATTATCTGTCATCGGTGACAGATTAGTGTCGTCGTACAAAATGCTTGTCATCAAACAGTATGCCAGATTTTTATCGTTTTACTAACATTCGGTTATTTGTTGGATTTACAAAATAGTTTTAACAAACAAGAGGGGTTAATTCCCCATCCCCTTTGGGTTGCTTGTTTTGAGTTGGGGTTTAAATCCCCATCTCAAAACTTAATTGCGAATTGCGAATTGCGAATTGCGAATTGGTTTACTACACTGCCTTTAAGTGTAATTATCGCGCAAGAATTTCAGACTTTCACGGATAGTGGCTGTACTGGGATGATCTACTCCTAAGCTAAGTTCAGCAATTTTTAATGCTTTTTTATACAGTGGTTCGGTTTCTGAGCAAACGCTTCATCAGTATCGATTTGGGTTTGCAGTTCATCTTGTAGCTTTGTCTTATTCACTTCTGTAGGTTGATTCTGTGCGCGAGTCAGTAGCCCTTCTGTTCCCTCTGCTTTAAACTTTTCACGGATGGTATTTATAAGAAGCGTAAATGTATCAGCCGCACCTTTACCTAAAGCTTTTCCACCTTCTTTAATTGCCTCTGAGAAAAATAAAGAGACAATTACTGCTGCCGTTAGAGGTTCTACCATCAGCTTGCACTTAAATTTAGTAGTAATACTTTTATATACAACCTTACTGTACAATATTTCGGATTTTTGGGTGTATTTATCAAATTACGAATATTAAAAGTCTTGCCCTGCCTCGTTCCCAGCCTTTGCCTGGGAATGTGATTACTCGGAGACTCTGCCTCCCAGTTTGACAGGAGGCAGCAGCCCTCCCATAGTTACTGTACAGATGATGTCGATATGATACTTTTGAGCGCGATCGCCTTCGCCGTAAATCCGGTTGAGCCGAAGAAAACCATCCTCTAATACTCCGACACGATTTCAAAGTACCTCAACACGACTTTGAAGTACTCCAACACGACTTTCAAGTACTCCAAGACGATTTCAAAGTACCTCAACACAAGTTTCAAGTACTCCAACACGACTTTCAAGTACCTCGACATGACTTTGAAGTACTTCAACACGACTTTCAAGTACCTCAACACGACTTTGAAGTACTCCAACACGACTTTCAAGTACCTCGACACAAGTTTCAAGTACTCCAACACGACTTCGAGGTATTTATTCCTAATATTAAGTAGCTTTTTTGACAAATAAAATAAAAGTTTCAGTATAATTCACTAAAAATAATCAAGTCGATGTCAATTTGCTTTAATTTTTCCGAATTATCTCTCACAGAAGTTTATGGTTGCATTGGCTAAAGTATATCCAGTAACCCTATAACCTCCTTCAGGAGCGGATTTCATGGCACGACTAAAACGCAGTTCACCCACTCTCGAAAAAGCTCTCCGTCGAATTGCAGGAATGCGATCAATTAGCCCGACGCTAGAATTTGGCAACGGATTAAATTTGACAGACTACGACAGCCGCATCCAAACCTTGCAAACTCAGCTATCAACCTACAACACTTTACTCTCTACCCTGGATGAAATGACAGGTCGCCTTTCTCTCACTGAAGAAGAATTGCGCGGCTATTCTGAAAAGATGTTAATGAGTGTGGCAACTCGTTATGGTAAAGACAGTTTGCAATATGTTCAGGCGGGAGGCAAGCAACGCAAAAATTTATCACGCCGTTTGAGCAATACCCAATCCCCATCCGATAGTACAGCTACAATCTTGAATGGTGCAAACAACAATGGTAAAGAAACCTCTGTTATTTTACCTTAATCGTTTAACTGCATCGTGCTAATAAATTCTTAATTACGAATTACGAACTTGTACTGAGCGTAGCCGAAGTATTACGAATTACGAATTATTCGGTCACTGGCTCTGCGTCGGAGAACGCCACCTGATACTCCCTATCCTGGCTTATGATCCAAACGAGTCGCTTGCTCTAGGGCGGCTTTTTCTCTGGCTCGGCGGGCATAGGGTTGTAATTGGGCGCGATCGCAACCTGTTAAAATAATTAGGTTTTCCAGGCTGATCCCCCGCATTAACATTTCTACACGCCAGGTTTGTTGTGCTTGTGCTATTGCTGGCGTTTGTCCTTGGGGAGTTAACAGCCCCTCACTCCATACTTGCCAACGTGTCTGAAGCTCTGATTCTGAAAGCGGTTTGCCTGTTTCATTCAAAAACATGGCTGTTTGAGCATCTTTACGACTTTTCAGCCATTTGATTAAGGGATTATTGGTAAAAGAACCGTAACGTTTGCCCATAATCCACTGATTCACAGGTACTTGACGGACAAATCCTGGAATTGTGATTTGCAAGAAGTGCCCTTGAGTATCGTAGATTTGATGCGATCGCTCCAAGCTAATTATTTCCGTGGCGGATAATCCAGCCCCAAATAACACATAAGCCAAGGCATAATCTCGTATTCCCAATTTCCTGGCTTGTTGCAAAATTTCGTGAACTAAATTAGCAGGCAAATCAGCTACTTCTGTGGTAATAAAACTTTTTTGTAAGGAGTTTATTGCTGATTCTGCTGAAGATGACATGGCTCCATGTAAAAACAACTCCACCAAATTTTCCAGAAAATCATCGCGATCCTCCCAAAGTTCGTGAAATTCGCTGGTAAACTCAATTACGGCATATCCCAAAATCATCCCATTCAGCAAACTGGCTAATTTCTCTGCCGGTAAGTAGGTGTTTAGGTGTCCTTGCTGGATTACAGTAGCTAAATACTGAGCTACATAGCGGTTTGCCTCTGTTACTCCCCTGCCTAGTGCGCGGCGGTTTTCTGCCGGAAATTGGTCGGCTTCACCTACCACAGACCGGACGAACTCTGGCACTCGTTCTAATGTATGTAAAGTGTCACTTGCATAATCTTTAAGAGCTTGGTAGACATTACCGGGAGGCGTTGCCCGCCGTACAAGCGATTCACCTAAATCCTTGAAAGCTGCGGACTCTTCCAGCACAGCCAAAAGCAGTCCATGCTTATTGCCAAAATTCCGAAATAGAGTCACTTCATTAACTTCGGCTTTTTCAGCAATTTGGCGGGTTGTAGTAGCGCTGACTCCGTGAGCAGAAAACAACTCAAGTGCAGCTTGAATCAGGCGTTGACGAGTGGAAACGAGTTGAGATGACATAAAATAATGCAAGTGGCACTTGCACGGATATCAGATTTCTGCTAGCATAACAAATGTAAGTGATACTTGCTTTACTCTACTGTAACGGACTAGTATACAGGGCGGGGAAATCCCTGTGGGATTATACCTAAAAAAAAGCAAATCGCTTGATCATTCATCAACAGGAATTTTTATGACCGCAAATTTTGGGGCGATCGCCAACGCCCCTGAGAAGGGCAATCCACCTCAACTCAGGTGGATAAATGTGGTATTTTTTGGTGTATTTCATGCCTTAGCACTTCTGGCTCCTTGGTTTTTCTCCTGGCCAGCATTAGGTTTGCTAGTGTTTCTGCACTGGTTATTCGGGAGCATTGGTATTTGCTTGGGATATCACCGACTACTGAGCCATAAGAGTTTCCAAGTTCCCAAGTGGTTAGAGTATGCGATCGCCCTCATTGGAGCGCTGGCTTTGCAAGGTGGGCCAATTTTTTGGGTAGGTGGACACCGCCAGCATCACGCCCACACGGAAGATATTGACCTAGATCCCTACTCTGCCCAAAAAGGATTTTGGTGGAGCCATATATTGTGGATTATCTACCCGCGTCCAGAATTTTTTGACTATGATACCTATAAAAAATATGCTCCTGACTTAGCAAGACAACCCTTTTATTGCTGGCTGGATCGCTACTTCTTGCTGTTGCAAATACCCTTTGGGCTGCTGCTTTATGCTTTAGGAGGATGGTCTTTTGTGTTCTATGGAGTGTTTCTCAGGTGTGTCTTGCTTTGGCACTCAACCTGGTTTGTGAACTCAGCATCACATCTGTGGGGTTATCGCACTTTTGATGCTGATGATGGCGCTCGTAATCTTTGGTGGGTATCCATCGTCACTTATGGAGAAGGATGGCACAATAACCATCATACTTATCCCCACATGGCAAAATCTGGCTTGTTTTGGTGGGAGATTGATGTTACTTGGTGGAGCATCCAAGTTTTGCAGACTTTGGGTTTAGCCAAAAAAGTTGTCTCGCGTCCCCCTCAAGGTGCAAATAACGGGTAAATTGCAACTAAATTATCATGAATTTGTTATGCCGATTGCTTTTCGTAGTCGGCTTAATAAAGTATTACGCATTTCAATTGCATATTTACATGATGATTAATACTTCTAGGTTTCGCCAGACGATTCTGCTAGCTGTCATCACACTCAACCTCATTTCTACTTGGCTACACTACATAGACAATGCATTATTTTTGAGTCGATATCCTGGCCCCCAGTGGTTCACTTCTATTGGAGTAATTAGTACTGTGATTGCAATGACTCCAGTAGGACTGTTGGGATATTGGTTTTACACCAAAGACATATTTTGGTTAGCGTACTTTTTATTAGCCTTATACTCAATCACTAGTATCTCCAGTCCAGCCCATTATCTCTTCCCGATGGTTGCTCCCATGTCTTTGAAAATGCATAGCCTAATTTGGCTGGATGGATTTATGGGACTGTTACTGATAGGTTTTTTGCTGTGGTCTAGTCTTATATTGAAAGAGTGGCGTAGTAAACTATCTACAAATTGTCATAACATATATATAACTGAAATTGCTCTCCATTTTCTTAAGGGTAATTAAACAAAATCTGTTACTAGCTATTTCACGGTAAAATCTAACGGTTTAAATCACCGCAATATATCAAGCGTGAAAACTGACAGCATTTTTTATCGCCTTTTTCAAGAACTTCCTGGCATTTTTTTTGAATTAATTGGTAATTCACCCCAAACGGCAGAGGGTTATAAATTCTCCTCAATTGAAATCAAGCAAACTGCATTTCGCATAGATGGTGTTTTTCTCCCAACACAAGGGCAAGAAAATACAATTTACTTTGTTGAAGTCCAGTTTCAAACCGACACAGAAATTTATTCGCGCCTAATTTCCGAAATTTGTTTATACTTACGTCAAAATAAACCTAAAAACTCATGGCGAGGAGTAGTTATCTATCCCAATCGCAGTCTAGATACAGCAGATATCAATAATTACAGCGAATTTTTCACTAGCAATCGTGTTACTCGCATTTATCTTAATGAATTAGGTGAAACTGCATTGCTGCCAGTTGGAATTGCTACGATGAAACTAGTTGTCGATGAAGAGGATACAGCAATTACAGCCGCTAGGCAGTTAATAAACAGAACCCAGCAAGAAATCAACATTGAACCACAACGGCGGCAGTTACTAGAATTGATAGAGACAATTTTGGTTTATAAGTTTCCGACGATGAGTCGAGAGGAGATTGAAGGTATGTTTGGGTTAAGTGATTTGAAACAAACACGAGTTTATCAAGAGGGTAGAGAGGAAGGCAAACAAGAGGGCAAACAAGAAGGCAAGCAAGAGGGCAAACAAGAAGGAGCGCGTGAAGAAAAGTTTAGAATGATACCTTTGCTCTTGAGATTGGGATTGAGTTTTGAAGAAACAGCGAAAGAGTTAGGTTTGAGTTTAGAGGAAGTTCAGCAAGAAATGCAAAAACAGCCTCCAACTCAGGATACGTAACTTACAATTAGCACTCATCACAGCTACCCCTAAATATTCCTACTATTTTCCATTCCCATAATTTTTAATTTTTTGTATGATTTCGCTCTCTCCCATTCTTCAAGCTAGACTCTCCCAACCCCTCAAAATTGGCTCCTTTGAGGTAAAAAGTCGGGTTCTCCAATCGCCTCTATCTGGGGTGACAGATATGGTGTTTCGTCGTCTTGTGCGTCGCTATGCGCCAGATTCGATGATGTATACCGAAATGGTGAATGCTACCGGGTTGCATTATGTCAAGGAACTACCCATAATCATGGAGGTAGACCCAAATGAGCGCCCAATTAGCATTCAATTATTTGATTGCCGTCCAGATTTTCTGGCAGAAGCAGCAGTAAAGGCAGTTGCAGAAGGTGCTGATACTGTAGATATTAATATGGGTTGTCCGGTAAATAAAATCACTAAAAATGGTGGTGGTTCTTCGTTGTTGCGGCAACCAGAAGTAGCAGAGGCAATTGTACGGGAAGTGGTAAAAGCTGTTGATGTACCTGTGACAGTAAAAACCCGTATTGGCTGGAATGATAACGAAATTACTATTCTCGACTTTGCCAAGCGGATGGAAGATGCAGGGGCAAAAATGATCACAGTCCACGGACGCACCCGCGCTCAAGGATACAATGGCAATGCTCGTTGGGAATGGATTGCGCGTGTGAAAGAAGTGCTTTCTATCCCAGTGATTGGGAATGGAGATATTTTTTCCGTTGAAGCGGCGGTGAAATGTTTAGAGCAAACTGGCGCTGATGGTGTGATGTGTTCCCGTGGGACTTTAGGCTATCCGTTTTTGGTGGGAGAAATTGATCACTTCCTAAAAACTGGGGAGATATTACCGACACCTACACCGATTCAGCGCTTGGAATGTGCAAGAGATCATTTACAAGCCTTATGGGAATATAAAGGCGATCGCGGCGTGCGTCAAGCCCGTAAGCACATGACTTGGTATGCTAAAGGTTTCGTTGGTGCTGCCGAACTCCGAGGACAGTTAAGTTTAGTTGAAAGAGTAGATCAGGGTTTGGCAATGATTGACCAAGCAATTGAAAAATTAGCTAATGGTTATGAACTTGAAGAAGAAGTGGAAGGTAGTTTAGTGATACTTTAAAAAATAGGTTTAATCAGAAAATCTATGTCAAATAAAACAATTAAAATTATTATTTCTACGTAAATAAAGTGGGCGATCGCAATCCCTAATAGGAATTTTATTGAATTGCAATTTTCTAATTTTCTCAAATTACCTAATTAACTAAAAGGTTTCAATCCCTAATAGGGATTTTATTGAATTGCAATGTTTGGATTTGGTTGTCAAGAGGGAAGTCTGTTATGTTTCAATCCCTAA
Source organism: Chroococcales cyanobacterium (assembly GCA_038259325.1). Lineage (GTDB taxonomy): Bacteria > Cyanobacteriota > Cyanobacteriia > Cyanobacteriales > Nostocaceae > Nostoc. Next base: position 385 of record JBBSOX010000079.1, on the reverse strand, counting down.
TAGGGATTTTATTGAATTGCAATCCCCATCCAACCTCAACGCACGTTTAGCGGATTGCGTTTCAATCCCTAATAGGGATTTTATTGAATTGCAATATGCTAACCAATCAGTCCTTGTGAATAACTTGGTAGTTTCAAGCCCTAATAGGGATTTTATTGAATTGCAATCGAATCTTGCGAAAAACCTTAAAGCCTCAAGAAATTGTTTCAATCCCTAATAGGGATTTTATTGAATTGCAATATGTTTCGTTCTTGAATTAGTTCGTATTCCATTCGTTTCAATCCCTAATAGGGATTTTATTGAATTGCAATTAGTTATGCGGTAAAGCGCTAGTTTCACTTTCAAAAAGTTTCAATCCCTAATAGGGATTTTATTGAATTGCAAG
>JBBSOX010000078.1:0-31173 GCA_038259325.1 Chroococcales cyanobacterium | reverse complement strand
TTAAACAGATTGACCGTCGAACAAAGATTTCTGGGGCGCAATGGAAACGAGAAAATGTGCCTCAAGTTCTGGCTCATCGCTGTGCTTACCTCAATGGATTATTGTCTGTTTGAGCCACTTCAAAAAGTGAGATGCTCCCATTTCTGAGTTCCTCTTCTATTGCTTTAAAATCAACTTGAAAATTTAAATTTCTCAAAAAGCCTTGTAATGTTTCTAATAGAGCAATGACAGAATCCAGGAATTTAGGCGCTTGATTAACCAGTTCTTGACCTTGAGATAAAATTGCAAAACCCAGTGTAGCTATCAACCCTATCAGAATAAGTAGACTGAGTAAAAAAACTATGATAACTGCAATACTATGTGGTAAAAAACGCTCTGACCATCGGACTGGATAACTGAGTAAAAATGCTAGAATACCTGCAAAAATAAAAATAACGATTACTGTCGCAAAATAACTCAAAAGTTGGACAATTCCCCAACCAAGTGCAAAGAGTAATACATAGCGAATCAGTTTTGCATTATTTAATTGATCCCAGAGCTTTTTGATATTAACATCATTCATGTTCAAAAGATTTAACTTAATATTACCAATGCTTATTGAAAACTTAAGTAGGTGGGCATAAATAAAGTTAACTGGTCAGGATCGTCATTTGTCATTCGTCATTGGTAAAGATTTTAGGCGTGTTTACGTGTTTACTTTTAATAACATATAGGACTCATATTTGATTTTTGAACAAAACTCAGTACACCTTTATTCCTTCTTCCCAGTCCCCACTCCCCAATCCCCAGTCCCTTACCTCTACGAGTGATTCAGAAATCAAATCGGATTGCTATAGTTTGGTTTATTCCCGCCTATCGACTTAGTGTTACGTCTAACTACGCCATCGAAGTGTCTTTTCTTTAATTGGGTTAACAAAAGAACGCCCTTGCATTTGAGACTTAGCAAATTCTGCCTTCAATCTATAATACCAACGGGCTTGAGCATCAGCATCTCCAACTAAAGTTAAGGGTGGATTATGTTTCAAGCCGATTTGTTGTTTAAGCAAAATTTCTCGATCTTGATTGAGAAAACTACGCGTAAACCATAGTAACAATGGCTGGAGAATCGGAAACCAAGGTAAAGTTGTGTAAAACATAGTTATTTCCTCAGTCTCAGTTTCGGAAATGGGAGTAATTGCTGTTAAGTTACAGACTATATGTTTATCAGTAGATACCCGCTCAATACGAATTCCTGGTAGACGGAATGAGATTTCGATCTGTGGGTTGCGTCCAATCAAGCGATAGAACAAGGTTTGTTGTTCTAGTGGGTGCTTTCGCATGGTAAAGCCGTACAAAGATGGTTCAAAGGTTTTGACTACCTCCTTCAGTGTTTCAGGGGAACGCCACCACCACGCTTGGTGAACGAAAGCAATATGAGCAGGATCGATCAATCCGACTACGGCGTGATCAACATCACAGGGAAAGCTGATGGACTCAACGGCTTGGTGGCTTTGATCGGTAAACTCAGGGATTCGTGGGATGTCTTCTAAGATTAAGGAAGTCTCATCATTTGACATATAAATCCAAATATTTCCTTGCGCCTCTTCTATTGGATAACTTTTCGTTTCACTTACCTTAGCAAAGACTGTGCCTGAGCGATCGCGACTAAAAACTATTAGCTCGTTTAAGAGGGTTTTTGAAATTATTTGTCCAGATTTTAGCTGCTTACTGGGTAATGCATAGTACCAAGTATTTCTTAAAAACAAAGGTGTTTTGACCATATTTAGAATTGGAGTTAGAGCAATTGTGCGATCGCAGTAATTACGAATTGGAGCAAAGCGACTTGACGTATCGCACTGCTGTTTGGCTCAATCCTAAGCAAACGAATGTATTTTCTTCAAAGGATGCACAACGGGAGATATTAACCTATCAAAAAATCAGAAAACGACAGCCTTGAATTAACAGGCAAAGCATTTCCGTTAGTATAAAACTTGGTGGAATGTTAAGTATTTCGCCTTAGAGCCTTAGATATTAAGGTGGAAAACTGCTTTGACTGATTCTTGCTATAAACTTCATCTTACTTAACTCTAATCACTATCAGGCGCTACCAAGTATATTTGGCTAGAACATAATTGGCTAAAGGGAAGTTTATCATATATTTATAAATATGTGCATAAAAATATAATCTTCCAGCAATTCTAAATTCAAATAATCAAGACGTATTAGGCGATTTCCACGGTGCGGACTCTGAGATCATAAGTAAGGGTTAAGTGCTGTCAGCTATTCAAGCAAGTAGCTTTCCTAAACTGCATACACCAGAACAGACAAAAATCTTTCCTCTCCAGTCCCCATTTTCAAGCTAGCGACTGAAATCGAAGATTCAATCTTCAGAATTTTAGAGTTTTACCCCGATTTATCGAGCCGTTACTGAATAAGTATTTAAGAGGTTGTTTTAAAAGTGGTTGTCTGTAGTTGTAGACACTTATTGATCCCTCCGATCAAGCCTTAAAAAGGAGGGAACCGGAATCAAAGCCCCCTTTTTAAGTTAATACGGTTCCATTAAGCATTTCTTCCTTCTCTTTGTATCCTTCTCTACGAGACGCTGCGCGTAGCTTGCTTCGACCTAGGAGTATGCGGTAGCCTGCGGCAAGCCGCTGACGCTCCTTCTCTGCGAGACGCTACGCGAACGTCGCTACCGCTTCGCTAATGCATTTACGTTAAAAAAATTGACTTTGACAAAGGGTTTTCACCTTAACTGAATCGTATTGCTTTTTAAGGACGATTTAGGGGGATCTAGAACCTTTTGCTACCGACAAGAGCACTTTTAAAATATCCTCCGAGATAAGTAACTAGTTAGAAACGTTGTTAGTCAGTAACAAGTGGTCAACTCAATTTGCAATTGTGAATTCGCTTTTTCGCCCTAATCAAATTGCGAATTGCGTTAGCGCAGCGTTAGCGACGAAGGAGCGTCATTGCGAATTGTTTGGTTACTTATCTTTGTTTTTTATACACATCTCAAAGATTATGCGAATCATACATATTTTGAACCACGTTCAAGAAATAGGTAACGGCATTGTGAATGTAGCTGTGGATCTGGCTTGTCTACAGGCAAAATCTGGTTTTGAGGTAGCGGTTGTTTCTGCTGGTGGTGAATACGAGAGTTTACTGGATATCTATGGTGTCAAACACTATCAACTAGATCAAAGGCGGAAACCGATAAGTATTATCAAAGCAGCTATACGTTACCGAGCGATCGCAGCAGAATTTCAGCCGGATATTGTTCATGCCCACATGATGACAGGAGTAGTATTAGCACGCCTTCTGAAAGGACGTAAATATGCTTTAGTTTCCACAGTCCATAATGAATTTCAGCGTTCCAGTCTGCTGATGGGTTTAGCTGATAGGGTAATTGCCGTTAGCAAGGCTGTGGGAGATTCTATGGCAAGGCGTGGTATCTCAGAAAACAAGTTGCGGGTAGTATGCAATGGAACTGTGGGCAGTCCCCGCACCCGGCAAATACAAGATTATCAACCTTTACCGTTACAACGTCCAGCGATCGCTACTGTAGCTGGGATGTATAAACGTAAGGGAATTGCTGAGTTAATCGCTGCTTTTGAAAAAATTGCCCCAGATTTTCCCCAAGCGCATCTTTATTTGGTAGGAAATGGCCCTGATAAACAGCTATTTGAAACACAGGCACAAGCAACTTCTGTAAAAGAACGTATTCATTTTGAAGGCTTCCAGGCGGAACCTCAACGCTATCTCATATCTTGTGACATATTTGTGCTAGCTTCCCATCGCGATCCATTTGGGTTAGTACTTTCAGAAGCTAGGGAAGTTGGAACTGCGATCGTTGGCACTCAAGTAGATGGAATTCCTGAAGCTTTGGATAATGGGCAAGCAGGTCTTTTAGTGCCACCAAAAGATAGTAATGCTTTAGCTGGGGTTTTAGTGCAACTACTAAGTAATGCCAATATGCTGCACGAGTGGAAACACCGGGCAAATCAAAACCTAGAGTGGCTGAGTGTTGACCGTGTTCATCAGGAAACATTGGCAGTGTATGGTGAGTTAATTACAGCAACGCCATAGATGCTTTAGTGAAAACTATGGTCTAAGATATAAACAGTAAGTGAGTATAACCCCTGAAATGACTACTATACGTCGTGGGGTACTCTCTACCGCCTCAAAGGGGCTGTCGCGGGTATCTCCAGCTCCAATCAAACCAATTACTCCCCCCTAATGTCCTCAGAAGCAAGCAGCAGAAATCTAATTTTGAGGATGTATGTGACGCGAATTAGTTGCAAAGCTGAAATTTAGTCTCTAGAAAGTACGTAAGCCTCCTCTCGCCTAACAGGTGATTAAGAAAGCAAAGGACACTTTTCCCAAAGGTATCACTTGGTGAATTGCTGCTGCTGATACATACCAAAGCTTGGTAATGCGAATATCATCTACATCCGAATGGCAAAGCCCAAAGGATGGTATTGTATCGTCTCGTTCCCAGCCTTTGGGCTGGGACTTTATGAACAGAGCCAAAATCTAATTAAACAATCAGCAAAAGCTTGAATAATAAGTCAGAATACCCGACGGGATCTTGCTACAGACCCACCACTAATAGCATAGTTAAACTGAGTTTTCGAGAGTCTTGTCGTGCTTGCGTTATCTAGTGAAGACCACCAAATCTACGATTTGGTGGAGGTATTAGAACCGCTTGTTCATAAGCTTTTTCGGTCAAAATGCTCAAATGAATTCTGACGTTTTTATTCTAATTAGATAATCTTTTAGAGGAAATCTTTATGCAAGCGACAACAGTAACTCTTCTCTGTCCCAACCCAAACTGCAAGTATCCCAATTCAGAAACACACAGGTTTTGCCAACAATGCAGAACTCCGTTGGTAAAACAATATTTATGGGTAGAAGGACAGGGAATTGAAAATTACCATGTAGGAGATTTACTGCTTAATCGGTTTTTAGTCAAAAGTTCAAAAGTTTTGCTGGATACTCGACCAGAGCAATCCATTGAAGCTCAGATATTTGATCCTGCTTCAGTTCAACCCTATCTTAAACTATTCCCCTACTGTCCCCATATTCCTCAACCTTATTGCGTTCTCTATCTTGAGGAAAAACAGTCTCATCAAGAATTTCTGCTACTCGATCAAGCACCCATTGGTAAGTGTGATTTATCTACAGAGGAGAATTTAGAGTTAAGCCATAGATATGCACAGCCATTGGAACTAGCTTGGAAGGATGCAAGTGCTTTGCGACAAATTAACTGGCTGTGGCAAATTGCTCAACTTTGGCAACCTCTAGCTGAACAGGAAGTAAGTTCTAGTCTACTCCAACCTAATTTAATCCGAGTAGAAGGTTCTCTGGTTCGTCTACTAGAACTCCGTCAAAACCAAGAAGTAACGCCGAGTCTGGCAGAATTAGGACAGATGTGGCAGCAGTTGTTACCAACAGCAAATAATGCGATTAAATCTGCTGTAAGTTGGCTTTGCCTGCAAATGGTTGAAAAACAGATTCAGAGAATTGATCAATTAATTAATATATTGGATGAATTCTTGCAACAGTCTGCGATCGCTCATAAATTTACTTTTACAGTTGCAGCCCAGACAGATCAAGGCCCGACTCGTCAAAGCAATGAAGATACTTATTATTTCACAGACAAAGAAACCTTCTCTAAGCTACCTTTAACAATTGTTTGTGATGGTATGGGTGGTCATGCAGGGGGAGAAGTCGCATCATCTGTTGCAGTCGAGGCGATCGCTCAACACTTACAAGCGGTAAATGTTGCATCCGAAAATACAACTTCCCTTGTCATCAAATTACATGAAGGTATCTACAAAGCAAACGATTTAATCAACGAATCTAATAATCAAGATCATCGTCGAGATTATCAACGCATGGGGACAACTATAGTGATGGCACTAGCTTGCCCTCCTAAAATGTATATCGCTAATGTTGGTGACAGCCGTGCTTACTTGATTAACCGCTCTGGCTGCTATCAAGTGACTACAGACGATAACATGGGGTGTAGATTGGTTAGGTTAGGAATGAGCTTTTATCGAGATTCATTTTCTCATTCCAATAGCGCACAATTAATCCAAGCATTGGGAGTCAGTTCTTCAAAAGTTTTGCATCCAAGAATTCGTCAGTTTGTAATTGATGAAGATTGCATCTTTTTACTTTGCTCTGATGGTTTGAGTGACAACAATCGGGTTGAAGAATATTGGGAAACAGAAATTTTACCAGTTTTAGCAGGTGAAATTGATTTGACAGTTGCTAGCCGCCGATTAATAGATTTAGCAAATCATCGTAACGGTCATGACAATGTAACCGTCAGCCTGGTTTACTGCCAAGTTTCTTAATCAGAATTAAAGATTCTAGCGATCGCTTTGAGTGCCTATGTAAGTGAGTATAGCCAGAAACAAGCCCTCGTGGCAGGGTTGAAAGCCAAAAAAATCTGGCTTTCTTAATTTTAAATTGATATTACGTAAGCTGTCGCGCTTCTTGAATCCACTGTGCCATCAGCCCAGAATTATGGTAAATATGCTGAGATTGTTCCTGAATTGTTGTTACTTGGAAGCGTGAGACTCTCCCCAAGCGTTACTTTGGGTATGCCCTACCCTAGTTGGATTTCTCCAAGTCCTGTTTAGTTTGAAACAAATAGTTCAAAAATCTGAGTCGTCTAGCTCCTATAAACCTTTTACCTACTGCTAGGAAGAAACTAGAACAATGCAGTAGAACCGCATAGATTTAATTGTCAAGGTTCAGGTGTCTTTCGACGACAAGGTTTTTTAAGTGGTTGATTACCTTTCCACTATCATTACTATAGTATATTGGTACACTAATTAATCGAAAGCCGTCGTAGAACGACGGGGCTTTAAACCCAATTTTTTGGTAAGGGTTCTAGTCCAGGGTTATAAACTTGTGAGCATTGATGAAGGTAGACCAGTTAAGCACAGTCGTTTGATTGCTGCATCTCCTATTTACTATGGTTGGGTGGTTTTGATGGCTGGCACGCTAGGGATGCTGATGACAACCCCCGGTCAAACGGTAGGGATTTCTGTATTCCTCGACAAAATCATTGCTGAATTGGGCCTTACCCGTTCAACCGTTTCCTTACTTTACATGGTGGGGACGTTAGGTGGCTCTTTTTCTCTGCCATTTATCGGACGCTTAATTGATCGCAAAGGGCCACGTTACGCGGTAGTGGCGATCGCCTTCTTATTTGCCCTCGCCTGTGTGGGGATGGGATTTGTGCGAGGTTTAGTCACTCTAGGATTGGGTTTTATCGCCATTCGCGGCTTGGGACAAGGGGCGCTAGGGTTAGTCAGTATTAATGTCATTAATCTCTGGTTTGTCCGCAGGCGTGGTTTAGCCATCAGCTTATCTGGAATTGGCTTCGCTTTTGGGGTGGCTGTGTTTCCTTTATTCATTGAGTTTCTAATTACTCGGTTTGGTTGGCGACTAGCTTACATGATTCTTGGTGGAGTCATCGCATTTACTATTCTCCCCATCGGTGCTTTGATTTACCGCGAACAACCAGAACGCTATGGCTTACAACCAGATAGTAAAGTTATCATTACACAAACCCAACTGCCAGAGGAAGCAAATTATACACTAGCTACAGCACGCCGCACCTTTACGTTTTGGCTTTTTTCTGCGGGAAGTTTTTGTGTAGCTGCTTTGGGAACTGGGTTAATTTTTCATCACTACTCGATTATGGCAGCTTCAGGGATCGAGCGCTCCGTCGCTGCTATTGTATTTGTCCCCTTTGGCTTTGTCACAGCAGCCACTAATTTTGTGACAGGCATACTCATGGATAGGATTTCACCCCGCTTGCTTCTGGGTGCTATGCTCATACTGCTATGTGCTGCCTTATTTATGGCAGTACGAGTCACTGGTGCTGAGTCGATGCTTGCTTATGGCTGTTTGTTGGGTCTGATGCAGGGAATGAGTGGAGTTATTCAAGCTGGGGTTTATGCCTATTATTTTGGGCGATCGCATCTAGGTGCAATTAGTGGTTTGGCCACGACTATCTCTGTTGCTGGCACGGCTTTTGGGCCAGTGTTATTTGCCACCGGATTTGACAAGTTTGGTAGTTATGCACCGATTTTGGGCTTTTCTATGATATTGCCAAGTGCGATCGCTTTAACCGCATTTTGGTTTGATTTAGTTCGGAGAACAAGTTCGTAAAACAAAATACAGTTTGATTGCTGATAATGCTGTACTAGAAGTTACGCTAACCTAATCTTCAAATGCTCAATGCAAAAAATGAGCCTGCTTTTATAAGAAACAACTTTATAAAATATTTAAAATTATTTTCCCATTATTCTCAATAATTAAATAATATAAAAAAAGCTTTACCTTCTGTTAATCACTCACCTTTAACTGTCTACATAATCAATCGTTTAATAATTTATTATCTGTATTGCAGATAACATAAATATTTATGACTCTACACAAAATTTTTACACAAACATCTAATTTGTTGAGTAAATTAATACCCAGCATGAACTGGCTTTTGCTAATCACTAGCGTATTAGCAGTGCTAATAGCTACACTCTATCCATTTAATTTTTCTTTTTCAGATAATCTATCTATACAAACAATTATTACCAATTTTGACAATGCTAGTTCTTTTGAAGACCTAGTAAATAATATTTTACTATTTATACCTTTAGGTTTTAGTTCCACTACTTTATTGCAAAAGATAAATAGAAAGCCAATAAGTAAATTTTTCACACTAATAATAATCAGTACTAGTTTATCAGTGATAGTTGAAATTTTGCAAATGTTTCTGCCTTCAAGATCACCTACTCCTGCTGATATTATTAACAATACTATAGGTGGAATTTTAGGTGGAATTTGCTTTTGTATATGGGACTCGCAGAGCTTTAGATATATATTGTCTTCTGTAGAAAATAGTAGATTCAAAAACTCTACCAAAAAAATATCATTATTGTTTTTTGGATATATACTTCTGTCGTTTATAATTTTACTACCCTGGCAAAGTACAACAAATCTAAACAATTGGAATTTAGCTTATCACCTATTAATTGGTAATGAGAAAACAGGTGATAAACCTTGGCAGGGATATATTGCGGAGATTCACATTGCGGATAAAGCATTTCCTGAAAATGAGGTTTCACAATTTTTTGATGGTAAAAAATACTTGGATATTATTGGAGATCATTTAATAGCTTCTTATAAATTAAGTGATCAAAAAGGTTATCAGGATCGTACTGGACAACTTCCTGAACTTTTTTCGCAAGGGCATTTAACAAATATTCAAGATGGGAAAAGTGTTGCTTTAAGTTCGAGCTATTGGTTAAAAACAGAAACTCCTACTACTTTTTTGACTAAAAAAATACGTAAAACTTCTCAATTTACAATAATTACTACTATTGCTACGGCTGATACAACTCAAACAGGCCCTGCACGGATAATCTCACTTTCATCTGGTATTCTTCGTCGCAATTTTACATTAGGACAACAGGGAACCAACCTGGATTTACGGATACGAACACCGATTACTGGAGAAAATGCAACAGATATACAATTAAGTATTCCTGATATTTTTGTAGACACTAACTTTCATGACATTGTTATTACTTACTCTCAAGGTAACATCCAAGTTTATGTAGACAAATTACAAAAGTTTTACTTTTTTAATTTATTACAATTAATCCCAAAAGACCAAAAAGCATTTTACTACGCGCTAACTTTTATTCCTTTAGGTATTTGTTTAACTTTTCTAACTCTTCTGGCAAAGAGAAAGTTAGTTTTTTATAGATTTTTGCTACTAACCGGAATATTATTACCTTCTCTAATAGTAGAAAGTATTTTGGTAATTGATTCTGGCAAAAGTATCAGCTTGACAAACATATTATTTGGTATATTCTTTACAGGTGGCACTATGCTGATATTGAGATTGCGAGCTTCGGCGTTGCTTAAAAAAGCAGCTTTAAAATAAACTTTTGGCTATACACTAATTCTTTTTTTAAATTTCAGTAAACTGAAAAGTTCTGCGATCGCTTCGGGCGGGGCGTAGCCCATCGAACCTACAATTAAGTAAGCTACACAGAGCGTTCTAGACATTTTATGGATCGCTTCAAGCGGGGCGTAGCCCATCGCCAAAAAAATAGTAATTTAAAATATTTTATAATTTATTGCAAATTGTAACGGCGCTGTGATATGCTTGCTTTACGTTATAAACGCCCAATTATTCAATAGTAAGCAGGTTCAGGTAATGTCGCAGGTAACAATCTCTTCGGTAACTTTAAATAGTTGGGATTGTCCGCCTTAAGGTGCAGCCTGAGCATTGCAGTAATTAAAAGTATTTGCAACTATTCGTCCGGGAAAATACGCAAATTATAGTTCAGCATGTGGATTTAGCTGCTCATAGTCTGTGTGAGCTATTCACTTACTAAGTGTTTTGCATACTGTCTTACTCTCCAATCAGTATGAAATAATTACTAATTCGTAATTAAAAGAGAAAGAGCAACCACGCCCATTAAAAATTTAGTCATCTACTATGCGAGAACGCTATTCGTAAAATGTCCTGTAGGGAAGGCAAACAATCAGTGGAGGGACAGAGCAACCACTGAGTGCAATTATGTAAACACAGAGCTATTTTCCCCAAGATATTACGATTATTAATTACAGAATTATATTGGCGAGTGGGCTATATTTGGGTGTCAATTACACACTAACAATTTTATTTGGATGAAGATGCTAAGAGGCAACTTGAACGGAACAATTTTGAGGAGAGAGTGGTTTTTTAATACTCAGCGAGATATTATGGCTGGGGCTGTGGTGGGATTGGCCTTGATTCCAGAAGCGATCGCATTTTCGATCATTGCCGGGGTTGATCCTAAAGTCGGGCTTTATGCCTCATTTATTATTGCGGTCATGACGGCGTTTTTAGGAGGCAGACCGGGATCAATTTCTGCCGCCACAGGAGCGATGGCTCTATTGATGATTGATTTAGTTAAAGATCATGGCTTGCAGTATTTATTCGCCGCTACCTTCTTAACTGGGGCCTTTCAAGTTTTGTTTGGGGTGCTAAAACTGGGTCGCCAAATGAGATTTGTACCCAGAGCAGTGATGATTGGCTATATCAATGCATTGGCGGTGTTAATTTTTCTCGCCCAGTTGCCCCAGTTAACGAATGTTCCGCCGACTGTATATGTGTTAACTATCCTTTCCTTGGGAATTATTTATATTCTGCCGCGTTTTACTAAAGCAGTCCCTTCTCCCTTGGTGGCGCTGGCGGTGATGACGATCGCAGCGATCGCTCTGAAACTTGAGGTTCCCACTGTCGGGGACATGGGAGAATTACCCACTGCGTTACCGAGTTTTGCTCTGCCTCAAGTGCCGTTGACTCTAGAAACATTGCAGATTATCCTGCCTTATTCTCTGACATTAGCGATCGTTGGTTTGTTAGCTTCATTCTTAACCGCTTCATTAGTAGATGAACTCACAGATACCCCCAGCGATAAAAATCAAGAAGCCAGAGGACAAGGTATCGCTAATATCGTCACTGCCTTTTTTGGAGGTATGGCAGGGTGTGGCATGATTGGGCAATCGGTAATTAATGTCCAGTCTGGCGGACGGGGTAGACTGTCAACCCTTGCGTCCGGGGTTTTCCTGTTATTTGCCATTTTATTTTTGCAAGATTGGGTAAAGCTTATGCCAATGGCGGCATTAGTAGCCGTGATGATTATGGTATCAATCGGTACATTTCGCTGGGCATCCTTAAAAAATCTTCCCCGCATCCCCCGCACTGAAACCGCCGTTATGTTAACGACGATGTTTGTGACAATTTTCACCCGTAATTTTGCCCTGGGTGTGGTGACAGGCATCGTTATGAGTACCGTATTTTTCTCTAACAAGATTGCCCAGTTGGTATTTGTGGATAAAGTATTGAGCCAAGATGGTTTGCATCGCATCTATAAAGTAGCCGGACAAATTTTCTTTTTATCAAGAGATGAGTTTCTAGGGTCTTTTGATTTTACAGAACTGGTAGAGCGCGTCACCATTGATCTAACTCATGCTCACCTGTGGGATCAAGGGGCAGTCGAAGTACTCAATAAAGCAGTATTAAAATTTCGCCGCAATGGCGCAGAAGTAGAACTAATCGGATTAAATGAAGCTAGTGCTACCTTGCTGAATAAATTAACTACCTCTTAAAGTTTGATCCTCTCGGATTTAGGAGTTTTGTTTTGTCAGTCTTTATCTTTCAACCCTTTAATTATTAAAACCGTAATGAAAAATATTTTGCTTTGTACTGATGGTTCAGCTTTTGCAGAAAATGTTTATCGATATGGGGCTTGGTTTGCTCTGCAATTTAATGCTCAAATTAATGTTTTATTTGTCACTGATATTCGCAGCCAAAAAGTAGTATCTACTGGGAACTTAAGTGGTAGTATTGGGCTTGGTGCTTCAGAAAAATTGCTTAATGAATTAGTAAATTTAGAACATGAAAAAGCCAAACTAAACAATCAAAGAGCAAGATTAATTTTACAAAACGCAGCTGCCACCCTAAGAGAAGAGGGCGTAGAAGGTTTTAAAGCCACAAATAAAACAGGCTTTTTAGTTGATTGTTTTCACGAATTTGAAGAAAATTCAGACTTGATTGTTTTAGGCAAACGGGGAGAAGCCGCAGATTTTGCATCGGGACATTTAGGGTCAAATGTAGAGCGAATTGTTCGTAGCACAGGAAAACCATGTTTAGTGACTCCGCGTGAATATAGACCTGTTGAAAGAGTTTTAGTTGCTTATGACGGCAGTTTAACAGGGAAGAAAACACTACAATTTTTGATAAATTCCTCGTGCTTTAAAGAATTAGAAATACATCTGTTGAAAGCAACTAAAAATGAAACATATTCCAGGGCGGAAAGTAGAGTTAATGAAGCTAGACAGATTTTAGAATCAGCAGGTTTTAATATTATTTATACCATTAGAGAAGGTGAAGCGGAAAAGGTTATTAATCAATATATTACCGAGCAAAATATCAGCCTTTTATTGATAGGAGCGTATGGACATAGCCGCATCCGTAATTTAGTAATTGGTAGTACGACAGTTCAAATCCTCAGAAGCAGTAATATTCCTGTCTTGTTGTTCCGTTAAGAGGTTGTTAATCAAAGTGATTTTTCATGACTTTAGGTTTCCATTAATCCCCCTGAGTCCCCCTTAAATAGACGATTTAGACATCAAATCTCTTGTTTATAGGGATATATGGAATTCTAGAAATAGATTCTGACTCAACTGAGATGAATTAATTGCAATTGTTTAATAGAGGAAAACCTTTCATGCAAATAACCAATCAAATCCATTTCCGTAACGTCCAAGGAGATATCCTTGGCGGCTTAACGGCGGCGGTAGTTGCCTTACCGATGGCATTAGCCTTTGGTATTGCTTCTGGTGCGGGTGCTTCTGCGGGGTTATGGGGAGCAATCTTAGTCGGATTTTTTGCCGCTTTATTTGGTGGTACACCCAGCCTCATTTCTGAACCAACAGGCCCGATGACAGTAATTGTCACCGCAGTCATTACCGGACTTACAGCTAATAATCCTGAAAATGGTCTGGCGATGGCATTTACCGTCATCATGATGGCAGGAGTAGTTCAAATCATCTTTGGGGTATTGCGATTGGGGCGGTATATTACGATGTTGCCCTACAACGTAATTTCTGGATTTATGACAGGAATCGGCGTAATTCTGATTTTTATGCAATTATCACCATTCTTAGGGCAAGAAACTCCTAAAGGTGGTGTAATTGGTGTTATCCAGAATCTCCCGACTCTCATCACTAATATCAATCCTTGGGAAACTTTTTTAGGCGCAATCACCTTAGCAATTCTTTTCTTTTACCCTTCTAAACTTAAAAAGGTTTTTCCCCCGCAACTGGTCGCTTTAGTCATCGGTACGGCAATTTCTCTAATTTTCTTTAGTGGTGTTGAGATTCGTACTATAGCCACAATTGGAAAAATTACTCCTGGTTTGCCTCAACTCCAGATGCCCACTTTTACCCCGGAAAATTTGCAGTTAATGTTTGTTAATGCAATAGTGTTGGGCGTGGTGGGATCAATTGATTGTCTATTAACTTGTCTGGTGTCTGACAGCCTCACTCGTACCGAACATAAATCCAACAAAGAATTAATTGGGCAAGGTATTGCTAATATAATTACTGGCTTATGTGGTGGAGTTGCTGGTTCTGGAGCGACAACGGCAACTGTAGTAAACATCCAAGCCGGTGGACGCACAGCATTATCTGGAATTAGTCGAGCTTTAGTTCTTTTAATTGTCGTTTTGTGGGCGGCTCCCTTAACTTCTGGTATTCCCTTGGCAGTCTTAGCTGGGATTGTCTTAAAAGTAGGTATCAATATTATTGATTGGGGCTTTCTCAAACGGGTTCACAAAATTTCTTGGAAGGCAGCCGGAATTGTCTATACTGTGGTACTTCTCACGGTGTTTGTCGATTTAATGATAGCTGTAGCCGTAGGGGTATTTATTGCTAATATCTTGACCATTGAGCGTCTTGACCAACTTCAATCCAATTCCGTAAAAGCGATTACTGACGCTGACGATCAAATTGTCCTCACTGCTGAAGAAAAGCAACTTTTGGATTTAGCAAACGGGCGAGTTTTACTCTTCCATCTGAGTGGCCCAATGATTTTTGGTGTTGCCAAAGCCATTGCCAGAGAACATAGTGCGATCGCTAATTATGATGTTTTGATTGTCGATTTAGGTGAAGTTCCTGTACTAGGCATAACTTCTTCTTTAGCGCTTGAAAATGCGATTTTAGAGGCCATTGATGCAGGGCGGCAAGTGATAGTTGTTGGGGCAACAGGAAAGGTGAAAAGTCGCTTAGAAAAGTTGGGGATTGCAGGTTTAATTCCCGGACACCACTGGATGGGCGATCGCTTGACTGCACTCCAAGAAGGTTTAACTATGGTTCGTGAAAAACAAACCTATACCTACGATGAGACTGAAAAACCTTTTCCTTCTATGTCTTAATCAGAAACATCCCATTTTATCCCTGTGCTAAAGCGCACACTGCGCGAATAGACTGGGATAATTAAATATACCTGCCGATTAGAAATCGCAGCCATACAGACAAAACCCACATCACCTCCGTGGGTTTTAAATTCCTTTAAATGTTTCTAAGATTATTTAACGGAGGTGTCTAACTTGAAATGGACTGAAAAACTCCAATCTTTGTTGGTCATTGCTGCTATTTTTATTGGGTTAGGGTTGGGACAAATTAGTTGGTTTTCTGAAAATGCCGTTTATTTGATTGTCCCTTCTCTAATGGTGATGCTGTATGGAGTATTTCTGAATATCCCACTTAAACGCTTAGGTAATGCGTTGCAAAACTATAAGGTGACGGGATTGAGTCTAGGCATCAACTTTCTGTGGACTCCCATATTCGCCTGGGGACTGGGAGCAGTTTTCTTGAGAGATACTCCTGATCTCTGGGTGGGACTGATTATGTTGATGGTTACGCCCTGTACAGATTGGTATATTATTTTTACCAATATCGCTAAAGGAGATGTCGCTCTTGCCACAGCTTTACTGCCGTTGAACCTGCTTTTACAAGTCATTCTCTTACCGATTTACCTAGTATTATTTGCAGGGAAACTAGTCAACATTAATGCAGTTATTTTGCTCGAAAACGTGGTATTAGTTTTAGTCATTCCCTTGCTTTTGGCGTTGATTTCTCAAAGATTAATTTCAAAATTAAATCGTTTTGGGCAGCAAATTTTTCTGAAGATAGCCGCGAATCAAACTGTATTTCTCGCTATAGCGATCGCGTCCATGTTTGCTTCACAAGGGCAGATTTTGATTCAACGACCGGATTTACTTCTGAAAATGCTGATACCTGTATTAATTTTCTTTGGTGTTAATTTCTGGTTAGGTCAATTAATTGGGCATCTAGCTAAGTTTAGCTACGAAGAAATTGCTTGCTTTAACTGTACAACCCTTGCCCGTAATTCACCCATTGCATTAGCGATCGCCACTTCTACTTTTAGAGAACGTCCCTTAATTGCCCTTGCCTTAGTTATCGGGCCTCTGATTGAACTCCCCGTTATGGTTTTAGTTTCCCAGTCTTTGCTGCGGCTACGTCATCAAAATTGATGTCTCTCCAAAGCCTTGTGTTTCCGTTAAAGTCAAAAACACTTTGATCTGTGATTTCTAACCATAACTGATACTAATTGCTACTTGCTCTACTTAAAATAGTATGATTGGCAACTTCGGTTAAATTAAATATCCATCTTATGTTAAGGTGTAAATTAGTTACTCAAACACAAAAATTTGCCCGTGCAGACTATATCAATGAAATCCATTGATGATTCCCAGAAGGGCGCTACGAAGTTAACAGCTACCTCAAGTCAGGAATTGCAAAAAGTATACCTCAGCCGAACAAGTATAGAGGTTGCTACTCCTCCCCCGTAAAAAGATTTGTAGATATTAGATTCTTGTGAAGTGATTGATCAATTCAGCGATCGCTACGGATATCGTTGGGTTTTTCAACCGAAAAAAAGATCGCGAGTCGAAGCTTTTTCACGAGTAAAGTTAAATAACTTTATTTCCTATCTGAGTATAAGGTGGTCAGTTTTTTAAAGAATTTCCACCCTGATTGCTCCTAGCCAATATCCATTGCTTAAAGCAGTAGTTTTTGAGATTGGATAAGGATCAGCAGTTTCCATCGGACTTTTTTCTACTTCGCAGGTACTCTAGAAAGCTCGCCACTTGTTGAACTATACCAAGTAGCAATTAAGAAATCTATGGAACTCGGAGTACATGAATTTGCCGAGCTTTGTCTTACAGAGCTTTGCGATCGCTATGCGCGCCCTACTGCCCAATCAAGCAGAGCTTGGTTGTCCCGTTCCTCTGAAAATGATTGTGGAACAACTCAATACTTTCCCAAAATTGTAGAAAAATTTGGAGAAATATCCTATTCTGCAATTGAGAAAATTGCCCAATATTTACAGTCCAAAGGTTACATGAAAGTGATAACTCGCCATCAGGGAAATGTAGCTCAAGTTCAGATTACCCCTTTTGGAGTTATGACTATTGAATCTGGCGGTGTAACTGGAGTGATTGAGCAGTATCGTCAGGAACCGATGCTCTTTTTAGAATGCAAATTGCTCTGATTTAGTCAAGTCATCATCAAATGAAACTATTTCAAGAAAACTGCTAGCAAAATTTTAATATCTGTCATTTTCTATTCACTTTTGTGATCAATACTAGAGTCAACACGATAGACAAAAAGGAGTATTTTATTATGTTTCTCTCTGATTCTACTTTTGAATCGTTCACTAGCACGATAATTAAACTATTCTCAGACTCTAATTTTAAATCTTTAAATGAGAGGATTTTGTTTCCCATCAGAATCCACTATCTCACTCAAATGCTTGCTCCCTATTTTGCAGAAAGCCAAATGATTCTAGATTTGGGTACTTCTAACGGCTCCTTAGCAGCCAGCATAAAAAAAGAATTATCTAAAAGCTCTCTTGCCCCACAAATTATTGGTTGTGATACCCATGTTCAGCCAGAAACTTTTATTCCAATAGTCCATTACGATGGCTATACTCTTCCTTTTGAAGACAATTACTTCGATAGTGTAATGATTATTGATGTGTTTCATCATGCGGACAATGCTCGAAGGTTGTTAGAGGAAGCAAAACGGGTTTCTAGACAACATATTTTAATCAAAGATCACTACTGGAGAAGCTCTAAAGATTTCACCAGTTTAAAATTTGCAGACTACATCGGTAATCAACCCTACGGTATTAATCTACCTTATTCCTTTTTAACTGAGGAAAATTGGAATGACATGATTGATCAAGTTGGACTAAAGGTTTTGGAGTCTCGCAAATTTCGATATAATCTCGTTGATCCCTGTAGGCATATTCTGTTTAAGCTGAAAGTTCTCTAATTTGCATACTCAAATCAAACAAAATTCTTGTGTAGGAACCACTACTAAGTGGGTTTCCTACGTCCCTTCCTTTGGAATTTATGATAGCAGCCGCCAGGCTGGTTAGGACATTAACAGATGATAAAACCTAGACACAAAAAGACTTTTCACCCAGTCCCCAGTCCCCAGTCCCCAGTCCCCAGTCCCCAGTCCCCAGTCCCTTGCTATAGCATTTCGATTTTGAATTAGGAAGAAATCTTTTATGGCTCGTTCAGCCTGTCTCATTTTCAATGCATTCTCAGGACAAGGCAACCCAGTAACAGAACTGATAGCAATCCGGGCAATTTTGGAACCGGAAATAAATTTAGATATCTGTCCCATTAATAGCAAAGAAGTTGATCCGGTTCAGTTAACCCATGCAGCTATTAAACGTGGTGCAGAAATGGCGATCGCATCGGGAGGTGATGGCACAGTCTCAGCTGTTGCTGAAGCATTGATTGGAACAGGAATTCCTCTTGGCATAATTCCCAGGGGAACAGCCAATGCCTTTGCTACATCTCTAGGTATTCCTTTGGAGATTAAAGGTGCCTGTGAGACAATCTTACAAGGGTCAACCCATCTGGTAGATGCAGCATTCTGTAATGGAAAACCCATGATCTTGTTAGCTGGTATTGGATTTGAAGCCGAAACTATCAAACAAGCCAATCGAGAAGCTAAAAATCGTTTTGGAAAGTTGGCTTATATCTTAGCCGGAGTGAAACAATTTTGGTATAATTTCAAACCTTTTCAAACCTATATTAAAACTGAAGACCAAACAATTAATTTGCAGGCTACAGCCGTGACAATTGCAAATGCAGCACCTGTAACATCATTCTTGGCTCATGGGACTGCGGGAGTGATTGTAGATGATGGTCTTTTAGATATAACAATTGTTACTTCTTTAAATCGAACAAATGCTCTGTTTGCAGCTTACCATCTCCTGAGAACAGGCTTTATTGGTACTTCTACTAATCGAGGAGATATTAATTATCTACGGGCAAGAAATATTAGGGTTGAAACACAACCACCACAAAGAGTCGTTTTAGATGGCAATTTGATTGGAACAACTCCAGTAGAGATTAAGTGTATTCCCAGAGCTTTAACTATCTTGATGCCTACTATAAATCAGCCAAATTTGGAACATAACTCTATGATTTCCAACTGATATCAAGCGAAATTTGAGCCGCACGAATTCGCAAAGATTCAGCTACACTCTTATGACCTTTTTCTGCTAAAGTTACCGCAACTTGTTCCATTAAATACACTAAAATTGGATCAATCAGATCGGAGTTTTCGTCAAGGCAGTAAAGATTAAAAAAAAGTCCACAGTCGAGTTATTGTTTAGTGCTGACTGTGAACTCTGAACAACCACAAGATAAGTTTTTCTTACAGCAGTTTTCAGGTATTTAGACCACGACTGAGACGGGCAATGCTGAGTAGGGAGTGGTGTAGTTAAATTACTTGAAAAGCGCTGTAAATGACTAGGAGTTTATTATCAATGTTCAGGTCGCTGAATGATGGTTTCTAAAACTCGTCGTTTTGCACCTGGATCAATTCCAAACAGACGGACATATTCATTATTATGTTCTGACAAACAAGCTTCCAAAGCTGCGATCGCCTCATTCTCATCTTGAGTCTGAACTGTCGCACAGCTAGCCCAGGAACCTGTACGGAAACGACGCTCATCTACGTGTTCCAAACCTATGCGGTAGCCTTGAACTAACATCCCTTTTAGCTGCTGAAGCACTTCTTCGCTGAGATTTGTTTCTACTTTTTTACCATTACCGTTCCCATTAGCTTTTTGAGGGGTTTGGGTCTTTTGAATTTCCTCACGTTTGGCAGAACCATTACCAGAGGTAGGGGAAATTGTGGGTGCTGGAGCCGACTCTTGGATTCTGGTCATTTCAAACTCTGAAATGGCGCGATTATATTTAGAAGCTAGTCGCATTTCTTCCAACTGCTGCTGTTCTTTAACCATCAATTCTCCTTGTGCAATCAAGTGTGACAGGTTGAAATCTGGTTTGTGGAAGGTAGGCTTTTCTTTGCTGTTGACTACTTGAGAACCTACACGATTAAACCCAACTTTTTGGATAAAGGACAGGATTTGTTCATCGTAAATTTGCGATCGCAATGCGCCAAAAAAGTCAACTGACTGCCCTGCAAACCGATCTACCAATTGCTCAATCTGAGTTTTCGATAGCCCATCCGGCTCAAAAATGCCATTGACAATACCGATTTTGTCTTCCCGATTGGGCTGCCAATAGAATTTATCCATCCGCCCATCCCTTACCAGTGGCGCATATAGAGTGCCGAAATCATTACCCGTAACAATAATGGGTACACGGGGTAAGGGTTCACTGTCATAACTACCGGGTAGCTGTACATTGGTTGGATTATCAGCAATGTTCATTAAGGTGGCGTTAATCAATTGGGTATTGACGGTATACTGAGTTGCCCCATCTACCCGGCCTGCTCCCGCATCCAAATCGTTAATCATCAACACAGCCATCTTGCCGTGAGTGCGAATTAAATCTGCCGCCTCTCGATATCGTAAGCGAATCATCCGTGCTGGATCTCCTGCATCTGGACTTTCCAGTTCGCCAGCAGATACATAAACTGCTTCAACTCCCATGAGTTTGAATACGAGTTCACATTGAAACGATTTGCCTTCACCCTTATGCCCATGAATACCAAGAATTAAAGGTAAACGGACTTGCGGGAGATCCAGAAAGTTTTTAGTGATGTGAACTGACAGTTTATGGAGAAAGCGAGGAGCAATGTAATATGTCATGAATTTTTAGATACTAGGTTTTAACTAGGTACAAAAGGATGCTCCTTGGATTTAGCAGAGCGATGCTTTTTTAAAGATGCAATTTTGTCAGTTCCCGACAACAATTATCTGGTCATATTTGGCTGTGGTGCCAGAAATACCCACGGTTCCTGACGATATTGAGGAATTAATCCCGTCAAGCCACCTGATTCAACTGTTGTGATGCCAAAGGGAGTAATCCGAATATCAATAGCTCCTGTATAGCTATCAACAATGGCGATACACCCTTTTGACTGCAAATGCTGAGTAATTTTTTCAGTAATTATGGGATTGGTGATGCCGAACTTGTAAACAACTTCGTGAATGTGTTTGGTTTCTTCTCTACCGTGTGCTTGGGCAAAGTCATATATATCTGCAAGGCAAAAGTCTGCCAGTTCAGCTAGCTTGAGTTGCATATATCCCTCACTTGCTATGTAATCAGTTATCTAGTCAGTTTTTTCAAAACCTTCCTGCGGCTTTCATGCCAACCAATTTTGGCTGAGGTTGTAATTTATTCAGAAAATCTCAGGAGTTTTTCTAACCTTTCTCACTTGTTGGTGGTAGTGCAATTGGACTTAACTCCAAATCTGGATGTTCTCCGATAATTTGATCTAAATTCCACTGGTTTTTAAACAACAATACCGGGCGCTCCCAACGGTCTTTCACTACAAAGGTATTGAATAAACGACCTACTTTTTCGAGAACAGCCCAGCCTCCAGTTACCCATCGCGCTACTGAATAAGGTAGAGTCTCTAAGTAAGTCTCCACTCCATACTCATTAACCAGACGAAACTGCACCACCTCAAACTGAAGTTGACCAACGGCAGCTAAAATTGGGTTGCGTTTGCTCTCGTCTGTGGAGTGTAAAATCTGCACTGCTCCCTCTTCTTGCAGTTCAGTTACCCCTTTATTGAAATTCTTGTATTTGGTGGGGTCGGCATTCTTCAGGTAAGCAAATAACTCTGGGGAGAAAGAAGGAATACTGGGATATACCAGCTTTTCACCTATGTACACAGTATCGCCGATCGCAAATGTCCCCGGATTATTTAACCCTACTACATCCCCTGCATAAGCAACTTCCACGGTATCCCGTTCTTGAGCAAACAATTTCTGGGGATGGGATAGGCGGATAGTTTTACCTGTACGGGCATGATTCACCACCATATCTTTTTCAAACTTACCAGAACACACCCGTAAAAAAGCAATGCGATCGCGGTGTTTCGGGTCCATGTTGGCTTGCAACTTGAACACGAACCCAGAAAACTCTGGATAGGTTGGGGCAATTATACCCTTATTACTTTCGTGAGGAGTTGGCTTGAGTCCATATTCCAAAAACGACTCTAGGAATAACTCCACACCAAAGTTGTTCATGGCGCTACCAAAAAACACCGGGGTCATCTTACCTTGATGCACCGCTTCTAAATCGAAGGTTGAACCTACCTCATCAAGAATTTCTAAATCTTCTTTGAGTTGATAATATAACTCTGGCTCTAAAAGCGATTCAATTCTCGGATCGCCCAAGGAAATAGTAGTATCTGCGGCTTTTTTGCTACCATGAGCAGCCGTCTTTTGAAATAGATGAATTTGCTGATGGCGACGGTCAAAAACGCCTCGGAATTGGTCGCCTGTACCAATAGGCCAATTGATGACATAAGTTGAAAGTCCTAATTCTCGCTCAATTTCATCAATTAATTCTAAAGGCGACATACTGGGACGATCCAGCTTGTTAATAAAGGTGAAGATAGGCAAAGAACGCAATCTGCAAACTTCAAATAGCTTGCGTGTCTGGGTTTCTAGTCCCTTCGCAGCATCAATGAGCATCACTGCATTATCCGCAGCTGCCAGCGTTCGGTAAGTATCTTCGCTGAAGTCTTGGTGTCCTGGTGTATCCAGCAGATTGAGTAGAAACCCTTGGTACTCGAATTGTAATACTGTTGAGGTAATAGAAATTCCCCGTTGTTGCTCCATTGCCATCCAGTCTGAAGTTGCATGGCGTTGAGAACGACGGGCTTTTACAGAACCAGCTTGTTGAATTGCTCCCCCGTAGAGTAGCAGCTTTTCGGTAAGTGTAGTTTTACCTGCGTCTGGGTGAGAGATGATCGCAAAGTTACGCCGACGATCTATTTCTTGCGAGGCGATAAGCCCGGAGGGCATGGCTAGAGCCTCCGGCACGCTACCGCGAACGCCTATCGCATCCCCTAATTCTGTTTGCATAAGTCTAAAATCTTGATAATTGCTCTATTGGTCAACTGTGACTATGTAGCGAGAGTCTGTCTAGCAAGGATGAAACTGCATTACCATGCCAGATAGCCATACTAATAGAGCAATGCTAAGGTGGGCACTGTTTGCCAATTATCGGGTCAGAGGAGTGAATTTTTCTGAGGCTACAGTTGCTCACGGTTCAAAGATCAAAACTTCTTGCAAGGTCTTTTTCTAATTATATAACTACTAGGCAATTATTGAATTACTAAGAAATTGTTCCAAAATTTTTCCGCCGATTACCCAGTCCCTAATCCCCAATCCCCAGTCCCTTTTACAGCTACCCATTGCGTCACACCTGCCATTCCTCGCCAGCCTAAAAATTTACCAATAGGTTCCGCCCGTTGAATGGCAATACGAGTTAAATCACCACCGACTCGTTCATACCATTGAAACAGAGTTTGCTCACCTTCTACCGTCACCACATTTGCCACCAAACGCCCACCCGGCCGCAGTGCTTCCCAGCAAACATCAAAAAGTCCTGTTGCTGTTACTCCACCACCAATAAAAATAGCATCTGGTGTAGGCAAGTTTTTCAGGGCATTGGGTGCTTTACCTTCAATGATTTGCAGATTTGGAGTACCGAGAGTGGCGGCATTATCAGCAATATATAGTAGTCTAGATGAATTTTGCTCGATCGCGATCGCTCGACACCGGGCATTACTCCGCATCCATTCGATAGAAATTGAGCCGCAACCCGCGCCAACATCCCACAATAATTCTCCTGGTGTGGGTGCTAAAGCTGCTAGGGTGATTGCCCTAACTTCACGCTTCGTTAACTGTCCATCGTGGTGATAGGCGTTATCTGGTAATCCTGGTAATCTTGGTAATGGGACAACCCCAGCATCAGCAATACAATCAACTGCGATCGCATTCAAAGCCGCAACTTCAATTTCACTCCAAGATGCAGCCGTCCCTTCCACAATTCTTTCATGAATGCCGCCCATGCGCTCCAATACGGTGATTTTACTGCCACCATAGCCGCGATTTATCAAAATTTCGGCAACAATGGCGGGTGTGTCCTTCCCTTCACTCAAAATCAACAATCGCGCTTTTGGGTAAATATAAGACTGAAGCAGAGATGAGGGACGACCATTCAAACTCAAGGTTTCCACCTCAGTTAAAGACCATCCAACTCTGGCACAGGCGAGGCTGAAGGCTGAAGGTGCGGGGATAATCGTCATTTCTGAAATGGGAATTCGCCGCATCAAGGTGACACCAATGCCATAACACATAGGATCGCCGCTTGCAAGTACGCAGATTGACTCACCCCGACGCTTGATGATTTCGTCTACTGAGGTACTAATGGGGGATGTCCAGACTAGTTTCTCACGTTGGTCATCTGTAGGGAGCATTGCTAAATGGCGATCGCCTCCTACAATTACTTTAGCTTGAGTGATTAGGGGAAGAGCGATCGCGCTTAACCCCTGTAACCCATCTTCCCCAATGCCAACTATAGAAAGCCATTTCTCTGCCATACTAATTCATGATTAAATTAATAATTATTACAATACTAGGCAGTTGCCGTTTTTTTGGCTACTTGCAATGAAATTCCGACTGAAGAGACTTTCACCGAAGAAACGACAGCGATCGATCCAACCTATTCAAATTCAAGTTCGAGATGGAAAGTTTGAGATTATGGGTATGGGTGCATGGCATTCCTACTGGCGCGATCCCTACCATCTGCTGCTAACGATTCCCTGGGCTGGATTTCTGCTGCTGATTTGTAGTTTCTATATCACTATTAATGCTCTATTTGCCCTAGCTTACTGGATAGGAGGAGATTGTATTGCCAATGCTAGACCTGGTTCTTTTTTAGATGTCTTTTTCTTTAGTGTGCAAACCCTAGCATCCATCGGCTATGGGGCAATGTATCCTAAAACAACTTATGCCAATATTATTGTCACGATTGAAGCAATGATTGGTTTGGTAGGAATTGCTGTGATGACGGGACTAGCTTTTGCTCGATTTTCCCGACCTACAGCCCGTGTCCTCTTTAGCCGTGTTGCTGTCATTACACCTCATGATGGGATGCCGACTCTCATATTTCGCAGCGCTAATCAACGTCGCAATATGATTCTGGAGGCGCAGATGCGAGTTTACTTGATGCGTGACGAAGTAACCCTAGAAGGGCAGTTCATGCGTCGGTTCTACGACCTCAAACTGGTGAGGAATCAAACACCTAGCTTTACTTTAAGCTGGTCAGTGATGCATGTTATTGATGAGTTTAGTCCTCTATATGGGATGACACCAGAATCGTTAACCCAGACAAACACTATGCTGATCATCTCTTTGAGTGGCATTGATGAAACAGTTGCACAGGTCGTCCATGCCCGTCATAGTTATGCTGCTAATGAAATTTTGTGGAATAATCAATTTGTCGATATCATCCACCACACAGCCGATGGACATCGCTACATTGATTACAACCGCTTTCACGATGTTTTGCCTTTAGATGAAAACAGTTGAAATGCCTAAAAGTTACTCTAAATTCTGATTTACTGCTGGTTGTAAGGGTTTAACGACAACCCGACCATTTTCAACTACAGTGAAACTTTCAACCATGCTCCTGCTGGGGTTAACTGGCACATCCTGGGACTGTTTTTGGTAGGATATATTTTGCTCTTGTTGTTGGTTGAGGACGACAACACAACAGGCGCAGGAAGACAATGACATATAAAATATTTTGATCTCTATATATATTATCGCTCTACTGATGCTATTTGGCTGAAAAATTTGCTACTCATGTGTTTTTGTTGAAAACGTATATGCAAAACTATGGCTGTAAGTACTTGCATTATCGTGCTTGTAACCTGTTTGATATATCTAAACCAAGTAAACAGGAAAGCGGTTATAGATCCCGCCCCGCTTTCCTCTCTGCTCAAACTTGTCTGGCAGGGTTAGACGGTGGGTTTTTCTAATGAAAAATTTTTTGAGATACCTGGGTTTAGGTTTGCTATCTACGTTTCTAACTGCTACTCCCGGATTGGGAGCTGAACGCATTAGCTTTTATTACCCTCCCTTTGGCGAATTCTCCTTGTCTGTGGACTCGCTGGAAACTTTTGCGAAAGTTGGCAGAATCGATCAAGATTTTTCATT
Organism: Chroococcales cyanobacterium; assembly: GCA_038259325.1. Lineage (GTDB taxonomy): Bacteria > Cyanobacteriota > Cyanobacteriia > Cyanobacteriales > Nostocaceae > Nostoc. The sequence continues at coordinate 5,060 of JBBSOX010000078.1, read as the reverse complement.
TTATGCTAGCCGTGCTACCCCTCAACAACTTGCTCAACTGCGGGATCTGCTCCAGCAAAGGTTCAATGTCACTCCTACATTAGTATCTCAGGTTACTTACTCACCTATAGGTGAACAAGTGATGCAACAGCTAGGAGAATTACTCCTTACTGAATCTCGACAGAACGGCTTCTATGCCATACGTGCCTCTTTGATTTTGGCTGCTGCTGATCAAGAGGGTTTAACGGTTGTGAATTTGCTGCGGAAATTTCCTAGCAATACTATGCGGGTGAATTTCACAGAGGGATTAAGGATAGTTGATAACTTGTCACAATTGCTCAAAAAAAGGGATGAAGTTGTTGCCTCTGTTCAAAAAGAAGCGATCGCTCAAGCAGCCAATTCAACAATTAACTTCTCCAAACAACTAGATTTGCGATCGCCTGGAAAATTCCGCTGGCAGAAAAAAAGCCTGGAGCTAAATGATTTTTCTCGCAATCGCCGTCTACCAGTGGATATTTATCTGCCGGAAGCAGGTTCACAAAGCACAAAAGAACTGCCTTCGCCTCCTTTTCCCCTGATTGTAATTTCTCATGGTCTAGCCTCAGACCGCTTTACCTTGGTCTATCTGGCTGAACATCTAGCATCCTATGGTTTTGCTGTTGCTGTACTAGAACACCCTGGTAGTAATGCCGAACGTATTCAACAATATTTTGCGGGTTTGGCCACGCCTCCAAACGCAACAGAATTTATCAACCGACCTTTGGATATTAGGTATCTCCTCGATGAACTCCAGCGTCTGGAAAAACTTGATCCTACTCTTCAAGGAAAACTCAATTTTCAGCAAGTTGGGGCGATCGGTCATTCCTTTGGCGGCTATACTGTTTTGACTCTAGCAGGAGCAAAGATTAACTTTGAGCAACTGCGTGAAGATTGTAATCTCAATAATTCATCCTTTAATTTGTCGCTTGTTTTGCAGTGTCAAGCAACTGAGTTACCCCCGATAGATTACGACCTCAAAGACGATCGCATCAAGGTCATCATGGCGATTAATCCGATTAACAGTTCAATTTTAGGTGAGGGCGGAATCAGTCAAATTAAAATTCCGGTAATTCTGGTAGCAGCTAGTCAAGATATTTTCGCCCCACCTGTATTTGAGCAAATTCGCCCCTTTACCTGGCTTTCTGACTCCAATAAATACCTGGCTTTGATCGAAAATGCCACCCACTTCTCAGCGATCGCAGAACCTACTTCTGAAAATGATGTCTTACCTGTACCACCTGCCCTGCTAGGCCCTGATCGTACTCCTGTTTATTCCTATCTCAACGCCCTTAGCGTAGCTTTTTTGGAAACCCATCTCCTCAACCACCCTGAATACCGTTCCTATTTGCAGCCATCCTACGCCACATATATCAGTAAAGAGCCGCTTAATCTTAGTATTTTACAGTCGTTGTCGGCAGAGCAATTTAATCAAATTTGGAATGGGTCAACTGCCCAGTTAGCCAAACCATTCAATTTTCAACCTACCCCTACCCTACCCATTCTTAAGAAGTTGAGGTAAAGCGCTTCAAAACTCTGATCACTTATTAAGGGGAAAAATGCGTTGCTGAATTAAAGTATGAATCTGGATGTAACGCCGTGTGCGACTTTATCTCAAACCTAACCCCCAACCCCTTCCTTACTAGCGTTGAGGAGCAAGAATCAAAGCCTCTCTCCGTTTCGGGGAGAGGTTTGGAGAGGGGTTTCAAGAATAAGTTGCACATCGCGTGATGTAGAGACGTAGCACTGCTACGTCTCTACAAGGATTCTGGTATTATGCAAAATCATTTTCATACATGGAATCAGCAACGCCGGGAAAAAGCTGACTTTAACGCAGTTGGTAAACTTTTGTAAAGAATTGGCTGGCTCTGCATAAAACTTATGAGCGAAACTGATAACTCAACAGACACCATACTGTTCAATTATCAGGCAAGATTTTTTATGGATTTTTGTAAAGAATTAGTTGGCTCTGCATAAAACTTGTGCGCTCAACGTAGAGTAAACAGGCACTAGCTTTGACAAAGTTCGATAGTAAACAAGTAATGATTGGTAGGTGAAAGTTCAACATGAAAAAAGTGTTTGCATTAATTGAAAGAGAATTAGCTAAATTTGCTAAATTTCCCTAAGAAAAGCAGGCTACATTCGGGTTTTAAATCCCCTTATGTAACTCTCCTCTCTATAAGACTTTGTGCGAACAATGCGTGAGTTTTGAATTGAGAATTGTTATGGTAATTCTCAATGATGTGCAATACAAAAAGGAGTCTACAAATCTGTTAACAGTCTTGCTTTTCTCAGAATAAATGTTAGTAGGGTTTCTTTTTTGGAAATGATTTCAGCTGTGACTTCCATCCCTGGTCGAATCGGATAGGATTTCTCCCCTCTTGTTAAATCAAGTCCGTCTGGCTCAATTGTTACCTCATAGTAAGGCGCAGCTACAATGTTAGCGTTACCTTGAGATATGATCGCGTCGGGAGTTATGCCTCTAACAGCACCTTTGAGAATGCCATAATCTGGGTACGGATAAGCAGCAATCCGCATTTGTACTTCCCCTTCTGAACATTTTGCTACTTCTACGGCTTTACACAGTTGTACTTTGCTAATATCCGAAGAGGCAACACGGGCTTTGATTACTAAAGGGGCATTGTTAGGAGCAATTTGAGCGATCGCATCCCCAGGACGGACAACTTGCCCAGTATTTCTTAAGTCCAGTCTGAGGATAGTACCCGCCTCTGAGGTACGAATTACAGTTTTTTGTAGTTCAGTGAAAACTCGTTTAAGTTCTTGTTGAGCACTGCTAATTTGATTTTGGATTTCTATTTGACGCCTTATGAGTTCCTCTTTTTCTTTATTCAATGCAGCAAGAGTAGATTTCCCCCTTGTCATTTCTTGGTCAATGCGTTCTCGGGCGATCGCCACATTAGCATTACTGGGATTAAGTCCAGCTTTGGTACGTTGCAATCTGGCAAGAGCAGCTTTATAAGCTTGTTCTTTTTCCTTAATTTGAAGAACAGCGATCGCCCCTGTATTTCCCAGTTGCTGATATCGGTTCATTTCCTCCCTAGCTAATTCAGCAGCGGCTTCTGCTTCTTGGACTTCTGTTTCACTTGTAATTCCCCTGTCTTGATAGTCCCGTTGGTTGCGACTAAGGTCTGCTTTTGCAGATGTGATCGCTTGTCGCATTGCATTGGACTCAGCAGTGAATTGAGATTCTAAGGCTTTTAGTTGGGCATTGAACTGCGCTCGTTGTAACTGATTCTGTTCGATATTTCCGAGTATTTCGTCTCTTCTACTTTGTAATGCGGAGTTGTCGATAAGGGCGATCGTATCTCCCTTTTTCACAACCTGATTTTCTTTCACTTTGATATTTATGACAGTTCCCTCTGCTGCTGCTTGCACTAACCGGATTTCTCCGGTTGGGCGGACGGTAGCATCAGCTTTTACTATTATGTTGTATTGAAAGACACTAGCAAGACCGAAGGCAGCGCCAACACTTCCAATTAAAAATATTCCTCCCAACTTTGTCCATATGCTGACTGAGGGGAGATATTCGTCGTTTTGGACTAGGCGGAGAAAGTCTGGTTGGGGGTCAATTAGCATGAATATTAAAAAACATTTTGGTTCCGTAAATAATCTAGCAAAAAAAACTACCTATCGTTAGCGTGACGATCAATATTTAGGGATATCCAAAAAATAAAAGCTCTCTTTCATTTCAATAATATTTTTGGAAAAACTGCCTACAATTGTGGTGCTTTCGCCTTTCAGGGCAAAAGCGCCAGCTTTTGCTTGTATTACTGATAAGTGCCTTGCCTGCATATAGTTAGTATGTAAATACAAGGTTTCTATACAGCTAAGTCTAAATAGCAATTAGGCATTTCTGGACGAATATCAAATCTTTATAATTTTTATCTAAAATTTTATCCTTTCTTTATTTATTCAAAAAAAAGTTGTATAATCAGTGAAACTTTTTTACAGCTATTTCTCATTTATCAATAATTAAGTAAATTTACGCGATTTATATTAAAATAATTTATATTGATTCAATCTATCTTTGTATATATAAAGCCAGCAAAAAACTTATTTAAGTAAATACACGTACTAAGAATGCATAATCCCAATTTCGAGTTTATAAGCCTGTTTAAGTACATCGCGTATAAAAAACACCGTGTTTTTACCAAGAATGTCTTTAAATTCCGGTTGTTTTGGTTGTTTTATCCGTATTGATACTTAATAAGTTTAATTTATACAATTAATGAAAAAATTCATTTTTTGGTTCGCTAGATTTATATGAATATGGATATTCACGCCTAAAATTTTTTGACAATTAAAAAAGAAATTTAATTAATTTTGTATAAAGAATAACTATGTAGTATCTTTCTTGAAGAGGTGTAATACATATTTCTTAAAAAATTAGTTGCTTGACCTTTAGAGCAAGAGTCGTATAATACTTTTAGCGGAACCGAAAAGTAATTAAATATACGCTTTTTCGTTTATATTTATTACTTTGAAGTGACGTAACTTTAATACCAACAATCAAGCGAGAACTAAGATTATGGAAAGCACATTGTTCACTACATTAAATCCCAACGAAGAAGCTAATCTCTCTGGTGGTTCCACAAAGAAAGTAGATGTAGTTGCCAAGAAGACAAACATAGCTTTTGCTATCAACAATACTAAACAAACAGCTATTGCAGGTGACGGTGGCAAGGGTGGTAATGTCACCATAGGCGGTGGCAAGAAATCACCGGTAGTTATCTTTGGTTCTAATGTCAGCGCTGATGGTGGAGATGGTGGAGATGCAACCAACTTCAACTCAACCGCCCAAGGTGTAGCAAACTAGGTAAAGTGCTATATGCCGCTTAAGTGGCACAGCTTTTTTGCAACTCACAAACTAACGGAGAACTAAGATTATGGAAAGCACATTGTTCACTACATTAACCCCCAACGAAGAAGCTAATCTTTCTGGTGGTACATCTAAAGCAGATATTAAGGCCAAGATATCATCCAAGAAGGTTGCCTTTGCTATCAACAACACTAAACAAACAGCT
>JBBSOX010000077.1:0-31828 GCA_038259325.1 Chroococcales cyanobacterium | reverse complement strand
TTATTGCTTAAATTCTCCTGACTCTGACAACACGATTGGCGTGATTTCACCTTACCGCCGTCAAGTAGATGCGCTGACTCAACGCTTAAAATCTCGTTGGTCAGATTTTTCCCCCAAGAGCATTGGCACAGTTCACACGTTCCAAGGTGGTCAAAAGTCAGTAATAATTTTCTCGACTCGCCAATGCTCTGCAACTGATAGCCTTTGGTTTATTAATCGGCGGCCTAATTTACTCAATGTGGCTGTGAGCAGAGCGCGAGAACTGTTTATCCTGGTGGGGAACTTGGGGCGAATTTGTGAGGGTGGTTATACGAGGGAGTTAGTGGAATATATTAGGGAATTTGGGGAGACACGATAGTTTTGAACAACCTTTAAAGCGACTGGATTATCCTTGAAATGAATTTAGGAGAAACGTTTTTCCTAAACTAATTGGTTAATAAATTAAGAACGCTACCCCCTAAGCTGAAAGCTCTTTAGGGAGTGTATGACGGCGACTGTTTTGGGGTCATCACAATAAGACTTATTCCGGCATAGCTCCCTAAAGAGTAACTATTAAATGTTGAATGCTCAAAGTAAGAAAACTCTGCACTTTGTTTCTTACTTTAGTCACCACAGGCAAGCCATTGTAACAGTTTTGAGAACCAATGCAGGATAGCTCTATTATGAGGTATTGGCTGGGCTTGTAGATATGCGGAAGCATTCAGCTCCAGTAGGTATTAAGTCGAGACACGCCCAAGGAATACACGGAAAAATTCCATATAATTCTCCCGTAAAGGGTGGTTATACGGAAAAATTCGGTATAATATTAGAATAAGGGATAAAAAAGAAGTTTTCCGTATATTCAGACAAGAATCCGTTGTAATGCTTGATATATTAGGATTGAAAAAAAAGATTATACGGAAAATTTCCGTATAATAAATAGTTAGCTTGCCATTAGTAAATTTCTGAGCTTGTTAATTTTCACGCTGATAACTAAATTTCAATAGGAGAAACTGTTCCATGTCCTCCCTTGTCCTAAATCAAGATGGTCGTCCTGAGATGTTTGTGATCGGTAGAGACAGAGCTATTTGGCACAAATGGACAGATAGTACAGGAACCTGGGGAAATTGGGAAAGTCGTGGGGGAAAATGGAAGCAATTTACTGTGGCTACCAATCAAGATGGTCGGCTTGAAGTTTTTGCAATTGGTATAGATGACATCATCCGAAATACCTGGCAGACAACGCCTAATGGTTCTTGGAGTGCCTGGGCAAGTCGTGGAGGTAAGGGAAAACAAATAGCTGTGGTTGCTAATCAGGATGGTCGGCTTGAGCTTTTTGCAATTGATATAGATGACATCATCCGAAATACCTGGCAAACAACGCCTAATGGTTCTTGGAGTGCCTGGGCAAGTCGTGGAGGTAAATGGAATCAACTCTTAGTTAGTAGACAACCAAATGGAACTCTCCAATTGATCGCTTTAGGTGTTGATAATGAGACGTACCAAACCTCACAGATTTCTCCCGGAGGCTCATGGAAGGGTTGGCAAAGAGTTTTTATGGGTTCTTTTGAAGGCGATTTTCTTGCAGAAAATAGTTCTAGTGCTGAAGGGGTTGCTCGTACTGAGAATCTTGAGTTTCGTTTAGACAAAGATTCTGTACCTCTCGCTAGAGTCGCCCTAACTACCTCCTCCCTAAGTATGGCTACCATAAAAAGTACTGAAGAATTGAAAAAGGAATGTGTTAAAGAAATGGCTGAAGCAATGGTCACATTTGCAGGTGTATATGCAATGAATCAACAGAGGCTTGCTGGTGCTGGTGGTGCTGGTGTCGGTGTAGCAATAGTAGCAGGTATAGTTCTTTCCAGTATACAAATCAACTCAGCCGTAAATAAATGTGCTCAAGCTATTCAGCAGACTCTTGAGGACGATGACTCAGAGAATTCTGAAAGCCCAGACAAGGGTGTATCAGGTATGGAAGGGGGAAGTTACTGGGATTATGTGCCAAGCACAAGTGAGCAAGGAATTATGGTTGCCTAAATTTAAGGTTGGAGCAGGCTAACAATCCCGTTGCACCCCGACCGTACAGAGTCTTTTCTAGGCTCATCAACCTCCAAGTCTATGTGTAAGCCAGACAAAGGGCGCGGATCACAGGCTAAAACCACGGTCTTGCTGTCTTTTCTTTTGTTGCTCCTCCCTGAGATGAGCTTCTAGTTCCTGACTCCAATCAGGATTATGGGTTTTGAGCCTTTTACCCTGTGGCAACAGTTCTAATACTGCACTAGCTGTTTTATTACCTTGTTCATCATTATTGAATGCTACGACCACCCTATTGAAACTCTTGAGAAATTCCAGAGGTAGGTTATTCGGGTCATCAGCTACTATCAACATGGTTCTAGTTGGTGGTAGCCCTTTGCAACTTGAGATAAGATAAGTGGCTGCTGACATCGCATCAATTGGTGTAGAACACAGAAACACGTTTTCTACCTTGTCCGTTGGTTGCCCTCCCAATCTCAGATAAAACCAACCATTTTGTGTAGAGGTGTTTTGGTCGTACTCCACAGTGCGATGATTTTCTCTAGGCTTTGACCAAACTAATGCGCCAGTTTTTTCACCATCTAAATCACGCTTGACAAACAAAATATTTCGTTGCTCATCCATGTAAAGCAACTGATTATTATGTAATCCTTGCGAAATATAATCTGGTATATAGCGTTTCTCGCTTAAGTACTTGTGTAATACTTGCCAAACAACTTTATCCTCTGGTGGTGGAGTGAACTGAGGCTGTTGCTGTTTGCGTTCAATTTCTTGAAAGAGTTTTTCTAACTGCTCAACTGGGAGTGGTTTAACAGGTTTGAGCAGCAATTCATTAATAGGTTCATCATCACGTTCTGGTTGGTAGTCAACAGCAAGATGTTTTTGTAAACCAGGGAATGTATAAGCTGCACCTAACTGTGTACCACTAAAAGCTTGCCCATCTTTCTCATAAGAAATTCCTTTAGACTTACCGTTCCTAGTGAATCCTGTTCTCACACTAATGCCAGCTTGCTGCAACCGCATGATCAGCATTGGCATTTGGGGATTATCAACACTAGCCCTATCAATTGTCTGCTGAACTTCCTCTTTAATAGTGCGTCCTGGTGGCTGCTCAAGTTTACCTAGTTCATATTCTTCTTGCTCTCGTCTTATGCGCCTGATTTGTCCGGTGCTGGGTGTGCGTTGAAGTTTCTCTCTACTGCCTTGAACTTGTACTAGCTGATAATCCTGTTCAATTTGTCGTAGCACTTTCTCAGAGCGTACATAATCCCAGGAATCATGCACTACTAGCCCTGTATCCATCCTGATGCGGCTGGCGGCAATGTGGATGTGGTCATCATCAGTGTTATGGTGGCGGAAGATGACAAACTGATTGGCATCAAAGCCCATTTCCTTCATGTAGCGATCGCCAATCTCGCTCCACTTCTCATCATCTAATTTATCACCCTTAGCTGCTGACAGTGAGACATGATAAACAACTCGGTCTGCATCAGAATTTAGTTGTCGAGACAGCTTAAATTCACGCGCCAATTCACGGGCATTTCTCCCGCTCATGTTGCCGCCGATTAGTTTAGCATCTTCGCGGGATTCCAAATAATCCAACAGCTTGCGAAAACCTCTGCCTTTAGTCTGCTTCCCAATCATCCTCTTCGTCTTCCTCTTCCAAATCTTCCGAATCAATCTCATCCGAGGCAATGTCCCGTCTGCACTGATGTAGCAGTTCTAAAAGTTCTCTTAGCAGTTCTGGATCAGCAGGTAAAGTTCGCCCAATTTTTATAGCTGTGTTAGTTGCCTTTATAAGCTGATTTAAGTTGTTCCCGATTTGTCCTAATTCCCAATATGTTTGCAAGCTAATTTTACTCAGTCGTTTAGGTAATGGACGCATCAACGCATTACGTCTCATCAGTTCACTCGCTGACATCCCCGCGTCAAGTGATTTTATTCGCAGCAAGTCCAGTTCGATGTCGCTCAATCTCACTGGGAAAATATGCTTTCGGACTAGAGCTTTAGACTGCTTGCGGTTCGCCATAAGTTGAGAAGATTGAGGGACATTGCGAGGGGGGTTTTTCAAGGGGGGTTTCCCCACTTGAACCAGTCTGCCGTTCGAGCGCAGCGAGACAAAGCGTAAGCTTTGAGGCATGGCTGGCTTCTAGCCCAAATACGGGGGGAGGTAAGGTGTCAGATGCTACGTATGTACGGAGGCACAGCAGAGGACTGGGGGCGAGGGGACAACAGCGTAGCTGGGAGGGAAGGTTTCGGGTGATTCCGGGTGGGATGAAGTCTGATGACAGCGTAGCTGAAACCTCATGATTATATCAGTGTTTGCTGAATCACTGCGACGGCGTAGCTGGAGTGTCTTGGCTAAAGTCAGCAACAGTCAACATCGGGGAAACATAGCAACAGCGTAGCTGGAGCGGGAGAAATATATCAGCATCTAATAAATAATGTAACGGCGTAGCAGCAATAAAAATTCTAATCAGCGTAGCTGAAACCATCTGAGAATCTGGACTTATACTTTTTATAAAAATAGTGGAAGATAAGAGAATTAGGATAATCAATTTAATTTCATAGCAATGGTTGAACCAAAAGATTCTGATCAGATTACTAAAAGCAAGATTGATGAGGCTATCAAAGCGCTTAAGGAGCAGAAGCCAAAAGAGCGAGAGGATATATCGGACAGAGAAGCTATCAGGAAAATGAGACGGTACATTGAGAAGCTGACCTCTAATAAGTACGGCTACACTTACGACGAAGTTTCAGAGATGCTGAAAGGGCTGGGGATTAATTTGAGTGGCAGCAGAATCAAATATTTATTGGGTGAGTTGAAGAAAAGCACTCGTCGCCGACAGAAGGCATCTGATAACGGCGATAGTAGTATGTCAGAGAATCTGGCTACTGAAACTCAGCCATCACAGGTAAATACTACCTCACTTCAAGCGAGTAGTCAGACTGAGAAAGCACCTTTTAGTAGTGGCAAGGGGAAGAGAAAAAGTCAAGAACCAGCAGCACAGCAGCAAGAGGTTGAATCAGACTTAAAGAACGAGTTGAATAACCAATCGAGGTAAATTTTTTACGTCTTGTTGATAGGGTCTACTAAGCAATAGACTTTTCTGACTTAACTTTTACAGAAGCAGTAACCCACGAGTCACTAACCATAAGCAAGCTAGGTTATCTGTGTGGATATGAAATCAGGAGTCAGAGTTGATTAAGGGTGGCAACTTTTTGAGACTTGAAGGTGCAAAACCCAGAGATAGGAACAATTTTAGGAAAGACTTGAAAAATTATTAATGCAGATTAATCAGTCTAGCATTACTTCACTGGCATGAAGGTACTGCAAGTAAACAAAGAAAATTCAAGATAATGCTAATGTAAAAGCTATAAATCAGGGAAAATGCTGTAATTTAGGATGTTTGAGCGTGTATGGATAAAATTTTAGAGCAATCAATTAGCCAGTTATTAGCACTGGTCACTTTCTTTGCTTTCCCTGCAATCCAATATCTTTTACTAAAGTGGGCAGCCCGAAAAGAAGGACTACCAAGACTTGGATATGTACCTCAGTACGGGTTTAGATTAGCAATTCGGAACATACCCAGAAGAAGAGTTCTCAAGGAGATTAAATATGAAGTTTTCTTGAGAAGTCGGATACCAGCACCCAGAGGATCAACAGCTGATACCTCATACGAAATCGATATTTTTGAACGAGAAAAATTGTTTGTATTTCAAGATGACCAAATCATGTTAAGTTTCCAATTACACGGGATTGACAAAGACAATATAGAATTTATCGTAACAGATAAACTTGGCAACAAAATTCAAAATGGAGTCCCGATAAATAACTTTCAAGAGCTAATTTGCGATTATTCGGCTAAACTTATCAACTTTTTTAACTTTAATATTGAAGTTGAAAAACGAATTGTTATCAAATCTTCCTCTTTAATAGATATGTGGCATGAAACTCATTTAGGATATGAAAAATTTAAAGAGTTCAAGATTGACGAAATTAAAGATGCTAATAGCTCCCTACGAAAAGAAAATTCTCGTAAAGGTTAACATATAAAATTTTATCTTTATAAAGCCTGATGTTTGGACTATATATTTTTTGTGGGTTGTACAGAATAATATGTCATTTAATAGGGTTTCTGGCGGTGATTCGGGGTGTTGGAACAACATCGGGAAGTATTCACTGGCAAACCACTTTTCATCATCAGTAAACTCTGGGAGATTTTTATTACTACCGCTATAAAGACGGTTTAATAGCAGGAGTAATATTTTTTTAAACGTAGTCCAGCCGCCGCAAAGGTTGCTAAATCGACTTAGGTATTCCTGGGAGGTATCAGCAAGGGAGGGAGCAACGCGATTTTCTGCTGTGACTGAATTAGCTCCTGTTTTGGCGTTGACTATGTGGATGCCTAATTATTCTCCAGCAAGTTCTCGCGCAATATCCATATTGGCTGCCAGTACACGCACGATTTCAACAGGGTTTTCCCCTCGATAGATCAGGAAATAGCGGGGATGCACCAACCAGAAACGAACGGGTAACGGTGTCAGGTCAGAACGATACTGCCCTATCCTGGGATTATCTGTCAGCAACTCACAAGCAGAAAGCAGTTTATCCAGCATCCGTTCGGCAGCATCTAGATTATCTCGCGCAATATAAGCGTAAATCAAAGCCAAGTCTTCTTCTGCTTGCTCAGAGAGAACATAAGGTTTTGGGTTCATCACTCGGATTTTTTCATCAACTTTTGCGCTTTGTTACGAATGCGTAAGCGTGCGCCTTCGGCAGTCAGAGTTTGGCCATTGTCAAGTTGGCTTAGACCAATGGCAATCTGTTCATTGAGCCACAGTTTATATTCCTCGGAATGGTCGTTAAAGCGTTTCAACAGACGCAATCCTTCCCGAATCACTTCACTTTGAGAATGGTACAAACCAGACTCAACCTGTTTCTGCACAAACGCTTCTAGCTCAGGAGTCAGGGAAATATTCATTTATGCCTCACCTTCTAACCAGAATAGCTATTATAATAACAGTTTTTGTTATTACTGGCTTTGCAGTTGTCTTTGTAACCTTGCGATGGCAAACCACTTTTCATCGTCGTCTAAGTCAGCCAAATTTTTATTACTACCGCTATTAAGACTATCTAATAGCAGGAGTAATATTTTTTAAAACGTAGCCCAGCCGTAGAAGCATTACAATTCTCAAAGCTTTAGTTTAATTAGACTGATGACGTTCACCTATTCTCTATACCCAGATAATTGGTCAGAAATTGCCACGGACGTTAAGCAACAAGCACAGTGGCGTTGTCAAAAGTGCGGGTTACACTGCATAGCCCCTGGTCAAAAAACACCACATCTAACACGCTCAAAACGCAGAGTGTACACTTTACAGGTTCATCATTGGGACAGAAATCCAGCAAATAACCACAGAGGCAACCTTATAGCTCTTTGTAGTGCTTGTCACCTTTTATACCATAGGGGTGGAAAATCAAATGTTTCACCGGGGCAGCTATCTTTGTGGTAAATAAATCATGGATGATGATACTCAAGAACTAATCGCAATTCAGCAAGAACTCTCAGGAATCAGCGAACGCCTGAGAAAGATTTTTCCGTCAACTCATCCCCAATTTGACAGTGTGTTTGAAGACGTGGGTGCAGCTGGATATTACATTCGGGAAGCTGGTTATCGTCTGGAATCAGTTCTTATGACTGTTCAAGGTGATAGTGCAGGTTCTGCGAGTGATGCAGAGAGTGGAGAAACTGAAATTGAATAAACTTCAGTAGGCAGACAACTCAGTACAATCATCAGCAAGTCAGCCTTAACAGCCGGGCTACATGAGTGTAAAACTCGCCGCAGTGCAGTATTAGTAAAGATTGTGGCAACTTCAGCGACGTGTTCTAAGGCATCTTCTGGTGATGATTCTGATTCAGCAATCAACATCGGGAAGTATGTACGGGCTAGCCACTTTTCATCCTCGTCTAGGTCAGCCAAATTTTTATTACTACCGCTATTAAGACTATCTAATAGCAGGAGTAATAATTTTTTAAAGTGCTGCCAGCCCCCCCAACGTTGGGTAAATCGGCTCACCCATCCTTGGGTAGTGTCTATGATTTTGGCGATCGCCTTTTGTCCAATTTTCTGCTGCGACTGCCAAAGCTGAGTGAAAGCGTTGACTATGGCGTGTCCGGTCTGCTGGTCGCGGCTACCAGCTTCAATGCAGAAGTCGCAGGCATCAACGCTTTCTAATTTCACTCCTGGTAATTCACGATCGAGGAAACCCAAATCATAATCAGCGCAGAAGTAGAATGTTAGCTCCACGTTGGAGCGACGATGAGCGCGTAATCGCCCAATCTCTTGGATGATTTCTGCACGGATCAGGTCTGTGAGATACTTTTGGAAAGCGCTGTTTTTATCTTCCAGGTTGACTGGTTCACCAGTCATCACCTGATATTGTGCTGCTAAAACACCGATGTTTTGGTAGGGAATGCCAAAAGAAGCGATCGCCTCAACATCACTAAACCGATTAACACCACGCCCATCGACAAAGTGACCGTATTCTGTGCCGCCAAGAGCTTGGGTTGCAATTTGTTTCCAATCGATAATGCCAAGGGTGGGGCAGAGTTCTTTCAAGGTTTCTTTGAGGGCATTAACACGGGCAGTAAGTGGGGAAGAGCGATTTTTGGGCAGTTTACCTAGCCCAGTAACGTTGACGACTTTTAAATTGTCGTAGTCTGGGCGTTGTTGCTCAATTATTAACACAGGATCATCGATGCCCAGTTTCAATTTCAACTGTTGAGATTTGAATGTGGCATCAAGGTAAATATTAAATTGGGCAGATTTGGCCAATTCAGTATGCTTGGGGTTTCGGCGGTAAATGCTGAGTACACCCCATTGAGACTGAAAACTACCGTCACCCTTCCAAGCTTCGAGAAAGTCAGGCAACCAGTAATTAGGCAAGTCAAGAAACTCCCTGCCTGCCGTTCGTGCGCTGTCCTTAGTCACCTTTTTGGCAGCATAACGAGCCGCAGAGCTTTTTTTGAGTTGTTTATCTTGGGTAATATCAATTGAGTCCAAGTCCTCTAAGAAAGTTAAATCAGGTTCTGAGGCTTGGCGAAAGGCTTCGATATCTAAGTTTTCGGGGAAAGGGGGCAGCAGCGCTCGGATGCTGGCATCATCAAAGCCGTAGCGGTTAGTGGACTTAATTTTTTTGGTAAACAGTTGGTGTAAAACCAAGAGGGCAGGTTGCAGGTGTGACATGATATTTGGTTCTAACAGTAGCAGCTTGCCGACGGTGGTTTCAAAATCGCTGAGGTTTACATCAACATTACGCACGGGCTTGATGAGTGTACCAGCTTCTTCCCATAACCGCCCAACGGTGAAAGTTTGGTCAGCAGCGTTAGTTAAGGTAACTGGTGTAGAGTCGGGGTGCGCTCTAAGTTCAGAATAATTTTGAATTGCAGTGCGCTTTTGAAAGCGGAAGCCAAAACCGTCACCACTGGCAAAACGGCACTGATTTTTAAGGGAACAACCGCCACAGATGGGACTAATGCCGCTCTCTTCAAAATCAAGGCTGCTAAAATTCTTGTTACGAAATGCGTTAAATAAATAAGTTCTGTGACAATTGCCATCAGTGTCAGCAGTCTCACCCGCTTTAGTCCACAGTTTAAAGTCCTCACCTGTAGGAGTTTTGCGGGTGGGATCTAGTTTAAAGCCGTTGTGCCGCACTGGTAAGTCAACAAAGTTTTCTTCAATCGGCAGTGTGGATGGGTTTCTGTGGTTGGCATCCTGGTAAATTAGTTTATCAACGCCGAATAGCCCCGCCGTCAGTTGCCCCGCGTTGTAAGACTTACCGAGTCCTGGGTGAGAATTATCTAAGATTTGCGTCCAGCCTTTAGAAACAGCTTCCACCCAAGCGGTAATATGTTCTTCTGGCTGGCAGGAGATAGAGATATTGCCTGTAACTTCGCTTCTGTACGGGATATTGCCGGGTTTGTAAATAATTACATTGGGCGAAGGTGTGTCAAGTTCGGGTAAGGGCTTGGGTGTTGGTGGGGCTTTAAATCCTTTAAATATCGAACTAAATGGCGCGATTGCTTGCTTTAATAAATTTTGGAAGCATCTCTTGTCCTCTCTAACTCGCCCAAGCTCCCACTCTTCACGGCTAATTATTCCTTCGTCGCGTTCGTTATATTCATACTGCCGTTGCGGGAAGCGAAAGCCATACTGTTTGGCAATGTGAAACAGTGTTCCTAGAGTAATTCCCCCACGTCGAAAACTGCGAATCTTGGCGTGGATGTTCCAAGTTGAACCCTTGATGCTGGGCGACCACTGTTCTGCTATAATTTCCGCCTCAGATGCCCCATAATGGTTAACCAGTGCCATCAACACCTGACGGCATTCGTCATAGTTACCGCTTCCTGGGGTACGTGGTGGGATGAATGAAAGCGCTTGTTGGATTAGCTGGTCAATGTCCCAGCCTTCAGTGAGGGAAACCTCACGCCACTGTTTACGCCGTGACTCAATTTCTTGAATTCGTCGCTGATACTCAATACGTTCCTGTTGCGCGATCGCGATCGCTTCCTGAATCCATTCTGCTGGTAAAGTGGCTTCAGGGTTAACAAGCGGGAATTCTGCCTCTGTGCTGCCGTAAAATACACGGCTTGCGTCTTTACAAGCTGGGTCATGGGGCAACTGCTGCATGAGGAAGCGTGTACAAGCTTCTACAGTGTCAGCGCCTTGGACATATTCGGGGAGAAGAAAAACCAACCGGAATTTGTGCCACTCTGGTTTATGACTGGCTGTAGTGTAAATTAAAGCACAGTGTTTTTTAATGAAGGGATGGGCTAGGGCTTCTTCTATGGTTAACTGGTGCTTGTAAACTTTGATAGAATTGCCGTTAGCGTCCTTGATTGGTTTGCCGTCAGTATCACGGGCGACATCGGAATTATCAATGTCAAGGAGCAACCATTGAGAACCGATGACGTTGGCCTTACTGCGCCATTTGCCACCCAATAAGCCAGCACAGATGGCGTGGCCTGCTTTAATGTGGTGCTGGACATCGGCTAGAGTGCCCTCTACATCAATGAAGTTACCGGCCAGCTTCTTAAAGTCCCAGTCTTTGTTTCTGCCAGTGGCGTTAAACGCAAACTTGATTATCCGACTCTCAATCAACTCAAGTTTTGTCTTTGCAGCAGAATTTGCCCCTTGAGCATCTGCTGATTGCGCCGATACTGAGTGATTAAATTGTTGTAATGGTGACATGAGAGCTATTCCTCCTGAAGTGTGTTGGAGGAATTGGAGCTATCCCGAAAGTAATCTTTTAGTACAAACGTTCAGAAATATAATCAGGTAAAATTGCTGAGTTAATGTTTTTCTGAGTAGTCAGTGTTACAATGGCTTAACACTCCAAAAGGTTTGATAAGATTACTATTAGGGATATTAATTAGGCTTGCGACCCGATAACCCCAATTCCGTTTGAAAACCCTGCTGTCTCGTCGAGACGTGGGGTTTTCAGTTTTTAGTCTATTCGTACTTGGCTAACCAAGCCTTGACAAACTCGGTGACTTCCTCCTGTTGAATAACAAATGCAGTACCTTTTCTCCTGAGAGCTAGAAGTCTCATACTTCCAACTTCAGAATAAAGATGTGGATTGTGATCACTAGCCGCCTTGGTAGGAGGCCATAAGACCAAAACTTTTACTGTCGGCGTTTTTGTCACCTCTTTCGAGGACATTCCGAACAAGGCTCTATTTTTAGTTAGCCATCTCTCATAATCCGATAGCTCAACTAGTGGACAGGGTTTCCAGGTGGTTAAACCACTTTTATTCTTCTTTTTGACCTGGATAATTTCTTTGGTTTCGTTGTAGACAACCTCACTATCTCCGCGCGAACGAATGGAGATAAACAAGTGCGCTCTTTGTGGAAACCTGATAAACAAGTCAATCGGGTTCTTATCCTCTGGCTTAAGCACAGGAAAGATTTGTATCCCCTTGCTTTTAAACTCATTCAAAAGTACAGCTGTTAATTTTTCTAACCGCGCCAGTTTTTGAATTGCTACCAATGGCTTGTAAGCCAATCCAAAAAGAACCCAGCCAAAAGGATGAACTATGCCTCCTGTAGCCAGCGCAGCACCACCAGCCGCTAGAGCTTGAGTGGAAGCATAGTCTTTCGCCTCCCTAAGCATCTCTAATGCCGGTTCGTTGTGCGGCGGGAGTTGAAAATCGGGTTGTGGGTCTTTCACGGCTAACATTGGGGACATCAAAAATAATGATGTGAAATTAGCTTTTTCTTTACTGATACTAATGCTTGACACTACATTTTTGAACCAATAGCTATTTATTAGACTCTTTATCCAGTGCTGGCAGTTGGTACTTCCTATTTTTCTTCAGACTTTATCCAATTGAGAATTAGTTCTCTTGCTTGTTGGCTCATGGACGTTTTATTACGAGCGCAGGCTATTTTAAACTGTGTTCGCTCATCGTCCGACAAGAAAACAACAAGTTTCACTGTTTTATCTCCTGTTTCTTCAGAGTTATCCATCTCACCTATTGCTGTACTTGGCTCAATTATGGCATTAGGTTAAGTTACAGCAAATAAGTAATATAGGTAAGTTGCATTAACTTACCTATATAGGTTAACATAGCATTAGTTAGCCAAAAACAGCCACAAAACAAAGGCAACAGAAGCCAGAAAGTGATGTTAAGGCGAACCTGTAACTGGATATCTGGATTTGTGCTGATTTAGCTAAAAATCCTGGTAAATCCTCGCAAATCAAGACTTTAACAATTATCAGAACCATGACAGCTATATATTCCAATGCCAAAAATTGGCTAGTTCAAGCAGACTTGTTAGCCAAATCCGGGCTAACTGACCTCATCGCTGGGAAAGACTCAGGAGCAGGGTATGGCAAGGCAATCATCGGTGATTTTTCGATCATGATGCCAGCCGCATACTCACTAGTTCGCAACCGAAACATCATGCACCACGAAACCATCTCAAAAGATGGGGCATGGGTGCGTTATGTACAAGGAACGCGGCTTGACTTAAAAGATATTCAATTCTTCTGGGGCAGTGCGGCTCTAGCCCAAAGTGACCACACCTTGCTGCACGAGGATAAAGCCAAAAAAGCAGAACTGGCACTAGAAAGCATTCTTGCAGACTTAGCAGTTCTGAATATTCCCGATGGGGTCAAGCTAGAAATTAGTTTGAGCAACCACAACCCCGAACGCTGGGCAACTGAGATTAAATGCAGGGTTGAAGGCACTCACACCTTTGAACATCTGCACCCTGTAACTCGTTCCATTGTCACCAAGACAGTTGAAATCGTTGTTACTGGCATTTACCCCGAAGGTTTTGGAAGCATTGCCCACTGTTTATTCGGTGAAGCGTCCCTGGTACTTGACCCCTCAGAATTAGCGATCGCACTCGATATCGGTTCATCAACTTGGCTTGTAACTGTCTTTAACGGCAGTGGTGCAGTCATAGACCGTCACTTGATTGAAGGTGGAGCGGGTGAACTGCATTCGATGATTGCAGAGGCACTAGACAAACGAAACGACAAAGTAAGTCTGCTGTCCAAGGATGTGAAGCACTCGCCCAGCTTGGTGAACCAGGGGATTCTTGAAGGCACTTTCACTTATGGAGGCAACCACCTTACAGGCAAGAAGTTTGAAACAGAGTACAGCCAATGTCTAGATCAGTGGTGGAGTAACAGGATTGAGAAATTCGCCAACTTTGTGACTGCTGGTAATTACCTCGATAGAGCGAAATACCTTGTCGCCTGGGGTGGGGGTGTTTCGCTGCCAGTGGTGGATCAGAACTTAGCCGGTTTAGGCTTTGTGGTCTTGAATAATCCCCAATTTATCAATGCTTTGGGGTTAAAGCTATTAACTCAAATTGCAAGAGGAGCTTAATCAATGAATTACGAATCTCGGCGTATAACCATCTCCTACCTAGCAGTAATTGAATTGTGCAAGATTTTTGATTTACCTCAAGATGCGCCAACACAAGCATTATCAGCAGGTGTAGAGAAGCTGATTTTTCAACACGGTAATGTCCAATCATCGCCCAAACCCGAAACACCGCAATCTACACAGCCCAATAAATCAGCACTTAGCGCAATGGTCACTAATTTTAAAGGGGCAGCATGAGCAGAACCACATTCAGAAATACGGTTTTAGGCATTGGTGCAACAGCAGCAGCATTAGCCCTTGGCTACTTCGGAGTGCAGCAGCTTGGCAGAAACAATATGTTCACCATTGCCGCAGCCGTGGGGGGTGCAGGGGCCATCAGCTATGTACTTCAAAGGCCGAGTCAGCCACAATCCCCAAGTAATCAGCCAGAAGCACCAACCGCACCGATAAAAGCTCAAAGGAGAAGAAACAAGTCATGAGCGACCAAGACACCCAAAAGACACAACCGAGCCTAACAACAACCGAAATTATGACCATCATTCTCGGTTGCGAACAGACTTTAAGGTTTGTGCAAGCATCGCCAAATTATCAACAAATTGAAGCGTCCGAGCGGTTCAATACATCGAATGACTTAAAGATGGGTGATGCCGTTCAAGCCTTGATGGAGATTCACGAAGCCATCCTAAATATCGAATTCTACTCCCAAGTTGAGGGACAAACTTATGCTTTCAATGACAGCCTTACAACGTAACCACCTGTACCAATTCCGTGGTCAACAACTCCGCTACAGCCATCGGTCTAATTGTCGAGTCAATGCCCCTTTCATTTTCAATGACTCGAAAGGCAGAAGAAAAGAATTAAGCCAAAACCAAGTGCAGAGGGAGGTTTTTGAACTTGTTGAGTTTTGTGAGAACTGATGATGAAGCGATCGCACCTGCCGGCAAGCTTGGCGATCGCCTAATCAGGATGTATCTCTCGCCGCAAAACGAAAAGTACAGAAGGATTTTAACATGGCACTCGATTACAAAAATCCCAATGATTGGGGCAAATCGCCTCTGACCGACTCCGCCCTAAGAAAGCAGCAATTCAAAGTAGAAAATCCTGAAGAATGGGCATCAATGATTGAGTCCGATATTCAGGCACTCTCTACACCAATATTCGAGAGTGAAGATTACCCACCCTTCACAGGAACGGAATTCTTAGCAACTCATTCAACTATCGATGACCATCCATACTCTGCTGCATTTGGTCAATTCTTGGGTAATGGGATTGACGCGGATATTGCAAATATATTGGCGTTTGGTGAGAACAGATTTGATTTAATCTCTGATGATTTTGACGACCCCATAAGGCAATTAGCAGCGAGAATTTATAACCGATTTGAAGAGATGGGTTACTGGGATGAAGTGCCTCAAGAGTCGAGCGATATCGACTACGACAACATACCTTATTAGGAGGTTCAGTAATGGATTTTGCAATACGTAATCCGGTCGTTGGTCATGCAAGCCATATTGATGAAAAAGCGCAAGCATGGGGAGGGTTTGAGTCTGATATTTTGGGCTATCTCTCCGATATAAATAAGCTCGAACAGTTCGCTGATTATGCAAATAATGCCCAAGAGTTAAGTGACCGATTAGAACCATTTTTGGACAATGCCAAGGTGGTCTTTGAGGCGATGGAGAAGCTAACAAAAGGTCAGGTAACTTGGACTGAACTTCGTAAACAATACGGCTCTCATGTTGCGGGTGCTATCGCTAAAATTCGCAAGCTTAATTCCGAGTTTGATTCGGAAATGAGTAAAATAGATGCCCAAGATAGAGCCGACTTGCTGCGAATTGACCAGAAGCGTAAACACGCTTTAACCGAAGTTGCAGCCCAATTACACCACGATTTACAAGCAGAATTGTGGCGGCATGAAAACAAGATTAGCGGTATCGAAAACAGGCAAGTTGTGCAAGCTGAACGTCAAGCCATCACAACAGGACTGAGAGAGAAACGCCAACAACTTTTAGCCCGTGCAAGGTTTGGCTCAAGGGCATTAGAACCCAATCAAACACCCCAAGAAGTGATACCAGTTACTAGCCAAAATCATCCACCTGCGTCTAGTGTTTCTGCAACAGGAACAGTTCGCGGTTGGGGTGCAATGTTGGGTAATTTATGGCAGAAGTTAGGCGACAGATAATCAATTAATTAGGTAAGGCTGATGCTAGTAAGGAAACGAAATGAAGATCCTCATAGCGTCAGCCCTTTTTTGCATGAAGGGCTGGCACAAACACCACAACAACAACATCAGCATCAACAACCCGAACAGCCACAACCACTACCAGAAAATAATAGAGGTCGGACATTTAGACGTGCTGGTAATGCCTGTGAAATTGTCGCTGGCAGTTGCTTGAATAGTGCAGTTATTTTCACCTTTCATCTATTGCAGGTTCACCCAGTTGGAATGTTTCTTGCTGTGGGAACTGCACACCTGTATTTTACTGCCACTGCAACGGGTGAAGGCTTTAATAATTTCGTCACTAATTTAATGACTGGTTGCAGTGCATCACTGGCGTTATTATGTGCGCTTTCTGACCCGATTAGTGAGTGGAATGAAGCTCGGACTTCCACACAAACAGCTAATACTTCAATTGAGTCGGTTTATAAGCCAAAAACTGCTGAATCTTCAAGTTGGATGGATGGTGCAGGAGTGGGCATATTTCTAGCGATATTAATGATTTTTCTATTTGGTGGTAGGAAGAGTAAATGAACTATTTAAGCGAGAAACATAAACAGTTATCCGAGTCGCAACAATCGGGTTTAATGTTGTGGTTTGGTCGCCTACCAATGGACAAGAAAGCTGTTGCCATTGGGCTGAGTTTGACTGTGGGTATTAGCTCTGCGGCGATGGCTTGGAAAGGGGAGTCAAGCGACCGCATTTATTTTTGCGTTCGGACTCCCCAGAAAAAATTGGTATGTCAGGATCAGAATAACAGACCATTCCGCATGACCCCCCATTACTGGGAGCAGTGGAAGCTAGAAGGGATGCCGCGCCAAGTAGTACGTGACCCAGCTATGGGCGTTAATGGGCTGGTGAAAGCGACCAACCCATATAAACCGTTTTGGGCGTTTGGGGGATTCCTGGGGTTTGCGCTTGCTGGGTGGATGCTTCGCCATTGCCAAGATGAAGAGAAGCAGAGGGCAGTTTTTGAAGACATCGCCCAAAAACGGGATACAGCGAAAGCAGAAATGGCGGCACGTTCTGAGCTACTAGAGAGTTACCGAGATGTTGCGATCGCAGAAGTCCAATTGCAAGCTGACTTGGATCTAATCGCCAATGATCGCACTGTGGATATCACCAAAGCCGAGATTTACTCTGACGTTGAGATTCAAGTTGCCCAGCTAGATGCGACTGATGCACTTTTCGAGGCGCAAACGGCGGGGATGACCGAGCAACAGAAGGCAGATTACATTAAGCAGCTACGTGAGATGAAAACGCCCTATTTGCAAGGTAGCCAGACTTTAGCGGGGACGATTGACCCCAACGACAAGGTTACTGGATCTGAAGCAGGAGCGATTGCACCACAGGACAATAAAACGGCATGGGTGCAAAACCTAATTAAACAAACTGCCCTTATCTGGGGCAATCAGGGAGGCGGTAAATCTTGGCTAGCCCGTTATGTAATCCAACTCAAAAAACAAGCCGGCTACCGTGTGATTGTCCTTGACCCCGACTCGAACCGTAGTGAATGGCGAGGAGTTGAAAGTTACCACTCCTGGGATGATATTGAACAGCAGATCCGCGATTACGTTCAAGAATTAGAATCACGGTTAAAAACCTTTAATAATTCATCATTGAGTGAGTCGCAATGGCGGCAGAAACTTTGGGCAGAAGGCAAAGCTTTATCTCTAATTTGTGAGGAAGCAACCACATACGGCGACTTCATTAAAGATGCTGAACTATTAGACAAATTCGGCAAGCTGGCACTGACCAAAAGCCGTAAACAAGAGATGCCCATTACTGTCGTAGCTCACAACAATACCCAGACTTGTTTATTTGGTATCAAGGGCTTGCATAATCTGGTTTCTAAAATGCTCCAAGTTGAATGTTTGGCAGAAGTAGATCCAGTTACACTACAGCCCTCATCGACTGGTTTTGCTCATGTTAAACTCGACAGTTCCAACGAATGGCTTGATGTTAATCTGCCAAAAATGACAGCGAAAATATCTGACTTTAGCGACGCTCTCCCAGCAGAATCTAACCCCAATCCCCCCATCGATAAAGCTACTCTAGAGCGCATTTATGAACTGGAATTCAATCTTGGTAACAAAGCAGGTGACACCCAAGATGAACCTAAGAAACTATCACCAATGGCGCAAAAAATGTATGAATATCTCACCAGAACTGAACGAATTGAAGCTGATGTAAGAGAGTTCAAAGGCAACTTTAAAGTGAACGGTGAGAGATTTACTGTTGAGCAAATCAAGGGCTGGATGTATGAAATTGTGGGGGCAGGATTGGCGGACTGGATAGCCGAGGGTGTTATCAAGCTCAATCAAATTTGACTGCTAAGGTGTCTGGTGTCTAGCCCCAAAACCGCCCTTTTTTAGCGGACACAGGACACCAGACACCACAGACACTAAACCCCAAAACCCTTATACAGCATAGACACCAGCAGACACCAGCCTAGACACCACCCAGACACCAAGTGTCTTTAGCGTGTCCGCTAGACACCAATAATAAATAACCTCATAAACAGCCATTTATTATTAGAGGATTAATAAAATCATGCTGAAAATAGTAATTGTTGAACCAGAAATATTCACACTCTTAGGCATCAAAGGCGCTATTTCACAATCTCCTGATATAGAAGTAACTGGTGATGCTACCAGTGGAAAGCTAGGTTTTCAGTTAATTGAACAGACCAACCCTGATGTTGTGTTAGTTGATTTACTATTACCTGATATGAGTGGTCTAGAACTGACTCGCTCAATTAAAACAAAGACTAATAGTAAAGTGGTGATTTTTACTAATCAGACTCATTCCGACTTTATTAAGTCAGCTTTTCGTCATGGGGCTGATTCTTATATGCTCAAAAGTGCTGATGTAGAATTGATTGAACTAGCCATCAAAAGAGCTTACTCTGATGAATGCTTGCTTGACCCGAAGCTGGCTAAAAAACTGTTAAAAAGCCTTGATAAAAATAGATATATTGACCCCAACTCCGTTGACAAAAACTTGCTTGACTCTCCCACCGAACGACAAATACAAGTCCTGCGTTTACTGGCTCAGGGTTTAGGTTTTGAACAGATTGCCAAAGAAATGTTTCTCTCTGTTAGTACAGTCAAACATTACGCCAGCGATTTGTACAGTAAATGGCACGTCAAGAACAGTTATGAGGCGATAAAAAGAGGGGCGATGCTTGGTTATATAGACTATAACTTGATTGTGAATGAATGATGTATTGGTGGGGAGAGCGAAAGGATTAAGTCGGGGATTGGTGGGGTTTATTTTTGTACAAAATCTCTATATCCCTAACTAGCCCAATCGTTGCTGCAACCATAAGCAGGTTTTATCAGCCAACGGTAGTTCAAGGGCAACTTTAAAGTGGCTGGTGAGAGATTCACTGTTGAGCAAATCAAGGGCTGGATGTACGAAATTGTTGGGGCTGATTTAGCAGCCTGGATAGGCGAGGGTATTATCAAGCTTAATCAAGTTTTACGGTGATTGGTGTAAGAGTGTCTGCCCCCAAAAACGCCCTTTTTTCGCGGACATGCCTACTCCAGACACTACAGACACCAAAGCCTGAAACCCTTATACAGTATAGACACGCTTCGGACACTACCCTAGACACCAGCAGACGCTCCGCGATAGCGTGAGCGGATTGTCTCATAGTCGCTTATGCAGTGCTTGAGCCATATCAACCGCTACAATTACTGGGGATGAAAGTGTGGAGCAATACCAACACTATTAGTCGTGGGGTATCGAAGGGAAAGTTCAATTTATTCCACCGAGGATGCTATGCACAACATTGCCAATGCTGAAGAAGTAAAAGTAATTGAGGATGGACAAGCGCCACCTACTGGCACTACCACTCCACCAAGAAAGCCAAAGTGGTATGACACATTTAGCTACATTGCGAATCCGGATCGATTCTGTCGCCAAAATTTGCAAAAGTATGGCCCTATTTTTAACACAGGAGTCTTTGGTCGCACTACCATACTAGTACAGCTAGGCACAACATAGAGAATGAGGAGTCAAAAATGGCATCTAAATGGTGGGCAGTTTTCTTATCGGTTGTTACTGTTGAGATACTGTTACTTGTAAAGCTATTAACTAGTCAAGCCACTATAGAACTACTCCTTGCAATTGGAGTAGTTACAGTTTTACTGGTCTTGACTCTTCGTATCGAAGATATCACTAATCTTGCTCTTAAAAAAGATGGTTTAGAAGCGAAACTATCTGCAAAGATATCTGAGGTTGCAGAAAAAGTTGAGGTCAAAGTAGATCAGTTAGGAAACGATATTAATGCTCTGCTAATTTCAACAGTTTTAGATGCGTATGAGTACATCACTCTTCGGAAAATTACAGGTGAAGAGCCAAACGATAAGTACGATTTCAATTATCCAAAAGGACAAGATTTATTAGAAAGATTAAGAAATAGAGGGCTAATTGATGAGATGGGTGGCAACACAATTTTTCATGATAGAAGTAATAGAGAAATCAAATTAAAGGAACACTTTTTAATTACTGAGCGAGGGAAAAGATATTTGGAAGCACTTAATCAGAAGGGGCTTGGTGATGAGTTGGAAATTATTGCCATGCGAACTGGTTATAGAAGATATTAATTCGTGCCCTACAGAATAATTGGAAGCCTAAAGCATGGCGTGATGAATATTTAGAAAGGGAGATGTTCTCTTCGCCTGAGCAACGGTGGTGATCGCACTCTTGGCAGGCGGTTACGCCATCGCCTGACTTGCGCCAACTCTGATATCAATGCCCCCATCTATTAAAGCGATCGCTCTTGGCGGGCGGTTACGCCATCGCTTCGGGAGCAGCTATCCCAAAGTTAGTGCCAAAAGTTAGCACTACTTGGAGTGGCCCCAAGCCTTGTATAGAGAAAAAGGATAGATATTTGCCAAACTTATCAATGGGGGTGAAAATGGGATTTTGAAGGTGTGAATGATAAGCGTGGCTTAACTGAGGCAATTTAAGGCGTGGATATTCACGACAGAATCAGGGTTTGGGAGAATGGGGAGTGTTGGTATTTAACCGTATAATACGAACAGTTGCAATTAGCCAAAATGCTGGTACGTCGTAAGAATGAGGATTACAGGTCACGGGAATATCTTACAGTACGTGAGGTAAACAGCATACTGCGAGCGGCAAAAGTTTACGGACGGTATAAGGTGAGGAATTATGCGTTGATACTGTTAATATTTCGCCACGGGTTGCGGGTGTCGGAAGCTTGCGATTTGCGCTGGGATGCGATTTCCTTTTTAGATGAGGAGATTTTTATCACGCGCAAAAAAGGTAGTGATAGCGGGGTGCATCCGTTGCCTGTGGATGAAATCGAGGCATTGAAAGAATTAAAGGAATTAAATATTGGTGGTAATTACGTTTTTATTGGGGAAAGGGGAGAGAGGTTAACGTCGGCGGCGGTACAAAGATTGTTGACTAGGTTGGGGGAAGTAGCTCTGTTAAACATCAAAATCCACCCGCACCAGTTACGCCATGCTTGCGGTTACTACCTTGTGAATGAGGGGCATAGTACCAGATTTATTCAGGAATTTTTGGGGCACAGGGACATCCGCCACACGGAAAAATATACCAAAGTAAATTCCAAACGCTTTTCTGGCATCAAGTGGAACACGATTGATGAGTAATGAAATGAACTGATAATCGCGTCGAAGACCTGTACTCGGCTGGGGATTGAGGGGGTTAGTACGCACAGTTTCAGGAGGACTGCGTTAACCAGGATGAGCGATGCCGGGATACCCTTGCGACACATACAGGAGATATCGGGACATCGGACTTTGGCAGCGTTGGAGCGTTATCTGGGTGTCACTGAGAAGCAGAAGCAAAACGCTATCTCTGCTTTGGATTTTTGAATGATGTAGGGAATGCAATCGACGATATCACTTTACTTGGTAGTAAAGGAGTTTGTTAAGCCTAACAATTAAGTTATATTTTTTATTAGATTGCAACAATCTTAACCAAATCCTTAATTTTTGCTAAAGCCTATGTCCCAAAATGTTTTAAACGCACCTGTAGGAGTTATTGCTAAACAAGACCTTGAAGCTGCAATAGATCAAGGGAATTTGATATTAAATGCTAACAAATCTAATCTGCAAGCTTGTAGTTATGATATGCGAATTGGAACCATTTTTAAGAATGGTCAAATATTAAATGATTTCCATACTGACGCTAATAAACAGTTTTCCATAGAACCAGGGGAAATTATAAGTATATTTACTCTAGAAGAACTTGACCTTCCTACAAATGTTATGGCAACAGCTTTTGCTATAAATGGACAGAGTTCAAGAAGCCTTCTTGTTCTTAATCCAGGTCATGTTGACCCTGGTTTCAAAGGATGTCTTACAGTCAAAGCAATCAATTTCAGAAAAGTTCCATTAACTATAAGTAGAAATATGCCAATTTTTACAGTTATTTTTGAAGTTTTACCACATAGCACTACCAGTCCTTACACTAAAAATGTTACACGAGAACAACAAGAAAGAGACTTTAATGCTAGTGTCGTAGAGCAAGCAACAAATAATATATCTGATATAATTATTCAAGGTAAAGATTCACCATACGTTACTAGACAAGAAGCTAAAGAAATCGTCCAGAATCATTGGATGACTTGGCTGACTTTAATTTTGACTTTTGTTGCAGCGTTAACTGGTATAATCGCAATTATATTAACAATTGTCTATAATAAGCCACAAAATCAAAATGTAAGTCCTCAAAATAAATCCACTAACAACTCTAATATTTATAGCTAATTTATTTACGCAACATTATTCACAGTATTCTGTTCTTAAAATTTTAGTATCAGAATGTCTAAAAAAAAGCTAATTATATTTGACCTCGACGATACTCTCATAGATACAAGTGATGTATATTGGCAAGCTCGTTCAGCTTTTGTAAAAAAAATTGTAGAAGAAGTATTAATAGAGGAAAATACATTAATTGAGGAATTTGAGAAAATCGATCATATTTATATGAGAAAAATGGGATTTTCTCCATATCGTTATGAAAAAAGTATGCTAGTAACATATAAACTTATTTGTAACAAATTTAACTTGACTACATCTAAGATAACTATTTCATACATTAAATATTGTGGACAATCAGTAAGGGAGAATATACCTAAGCTAATTAAAGGGGCAGAGAACATCCTAGAATGGGCTTCTAAAAATTATATGGTGGGATTGATAACAAGAGGCCATTGTAGTTGGCAAATGCAAAAAATATGTGCTGTTGGAATAAATAATTATTTTGAATTTATCAATGTTGTATCTAAAAAAGATGTAGATGTCTTTAGACAGGCAATCCTAGATATGGAGTTCCCAGTCAAAGATACTTGGATAGTTGGTGATTCAATAAAATCTGATATAAATCCAGGTCTAGAAACAGGAGCAAACTGTATATTATACAACTATAAACATCCACACTATCATTGGAGACAAGATTATGAACCTAATGCTATAGGACACTTTTATAAAGTAAATAGATTAGAAGATATCAGACAATTAATTGATAGCTAATTTCCGTTGTGGATGTAAGATTTAAAATTTTTCCACTTGACGCTACGCCCTAATTATACGTGCTTTGGATTTTTGAATCAGCTATCTCTTAAACAAAAGCAAAATTAAGAGCGGCAAGTTTTTAAGGGACGCACATTTCATATATAAGCATTGATAGTAAAAGTTAGGATATCCCTGATAATTTTAAAGCCAATTTAATCACCTCAACTGCTGCTTCACCTATCAAACCACTAGCCGCAGCATCCTTTACGTACCCCCCCCACTTTGCTAATTTTTCCTTGACTGCTGGATTACTTTTTGCCTGCGTAGCTAGATTATTAGCAACATTATTTCGAGCTTGTTGCTCACTCAATCCTTGATTTTGCAGTTGCGTTAGAAGTTGTTGTATTTCTACTGCTGCTTCTGCCAGATTCGGCTTAGATGAGTAATTAATATTGGAGGAATAGTCATAAATATTGTTATGTATTGCAGTTGCATTATCCCCAAGACTTACAACATTTGAATCTTCTGTATGGTATTTTGACTCTGAGTTATCTGCCATAGATTTATTGCTATTAGACTGATGATGAGTTTGGTTAAATCCTAATCCGATAATGTTTAGTATAGATACTCCCGATCCTGACTTGTAATCTGTTTCCTGCGTATCGAAAGGGGGATGCTTGATTTGCAGTTTTCTACCTCTTTCTGATTTTTCTTTACTTTTATTTTGAAATCTTTTGATAAATAAAATTACGCTAATTCTAATAAAAATTAGTATCATACAAAAGGCTAAAATATACTTTACCCATTCAATATACTTTACCCATTCCCATTTTTGACTAGGATGAATCTGGCTTGGAGTAATTATAGGCTTCTCGGTTGCTAAAATAGTGCTAGGTCTAAATACTTTCTTACTTAATTTGTGTCTCTTGATCAGTTCTCCAGCTTCTTCAGTACCTAAAAAATCATCTACATATTTTAAAAGACTGTTATTTTGTTTATAAACTACTAAAGCATAGGATTCTTCATTTAAGGGTGAATCTTCAGGTATTATGGTGTAGTCAGATTTTATATTGTTTTTATTGTGATTATGCCTTTCTTCTGCATCTAGGATACCCTTTAAAGCTACTTCATCACTAGCAAATGCTATAATGCCTCCATTTTCTAACTCTTCAATAGCATTTTTCCTATCAATATGTTTCCACTTTGCTCTATAATCTCTCTGAATTATAGTTTCTGTAGTTGTTTTTTTGACAACTCCAATTGTTTTATTTTTGAAAGACCGACTAGGATCACTGTTATCAAAGTATCTACTGTTTTCTCTTTTTACTAAAAATTTTAAACTTGTTGAAGCAAATGATTGAGAGAATCTTCCTCTACTGTTTTTAACTTGATTAAAATTTTCAGTGCTATTGCTTGAATTCGGGCCACATTCTATATCTAAAACTGTTTGCGGAATATCATTGATATCTTTAAAATATTGGTCACTCTTACCACTAAAGCGGCTATTTAATGAGACTTGTCTTGGCTCTATCTTTACTTTAATTGAATTATTATCATTAATATATTTTTTTAGCTCAATCATTAAATCTGTGCAGTAACCTCTCCACTTACCAATTTCATCTCTATAGCTTACAGGAGGAGAATCTATCCTCAAACCAAAGTACAAAACTGAAGGTAATCCATCCTGGTCTGTATCAATTTCAATTTGAGTAAAGCCAGGAAAGCTTGAAGACAATGTTACAACTATTACGACTATTCCCAACAAAAAACTCAGCTTTCTTGAAGATTTTAGCCTCATAATTAGGTAGTAATATAAAGAAAATTTATTATAAAGTGAATTCTGTATAATTAAATGAATTGTTAAACTTTTAACTACTGTAATAACCGCATTTTTACTAAAAACGCGGTTAAACATCATAGTACTAATATCATACATCCCTCAATAATTTAGTAAAAATACTGAATTCTTAATAATAAATTTAATATATTGCGGTGATTGACTATCTAAATTGCCTTAGAGTTCCTCTAAGTCTATAAAATAAATTGGGGTTTTTTGCATTAACCTCCGAAAAGGCGGATTCTAGAATTTTTTGTTGAATGGTACTTCACTCTTTTTATTAGTACGTGATCGGTGAAAGCTACTCAGGGTGAAGATTATCACTATTTCTTAGACGATCTAAGAATGGTATTTTGAGATATGTAAAGAGACATAATTCAGACTTGTCTCAAATTGTACATTTTCTGAGACGGCGTTTAGCCAAGAATCTTATCTGGCAAGAGTTATAGGGTGATAGCGTCAAAACTCACTTTTCATAATCCCCCTTTTCGAGGGTTTATCCCAAAAACCCCAAATTCGAGTTTAAGCCTAGTACCCGAAAGGTGATTGCTTTCTAAGATTGTCCAAGTTGGGAAAGTGACTTGATTCTGACTCGATTGACGGCTTTTGCGCTTTCTATAAATCTATCCAAGCCACGACCTCTCAATACGTCTACACTGCCAAAGCTCTCAATCACCTTGCTATATAAGGCTTGTGACAATCCTTGGTAAGAAATTAATTACTATGTTTCTTAATCCTGTAAAACTTCATCGCCTCAGTAAAACAGCGTTCATTCTCCTGGGCGATCGCTCTTAAGGTCTTTGAGAATACTACTATCAAAATGTAATCGTCATTGGCTCCTTTTTACTGGGTCATCTGGTGGTGGATGCCGCCCAATTTCTCTATCAGCAGCACGAATATTAATTATTCTGGCTCGATTAAATGCTAATTCTGTGGCTGTAGCGCGTCCTATTGGTGTCAAACCGATAATCAAGAGTGTATCTGTTGACCAAAAAAAGTGTTCTGGCCAACTATCAGTGCGAGGATTGAATAAAGGTACTTCAGATAACGACTTTTCATCAAAGGATTTAAGTTTATCTGATTTTTGGCGATTGCAATGAAAACAAGCCAAAGCTAAATTATCAATTGAATTATTACCACCTTTGGTAAGAGGAATTACATGGTCTACAGTGAAGGAAACATATTGCCATTGTTCCGATGCGTGACAATATTCGCACAAAGACTTGGCTCGTTGTCGTACTTGATTTTGAGTAGCTTCACTAATGTAACGATTCGCAGACAAATTTCTAGTTTCCTATAATTCACTTTGATTTTGAGTTAGCGATGAATTTCTGATCATCCGATTCACCAAACTCAGATAATCGTCTAATTCCTCATATTCATCTAATTCTTTTTCTTCCTCTGAAGTAAGAGCAGATTCTTTTTGCTTAATTAATAATGCTTCAATTCGCCCCTGTACTAAGCTGGAAGCTCGAAATATCGGCACTCCTTCTACTAGCTCAATGCGAACAGCACCGTCTAATGGTAAAGTGTTGGGCAAGTGTGACAATTTCATAGGTAAATTGGTTGTCATAGCATTTATCTTAAATATACAGTCCAGATGATAGTGTCCCTGTTCAATCTACATACGTGAAGTTATATAAAAACCACTAGAATTTCTATTCAAAAATAAACTTTTTTCATCCGTTACACGTAAACTGGAAACTAAAACCGAGCCTGTTGACAAAACCTCAACGTATCTTCTAGGAATAATGCCAGTGTCAACTTCTGATCCTCCATGCCGCATTATTGCCCTGTTTAACCAAGCGGGTGGTGTCGCCAAATCGACACTGACCCAAAACCTGGGATACCACCTAGCGCGACGAAAACATCGTGTTCTCCTCATTGACCTAGATCCCCAAGCCTCCTTGACTAAATTCATGGGGTTAGTGCCATCTCAGTTACAAAAAACCGTTGCTGATGCCATTATCGACGAGCAGCCCTTACCGATTCATGAGGGCATTCACGGCATGGACTTGGTTCCAGCAAGCCGAGTACTGAGTGGAGCAGAAATGCAGTTAGTCAGTGCTGCGATGCGCGAGTTGCGCCTTAAGGAAGCCGTTGAATCTGTTCTAAATGAATACGACTTCATTCTTATAGATTGTCCCCCCAGCTTAGGATTGCTTTCCTATATCGCCTTAGTCGCGGCCACACACGTACTCGTCCCCGTGGAAACCCATATAAAAGCCTTTGAGGGAACCGACGAACTCTTACAAACTATCACCCACGTAAAAAATAAAGCCAACCGCAAAATCCAAATAGCAGGGTTTGTTCCTACGCGCTATGCTCAACAGAACTCAGCCGATAAACGAGCATTGGCAGCTATCCAAGAACAACTTTCAGCTTGGGGTCGGATCTTCCCACCCATCCCCAGAGCTACTGCTTTTGTCGATGCGTCAGAAGAACGTGCGCCCCTAGCAGTATTTGACCCGAAACATTCTGTAGTCGCTATTCTTGAAGAAATCGCTTTAGCTTTGGAGGCTTTATGATCCGACGCAAACAAACAGACAAACCCTTTGGGGGTCAAATTACAACTCCACCACCTGCACCTTGGTTATCCTCCCCAGATGCAGAAACGCCAGCCGCTACTGAAACTACTGTTAAGCTCTCAAATATAGTTCTGCCCCAACAGCAACCTAGACGATATTTTGACCCACAAGCATTACTTGAATTAGTCTCGTCAGTCAAACAGCATGGCATCCTCCAACCTTTGTTGGTGCGGACAATTGGCAAAGGGAAATACGAATTAGTAGCAGGAGAACGACGCTATCGAGCAGCACAGTCAGCAGAACTTGAAGTTGCGCCTGTGGTTGTGCGTGAGCTATCTGATGACCAAGCGTTTCAGTTGGCTTTGATTGAAAACCTGCAACGAGAAGACCTTAACCCTGTTGAAGAAACTGAAGGGATATTGCACCTGTTGGGAATCCGGCTAGATTGCGATGTAGAAGCCGTCAAATCCTTGCTGTATCGAATGAAGAACGCTCACAGCAAAGGGCAAGAGCAGCAACCAGAGTCATTAAATGAATCTAGGAGAAACGTTTCTCCTAAAGGCGAATCAACGGAATCGGGGGATAAGATTTCTGACGATTTAGACGAGGAAACAGAATCTAGGAGAAACGTTTCTCCTAAAGTGGATTTGGAGCAATCAAAGACGGTAGAACAGGTATTTATTGGCTTGGGACTAATGAATTGGCTATCGTTCACTACCAAGCGTTTACCGTTGCTCAATCTGCCCGACGAAATTTTAATGGCACTGCGGGAAGGCAAACTAGAATACACCAAAGCCCAAGCACTGGCGCGGGTAAAAGATGAGGAAGTGCGAAAACAACTCTTGTCGGAGGCGATCGCTAACAATTGGTCTTTAAGCCAAATTAAAGAACAAATCATCACTAACACTCCTGATGATCCATCCCCCACATCTAAAACACCTAACCAAATACCAGACCGGCTAAAAGATATCACCCAGCGCATTAAAAAGCGTCAGCTTTGGAAAGAACCTCGTAAGCAAAAGCAGCTAGTAAACCTTTTAAACAAGCTAGAAGCCTTACTAGGGGATGAGTGACTTTAGGTAAATTGTCAGGTAATCTCTACTTTTAGAGTCTTTTTACCTGTGATTCATGATTGGGTGCGAGGGGAGAAACAGAGATGGCAACAGATTCACAGATTCGAGCATTACTCAAAGCTTGGTTAGATTACATCCATGTTGAAAATTTGAGTAATGCCTCCTTAGAAGCTGACGATTCAGAACAACCGAACATCTGGGACTCTCTCGTAAATCTGGTAGGCGATAAATTATTAATAGACGAGTCTTTATTTAAAAAACTAAAGCAACCGTTTAAAAGTGCAAAGAACTTTGAGCAAACAAAATTACCATCAATTGCTGTAGCTTTCCCCCAGCTTTATGTAGTTGAATCGAATCGCCGTCAATTTCGCCCGTTGTTCACTATCAACGTTTCGACAATATTCGAGGGCAATTATCGCAGTAGCGGATGGAATTTAACTGATTATGAGTTTCAGCCTGTTATTCCCAATTTGATGCAGTGGTACGGACTAGAGGAAGAAGCGGCTGAGTCTTTGGTAACAAGGGAAGGGTTGAAAGTTTTTCTCGAAACTACTTTCAATCGTCCCTTTAAGACGCTACAGGATTTTATGGGACTGATTGAATTACCGCCGTTTCCCGTGCGGTCAAAACTTCTCCCTTATCTATTGGATTTTGACTACGCTGCTTTTAATTACAACCTCAAAAAAGATTTTCAGAAAATTAGCGACCAAAATTACTTTCAGTGGTCAAGACCAGGACATCCGGCTTACGAATATTTATTTGGACAACCAAAAGCACCTCAACATGAAGTACTTTTTTTGGGTGCTTTTCCCAACTCCCAGCCCGATGACTATCAAGCACTTGCTCTTAAACATTCACAGGAACAACCTGTTACTGCTGTGATTGGCCCACCGGGGAATGGCAAGACCACACTGTTGTTACATAAGATAGCGCAGCAAGTGGTACGTCGAGCAGTCGAATTGGCAACAACGGGTTCAGATAAAAGTAACCTAACTGTGGTAACAAGCACTAACAAATTTGCTGTAAATAACGTTGAAAAAATCTTAGCCAGCAACCTTACGTCTGACCGTTTCTACCTATCAGGAGGCTCTAGGGATTTAGTTGAAAGCCAAGTTTTACCTAGTTTGCAAACTGCACTCGATTGGTTAGCCAAAGAAACATTTAATTACGATGAGTGGGAGTCAACGAAGCAACAATTGTTAGCAGGTGTTCAGCAAATAGAATCTCACCTGAAGCAAGACGAGCATGATCTTCAACAGAAAAAAGCTGATGAGCAATTATTAGAGTCGCTATGCCACGATATACAATTGCTTGACGAGGCGATCAAGACTTCTGCATTTAAATCTTCGTCACCATTAGAATTTGACCGCGACTACAATAAGTTCCCCCTAGAAGCTTACCAGCAGATAGGACAATATCTTGACAGTGCTAGGCGTTCTTTGCCGTCTGAAGATTACAGGCAGAATAAGAGTAAAAATGACTTCTGGTTTGTCAAGCTTTTGCAGACGATTAAACGATTCTGGCAGTCGATAACCAAAACCAGCGCACATCATGTTCTCAAACGCTTGCACAAACAGATAGAGATGCCTGTGTTGGCGACACTGGCCACCCCATTTCAATTTCAAATCCCACTAACAACTGAATCTCTCATCGCCGCCCAGCAGAGTGTTGACCAGCTTATTGCAGAAGCATCTTTCTGGCAGCAACAACAGAATGGTATTGACAGCACACAACAGCAGGTAGAGTCAAGAAAGCAGCAACTCAAAGACCTGATTACTCGCCGTTCTCAAATCGAAAACCGACTCGCTACTTATCCCACCAAAGATTTCTACAGTCGCTTCTACACCGAATTACACTCGCTGCAAGTAGAGTTGTTTGAGTGGTCTTGGCAATTTCAGCAACAAGAAGCTCTGCGACGGAATTCGGAGGTGATAGCTTCCATTAGAACTTACATTGCATTATTGAATGGCGAATGGGATGCTTACCGTCAGTTAAGTCATAATTGGAGAAACATTTATCGGGATATCAGCCTATTGTTTCCGGTGTTTCTTTGCACTTTGCACTCCATCCGCAATTTGTTGCCCTATCCCGATAGTGGCTGTATTGATCAAGTAATTGTAGATGAAGCGGGTCAAATTCCACCGCATCAAGTTTTCCCCGTTTTAGTTAGGTGTAATCAAGCTTTGATTGTTGGCGATCCATTGCAATTGGAGCCGGTTGTTAATTTGAGCGACCAGAAAAAAGAGGAATATCGCAGCAAATCTTTTCTGGAACAAGGACTTACAGATGTAGATTATGACCGTTACAGCCCCACTGC
Organism: Chroococcales cyanobacterium; assembly: GCA_038259325.1. Taxonomy (GTDB): domain Bacteria; phylum Cyanobacteriota; class Cyanobacteriia; order Cyanobacteriales; family Nostocaceae; genus Nostoc. The sequence goes on along the minus strand of JBBSOX010000077.1, from coordinate 417 downwards.
TTCCACAGCTTATCACCGAGCGGCTGGGGCATCAGGACAAATCCAAGATATTGGTCAGGGTATTATCCTTAAATATCATTACCGTTGCGCTCCGGTGATTGCTGATTTTTGCGATCGCTTGTGCAACTACGGCATGATCATCAAGACTGAACCAAAAGCTTCTCAGTTGGGTGCTAACCTAATTGCTTGCCATGTCGAAGGGAAGCTGGAGAATAACGTAAATTGGGCAGAAGTTGATGTGGTAGAAGCGTTGATTGAGGAGTTGTTAGCGGCGGGTTATTGCTTAAATTCTCCTGACTCTGACAACACGATTGGCGTGATTTCACCTTACCGCCGTCAAGTAGATGCGCTGACTCAACGCTTAAAATCTCGTTGGTCAGATTTTTCCCCCAAGAGCATTGGCACAGTTCACACGTT
>JBBSOX010000076.1:0-32363 GCA_038259325.1 Chroococcales cyanobacterium | reverse complement strand
TTCATGAAAGGGAGTAGGGAGTAGGGAGTAGGGAGTGGGGAGTAGGGAAACTAAGCCGCCCACAAGGGGCGGGGTTTCAACCTACCTGGCGATACAAGGATTTTATCGCGCCACTTGCGGGCGAGGCTTTAAACCTAAATCGAGGGCTAATTTCTTCTCCTACTCCCTACTCCCTACTCCCGCCCCGAAGGGGTTGTAATTTGTAATTCTTGTACAGATGTGATTAATCGCGTCTCTCTACTATGCCAACAATGATCTGGATGGAATCTATTACTAAAACTTACTACTTGGGAGAAGTTAGTGTTCCCATCCTCAAGGGAATTGAACTTTCTATTGAGGAAGGGGAATATGTCTCGATTATGGGTGCATCAGGTTCGGGGAAATCTACGCTCATGAATATTTTGGGATGTCTGGATCGTCCCACAACTGGAAACTATATTTTTGAAGGCAGAAACCTGACGACTTTTGATGATGATGAATTGGCCTATATTCGTAACCAAAGAATAGGTTTTGTTTTCCAACAATTTAACTTATTGGCGCGGGCGACGGCGCTGGAAAACGTCATGTTGCCAATGGTTTACGCTAATTTACCCAAACCAAAACGCCGTGAAAGGGCATTAGAAGCCCTGGAAAAAGTAGGACTAGAAGGACGCACATCTAACCGTCCTAGTCAACTATCTGGGGGACAACAACAACGAGTAGCGATCGCTCGTGCTTTGGTCAACCGACCTGCATTAGTTTTGGCAGATGAGCCAACGGGAGCTTTAGATACTGAAACTTCCCATGAGGTGATGAGTTTGCTAACAGAGCTTAATGACCAAGGAATCACGATTGTGATTGTCACTCATGAGCCAGATATCGCGGCTCAAACCAAAAGAATTATTCGAGTTCAGGATGGTTTGATTGTCGGCTAATTTGTTAATATCAACCTTTAGAGGGAGAATTTAAGACTTAAATCTCTGTAGTCAATCATGATGAAAACTTTTGATTGTATCCTCAAAGAAACCTAATTAATGACTACATCTAGATTATGAATTTCAGCTTATTCTTCGTACATTTTACCTGGGTTAGCGTAGTGAGCGCTATTCTGTTTCCAACTTTAGCAAGTGCAGCAACTCCCTCAAAACCACAAAATCCCTCAAGCTCTGTACAGATTCCCAATAACCTCAACCCCAGTCCCAATCTTCTGGATTTTCCTACCAAACCGGAGGAAGTAAAAATTCAGGGAACCGTGCCAATCAGTTTGGCACAAGCTTTAGAACTAGCAAAACGCAACAATCGAGACTTACAGGTAGCCATATTAGAACTAGAACGCAGTCGCTCGGTGTTACGTGAGTCTCAAGCTGCCTTGTTTCCTACTCTTGGAATCAACAGTAGTTTGACTAATAGTGGGAATGGTTTGACTAGCAATCCATCTCCAGCCAGCACGTCTTTCAGTGGTTCAGCAGACCTGAATTATAACCTCTATACTTCTGGGAACCGAAAAGCTAATATCCAAGCGGCTGAGGAACAGCTAAGGATAGATGAATTAGATGTTGAGAATACATCTTTGGAAATCGAGCTGAATGTCACAACTGAATATTACGATTTGCTACAAGCAGATGAACAAGTACGAATTAATCGGTCTGCTGTGGATAATGCCCAGGCTAGTTTGCGGGATACTCAAGCCAGAGAACAGGCTGGAGTGGGTACGCGATTCGATGTATTGCAAGCTCAGGTGAATTTAGCAAACGCCCAACAACAACTGACTGATTCTCTTTCGGAGCAACAAATTTCCCGTCGTCGGTTAGCAACTCGGTTAAGTTTGGCACAGTCGGTTAATATCACTGCGGCAGATCCGGTACAATTAGCAGGACTTTGGCAGCCAACACTAGAAGAAACTATTGTCCGAGCATTCCAAAATCGTCCAGAACTGCAACAGCAATTAGCACAACGTAACATTGGTGAGCAACGGCGACGACAAGCACTTTCACAGTTGGGGCCGCAAATTAGTTTGGCAGGTAATTACAACTTGCTAGATCGATATGATGATGGCGTCAGCATTACTGATGGCTATTCAGTGGGACTCGCAGGAAATTTAAGATTGTTCGATGGGGGAGCAGCAAGAGCAAATGCGGCTCAGTCGAGAGCTAATATTGCGATCGCAGAGTCTCAATTTGGTAGCCAGCGTGACCTAATTCGCTTTGATGTAGAACAGTACTATTCTCAATTACAATCCAATTTAAATAATGTGCAGACTTCTAGTGTGGCTTTGAATCAAGCCAGGGAAGCTCTGAATTTAGCAAGACTGAGGTTCCAAGCTGGTGTGGGCACTCAAACAGAGGTGATTGATGCTGAAAATGACCTGACAAGAGCAGAAGGTAATCGAGTCACGGCTATTTTGGATTACAATCGCGCTCTAGCTAATTTGCAAAGATCAGTCACTTCCAGGTCTTCGCGCTAAAGTCAAATTATTAAATATAATTCAAGCTGCTTGTCGTTTTTGGATAGAAGCGAGTTAGCATCCGCCGCAATTTGCTCCACATCAACAATAAGATGAATGGGTAGAACTTAGATTTGATTAACCTACAAAAAAGGATGAGTTATAACCACAAGCTTAAAATCTTACCTTTTATAGTAATTTTCTTGTTAATACTAGAATGCTTGCTAGTTTACCCAACTGCCATAGCAAGAGCAGATTCTCCATCAGCCACGGTTTACGAACAACGGATAATTCATAGTCCAGATGGGATCGGCAAATACTACATGGGGCGAGAAATTGCCAAAGTTATGGGATACACAGGCGCTGGTTGGCTAGAACGACAAAGCCGAGAGGTGGAGGAACAGCCAAGTAAAATAGTCAGTGTCCTCAACCTTCAACCTAACGATGTAGTAGCAGATATTGGCGCTGGTACAGGTTACTTGAGCTTTCGCATTGCGCCGTTATTAACAGCAGGTAAAGTATTGGCTGTAGATGTTCAGCCAGAAATGTTGGAAATCGTTGAGTTGTTCAAAAAAGAAAAAAATATCATCAATGTTGAGCCTGTTTTGGCAACTCTTAGCGATCCTAATTTAACATCTGAAAGTATTGATTTGGCGTTGATGGTAGATGCCTATCATGAACTTGAGTATCCCCAAGAAGTGATGCAAGGAATTGTAAAAGCACTTAAACCAGGTGGTCGGGTAGTGTTGGTTGAGTACCGGGGTGAAAATCCTTTTATTATGATTAAAGGTCTGCACAAAATGACTCAAAAGCAAGTCCGCAAAGAAATGCAAGCGGTTGGTTTGGTTTGGCGGGAAACCAAAAACTTGTTACCTCAACAGCATTTAATGGTGTTTGAGAAACCCAATACTAATTCGTAATTCATAATTAAGGTGTCAAGTCATAATAAAGTAAGACTCCTTGCCAGAGCAGAAAATCATGGTCAACCTATCATTCAAGCAGCAAATTCCTTATTTAGAAAATGGCGATCGCCTCACTCGCTACGAATTTGAGCAACGCTATCAAGCAATGCCCTGTCATCAAAAGGCAGAATTAATTGAAGGAGTTGTATACTTGGCATCCCCATTACGCTTTCAAAGTCATGCTGAACCACATGGTCATCTAATAGGTTGGTTATGGACTTACCAAATTGCCACTCCTGGGGTGAGATTGGGAATTGAGCCAACAGTCCGCTTAGATCGAGACAATGAACCACAACCTGATGGAGTGCTATTAATAACACCAACATCTCAGGGACAATCTCGTTTTAGTGATGATGATTACATCGAAGGTGCGCCAGAACTCGTAATAGAGATAGCGGCTAGCAGTGTTGCTATTGATTTACATGACAAGAAAAAAATCTATGGTCGTAATGGGGTTAAAGAATATATTGTTTGGCAAATATTTGAAAACAAATTAGATTGGTTTCGCCTGGAACAAGGAGAATATGTCTCCTTAGAAGTGGACGCAGATGGAAATATCAAAAGTCAAGTATTTCCTGGTTTGTGGTTATCAATGTCAGATTTACTTGCTGGGAATATGCAGCAAGTATTGACTGTGTTGCAGTTGGGATTAAATTCGCCAGAACATCAAATGTTTGTGCAGCAGTTGTCTGGAGAGGGAATATAGTGGAATTAATTCGTAATTCGTAATTCGTAATTACTCAATAGAAGACAGGTGGGTTACTCTGCACCATCAATTACGAATTATTTGGTTACAGCACTTTTCTGGTATCAGTCTATTTTTTTGGGAATGAAATTGGCGCTTTTGGTTACACTATCCCAAACAATCCAGTTAAGAGAATTATCTAAATCATCGGGGCTGTTTGAAACTTTGAAATATAGTTTTTCTTCACGTTTTCTTTCAATGGCAAAGTCGGCATTTTGAGCATAAACGACTATAAAACCTTTGTCTCGCAAACAATACATCGCCCAAGCTTTCAATGATTGCTTGTATGGTTCGTGTGGAATTGGCGGTTTTGTGATAATATCTTCGATTACTTTAAAGATTTGCGTGAGATTTGCAGCCATAGTAAATACTTTTGTTATTACCCCTAAGTTAACTAGCTTCTGGATCGCAACGAATTTCAATCATAAAGCCATCTGGATCGTAAAAATACACTCCTCTACCAGTAGGACGAGTGACTGGGCCATGTGCGATCGCTATTTTATTTTCTCTGATCACTGTCACCGCGCGATCGAATAACTGCGGATCGATATCAAAGGCGAGATGGTAGGCTCTCGTGAAAGTCTTTTCTGGGTCTGGATTTGGTGGTGATAATTCCGGTTCCCCAAATAAATCCAGGATTGTCCCATCGGGGGTGATAAAGTTGGCTACTTTCCCAGATGCGACAAGTTCCACCAGGGTTGCGGGTACTTCGTCGCCTGTGAGTTCATGCAAACCCAGGATAGTACCGTAAAAGTAGCGGGAAGCTTGCATATCCTGGACGTTGAGGGCAATGTGATGCACTTTACGCAGATTGCCCGGAGCAAGGACACTGTTCACGGATTGGGTGCTAGATAGCATAATAAAACAAAATTTCCCTACAGAGATAGAAGCTCGGCTTTTTTCTTAGAGTTTATTATTCATAATAAACACTTAGCATGGCTTTTGATTATTCTTTAGACTTTAAAAATCTTGATTTTCGCCAACATCCTGAACTCTATCGCGTTGGCAAGGGTGAGCAGGGTGTACTTTTGGTTGAACCATACAAATCAGAAATCCTTCCCTACTGGCGATTCAAAACTCCTGAAATTGCTAGAAAGTCGAGTGAGAAAATTTACGAGATTTTTCTTGATTATTTAGAGAAAGATGATTTTGTCGGCGCAGATATGGCACGAAAGTTTATCCAAATGGGTTATACTCGCTCTCGCCGTTATGCTAATCATAAAAGCGGCAGAAAGTATAAAAAAAATTCGGAAGATTCAAATTCCAAAAAAGAAATTCTTCCCTATGAAGTAGACCCAGTGAAAGCGGAATCGGCAGCAATATTTAAAGCCAAGTGGGTAGAAGCAAAGACAAATGAGAAATATCAAGAGCTTTTAGCCAAGCATAAGCAGATGTATGAGCTAGAGTAAAACACTATTAACTTTCAATTGAGCGGCTTTCGGAGAGTGTATTACGTGAATAAACCTTTGAGCTTCGTGAATGAACCTTTTAGCTTCGTGCATGAACCTTTGAGCTTCGTCGATGAACCTCTGAGCTTCGTGAATGAACCTCTGAGCTTCGTTGATGAACCTCTGAGCTTCGTGAATGAACCTCTGAGCTTCGTTGATGAACCTTGGGGACTAATTGCAGAATGTTGTCACTCACATTGTCGCCAATTAATTTAAGCGCGATCGCATTTCCCCACTCAGCAATCCAACAATAATCATACTGTGCAACAATAACCTTCACCGTATTATCAGGAAATTCAATCGTCAACAAAGCCAACGCCTTAATGGTTATCGGCGATATTCGTCGCCGCAATCGCCGATTAGCTGGTACAAATCGCGTGATTGGCGAGATACTGCACTGATGCGATCGCAATCGTCTGCATCTAAACTAAAACTAAATACTTTGGCGTTATCTTCTATATGTTCAGATACACCAAGTCTGGAACCAACTATCACACCTCCTACAGTTGGCTGATCTAAAATGTAACGCACTGCGACATTGGAAATGCTTACGCCATGCTTATTAGCAATTTCCTTCAGAATAGCCAGCAACTCTTGAAATAATTGCCAACCACCCCAAGCATCAATCATATTTTTATATTTTTTCAAACTAGCAGTGGAGAGATCAACTCCTCGCGGTTCCGGTTTACCCAAATAGTTGTCTGATAACAAACCGCCGCACAATGTACCGTAAGTAAAAAGCTTTATGTCATGCTGTTGACAAAACTCCACCATATTAACTTCGGGACGGCGATCAACCAGAGAAAATTGCACTTGGTTAGAAACAATCTTGATACCTGCTTCGGTAATAATCTTCAAGTTTTCCGTGTCAAAATTAGTTAAACCTAAATGCTTAATTTTACCCTCAGTTTGAAGTTCTGCCATATATTTGAGGGCATCCAGATAATTTTTATCCTGATATTCCCACCAATGGAATTGCATCAAATCTAACGATTCCACATTCATCCTTCTCAGGGAAATATCAATATTTTCCTCGACGAGTTTTTTTGTCATTTTGCCTGGACGAGGAACCCACTTTGTAAAGGCTTGCACCTGAGATAAAGCATCTTTCCCACGAGTATCAATTAGTTGGCAGCGAAACTCACCAATAAAGTCTTCTGCGGGGCCATAATGATCTGCTAAATCCCAAGTGGTAAATCCTGCATCTAAGTATTTGAACATAGTCTCAATGGCGGCTTGAGGATTAATCTGTCCATGTGCGCCGGAGACTTGCCACATCCCATTTAATATGCGGCAGATGTTCAAATCAGGAGTAAATTGGAGACGACTAGCTGCGGGTAAGTTCATTTTCAAGTTAGGAGTGAAAAGTAGGAATGGCAAGACTTAACAATTACTAATAGATAAATCATAACTGATAATTCATAATTCCTAACTTCTAACTCCTAACTCCTAATTTTTTAACGCCAGCCTTTTTCAGCTTGTTCGAGAACGTAAGCAGCAACGTCTTGAATTTGCTGTTCAGTGAGGCGCTCTTTGTAAGCTGACATATTATTTTTACCATTGGTAACTATAGATGTAACTGCCTCTATTGAATCCATACCATACTTTTTCAAGGCTTGCTTTTTAAGATTTTTACCTCGGCGAATTATGTTGCTGCCGTTAATATGACAACCAGCACAATGAACACTAAATATTTGTTCACCGTTAACTGTGTCTGCTGCACTAGCAGGCAATGTAAAAGTACTGATTAATAACAAAAAGGTTACTAATACTAATTTAAGTAACTTTTTCAATTAACTTCTCCCGATTTTGTTATACTAGTTACAGGCATAAGTATCAGAAGCAATACTATAAGGATTCAAAGTCAGTTGTAAATCCGGCAAAATTTGCACAATCTTCTTGAAAAGCTTCTGCATCACTAACATCCTCAATTTTATAAGACATGATGCGCGTACCATCTGGCATTTTTTTGGAACCAATTAATTCACCTTGATATTTAGCTGCGATCGCTTTAAAATCAACACCATATATTTTCCAAGCATCACTCGAACAAGTAATATTTACTCGCCACATATTTCACTCTCAATTACTATCACTAAATATTCATCATCTCACAAATGGGTAACATGCTACACATCACCTCTTTGGGGCTGGAATTTTCTATCTAAAGGAAGTACCAAGCCTGATCGGGCTACGCCATAATGTGTATGTAGGAACATTTCTAGAAAATATTATCCCAATTAGCTAAATTCTACGAGTTGAAAATGCCTAACAATATAAAGCAACAAATTCAAATAGACTTGCAACAAGCTAAAGAAACTGGACAGTTAAGAACTGAGCGGATTCGGGAAATTGTGAAATCCGCAGTTTCTCAAGTAGCTTCTGAGTTTAAACAAGGTTCTAGTGAAGTTCGTGGCATTGTTAAAGATGCTGTTTCTGCTGTAGTTGAAAACTTCCAAGAAAAAGGCAGCGAACTCAAAGATGAAGTGACAGCTTCAATTGAAGGAGCGCTGGAAGGGATTAATAGCAAAAGACACGAAAGCATTGCTCAAACTCAGACAGATATAAAACGACTACAGGCTCAACTAGATGGTGAAGAAGAACAACTTCAGCAAGAGGTTGATGTAATTTTGGCAGAAATTGAAGAGACGGGTAAGGAAAAACCTGCTAGTACTAAAACTGCAATTGATTCTGCTATCAATTCCCTTAAAGATAGTGAAGAAGTAGGATTGTTAAAGAAACGTTACGCACAACTGCAAGCACAGCTAGCCATTGTCCGAGCTAATATGGCTGCACGCTATGGTGGACGTAATATGGAGGTTCAAGATTATCTAGACGAGGCTAAACACTGGTATGATAAAGCTCGTCCTCAAGCGGAGTCTGTAGTCGTACAGGTAGGAGAAAAGCGATCGCAGCTAGAAGATAAACTGGGTGAAGCTGGCACATCTCTAGCAAGAAAAGAACACCAAATCAAACAAACCTTGAGGGAGTTACTCTTAACTGCGGCTGACTTGTTCAAAGATAAAGAACCTGCTGATAAAGAGCGGGAGACTATTCATAAATAGATTACTTTGATGTTGAGTTAGCTCAATAAATTTTAAATAGGGTGCGTTAGGCTAAAGCTTAATGCACCTTCTTATATAGGATTTTTCTATTACAAATCATCTTGAAATATCCGCCTAACAAAATCAACGGCTGGTTCTATTCCATACATACAGCGTATTTCAGGTAAATGAAGTACACGGCTAGGTGCACAACATGTTCATACTTGTCAACTTAAACTCAAACACTCAATTTACCGTAATTTTAGATCCCTCAACCCCCGATAAATTGGGGGCACAAGGCTCTATCTAATTCCCCCCTTTTTAAGCTACGGTGTACACACAAGTCGAAAAATTCTCTACCCACATTTTTGTCAGAGTGAAACTGTCACACTTACCGACATCCCGCCCAGAACTAAAGTTCAGGGCTGATAGCTGAAGTCCACTTAAGTGGACTAAATGATTAATTGAGTCCACTTGAGTGGACTTTAGCTATGAGACTCGGAATTCATTCCGAGGCGGGATAGAAACGCAGTGCGAGATTTATTAATAAAGATATAACTGCGACAGACTTGTGTGTACACGGTAGCTTTTTAAGGGGGGTTGGGGGGATCTAAAATCTAGGTAGTACATCGAAAATTTTGAAATACTTATCAGACTAGGCTTTCACCTTAAGTTGACACCTATGCAACATGTTGTGACTCTACGATTATCTGTACTTCACCCAGTTACAATCTGCTGTAATACAAAAATTGGTGCGTTAGGTTGAACACCTAACACACCATAATTAATCGGAGATACTGTTAATTAGAAACCTCTAAAATTCATCTTGCGTATTAGTAAATACCCCCTTCCCGATTAAGTTGTTCATCATGCTTGGCAATGACCCAAATTGCATGAATACTACCGGGTAGCCAACCTAGAACTGTGAGCAAGATGTTAATAAACAAAGTTGGGCCAACTCCAACTGTCAAGAAAACGCCTAAAGGAGGCACTAACAAACCTAGAAGAAAACGAACTAATTTCATGATTTTGCCGTATTTTTGTGATTTACTTTAATTACATTCTGGTGAAGATACCGAATCAGGAAATCTACCTAATGAATTATATTAATTCGGAGATTTTATATGGAGTAGAAACAGAATATAATTAATGTTTCTACTCTTACTGATACTTATCTAGAGGGTAGTTGATCTTGGCTTTTAATATCACCACTGCCGGTTAAAAGGTTTCTTTCAACAAAGTAGTTGTTAATGAAGGTGTTAGCAAAAGTTAGAATCACTGGCCCAAGAAGGAAACCAATAATTCCGCGAACTGCGAAGCCTGGAACGAACGCTGCTGCTAACCAGAAACACAAACCGTTGACGACGAGCGAGAATGCTCCAAATGATAGAAAGTTAAGTGGTAGAGAAAGAGTAGAGAGGACTGGTTTAACTGAACCATTAATTAGACCAATTGCTAAAGCGGCAATCATCGCTGCGGGAAAATTCGCAATATTAACGCCTGGAACAACTAAATCAACAATCAACAGGCTCAAAGCTGTAGCTAGGGCGGTTAATAATGGTGTTAACATTTTTTTTACCTAATCACTAGAGATTTTTTGTAACTTCTTATCTCATCTTCAACTATGTGCTAGGTTTTAGCCTCTCTTGCAAGATAGAATTTGGTTCTATCGTTAGGCCGATCATTGAGAAAAATATAGCGGTTCCAATACTGCGTAGATTTTACTTAAAAAAGCACTCTGAGTAGGTTGGGGAGCCACTGCGTTGGGCGGGTTCCCCGACTTGTTCGCGCAGCGTCTCCGACAGGAGAAGCACGTGGCGTTTGAGGAACGAAACCCAACATTTTCACCGCTTTGTCGGATTTCACTACCTACAACCCAATCTACAAATATTCTTAACCGATTATTATGGCGATCGCTCAGACTTTCCAGACTCAGGCTTATAATAAAGGGCTGATTTATATAAGACTTGTTCTTGATGGGTTTCTAAAGTGCAATTAGATAAAGGGTAAGTTACACAAGTTACGACGTAACCAGCTTGTATTTCACTTGGACGCAGAAATTTTTGCTCACTTTGATCAACTTCACCGCTAATGAGTTTGGCTATACAAGCAGAACATTCGCCTTGTTTACACCCAGATGGTAGGCGGATACCAGCATCTTCCGCCATATCTAGAATATATTGATCATCAGGTACTTGAATGGTGCGATCTAACCCAAGTGTAGGATTGATGAATCGAACTTGATAAACTCCCATCTGCTGTTTCTAATTATTGCTTAACTGTTTTCATAGACAAACTAATCCGCTTCAGTTTCTCATTGATTTCTAACACCTGCACTTTGATTACTTGTCCAACTTTGACAACTTTTTTCGGATCGTCTACAAATCTATCAGCAAGTTGAGATATATGCACCAAGCCATCTTGATGTACGCCGATATCGACAAACGCGCCGAAGTTGGCGACATTTGTAATCATTCCCTCTAATTCCATTCCCACCTTTAAGTCCCTAATTTCTTTAATTCCTTCTTTGAAGGTGGCATACTTAAACTCAGCGCGAGGATCTCTCCCTGGTTTTTCTAGTTCGCTGAGAATGTCGCGTAGTGTGGGTTCACCAACGCTATCGGTAACATATTTTTTCAGGTTGGTCTTTTTGAGCTTTTCGGCAATTTGTGTCACCTGATTTAATGACACATTTAGATCAGATGCGATCGCTTCTACTACAGAATAACTCTCTGGATGCACTGCTGTATTATCTAATGGGTTGTCACCACCGCGAATCCGCAGAAAACCCGCCGCTTGTTCAAAAGCCTTTGGCCCGAGCTTTGGAACTTTCAAGAGCTGTCGGCGATTTTTAAAGGCTCCATTCTGGTTACGATAGGCGACAATGTTATTGGCAACTGCTGCCGTAATCCCAGAGACGGATGTTAGAAGTTCTTTGGAGGCCATGTTCAAGTCTACGCCGACGTAGTTAACGCAGCTTTCTACAGTCTCATCCAATTTCTTTTTCAACAACTTTTGATCGACATCGTGCTGATATTGTCCCACACCAATGGATTTGGGATCGATTTTCACCAGTTCCGCCAGAGGGTCTTGCAAACGGCGGCCGATGCTAATTGCACCGCGCACGGTAATATCTAAATCGGGAAACTCTTCTAACGCTACTTTACTTGCAGAATATATAGATGCACCAGACTCATTAACCATCACCTTAACTGGTTTGCGTTCTAGGGTTTGCAATACTTGCGTGACAAACTCCTCTGTCTCGCGCGAGGCTGTACCGTTACCAATGGCAATTAACTCAATCTTGTACTTTTCAATCAGATTTTTGACAGTTTGTGCAGCTTTAGCGCGTTGTTCAGCCGCTTGGTGGGGAAAAACCGCTTGGTATTCCAAAAATTTTCCTGTTTGGTCAAGGACAGCAACTTTACATCCAGTTCTAAATCCAGGGTCTACTGCCAAGGTTGGTTTCATTCCTGCTGGTGCAGACAGCAGTAATTCTCGCAGATTAGTTTCAAATGTCTTGATTGATTCCATGTCTGCATAGACTTTAATCTCAGAAATTACCTCTCCCATTAGAGAGACTTTCATCAAACGGTTAAATGCATCCTTCAACATCGCCTGATAAAAATCCCGAATTGTCCGAACTTTGGTTTTAATTTCTTTCGACTCAAGATAGTAAAGTACCGTATCTTCATCAAAAGCAATTTCAAAGCTTAATACTTTCTCAGTTTCACCCCGACACAACGCCAGCATATTGTGGGGTGCAATATTTTTTACCCTAATTTTATAGTTACGGTACATCTCAAATTTGGTTGTACCTTCGGGATAATCATCTTTGATGCGGGAGACGAATAGCCCTTCTTCTAAAAGATAATCGCGGATATATGCCCGTAATTCAGCTTTCTCAGCCACTTCTTCCGCTAAAATATCGGCAGCACCTTTGAGCGCTTCTTCTGCTGTTTTTACTCCTTTGGCTTCAGAAATATACTTAGCCGCTTCTTCTTCTAATGAAGCTATCGCAGCATTTTTGACATTTAGCAACTTGATAAATTCCGCCAGTGGTTCGAGTCCTTTTTCTCTGGCGATAGTGGCGCGGGTGCGTCGTTTTGGTCGATAGGGTAAGTATAAATCCTCAAGTTCGGTTTTTTGTAAGCAGGATGAGATTTTGGCTTTGAGTTCATCTGTGAGTTTACCTTGTTCTGCGATCGCACTTAAAATTACAGATTTTCGTTCTTCCAGTTCTGTTAAATAAGTATATCGATCAGCCAGTTCCCGTAGTTGCACTTCATTCATCTCATCGGTGCGCTCTTTGCGGTAACGTGCAATAAAAGGAATTGTTGCACCCTCCGCTAAAAGTTCCAGCGCGTTTTGCACCTGATGGGGTTTGAGGTTTATTTCAGTTGCCAGTAATTGAGGAATGTTCAGCATTAGGTGTCTAAAATGAAAAAATGAAAATGCTACTTCTAAAGGTAATATGCTAGATCCTTATCCTGGCGCAAGGCCAAAGTTTTAAGCTAATTTACCAAATGATTGCTCACAAGAGTACAATTAGCGAAACAGACAAAACCTACCTACGTAACCTTTAAAGCCTATGAATCCGCGTAGGTAAGCGAGAGTTTGTATAGCATAGCGCAGATATACTGTGTCGGGAGAGGGGCCAAGGCAGGAGAAGAAAAGAACTTGGTTTTCTTACCATAAACCCTGCAAAGTTTCTTTGCTAGAATACTAACCATCCCTCATAAGCATAGAAGCGCAGTATTTCAAAAGGTATAAGTTACAACGTTTCGTAATCTTGACTTTCTTTAATATTTATTTCTATCGACTGTTGTGACTAAAACCTTATTGGATGTAAAATTAACCACAATTCCAAAAACAATTTCAATTTGTTTTTTGAAGAAGAATTCAGAAGTCAGAATGGGCTAAACGCCCCGCTACCGCTAACAGGAGTCAGAATCAAGACGCTCAATAGCGCAGCGTAAAGCCTGCGATGCACTGAGCCTGTTGAAGTGTCGTACAGAATTCATTCTGAATTCTAACTCCTGACTCCTGAGTTCTGTTCGATAACCACAGCAAGTTTTAGTTCAGAAATTAGTAAGATGCCTTTGTTTTTCTTGATACCATTATGTGCTGGTTTAGCCATTGGCTACTTTGTTAAAAAGAGTAGTGATGAAATTGCATATCTCGCAGGTGTATTTGCAGCTATTAGTTTTATTTTCAGTTTAGTATTAGCACCTTGGCAAATTCAGGTTGGATTGTTAATCTTTGTCTTAATGATTACTAACAGACTTTTGCAGGAAAACGAGTCCAAGCAAACTAAAGCTACAAGACAAGAACCTAAAGAAATTAAATAAAATGCAAAACTTCATCTTGTATCTAGTTCCCGCTCCTTTATAAGGAGAGGAATTGAGGGTGAGGTAAGCCAACGACATAAATTGTATATTATTTAATTCTTATCCCTTAAACTGCTGAAAATTATAAGACAGCTAACCCATTAACTTAAAAATGGAAATTGGTAATTTTTTTATGAAAATTTCTTCCATATGAGTATGGTCTTGACCACTTTAGACTCGCTTTTTAAATGGAATATTTTCTAATAATGGCAAGCTTAATCTTTTACCTTAGCCCAAGAATGCTATGGTTCGGTATTGTTGAGATTTTCCATCTGTAAGGTGATACCAAGATTTAAAAGTATACTTACAATCAATCGTAGTATCAAATAAAGTTTGATAAGAGAATTGAGAAATAGGTTTTTCGAGCTTATTTAGTGTCTAAGTTAACTTTCAGCTAAGTTTTGTCTGAGATATCTGAATTTAAAGATTTTCGTGGATAAATAAAAACGATTCAGACTCTTGATTAGCATCTATATCTAATGTGCTGATATGTTTTTATACTGAATTAACATTATTTGCGCTGTTGTTAAAGTTTCAATTTTGCTTTTTCAAGCTCTTAGCTTTCCACTTCTACAGCCTGATCCTAAATCGCTACTTCTGCAAGTTTCTTAGCCAGAAATGGGTATATAAATGTACAAATTCTTAAAAATAAAGATTTATTGAGAAGAAAATGTAGATTTTATAAAGTTTTTGTTTAAGTATATTTTCTTAAAATGAATTTTTGATGAAGTATGGCGATAAATTTGCAACACTGTTTACTCGTGGTATTCTAGTAAGTGATTATATGTAAAAATAAAGTTTGAGATAAAGCTCTAGTTAAAATTACATATAGTTAAGAACAATCAAACAATACTAGTACTAAGACAATGTAAAAACATCTCAAATTCACTTAATTCAAGGTAAGCTACTATTTGATCGCCAAACGGTAGTTTAGATTAACAGGTAGTCTAGCCAAAATCTCTATTTGGATACTAAGTAAAATTACTTGACATCCTGTGAGAGTCATAACTATAAAGCTATCTATCGATGGTTCTTGCTGTCAGGCAGACTTTTTTGACTCATTGTGTTCCGATGTCCAAGAAGAGCATGTGTACAAACTCAATTTAAGTACAAATTTTTATTCATCGGCTTAGTTTCGAGTCGAGGTTGCAGATATATCTGTGAACCTGGCTAATTCTATGGCATGTCAGCAAGCTACTAAACATTTACTGGAGAAAATTAAGAGCATTTATCAATCCAGCTTAGTTTTGTTTTGATGTACAAGTTAATGGAGAACTTAAGTAGTGTCTTCAACAAGATTTCTACAACAGGATAGAACTAATGAAAGTTAATGAATGGATTAATCAAAAATTTCGGAAATCCATTATTCGCTTAACTCAATCTATTGAACATGGGCGACAAAATTGCGGTAAAGCACTCCATTTTTCCTATGTCTGCATCTATTATGACATAGATATTGCGATCGCCTACGGGGGGCGGATACGCCATCGCACTAAAACGAGTCTGGAAGCATAACTTCCTGATACAGAATATATCTGCAATTCCCAATTGGGCAAAATTTAAATTAATTGTGCCAATGTGTAACTCAGCAAGCAACTTTAGCATACTCTACTGCGATAATATCGGGCGCTGCAATAATACAGCAACCCTCCTACAAACTGCATAGTATTTAGTTGCTAATTCTTAGACATGAGCTTCGATGATCATCTAGATATCAGTAACTTCAACATAACCCTCCTAATTTTGTTGTTTATTGACTGAAGTGGAAGTCGAATTGTACAGAAGGTGTGACCGAAATCCGAAAGGTTCATACCTACTATCTCGATTGAGGCAAATGTCCTATGAAATCCATGTCGCAAATTTCAAACTTTAAAATAATTCCTTATATCATTTTATTTGTCAGTATTTTATTTAGTATTTCTGGGCAATTGCTGATGAAGCATACCATGAGCCATACAAATGAAGGACTATTTGATTGGTTGTTTCTTCAGAAATTAGCATTAGCTATTACTGTTTATTGCTTGGGAGTAGTAAATTGGATATTGGCACTGCGCTCTGTAAAATTGAGTATTGCTTATCCCCTGACTAGTTTAAATTATGTTGGGATACTTTTCGGTTCCTACTACTTTTTTAATGAAGAGATTACACTAACTCGAATAGCAGGAGTAATAACTATTTTTTTGGGTGTTCTTTTAGTGGTTATTCCACTGAAAAAATCTACATAAATTTATAGTAAATATTCAGAAATATTGACAAATGAACATCATTACTTGGCTAGTTTTAATCCTTGTAGTTTTATTTGGAACAACAGCTAATCTATCACTAAAGTATGGACTTTACATTTCTAGCCCTACGAAAGGAGGAAGCGCATCTATCCAAAATTTGTTACTGTCTCGTTACTTTTGGATTTGGTTTATCTGCTATACATTTATGACTCTATTGTGGCTTTATGTATTGCGGACAATTCCTCTGAGTCAAGCATTTCCAGTTCTAGGATTAATGTATGCACTTATACCAATTGCTTCTCATTATCTTCTAAAAGAGAAGGTTATATTTAGCCAGTGGGTAGGAATTTCCATCATCATAACTGGTGTAGTTCTTGTTGTAAACTAATAGCTAAATTCGCAGAAAGTAAGACTATTAATATTAAAATTGTCTGAAAATAACTCTCAAAGGCATCCCTACAAAAATCTAAATTAAATTTATGAATATAGGCATCATTGGCGGGGGTATAACTGGGCTGGTATTAGCCCAACGTCTTTCTAATCAAGGACATAAGGTAACTGTATTCGACAGCAGCAAGCAGCTTGGTGGACTTACTACTTATCATGATTATGGCTTGTTTACCTGGGATCGTTTTTATCACGTCATCCTCCCTTCTGATACTCATTTAATAAATTTTCTCAGAGATATTGGGCTTGGAGATAAACTGCGTTGGCATCGAAGTTTAACGGGCTTCTACGACAATCAAAAATTTTATTCTATCAGTAACTCTATAGAATTTCTCCGCTTTCCTCTATTTGGGCTTATAGGTAAAATCAGATTAGCTTTTACTCTCTTATATGGTTCGCGCCTTAATAACTGGCGGCGCTTAGAGAAGATTTTAGTTGAAGATTGGCTATTAAAACTCGGTGGCAAAAGCACATACGAGAAACTCTGGAAACCCTTACTTTTATCAAAATTAGGAGAGAACTATAAGCGAATATCAGCAGTTTTTATCTGGGCTTATATCAAACGGTTGTTTTCAGCGCGGGATTCTTCATTAAATAAGGAACAACTTGGTTATGTCTCAGGGGGTTACAAAACTGTTTTTGACCATATAGAAAAATTAGTTTACGCGGCTGGAGGTCATATCCATACAGGTGTTGCGGTGGAATATATCGCACCTCATCCAGAAAGTGGAATGTGGGTAGAATATCAGGGCAAAAAGGAACATTTTGATAAGGTCATCTTTACTGGCCCAGTTAATATTTTGCAACAAGTTGCTGCCAATGAACTGGTGAAAGTTTCAGACACTGGTGAAACAGTAGAATACCTGGGTGTAATCTGCATGGTACTTATTACTCGTAAGGCTCTAGTTCCTTATTACGTAGTAAATATTGCCGATAGGAATGTTCCTTTTACTGGAGTCATAGGTATGAGTAACCTAGTTTCTTTGCAAGAGACAGCAGGATATCACATGACATTCCTACCAAAATATATACTTTCCACTGACCCGTTGTTAAAACAGCCAGATGATGAATTGCGCCAAGTATTTTTCCAGGGTATACGTTTGATGTTCCCAGAACTCAAGGCAGATGATATTGTCGCAGCACACATTAATCGAGCTATTAAAGTACAGCCGCTACAAGTTTTAGATTATTCAAGCCTTGTCCCAAAAGTGAGTACTGAAAATGATGATTTTTTTGTCGTCAATACCTCACAGTTGGTCAATGATAGCGTCAACAACAACGCAGTCGTCCGCCAGGTCGATGAATTTCTCAAGAAATCAACATTACTGAATTCTTGAAATTTGAGAATGATATTTTGAAAATCACCCGAGGTACTTATGAGTCTTTTTGTTCTTTTACCCGCATACAATGAGCAAGAATCAATTCGCCCCTTGTTCAAAAAGTTTCAGGTATTGCAGGAAATCTCTAATATGGAGATACGGCTGATTCTTGTTGATGATGGTAGCAGGGATACAACTGCTCAGACTGCAATAGAAGAATCTCAATCGTTAGGGATATCTCTGAAATTAGTCCAACATGCCAAAAATGCTGGTTTAGGTCAAGCAATTAAAACAGGTTTCACAACTTTCTTAGAAATTTCTAAAGAAGGCGATTTTTTAGCCGCGATGGATTGCGACAACACTCAGCCACCAGAACTGTTGATAAAGATGTATGACACCATGATAGCTGGTAGCTATGATATTGCGATCGCATCTAGATATCGCAAAGGCTCTAAAGTCATAGGCTTATCAAAATTTAGAGAGATAATGAGTTACGGAGCCAGCTGGCTGTTTAGAATTGCCGCCCGTGTACCAGGTGTAAGAGACTACACTTGTGGCTACAGGCTGTATAACCGTACTTTCGTCAGCAAACTAGATATGTATTATGGCGAGAATTTATTCACTGAAAGTGGATTTGCTTGCATGATAGATTTATTGCTGAAAGCCAAACCGCTCAAACCAAAAATCGTAGAAATTCCAATGGTTTTGAGATATGACGAAAAGCCGAGTGCCAGCAAAATGAAAATTATTAAAACTATTACTCGAACTCTAAAGCTATTGTTTAAAAATTTAACATCGCCAGCACCAACTGCTGCTAATGCAGGTCAGACTTTCAATCAGCAAGAAACAGCAAGAATTCCACTGAAAATAACAAATCGTAAATAAACCTGAGAAGGAATAGGCTCTCACTAAGAATTAACTGGATGGAAAAATGATAATTTATCAACAGTATCATTCTAGGGATGAGCAAGGCATAAATCAAAAATAAGTTTGATTCAATTGTTGCTTCTACCAATATATGTGGATATTCTTTCCTAATAGTTTCAGAAATTGGAAGACAGTCTAAGGCTGCCTTCCAATTATTTATTTATATTCCTTTTCTAGGTAAAACAGCCCCTGCGGGTATTAGCAATGCTGTGGAACTTTTACACCTATTGTCGCAATAATGAAACTGTATTGTATCTCGGATCTACATGATAGCGATCGCTCTCCAAAGGGCGTTACTTAAATATTTCAAACAACTTCTAAGAGGGAAAAGTAAGTTTCCCAGGTGAGGAAACCCCTACTACTTAATTGCCGACTCTGACTTTCACTGATTTGTTAGACTGAACACACCAGGATTTTTCAGTCAAATCTCTGAACTACGCCAGCAGACAAGGCTACACATGCTTACAAGTACGCTACTTCTCTCGAATCAACTTCCCACCCTGCAATATTCCTCCACACCAGAGCGTTTCGATGAAACCTGGGAAGCCCCCTTGGCTACCCTCCTGGGACTAGGACGCGCCGCTGGCGCTGACTTCATCGAATTATTTTTAGAGCGTCGCAACTATATTAGTTGTCTTGCAGAAGACGACTCCATAACTAGTATTTCACCCAGTCTGTCTACAGGTGCTGGAGTCAGAGTATTTCGTGGCAAAGCCGATTGCTACGTCAGCACCAATGACCTTTCTTTTTCGGGTTTGAAAGCAGCCTTAGAAAAAGGTCTTTCTATCCTGGGATTGCAACTACCCACTGCTAAAGCTTTCATCCCAGAAATCAACCTAGAATTATTGAGAGATTACGCCACCAAAAGAGGCAAAGATGCCTGGCTGCCAGTGTGTAGCTCCATCCGAGAAATGGGAGAAGTCCTCCTTGATGGTACTGCCAACCTGAAGCAAAAAGCTAGCCACGTTCAATCACGCCGTGCTACCTATTTCCGGGATTGGCAAGAAGTATTAATCGCTGCCAGTGACGGTACTTTTGCCCGTGATATTCGCCTCACCCAGTCAGTAGGATTTAACCTGTTGTGTGCTGATGGTGCTAATCGTGCTTCCATCGGTGAACGTGCTGGTAACACCAGCGATGCCAACTTCTTGAGAACTTGGGATTCTCAACAAGCCGCCGAGAAAATAGCAGAATCCGCTGGCAAAATGCTTTACGCCGATTACGTAGAATCGGGTACTTACCCAATTATTATGGCCAATCACTTTGGCGGGGTAATCTTCCATGAAGCCTGCGGACACCTATTAGAAACCACTCAAATTGAACGCAATACCACTCCATTTGCTGACAAAAAAGGCGAAAAAATTGCCCACGAAAGTTTGACAGCCTGGGATGAAGGGCGCTCTGAAAACGCCTTCGGGACTATTGACATGGATGATGAAGGTATGCCTGCTCAAAGAACCTTATTAATTGAAAAAGGCGTTCTGAAAAACTTTTTAGCAGATAGAACAGGTTCTGCACGCACCGGACACCCCAGAACTGGAAGTGGACGCCGCCAAAATTATACCTTTGCCGCTGCTAGCCGGATGCGTAATACTTACATTGATTCTGGCGAATATAGCATTGATGATTTATTTGCCTCTGTTGATAAAGGTATTTACTGTAAAAAGATGGGTGGTGGTAGCGTTGGTGCTACAGGTCAATTTAATTTTGGTGTCGATGAAGCTTATTTGATTGAAAATGGCAAAATCACCAAACCATTGAAGGGTGCAATTCTTATCGGTGAAGCCAAGGAAATTATGAATAAAATTTCTATGTGTTCCCAAGATTTGGAAATTGCACCAGGTTTTTGTGGTTCTGTTAGTGGCAGTATTTACACCACAGTAGGACAACCCCACATTAAGGTTGATTCTATTACCGTCGGTGGAAGATAATAATTTTGGATTTGAGATTTTGGATTGTGAATGATCAGGATATTGTGTCAATAAAAAGCTACGAGACAAATATAAGTCATAAGCTAAACCACATCTAGCATAATACTCAGTTGTAGGTGGGCGTCTCGCCCGCCCTAGAAATACAAGCAAATTTTATGTGGAACAGCTTAACATCCAAAATCCAAAATCTATATCCAAAATAAAATTGCTTCCAATCTAAAATCTAAAATTCAAAATCAAAAATTGACTATGCCAAATATCAATGAGATTGCAAATTCTGCCAAGGACAATGCTGATAAGCTTGGTATTAAAAAATTCGACATTTATGGCTCAACAGTAGATGATACTAGCGTGCAAGTAGACCAAGGTGAGCCAAAACAAGTTAAAGCCTCAAATCGGTCTGGTGTTACTGTTCGTGTTTGGAATGAAGATAATACAATGGGTGTCACCAGCACCACAGATGTAGACCCCAAAGGACTGGAATTAGCTTTGAAAACTGCCTACGAAGCCAGTTTCTTTGGTGTTAAAGAAAATGTTCCTGATTTTAGTCCAGAAGCTACTTTTCCTATTGCAAATAAACCTCAGGATAAGATACCCCAAGCACCTGTTGCTAAACTCATCGAAAGACTGTTGGTAGCTGAAAAAGAATTACTAGCAGCTCATCCAGCAATTAAAGGTGTGCCTTATAATGGATTATCGCAAAGAGACATTGACAGATTTTATTTAAATAGTGACGGTGCAGTGAGGACTGAATCTCACTCCTTGGCATCAGTTTATCTTTACAGCAAAACTGAGGAAGAAGGAAAAAAACCTCGCAGTGCAGGTGCTTTTAGAATCAACCAAAGTTTAGATAATCTAGACATCAACGGTTGCATCAAGGAAACCGCAGATAAAACTATCAGTCACTTGAACTATGAAAAAATCAAAACTGGTAAATATCGGGTTGTTTTCTCACCGGAAGCTTTCTTAAGTCTGTTGGGTGGTTTTTCTAACTTGTTTAACGCTCAAAGCATTTTGGACAACCAAAGCTTATCTACTGCTGATGATTTAGGTAAGCAAATTGCTTCTCCTCTGCTTTCGGTTTTTGATGATGCACTTCACCCAGCTAACGTAGGTGCAGAAACTTTTGATGGTGAAGGAACTCCTACTCGTCAGATTTCGCTGATTGAAAATGGTGTTTTAAAAAGCTTTCTCCACAGTGCAGGCACTGCCAAAAGGTTCAATACCCAGCCAACAGGTAATGCCAGTATTGGGGCAAAAGTAAGCGTTAGTCCAAATTTTTATCACGTTTTTTCAACAGCAACTTCTGAAGAAGAGTTAAGTTTAGACACTGCTGAAAATGTGATTTTTATCGATGATTTACAAGCTCTTCATGCAGGAGTTAAATCTTTGCAAGGTTCGTTCTCTTTGCCGTTTGATGGTTGGCTAGTTAATAAGGGTGTCAGGACGAGTATTGAGTCAGCAACTGTTGCTGGCGATTTCTTAGAACTCTTAAAGTCGATTATTTATGTAGAAAAAGAGCCAGAGTTAACGCCAGGGGGAGTTTGCCCGAAAATCTGGGTTAATGAACTGTCAATTACTGGTGAGTAAAAGTTAAAAAGTAGAGAGTTAGGAGTTAAATTAAACTCTTAACTCATTACTTTTGCATAATGAGTGATCATTAATATTCACCACCTACGCTAATGTCAGTATTGAATACATCAGCACCAGTTAAATCAATATTAGCCAAAACTGCGCCATTTACGTCAGTATTATATAAATGAGCATTACTCAAATCAACATTGGTAAGATTAGCATCATTTAGGCTAGTACCACTGACAAAAGCATCTGTGAGATTAGCAGACTTCAAATTAGCACCAGTTAAATCAGCACCTTCTAAGTTAGCACTTTCGAGGTTGGCTCCTTTTAAATTTGCATTTCTCAGGTCAACACCTATCAGATGAGCGCCTTTCAGGTTTGCTCCTGTTAAATTACATCCGAAACATTCTCTAGTTTCCAGCAAGCGCCGGACAGAGGCGGAGTTTTCTGCTTTGACGGAGAGGGGAGCAGCTAGAGATAGCGTGCTCAGTAAGGCTGCTGCCGTCAAAAAAATTCGTTTCATATTTACCTCGGACACTTCTAAAAGTCATTAAATTCCTGACTTCTACGCTCCCAGTGTCCCAAAATTTGATAATTCTGCCCTCATGCGATCGGAGGAATATATAATATCTATGAGATTAAGTATTCTTCCGTAAGGTAGTCCGATGGGACTAATATAGGAATCCGGTTTGATTACTGAAATTATTTGCGTAGGCTGGGAGTGGGGAGTAGGGAGTGGGGAGTAGGAAAAAAGACTTTTTGAGTGTACGGAGTTTTTTCAAAAATCAAATATGAGTCCTATATTAAAAAACTGTTAGCAATAACTTTGCAGGCTATCGCAAAGGAGTTAAGAGTTTCAGAGACTTTTTGCATAAGTCTTATCTGACACTAGCAAACTGCTGTTATCGAATAGGAAGTAGCATGGTATTTAGTAAGTTTTGCCGCTACCTAATAAATATAGCAGCGCCATGCGAACGGCGACACCGCTAGTAACTTGCGATTGAATGAGACTAAATTCTGGGTCATCCATCAATTCAGAACTAATTTCAACACCACGGTTAACTGGGCCTGGATGCAAAACTTTGACGTTAGGTTTACAAAGTTGCAACTTTGTGCTTGTAATACCAAATAGCTGATGATATTCTCGCAAACTTGGCAGCAAATGAGCCGTCATGCGTTCCTTTTGTAGGCGCAAAGTCATGACAAAATCAGCATTTTGTAAAGCTGGTTCTAGTTGCCAATGGAGAAAAAGCTGGGGAGTGGGGAGTGGGGAGTGGGGAGTGGGGGAGTCGGGGAATAACTCCTGACTTCTGACTCCTGACTCTTCACAGATAAATTCAGCAAATAACTTGGGTAAGAGGGTTGGTGGTGCTGCCAGATGCACTTCGGCACCACTGGCAATTAAACTCCAAATATTCGATCGCGCCACGCGAGAATGGAGAATATCCCCAACAATGGCAATCTTTTTCCCCTTTAAAAGTTCCAGTCGGGGGCTAGCTGGGTCAATTAGAGTAGTTATGGTAAATAAATCTAGCAGTGCTTGGGAAGGATGCTCATGTTGACCATCACCAGCATTGAGGACGCTAACTCGTACACCTAAACGATCTATTTCAGCCGCGATCGCATTTGGTACTCCTGCCTCTCGATGGCGAACTACCATAATATCAGTTCCCATTGCCAAATAGGTCTTCGCCGTGTCGAGAATTGTCTCTCCCTTAGTCATAGAAGATGTGGCTGCGGCAAAGTTCAGCGTATCTGCACTTAAGCGTTTCGCCGCGAGTTCAAAACTACTGCGAGTCCGGGTAGAAGATTCAAAAAATAAATTCGCCACCACCTGTCCCTGCAAGGTTGGCACTTTCTTCGTCCGCCGCGATAGCACCTCTTGAAAACTGGCAGCAGTTTGCAAAACTGTATCGTATTCAGTGGTGGTGAAGTCAGCCAGGGAAAGAATGTGATGACGATTCCAAGTGGTAGTAGGCATATTTGGGGACTGGGGACTGGGGACTAAGGACTGGGAATTGGGGACTGGGGAAGATAAGGGAGAAATGATCAATGCCCCATGCCCAATGCCCAATGCCCATTTCCTTCAAGTTGGTAAATGGAAAACGTTTAAAGCTAGAGAAATTAGGCTGAGGAATGTTAAAAACCCAATTGTATCTAGCATTGTAGTCACTAACGGGCCACTAACCAAAGCAGGGTCAAGTTTCAGGCGTGTCAAAGCCATTGGCAGTAAAGTGCCGAGGGTAACAGCCACAATTGTATTAGTTGCCATTACCATTCCGGCAATTAAAGCCACCCATCGTTCTTGGGGTCGCGCCCAAATTAAGGAAAGTAGCATCATCGTTATGGCTAAAGCTACGGCTGTACCTAGACCAGCTAGAAGTTCCTTACGGAGAATTTTTAAAGTATCTTTGGGTGTTACTTCACCCACTCCCAAGCCGCGGATTGTTACCGTTAAAGATTGAATACCAACAGTACCACCAGTGTTAGAAAAAATTGGCATGATGACTGCTAGAACTGGCACTGCGGCAATTACAGATTGAAAAGGCGCGATCGCACTGGCAGCACCAATATACATTGCCATAATCCCCAACAGCCACGGTAAGCGGTTGCGGATGGTGAGTAAAGGAGAAGACAAAGCGGCTTCATCACCACTCACACCCGCTAGTTTTTGGATATCTTCTGTGGCTTCCTCTTCCAAAATATCCATGACATCATCAATGGTGACGATGCCAACCAAGCGGTCTTCTCGGTCAACCACGGGTATAGCGATTAAGTCGTAGCGCTGCATGATTCGCGCCACTTCTTCTTGAGGGGTTTCAGTTCTTACCTTAATGACCCGATCGCTAGCGATATCCTTGATGAAAACATCGGGAAAGGTAAACAGCAATTGGCGCAGTGAAACTACTCTCACCAGCGTCCGGTTGTCATCTGTAACGTAGGCGTAGTAAATCGACTCCTTGTCTTCGTCCTGACGGCGGATTTTGCTCAGGGCTTCACCTACAGTCAATCCTTGGCGCAACCGGACATATTCGGTTGTCATCACCCGCCCAGCCGTACCTTCTGGATAACCGAGAATCGTTGCTGTTGCTTGCCTTTGTTCTGGACTCAGTTCTTGCAATAGCCGTTTGATTACCCCAGCAGGTAGTTCATCAAACAATTCTGCCCGTTCGTCGGGACTCATGGCTTCTACAAGTTGCGCTACCTGGACATCATGCAGAGAATTAAGTAGTTCTTCTTGAACCTCTGTTGGCAGATATTCAAATACATCAATTGCCTGAGCTTTGTTGAGTAAACGAAATGCGATCGCGCGTTCTTTTTCAGGCAATTGTGTAATGTATTCTCCCACATCCACAGGTTGCAAGCGATTTAAATCCCATTTCAACTGGTTCAAATCGGTAGTATCAGTCAGCAAATCACGAATGTCTTGTGTGAGCATGAAATATATCTCCTAAGTCTCCCCCGCCCTGGGAGACTTCCTCGCCAGTTCAGAGGAGGTTGATACTGCCATCTGGTGGACTATTGCCCATAAAATTTCAACAACTCAATATCGATCTCTTAAGTTAAGGCATCGCTAGTCATCATCCTAACCCGGAACAGCACTCTCCGGTAGATACTGAATATTAGCATTCAGTATTTCTGATATTCCTCATCCGTGAGTAATTTAATTGCCCTGACTTTTAGGTAATTTTCGTGTAACTTAAAATAAATTTTACTACTGTCACAAGCTATGTCAAGGCAATCAACGAATTTACTCGCAAACTTTATATAGTTAAAATATTTACAAGAACATTAAGTAGAACGAGGTGAAAAAACCAAACTGGGTAAACTTTCTCCACGACTTACTTAAGCGGAGAAAGATATCCTTTAGTGAAGCAAAGTCCTAATGAGTTTGAATATACTGAAGTGATTGCGGTTAAGCGTAATTGGTAACTCTTTCAGCTTACACAATAATCATGAATTGGCTAACTAATACGTTAATTATTGGCTTCTTTGTAGCTCTTGCCAGCACATTTGATTTCTTCAAGCCGCACACTCGTGACTTCCAGTCATGAGTTAGGCGCTAAGAATTTCTATATTTAGATGTTTGCATATTATGGTAAAATCATTATAGTGAAATATTAAAGCAAAAATGCAGAAAGCGTTTAAAGTTACACTTATTCCTAGCCACAACCAACAAGTCTTAATTAACAAGACAATTGGTTGTGCTAGGTTTGTGTACAACCGTTTTCTAGCATTGAGAAAAGAGTTATACACGACTGAGCAGAAAACCTTAAACTATAACGCTTGTAGCCAGCAGGTAACTTTACTCAAAAAGGAGATTGAGTGGTTAAATGTTGTAGATAAATTTGCTCTGCAAAATTCACTTAAAAATTTAGAGACAGCGTACAAAAACTTTTTTACTGACTTGAAGAAGTCTAAAAATAAAGCTGTCGGCTTTCCTAAATTCAAAAAGAAGCATGGGTGTAAGCAGTCTTACAAAACGAATCTTACTAACGGAAATATCCAGGTAATAGAAAATCGCTTAAAACTTCCCAAGCTGGGATGGATAAAGTTTCATAAATCCCAGGACATTCCTGTTCATGTTATAAATGTTACCGTTACTCGCACGAATTCCGGTAAATATATTGCTAGTATTTTATGTGAGACAGAGATAGAAAAACACCCACGAGTCACACAAAATATTGGCTTAGATTTGGGAATTAAGTCTTATCTTGTTACAAGTGATGGTGAAGTTGTAGAAAACCCGAAATATTATCGACTTCAAGTAAGGAAGTTATGCAAGGCAAATAAAAAACTATCTCGTAGCTTAAAAGGTAGCAGTAATCGAGTTAAAGCGAAAAACAAGCTGGCTCGTAGTTATGAACGCATTACAAATTTGAGAGATGACTTTCTGCACAAGTTGTCAACTCGTCTAATCAAGGAAAATACTATCATCTGTATCGAGAATTTACGAGTTGCGAACATGGTAAAAAACCATAAATTAGCTTTGAGTATTTCAGACGCTAGTTGGTCTAAATTTACCACTATGCTTGAATACAAAGCTTTGTGGCATGACCGAATCGTGCAGAAGGTTGGGACATTTTATCCATCATCTCAGACTTGTAATCACTGTGGTTTTATCAACCCATTAGTTAAGGATTTAAAGTTGCGCGAATGGACTTGCCCTAGTTGTAATACTCACAACTTGAGAGATAAAAACGCCGCGTTAAACATTTTGAGTGAGGGGTTGAGGATTCTAACACTTCGACTTCGCTCAGTGCCAGCAGCAGCCGTCGGTGCGCCGGATGCTATATACGCCTGTGAAGAACTTGTAAGTCCTGAAGTAATTCAGGCAGAGATCGTTGAAGCAGGAATCACGCGACTTTTAGTCGTGTGAGGTTCAATAAAAGCGAATCTTATAATCTTCTACCAAACATTGCAATGTTTTCTCGGTAAAGCTACTCAATCTTAAGTGTTTCACATTCTCTGAAGAGCTATGCAGGAAGCAGTTATTTTAGAATAAAAAACTCCACGCCACTTGCGGGATGCAGTTTTTGGGCATGGCGAAGAGTCACCAATGCCCAATGCCCTATGCCCTATGCGCTATGCCCTATGCCCAATGTATTCCATTGACTACTTGTTTGTTTCCACATAAACCCTCTCCAACCCTGTGGCAAAATTTATAGAGTCCTTCCATAGCTAGTTTGCCCACATGACCGCAACCATTCCCAATCTCCCTAGTCTCTACGACCCCTTTTCCACTGAAGCCAAATGGCAAAAATTCTGGGAAGACAACCAAGTTTACAAAGCTGACCCCAACAAAGGCGGCGAACCCTACTGCATCGTCATTCCACCGCCGAATGTCACCGGCAGTTTGCACATGGGTCATGCTTTTGAAAGTGCGTTGATTGATACCCTCGTGCGCTACCACCGGATGCAGGGACGCAATACCCTGTGGCTACCGGGAACTGACCACGCCAGCATCGCTGTGCATAGTATGCTGGAAAAGCAACTCAAAAAAGAGGGTAAGACTCGCTACGAGTTGGGGCGCGAGAAGTTTTTAGAACGCGCTTGGCAATGGAAGGCGGAGTCTGAGGGAACAATTCTAAATCAGCTACGACGCTTAGGTGTCTCGGTGGACTGGTCACGGGAAAGGTTTACCCTGGATGAGGGTTTATCTAAAGCTGTTGTCGAGGCGTTTACTCGCCTCTACGAGGAAGGCTTAATTTATCGTGGTGAATATTTAGTTAACTGGTGTCCAGCTTCTCAGTCGGCGGTGTCTGACGTAGAAGTAGAAAATCAAGAAGTTAATGGAAATCTTTGGCACTTCCGCTATCCCCTTACCGATGGTTCCGGTTTTGTAGAGGTGGCGACAACTAGACCAGAAACGATGTTGGGTGATACGGCTGTAGCGGTTAATCCCAATGACGATCGCTACAAACATCTCATTGGCAAAACTGTCACTCTACCAATTTTACAACGAGAAATTCCGATCATTGGCGATGAATTTGTTGATCCTACCTTCGGCACGGGTTGCGTAAAGGTGACTCCCGCCCATGACCTCAATGATTTTGACATGGGTAAGCGTCACAATCTGCCCTTGATCAACATTATGAACAAAGACGGCACTCTCAACGCCAATGCTGGGGAGTTTCAAGGACAAGACCGCTTTGTTGCTAGAAAGAATGTGGTTTCTCGCCTAGAGGCAGATGGCTTTTTGGTCAAAATTGAAGATTATAAACATACCGTTCCCTACAGCGATCGCGGTAAAGTACCTATTGAACCTCTCCTCTCAACTCAGTGGTTCGTCAAAATTCGCCCCCTAGCTGACAACACTCTCGAATTCCTCGACCAGCAAACTTCTCCAGAGTTTGTCCCCCAACGCTGGACTAAGGTCTATCGTGATTGGCTAGTAAAACTGACTGATTGGTGTATTTCTCGCCAATTATGGTGGGGACACCAAATTCCTGCTTGGTACGCTGTCAGTGAAACAGATGGGCAAATTACCGATAACACGCCGTTTGTGGTGGCGAAATCGGAAACTGAAGCTTGGGAAAAAGCTAAATCACAATTTGGTGAAAATGTCCAGCTAGAACAAGACCCAGATGTGCTAGATACTTGGTTTTCTTCTGGACTCTGGCCATTTTCGACTTTGGGCTGGCCAGAACAAACTCAGGATTTTGCAACTTACTACCCTACTACCACTTTGGTAACAGGCTTTGACATCATCTTTTTCTGGGTAGCCAGAATGACAATGATGGCTGGGCATTTTACGCAGCAAATGCCTTTCCAAACGGTTTACATCCACGGATTGGTGCTGGATGAAAAAGGCCAGAAGATGTCAAAGACCAAAGGTAATGGCATTGACCCATTGTTACTGATTGACAAATATGGTACTGATGCTCTGCGGTATACCTTAATTAGGGAAGTGGCTGGTGCAGGACAAGATATCCGCTTAGAATACGATCGCAAAAAGGATGAATCAGCATCTGTAGAGGCATCCCGCAACTTTGCAAACAAGTTGTGGAATGCTGCCCGATTTGTGATGATGAATTTGGATGGACAGACACCGCAACAATTAGGGAATCCAGTAGCCACAGAATTGAGCGATCGCTGGATTATCTCGCGGTATCATCAAGTTGTCAAACAAACCACCAAGTACATCGATAATTACGGTTTAGGGGAAGCAGCTAAAGGACTCTACGAATTCATTTGGGGTGATTTCTGCGATCAGTATATTGAACTGGTTAAATCTCGCCTTCAGCAAGATGCAGATCCCGCATCGCGGCGGGTAGCACAGCAAACCCTCGGCTATATATTGGAAGGAATTTTAAAACTGCTTCATCCCTTTATGCCTCATATTACTGAGGAAATTTGGCAGACTCTCACCCAACAACCAGCAGATTCACCGCAAACTTTACCATTGCAAACCTATCCCCAGGTGGATGCAAACTTGATTGATCCAGCTTTGGAAGAACAGTTTGAATTGCTGATTGGTACGATCCGCACAATTCGGAATCTGCGTGCTGAAGCAGACATTAAGCCAGGCGTAAAAATAACGGCGAATTTGCAAACTGAAAGCCAGAAAGAGCGAGAAATTCTCACTGCTGGACAGTTTTATATTAAAGATTTGGCGAAAGTTGAGACTTTAACTATTACTGACAAGCCAGAAAACCAAACTGTCGCTGCTAAAAAACCTCAAAGGGGTTTGAAGATAATTGGCTTAATTATTGTGGCGATAGTCTTTGGTAGATTGGGTTTAGCTGTGGGGTATGCGATTGATGACACTCCCCTTTTCGGAACTTTCTTTGAAATAGTTGGTTTTGGTTACACAGCTTGGTTTGTTAGCCAAAATTTACTAACCGCTCAAGCGAGACTAAGGTTATGGAGACGCTTTTTCCCGCAGACAGAATTAGAACAACCACAAGAATCAGAAAATGCCATACCTGACGGCAAGCCCCAAAGCGTCTACGCTGGCGTGATTGGTACAATACAGGTGCTAATTCCTCTGGACGGCGTAGTGGATATTGAAGCTGTGCGTGCCAAACTAGAGAAAAGCTTGAGTAAAGCTGAAGCAGAAGTTCAAGCCCTGAGTACAAGATTAAACAATCCTAGTTTTGTGGATAGAGCTAGAGCTGATGTAGTACAGGGAGCGCGTGATGCCTTAGCAGAAGCACAGAAGCAAGCTGAAATTTTGCGCGATCGCATAAAAACGTTGCCGTAGGCATCGCCTGCGTGGCTTAGGATAACTGTAATGGGTAATGGGGGTGTCAATAATTCCTAATTACCCATTATTTCAAATATCAATTTTGTCCTTGTTTTTTATTAAAAATCATTTTTTGACTTTCGAGCGCAGCCGGAGACTCCAAAACTCCATAGAAGTCGAAGCTCAGGCTTCCTTAGATGGCTTTGCCAACTCCTGCTGTGGGATGCCCGTAACCCTACGGGGAAGCAAACTACGCGTAGCGTCTCCTTTAGGAGAAGGGCTGTAGGACAAACAGAACTTAGATGATTTTGAATTTTGAATTGGAGCGAAGCGACTCTCATGCTATATCTAGCCCAGGTGCGTAAAAACGATTTTTTAGACCAGCACCAGTTACGCTTATTGGCGCGTCAAGAAGCTGATAACTTGTGGGCGATAATTCCGGAAGAGGCTTTCATTCTGCTAGGAAAGGGAAAAATTATGAGTGAAAACTTGCTTGTTTTAGTGGAACTTTCCCCTACAGGCGACATTGAAAGACTAGAAGATGCTACCAACTGGGTACTTCATCTAGTACAAAGCTACCTCACCATCGGCATTACCCCGGAATTTTTGCAGCACGAAGCCGAGAGAGCAGAACATTGGCGACAATCCCTGACGTTGCAAAACCAAGACTTAGCGCGGCGTTCTTTAGAATTGGAAGCTCGTCGTGAACAAATTCAAGCCTTAGAAGAAAGCCTTAAACGTGAGAAAAATAGTTATCCCCAAGAGGAAAGTTAAAGCTCCCCCTGCCTGCCTCAACCAAGAAATTCCTTAACCGAACGGTATTGGGCGCAGCCCGCCACAGGTATCACTATGCAAAAAAACTTTTTGGTTTACCGTCGTCAAGAGCAACTGCCAGGAAATATGGGACTGGCTAAAGAAGCAGAAATATTCTCGCAGACTTGGCAAGCCCTGACAAGACAATTCTATCAACGGTCGGTGGTAATGAAAATTTACCAATTAACGGCAGTGCAAAGAGTCTGCTCTTTTACTTTTCCACAGTTGAATTTGAGTGCTGAACAAGTCTTCGCAGGGTGAAAGTGAACTCTCAATTACTATTAGATATGTCGCTTAATAAGGTAAAATCAGCGATTAGCCGTTGGGATGAGACAGGAAAATGCTAGACATCAATCGGGTGCTCAAGGAAGATCGTCTGCTTAGAGCATTTAGTGGACTGAATCGTAAAGCATTTGATGAGTT
>JBBSOX010000075.1:0-32488 GCA_038259325.1 Chroococcales cyanobacterium | reverse complement strand
CCGACATTCGGTTCAATCGTGCAAAAAGGGAAGTTAGCTGCTTCTGCTTTAGCATTAGCAACTACAGCATTAAATAAAGTAGATTTTCCGACGTTGGGAAGTCCGACAATTCCGGCTCTTAGCATTTTGGATTTTAGATTTGAGATTTTAGATTACATTACCAAGTTAATCTAAACAGGTTCCGGTATGGTTTGGGGAATTGGTGCTGGAACTGTTTGAGGAATGGGAGCAGGTACTGGTTCTGGTACTGGCCCCGGTAACGGATTCGGCTCAGGATTGGGACTAGGTAGTGGATTCGGCCCAGGAGTAGGAATTTGTGGTTCAGGTATAGAAATCGCAGTAAGATTAATCATCGTAAATCTAAATTAAATTATTCAACCTTCCCACGCTAGATGACAACCTCATCTGTTGACATCTCCCCAAATAGCTATACCCACCAACACATCCTTTAATAATTTACCCCTCTTCTCATTCTCTGCGTCCCTCCGCGCTTCCCTCCGCGTCCCTTTGCGTTTAAACTCCAATCCTCAAACTACTCCTCCTTCACCTTTTCCACCACCTCTGGCACTGGATCGTAACCACCTGGATGAAACGGATGACAGCGCAAAATCCGCCGAGTTGCCATCCAGCTACCACGCAACACTCCAAATCGTTCAATAGCTTCAATAGCATACATCGAACAAGTTGGTTGAAAGCGACAAGTCGGGAGAAACAACGGCGAGATAAACATTCGGTAGCCCCGAATCAGCCAAATAAATAATAATTTCATTGCAGCTACCCAAATCTTATAAATTAGTAACAGGGGTAAAACTTTTCATTTTGTTGCATCTTTGTTAATTACATTTTCTGACTTCACCTCAATTCCGGTTTTATGGCTGCAAATTGCGATAGCTGCAATTTGGGTGTTACTCATCCTTCTGATTGCAGGGGTGGTAAACCGCTTTGCCGACAAGCCAGAAATCGTGCGGAAGATAGTTCATATTGGCACTGGTAATGTGATTTTAATCGCTTGGTGGCTAAATATTCCCGCCAGTGTAGGGATTACAGCTTCTATTTTAGCGAGTGCAATCACCTTATTATCCTACCGATTACCAATTCTTCCTGGTATTAATAGCGTTGGACGGCAAAGCTTAGGGACATTTTTTTACTCTGTCAGTTTCGGTATTTTAGTTGCTTGCTTCTGGTACTTGCAAAAACCCCAATACGCAGCACTTGGAATTTTGGTGATGACTTGGGGAGATGGATTAGCAGCCTTAATTGGGCAACGTTTTGGTAAACATAAGTATAAAGTTTTTGGGACAGAAAAAAGTTGGGAAGGCTCCCTAACTATGATGCTCGTTAGCTATGTTGTCAGTAGTTTGATTTTAGTTGGAACTCAAGGAAACAGTTGGCCAACTTGGGCAGTATCGCTGATAGTGGCAGTTATAGCTACGGCTTTAGAAGCTGTTTCATTTTTAGGTATTGACAATTTGACAGTTCCCTTGGGCAGCGCAGCCCTTGCTTTTTTCTTAAGTCAGTTAGTTCTTAGTTACTAAACTATTTGAGTACCATTAGACAAAATTAAAGAAATACAACTACCAGCAATTATTCCTTACCAGAATTATGCTTCTAGTTTTGCTGAGTCTATTACCAGCGATCGCTCCAAAATCCAATCGAGTAAAATCGGATTGACTAACTCCGGCGCTTCATCCTGCGGACAATGCCCCACCCCTTCTAAAGGAATAAACTTTTCTACTTGGGGAAAGTTAGCTAATTCTCTCCCTAATTTAATTGGTTCCCACGGATCGGCTGTTCCCCACAAGATAATCGCAGGACAGGGTAACAGTGGTAAAAGGTCTTCTGGTAATGGCCCTGTAGAATAAGAAGTAAAGGCAAGAAACACAGCCCCAGCCCCCGGATCGCTTGCTGGTGAAGTGAGAATATCTACCAACTCATCTGTCACCATCTCAGGATTCGAGTATGCTTGCAGCAAAATTTTCCGCACCGTTTTCGGTTTGGCGAGTTGATTGAAAAAGAAATCACCAACTGGTTTGATAGATAACAGGCGTTGCAGTAAAGGCGCACCGTAACGACGAGAGAAAGGTAAAGTTACCCGTTTGCGATCGTGCAATAGCCGCAAAGAACAGTTGAGCAAAGCAACTCCTAAAGCAATATCTGGGTTGCTTACTGCTGCTTGCATGGCTACAATACAGCCAATAGAATTGCCAACTAAAAAAGCTGGCTCACCCACTACTTCGCGGCAAAAATCTGCTACTTGCTGTCCCCAGGTTTCTAGTGTGTAGGCAATTTTTTCACCAGGTTTAGGTTTTGCGGAAGCGCCAAAACCAATCAAATCGATCGCATAAACACGGCAATTTTGTGCCAATACGGGAATATTTTTTTGCCAGTGCCACCAAGAAGCGCCAAATCCATGCACGAGGACAACAGCTGGCCCAGTGGTTCCTTGGGTTTGATAGCAGATAGGGAAATCTTGCCAAATCCAGGTTTTTGTAGAGGTAAGTGCTGTTTTTGAACTTGAGGTTGTCATGGGAAATTTAATAAATACAAGGGCAAAAGCTTATCAACATTAAGACCTAAGTAAATTTGAATAAAATTTATCAGATTTTCAAAGTAAATCCTTCGCTCTAGTGATAGCTTAGACATACACCACGAAACCTTATCGGGTGATAACACTAGCATCAATCTGATAGTTTTATCTTATTGATACAGGTAATTTACTCATAATTTAAGATTATGTCAGTATTAGAAATCATAATTTCTGTAATGTGAGTAATATCTTCGCTATTTTTTAGATGTGAGCGAATTAGCATCAGTGCTAGATTCAGTAGTTTCACAATTTACGATCGCTAATGCGAGTCTATAACATTGTCGAATATGAGGCATCGGCTAAGGGGTGGTTTGCAACTGGAAACTGACGCTGAATTTAACAATATTTTTCTTGTTCCTAATTCTGCGAGCCAGAAAACATGAATATCTTAGAGACAATCGATACTCCCGTTGGGAACTATGCACCAGATTTTGAACTGCCAGGAATTGATGGTCAAGTCCACCATCTCAGGCGTTATCTTGAGAAGTTCCGAGCAGTGGGCGTTATTTCCTTATGTAACCACTGCTCTTATGTAGAGTGGTATATAGACAGGTTAAAAAACATTCAAGCCGAATTTGCACCAAAAGGCTTCACATTAATTGGTATGAATGGTAGTGATGGTAATCACTACACTAGGCCAAGCTTTGAAAATATGAAAGCTTTTGCCCAGCGTCACGATTTTAACTTTCCTTACCTGTGGGACTCAACGCAAGATGTAACCCGCAGTTTTGGTGCCACAAAAACACCAATGGCATTTTTAATAGATACTAATGGTATAGTACGCTACAAAGGAAAAATTGACGATCATCCCCAAGACCCATCATCGGTGGGTGAGGATTATTTGAGAACTGCGATCGCTTCTCTGTTTCTTGGCCAAGAAATAGATATACCACAAACAGAACCAATAGGTACTACATTGATTTGGCGTAACTAGACATAGATAGTCCCTGTAACTGCTATCTTAAATTGGAGGCAATTGCAACTTTTTTGATAAAGCAGAACTTCATGGGAACGAATTACCGACGGGTTTTACTCAAACTGAGCGGTGAAGCCTTAATGGGCAACATGGGCTATGGCATTGATCCAGAAGTGGTCAAAGGAATAGCACAAGAATTAGCAGAGGTGATAGCCACTGGCACTCAAATCGCCATAGTTGTTGGCGGCGGCAATATTTTTCGTGGCGTCAAAGCAGCTTCGGCGGGGATGGATAGGGCAACCGCTGACTATATTGGGATGATTGCCACGGTAATGAACGCCATGACGCTGCAAGATTCGCTAGAACACATAGGAGTACAGACGCGGGTACAAACTGCGATCGCTATGCAAGAATTAGCAGAACCATATATCCGTCGTCGTGCCATCCGTCATCTTGAAAAAGGGCGGGTGGTAATTTTTGGTGCGGGTTCTGGAAATCCCTTCTTTACGACAGATACCACTGCGGCACTAAGAGCAGCAGAAATTGATGCTGAAGTGATTTTTAAAGCCACCAAAGTAGACGGAGTATATGATGCAGATCCTCAAATTTATCCTAACGCCAAGCGTTACAATAGCCTCACCTACGCGCACGTTTTAGCCAAAGATTTGCGGGTGATGGATAGTACTGCGATCGCCTTGTGTAAAGAAAATAATATCCCAATTCTGGTATTTGACCTAACGGTGCGAGGTAACATCCACCGAGCAGTCTTGGGAGAATCCATCGGTACCCTTGTGGGAGGTTCTTGTGATATTAGCTGAAGCTGAAAGTAAAATGCACAGTTCTGTTGACTCAACTCAACGAGCTTTTAACACTATTCGCACTGGTCGCGCCAATGCGAGTCTATTAGATAAGGTATTGGTGGACTATTATGGTTCACCTACGCCCTTAAAATCACTGGCAAATATTAGCACGCCAGATGCCTCGACAATTCTGATTCAGCCATACGAGCGCAACACCCTAAACATCGTTGAGAAGGCGATTTCTCTCTCAGATGTAGGTTTAACCCCCAGTAATGATGGTTCTGTAATTCGGCTGAATATTCCGCCTTTGACAAGCGATCGCCGTAAAGAATTCGTCAAAATGGCATCCAAATATGCTGAAGAGGGTCGTGTTGCTATTCGTAACATCCGCCGCGATGCCCTAGACTCGATTCGCAAACAGGAGAAAGCCTCTGAAATCTCCAAAGATCAATCAAAAGACCAACAAGACAGCTTGCAAAAACTCACAAACGAATATACTGCCAAAATAGACGCACTCTTGGCAGAAAAAGAAAAAGACATCACGACTGTTTAAAGTCTAAAGTCTCAAGCATAAAGGCTGAAGGATGATGGTTAAATTCTTCAGCCTTTATCATTTCTTAAGTATTTTTAAGCTGCTGTAGCCGCTTACTACAAACTAGTTTAATTAATTTTACATTACGTAAGATAGTACGCCCGTAGGGGCACGGCATGCCGTGCCCCTACACCTTGCGATATAATTTTGTACCGCTTACCTCAATAGAACATAAACTAATTCAGGAGCAAAAATTTAGCCATATGTACGACTGCATCATTGTCGGCGCTGGGCCAGCTGGTGGAACAGCTGCATATCATTTAGCCAAGCAAGGTCGCTCAGTATTACTGTTAGAAAAAGAATCCCTACCAAGATATAAACCTTGTGGCGGTGGTGTATCTCCAGCGATCGCTCAATGGTTTGACTTTGATTTTAGCCCAGCAATTTCTGTAAAAGCCGACTCCCTTCGCTTTACCTGGAATTTGGGCGACCCCGTGGAAGCGAAAATTGCCACAAAAGAACCAGTCTGGATGGTGCGACGAGATATTTTTGACCATTTCTTAGTGCAGCAAGGACAGAAGCAAGGGGCTGAACTACGAGATAATACTGAAGTTACGGGTATTGAATTTAAAAGTGACCACTGGCAAGTTAACACAGTTAATGGGCCAGTTACAGCTTGCTACTTAATCGCAGCTGATGGTGTCAAAGGGCCAATGGCAAAATGGCTAGGCTTCAAAGACCGTAAACGCCGTTTAGCAGGAGCTTTGGAAGCAGAAGTTCCCGCAGATGTGAAGGACAAATCCACAATTCACTTCGAGTTTGGCTTGGTGAAAAACGGTTACATCTGGAACTTTCCGAAGGCGGACGGTTATTCCATTGGTGTTGGTACATTTATCGGCGGCCAAGCTCAAGACTTTAAGAAGATTTTAGATGAGTACGCGCGATCGTTTAATGTAGATATCAAAACTAGTAAGCAGTATGGTTATCCCCTTTGCTTGTGGGATGGCAACCAAAAGTTGCATACTCAAAATGCGGTTTTGGCTGGGGAAGCTGCTTGTGTAGTTGATCCGATGACAGCAGAAGGCATTCGTCCGTCGATTTTTAGCGGTTTAATTGCAGCAGGAGCCATTAATGAGGCTCTTTCTGGTGATACCAACGCTTTAGAAAAATATAGCGAAGCCATTAATGAAGAATGGGGTACTGAGATGGCTTGGGCAAAAAAATTAGGTGGAGCATTTTATCGCTTTCCAGGCATTGGCTACAAAGTTGGTGTTAAGCGCCCCTCTGGTGCCAAAATCATGGGTAAAATTTTGTGTGGAGAACTGCGTTATGGCGACGTTGCCGATCGCGCTCTCAAGCGTTTAATTCCTGGTTTTGGTGGTTAATCAAGAGTGCTGAGTTTCGTTAGCGGATAGCTAGGGTTGAAGATGAAAAAGGGACTGGGGACTGGGGATTAGGGACTGGGGACTGGGAAAACAAGGATTGTGGATTCAGACCCCACAACCAAGTTTTGAAGACTATTCCCAGTCCCCAACTCCAAGTATTGAGTCCCGGAGCGCCATTACTCACATTCTTGCTCTGCCGAAGTCGGGGAATCCTGGCGCGACCCGTTGAGCCAGTGCTGAGTTTTGTCAATAGTCGTAAAGCGTAACGCACCTGTTATCTGTAGGCGGTGCGTTACGCTATCGCGGTAACACTACGATCATTAGTTGAATATTTTTTTAATTCTAGAGCGACTTAAACAAAACCCCGATTTAGTAGAACAAGCTTTAATTGGGCAAGAAAATCATAGTTAAAAAACAGATGCTAACTCTCTGGCAAATAAATAAATCTAACTTTATTACTTAAAATTCCTATGGTGACAAATATAGAAAATTCTAACAATCAAGAGTTAGTTGGTTTTATCTGGAGCATTGCCGACAAACTGCGCGGCCCTTACCGTCCACCCCAGTACCGCCGGGTGATGTTGCCTCTGATTGTGTTGCGTCGTTTGGATGCTGTTTTAGAACCGACTAAGAAAGCTGTCCTTGAGGCGAAGGCGAAATATGAGGCGATGGGCTTAGAGGGGGATGCTTTTGAGAAAGCGATCGCTAAAGTTGCAATTGGCGGCGAACGCAAACAGCCGTTGTATAATCTCAGTGAATTTACGTTTAAGAAATTATTAGAAGATTCTGAGGGGCTGGCGGATAATCTCAGAGATTATATCAATAAGTTTTCGCCTCTGGCACGGGATATTTTTGAGAAATTTGAGTTTGATAATGAAATTCAGAAGTTAGATGAAGCTAACCGTCTTTTTGAAGTCATGAAGGCGATCGCTAGTCCTGAAGTTGATTTATCTCCGGCGAAACTCTCTAATCTGCGAATGGGCTATCTGTTCGAGGAACTGGTGAGAAAGTTTAACGAGCAGGCGAATGAAGAGGCGGGAGATCACTTTACACCCCGCGAAGTAATTCGACTTATGGTGAATCTGGTTTTCTGTGACGAGCAGGATATCTTTAAACAAGGAATTTACCGGACAGTGTACGACCCCACAGCCGGAACAGGGGGAATGCTATCGGTAGCGGAGGAATACATTAAAAAGCAAAATCCTGAAGCAAATTTAGGGTTATTTGGGCAAGAGTATAATCCTGAATCTTATGCGATTTGCTGTTCTGATTTACTGATTAAAGATGAACCGATTAACAATCTTGTCTATGGCGACACTTTGGGGATAAAAAACGCCAAAAGCAAAAGTAATAATTTTTTACCTCGTGATGGCCATCCTGATAAACAGTTTCACTATATGTTTGCTAATCCGCCCTTTGGGGTGGAATGGAAACCAGAAGAAGATTTTATTAAAGATGAGTATGACAATTTAGGATTTAAAGGGCGTTTTGGGGCTGGTGTACCTCGAATTAATGATGGTTCGCTGTTGTTTCTGCAACACATGATATCGAAAATGCACCCATCCCCAGAGGTAGGGGGTGATGGTTCTCGAATTGCGATCGTGTTTAATGGTTCGCCTTTGTTTACAGGGGATGCGGGTAGTGGTGAAAGTAATATTCGCCGTTGGATTATTGAAAATGATTGGCTTGATGCGGTGATTGCTCTACCTGACCAAATGTTTTATAACACGGGAATTTTTACTTATATTTGGTTGGTGACGAATAAAAAAGCCGCCCATCGTCAGGGAAAAGTTCAGCTTGTTGATGGGACACACCATTTCCTGAAAATGAAAAAGAGTCTCGGTAATAAACGTAATGAGTTATCACCAGAGCATATTGGGGAACTGGTGCGACTGTATGGGGATTTTGAGCAAAATGGTTTAAGTGAGGTGAAATCAAACGGACAGATAGAAAAGCAGATTTGCTCAAAGATTTTTGATAATCAGCAATTTGGATTTCTTAAAATTACCGTGGAACGTCCGTTAAGATTAAATTTTCAGGCGAGTGAGGAGCGTTTAGTTCGGTTGTCGGAGCAGAAGGCGTTTCAGGATTTGGCAACGAGTAAGAAGCGTAAAGATGCTCAGGTACAACAGTTAGAAATTGAAATGGGTGAAAGTCTGCAAAATCAAATTTTGGATGCTTTGCAGAAATTGGATACAAATAAACTTTATCTCTCCCGTGATGAGTTTGAGAAAGACTTAAATCGAGTGTTAAAACAAGCGGGATTAAGTTTAAAAGCTCCTGTCAAAAAGGCGATCTTAGCAGCATTGGGAGAGACAGATCCAGAAGCGGAAATATGTCGAGATGCTAAGGAGAATCCTGAACCGGATAGTAATTTGCGAGACACGGAAATTGTAGCTTTACCGAATGATATTACTTTGCCGTTACCGTTGGGGTATGACAAAGATGCCAGTGTAGATGAGTTGATTAAGTTAGTAAAGGCGCATTGTGAGGAGTATTTAAAAATGGAAGTCTTGCCCCATGTACCAGATGCTTGGATTGATTTTGATAAAACCAAAGTCGGGTATGAGATTCCGTTAAATCGCCATTTTTATGTATATCACCCGCCCCGTCCTTTAGAAGAGATTGAGAATGATATTAAGTCTTTAGAAGCAGATATTATGGCGATGTTAGGGGAAGTGGTTTAAGGATTAAAATAAAAATGTAGCATTGGGAGGTTTTAAGGTTATGCAAATCACAATTGACTTACCAGATAAGTTAACAGAAAAAATCAAAGACTAATGGGGTAATTTACCACAAAAAATACTGGCTAATCTTGTGTTAGATGCCTTCCGGGATGGCTTAATTGATTTTGATGAGCTAAAAGATATGCTTAATTTCTTTTCTGAAGCTGAATTCCAGGATTTTTTAATACAAAAGAATATGCTTCATTCTGGGGGCTTACTTAATTTAGCTGGTACTTGTCCTGACCTGGAATTAGTAGAAGATGAGCTAGGAATTTCTGATGATATGGATGATGATTTAATTGGAGTTTTTGATGAGTAAAAATGCTTTGGTTTATTTACTAGATACAAATGTTTGTATTATGTATTTAAATGGTAAATCGCCTAGCATTAAAAATTACATTGATAATTTAAATGCTGTTCAAATTGCAGTCTGTTCCGTGGTGAAGGCTGAGTTATTTTTTGGGGCTATGAAAAGTAATAATACTCAAAAAACCTTAAAAATTCAGAAATAATTTTTGCAGCAGTTTATATCTCTACCATTTGATGATAGCTGTGCGGAAATTTATGGCAATATTCGGGCATATTTAGCCAATAAAGGAACTCCGATTAGTTCAAATGATATACAAATTGCTTCTATTGCTTTGGCAAATAATTTAATCTTAGTCACTCATAATGTTGGAGAATTTAGCAGAATTGAAGGGTTGCAGATTGAAGATTGGGAGGTTCTTTAATGGGTAAGTATCAGGGTTATGAAAAGTATAAGGATTCTGGGGTTGAGTGGTTAGGGTTGATTCCTGAACATTGGGAAGTAAAAAGCCTGCGTTATAGTTGTGAATTTCTAAATAAAAGAAGAATTCCTCTGAGTTCTGAGCATAGAGGATCGATGCTTCAAAAAATATATCCTTATTATGGAGCATCAGGAATTATTGACTATGTAGAAGATTTTATTTTTAACGAACCAACTATTTTAATTGCTGAAGATGGGGCTAATTTGCTTTCCAGATCGACACCTTTAGCTTTTATTGCGGAAGGCGAATATTGGGTTAATAACCATGCTCATATTTTAAAGCCTTTTTCAGGAGTATTTGGATTTTGGGCAAATTTACTATGTATTATTGAGTATGATTTTTGGATAACAGGTTCAGCACAACCAAAGCTTACAAAAGACAACTTGGCAAGTATTAAATTGCCTGTTCCGCCACTGGATGAACAGGAAACGATCGCACGCTTTCTCGACCATAAAACCAAGCAAATAGATGACCTCATCGCCAAGAAAGAAATCCTCATTGAAAAACTCGACGAAAAACGCACCGCCCTCATCAGTCACGCCGTCACCAAAGGACTAGATCCAAACGTCCCGATGAAAGATTCTGGTATTGAGTGGTTGGGTGAAATCCCTAAGCATTGGGAAGTTAAACGGATTAAGTTTCTGATTCAGAATCTACAACAAGGTAGTTCACCTTTGGCGAGTAACATTCCTGCACAACCTGATGAATTAGGTGTATTAAAGTTGAGCGCTATATCAAGGGGGAATTTTATAAGACATGAAAATAAAGCACTAAAGCAGACAGACAATTTAATAAATTCTCTTTCTCTTAAACATGGTGATGTATTACTGACTAGAGGAAACACACCAAAACTTGTAGGTGATGCCTGTGTCGTTCCACAAGATGAACCCAATCTGTTAATCTCAGATTTAATTTATAGAATTAGAGTGAAAGATCCTGTGATTCTCCCAACTTTTTTGGGGAAATTTTTAATTACACCTCAAGCTCGTTCAGAAATTGAGGCTGATGCAAGAGGATCAAGTGGTTCAATGGTGAAGGTTTCTCAAAGACATATTTTAGATTGGTTAATCACTGTTCCACCCAAGTCAGAACAGCAAAAAATAATAGACTATTTAAACCAAAAAACATCCGAAATTGACCAACAAAAAGCCAAAATTCAAGAAGCCATAGAACGATTAAAAGAATATCGCACCGCCCTCATCACCAACGCCGTCACAGGTAAAATAGACGTGCGCCAAGTCCCCATACCCTAACCCCAGAAACCAGCATGACACAAATCACCCTTGCAGAACTTCCTGAAACCGTCCAAAACCTAATTAACCAAGCCCAAAAAACAGGCGAACCCTTCACCATCATACAAAATGGTATTGCGATCGCTATCATTTCCCCTATTTAGAAAAAATCTCTCCTGGAAACCTTTTCTACCCTTGAACCATTAGACGAAGACTTTGCCGATGTGGACGAAGGATTATTACCCTTAGATGATATCAATTTGTAAAAATCAGTTATTTATACTTGTTAAATACAAACATCAATAATGATAGATCACGATAGACTCTTTAAAGAATTAATCCAAACCTTCTTTTGGGAATTTATAGAACTATTTTTACCAGAAGTATTAGACTATGTAGCCAAAGACAGCCTGATATTTTTACCAGAAGAAATATTTACAGATGTCACATCTGGAGATAAAAGAAAAATCGATTTATTAGCCCAAGTCCAATTTAGAGAACAAGACACCTACTTTCTGATTCATCTAGAAAATCAGGCATATAATCAAAAAGAATTTGAACGGCGGATGTTTCATTACTTCGCCCGTTTAGATGCTAAATATTTATTACCTATCTTCCCTATCGTCATTTTCTCCTACGACGAACCAAAACGCCCAGAAAAGAGCCAATATACAGTTAACTTCCCTAACCGAAAAATCCTAGAATTTAATTACATCGCCATTCAATTAAATAACCTCAACTGGCGCAACTTTTTAAATCAACCAAACCCCGTCGCCGCCGCCTTAATGGCAAAAATGGACTTTAACCCAGAAGAAAGAGTCCGCGTAAAACTAGAGTGCTTAAGGATGTTAGTAACATTACAGTT
This sequence comes from Chroococcales cyanobacterium, assembly GCA_038259325.1. Lineage (GTDB taxonomy): Bacteria > Cyanobacteriota > Cyanobacteriia > Cyanobacteriales > Nostocaceae > Nostoc. The sequence continues at coordinate 20,657 of JBBSOX010000075.1, read as the reverse complement.
AAATCCTGCTAAAATCGAACTAATTTCTGGCTTTATTGATACCTATCTCAAATTAAACGCCACAGAAGAACAAGAACTTGATACCGAACTAAAACAAGCCAACTTAGTTGAAGAGGAAGGAATCATGGAAATTGTCACCAGTTGGATGGAAAAAGGAATTGCAAGAGGAATTGAACAAGGAATTGAACGGGGAATTGAACAAGGAATTGAACGAGGAATTGAACAAGGAGAACAAAAAATAGTTAAAAAGCTAATAAAACGGCGTTTTAATAATGTTAATTTCACCTTAGAAAACCGGATTGATTCTTTATCTGTAGAACAAATAGAAAACCTAGCAGATTCAATTTTTGATTTTCAATCTTTAGAAGACCTCATCAATTGGCTGGATCAACAAAACTGATTTACTCTTTAGAGAATTGTTTAAAAAATGTAGGGTGTATGATGCTGTAGGCTAACGCACCTTGAATTGTTAATGCTGTGTCGGTGCGTTGCGCCGTGCGACAACACACCCTACATCGACTCTTAAAAAGTGTGACTTTGAGTAGTTTATATTTGATTATGTTTATACTGCACATCTCATGCACACGGAAGAGAAATTTGAGAACATCATCGAACAGGAACTCCTCCAACTCAGTGGCTACCACCAAGGCAACGCAGACGGCTACGACCAAGAAAACGCCCTTTTCCCCACAGAAATCATCAACTTCATCCAAACCACCCAGCCCACACAATGGAAACGCCTAGCCAACAACAGCGATGCCCAGAAAATCATTATAGATAGTCTCACCAAAGAACTCAAAAGCCGAGGAATGCTCGATGTCCTCCGCAATGGCTTCAAATGCTATGGTAAAACCCTGCGAGTCGCCTACTTCGGGCCGAACACAGGCATGAACCCCGAAACCTTGGCACTCTACGAAAAAAATCGCCTCACCATCACCCGCCAAGTCACCATCAAAACTGGACGTATTCCCGATATTCTCCTCAGCATCAACGGTTTACCCATCGCTACTATTGAACTCAAAAACCCCCTTACCGAGCAAACCTACCAAAACGCCATCTACCAATATAGAACCGAGAGAGATCCCAAAGACCCGCTATTTGCATTTAAACAACGGTGCTTAGTCCATTTCGCCGTAGACACCGAAGAAGTTTGGATGACTACCAAACTGGCTGGAGAAAGTACCCATTTCCTACCCTTCAACAAAGGTAATAATCACGGTGCAGGTAATCCAGTGGGAGACAATGAAGAATATCGCACCAGTTACTTTTGGCTAGAAGTTTTACAAAAAGATAGCCTTTTGGACATCTTGGCGCGTTTTCTCCACATCGAAACCAAAGAAACCAAAATTTCCACCGCCACTGGCGTTAATTACCAGAAAAAAGAAACCCTGATTTTCCCCCGCTACCATCAACTTGATGTCGTCGATAAACTCATTGCCCATACTAAACAACACAAAGCCGGACATAATTATCTAATTCAGCATTCGGCAGGCTCTGGAAAATCAAACTCTATTGCTTGGTTAGCCCATCGCCTGGCCAACCTCCATGACAACCAAGATGAAAAAATCTTTCATACCGTTGTCGTCATCACAGATCGCACCGTACTGGATCAACAACTGCAAAACACTATCTACCAGTTTGATCATAAAGCCGGAGTTGTCCAGAAAATTGACGAAAATACCCAACAACTGGTTACAGCCCTCAGCGACGGTGTACCCATCATCATTTCCACCGTTCAGAAATTCCCTTTCATTACTAAAGCCATCGAGACTTTAGCCAAAAAAGGTAAAACCATAGACATTACCACCAAAGATAAACGCTTTGCCGTCATCGTTGATGAAGCCCACGGCTCCCAAACCGGAGAAACCGCCACAGAACTCCGCAAAATCCTAAATAAAGATGGTATCGAATCTGCGATCGCTGCTCAACTCCTGGAAGATGATCTTGAGGAAGATGATCTCAGTGATGAAGCCAAACAAAAACTACTAAAAGAACAAATCAGCCGCACCAAACAACCAAACCTCAGCTATTTCGCCTTTACCGCTACCCCCAAGTACAAAACCCAACTTGTATTCGATGAACCCGGAGAGAACGGACAAGTCCCCTTCCATCTCTACACGATGCGCCAAGCGATTGAAGAAGGCTATATTAAAGACGTTTTAGCCAATTACACCTGCTACGATCGCTATTACGAACTTGTCCGCATATCTGAAAATAACCCAGACTTACCCCGTAGGCAAGCTGCCAAAGCGATCGCCCGATTTCTCGAACTCCATCCCTACAACATCGCCCAAAAAGTAGAAGTCATCATTGAACATTTCCGTAATCATACCCTTCACAAAATTGGGGGTAGAGCCAAAGCAATGGTTGTCACCAGTTCCCGTGAACACGCCATTAAATACAAACTCGCCTTCGATAAATACATTAAAGAAAAAGGCTATAGCGATATTAAATCCCTCGTTGCCTTTTCTGGTTCTATTACCCTTGATGAGTTCCCCGGAGAAACATTTACTGAAGTCAACATGAATGGTGGTATCAAAACTTCAGAAATTCCTGATAAATTTGCCAGCGATGCCTATCAAGTGCTGCTTGTCGCCAACAAATTTCAAACCGGATTTGATCAACCATTGCTCCATACTATGTTTGTTGATAAACGACTCGATGGAGTCCAAGCCGTCCAGACCCTATCCCGCCTCAACCGTACCACTACAGGCAAAGAAGATACTTTCGTTTTAGATTTTGTCAATAAACCCGAAGACATCTACAAAGCCTTTAAACCCTACTACGAAGAAACCCCCGTTGGAGAAACCGCAGATCCGCAACAATTAAATGACCTGTCTTACCAGCTTTATGAATGGCAACTTTTTAGCCAAAACGATGTAAACCAGTGGTGTGAAATTTGGTTTCGCCCAAAAACCTCCCTCACCGGAGGCGAACACAAAAAATTAAATACATTACTAGATCCGATTATTGAAAACTATAGAGCTTTCCAAGACCCAGATAAAGAACAATTTAGAAGCCAACTTACCAGCTTCCGCAATCTCTACCTATTCCTTGCCCAGATTATCCCTTATCAAGATTCAGAACTCGAAAAGCTTTATGCCTATGGACGTTTCCTACTAAAGAAATTACCCCGTAGTCCCCAAGCTCCAAAAATTGATTTATCTGGGGATATAGAACTAAAATTTTATCGCCTGGAAAAAATCAGTGAAGGAAAAATTGATTTAACCGAAGGTAAAGCAGAACCATTACGAGGCGCTACCGCAGTCGGAACTCGTCAGCCAGATAAAGAAGTCCCCCTATCCCAGCTAATTGACTCCCTTAACGAACGTTTTGGTACTCACTTCACTCCAGCCGACCAACTCTTTTTTGAGCAGATCACCGAAACTGCGATCGCTAATGACTCTATCAAACAAGCGGCTCAAGTCAATACAAAAGAAAACTTTGCTCCGGTTCTAGAAAAGCATCTGGAAAATCTCTTTATCGAACGCATGGACGGTAACGAAAAAATCTTCATGCAAGTGATGAATAGTGAAGAATTTAAAGCAGTTGTATTTGAAAAATTACTATCCAGTATTTATGAGAGTATCAACAGTGAGCGTTCAGATTAGCACTTAAGGCATTGGCAGCGATCGCCCATATACCCTTTAATCCCCCGCACGTATTTCTTTATACCCTTTTAGTTGGTTGTGGCAACCAAAGGTGTATTGAGGGTGCTACTACAATTAAGCGAAATTTTCTTAATTCTGCTTGACTTACGCAGCTCCGTAAGACAGACAACTAACACGAAATTAAAAATACCTAGAGAAAAGCCAGATAATCACTCCAGTTCCCAGTACACAAATAATACCTGTCAAGCCAGCTAGGGGTTTTTTGTTCTTACCTGTAAACCAGTTAGAGACTTTACCTGTGTAAGTAATTAGTTCTGCTGTGTCTAGAGTGGCGATCGCCCATACCCATCCCGCGTGCAGTCCCCAAGCTAAACCCAAATTGTTGCTTGCCGCAAAGCGTGTCAACACCAAGACCGTTCCCATCAGCCACAATCCAGGGAGTTGAGGTGCGGTTTCGCGTTGCTCCCAAACTAAATGTAGCAAGGCAAATATCAAGCTAGAAATCGTTGCTGCTACCCAAACTGAATAGTCCTGCGCTAATTCAGTAAACAGGAAACCGCGAAAAATTAACTCTTCTATCCCACCGACTAATAACGCTATCAAAAAAATCGGTAGCAAGATGGGTAGTAGTAACTTTAAATTCTTCTTTTCAAAAGAACACCAACCTAACCAGAATTGCCCACTAAATACAATAGCTAGGCTCACTACCCCTAAACCGAAACCTAGTGCTAAATAAGCAAGAGTTGAAAAATTCCCAACAAGGCCGTAATCCGAAAAAGATTTATTGGTTAACCAACTAACTCCCCACAGAATCAGGGGAGCTAATAGGTAGAGTGACACCAATAAGGGCATCTTTTGCTCTGGCTGCAAAGGTTTAAGGGGTTGCCAATTAAGTAATATTGCTGATACTGTTGCGACTGGCAACCAGCAAACTATCCAGAAAACAAAAAATGCCATCACTATAATTAGTGCTGGTGCATTTTCCATAAATGCCAGTAAGGCATTGACAGGAGACTCAAAGAAAGTTATCAAAGTAAACAAAAAAAACACGATAGACTTCTTGCATTATAGATTTCTTGCTGATTAATCAAGACTCTACTAAATTTGGTAACTTCTGCAAGGGGTCTAATCGTATTTTTTGTCTGGGACAAAACTTTGTAAACAGAGCTACCAGTTTACTGTCGTGGTAAGGACAAGTTATCATTACCTGAAACTTATCCCTACCATCAGTAAATTTACTCTTCCTCTTCCAAATCTTCGTCCGATTCGTCGGAGTCTATATCTTGTGAGGTTAGTTTTTTATCAGTTTCACCCAGTTGAATCAGGTGAATATGCTTGTATCCCAGTCTAATTTCAAACTCATCTCCAGGTTTTAAGCTCATTGCTTTGGTATACGTAGCACCAATCACAATCTGACCATTTTGATGGACACTAACCCGATATGTCGGTTCACGACCACGGCCATCTTTTGGTGCTTCTGGACTTAGAGGAATTCCTCTAGCCGATAGCAAAGCATCATAAAAATCGGTGAGATTGACACGAACCTGGTTATTTTTAGTAACAGTGTAATAGCCGCACTGTTTAGCTCTTTCTCGGCGTGGTAAAGTGGAAAGTTCTTTTACTTTAGCAAGTAGTGCTTTTCCGGTTAATGGTGCAGTTGCAGTTTCAGTCATTATGCTCAAATTTTCCTTACTCTCTCCAAACTGATAAACGATGTAGTCTCATGCCAGCATTTGGCTTTTTAGCATTTGCATAGAGCTACTTAGGACTCTAGTGTAATAGGTGAATTCCTGCCGATAGGAGCCAAAAGCACTTCTATATATGGTTGTCCACAACCAATTAGAGGTCATAGTTGCCATAGAAATTAATTTTGCTGATTTTATGGCACTTTTAACCATTATTCGCCATCAGAAATGAAATTATTTTCTCTTTTGGCGCTACTGTAGCGGTGTAACTTTCAGCCACCTTTACAAATTGGGTTGGTTCTACTCCAAATAAGTCGTAGACCTAAAGAAATGCAGGTTTTCCACTTCTAGTGCTTGCCCTTCTGGCCAATGAGCAGGTAGAGTTTTCTCTACTCGTCCTCTCAAGCTTAGGACAGCATAGTATTTCAATAGAGTCCTACGGGCATAAGCCCTTTTGTCCTGCCAGTAGAGACATGAATTTTCTTGTCTCTACATTACGAATCAACAAAGCAGTAGTAGCCGCGCTGATACGGCTATTGATTCTGTTTTGTGTCTTCGTAATTTTATATTAAATACTAGCATGGACTAATAATAGCAAAATAATTGTTTAATTTTGAATTAAAGTTGCTGGTAAATTTTTATTTAAATTTCTGGACTTAAGGAAAGGAAAAGCAGTGACGATTTTCCTAACCCTTTATTGCAAGCGTGAGTATTGCCCTATGCCTTTTAGAAAAATTATCTAATTTAGACAAGCAGTTTTGACCAATGACTTAAATCCAAGATTTTCTTGATTGAGAGGAAGCAAAAATATAAAAGTCTCACGCATCAGGGATTCCCGGTGCAAGAACTTTTATTTGAAAATGGTAAGGATTTTTCCTCGGTTTGTTACTGTCTGCTCAAGAGCAGTCAGAGAATTTTGTACGTCTGTCTATGGGAAGAATAAATCTCTTAGCTTATACCTAGCGCTTGATTGCCACTAATATATATTGAACATGCCCTTTTACACTTCTATATAAATAATCAAAAAATTCTGTCAAGCGGTAGCGAAGGCAGAATTTCCTAGCTAGTTCATCTGACTCAAGTTGAGATCAAGACGTGTCGCTAACTTGAAATGCATTTAATTTCGATATGATCGCTAGGTTACAGATGAACGTAAATCCCTTTCTTAGCAAACGCTCTTTCCTTTACATTCCTAAACAGGCAAATTCAATGCAAAGCCATGATTACATTTTTGGCGTTTTATCTCAGAATTTGACACAAACCTTGCCTACAGCGCTGCTACAAGTAAAGTTTTAATGGTTATCCTTAAACTATAATCAGTCGCTCTTTCATTGTCAGCCTATTAACACCAGGGTTTGAATTAAGGGCAAAAAAGTATAGCTCACTTTTCGGAACTACCTGCCTTGACTCATGATTGTTGAGACTGGTGAAGTAATTTTAAAATTTTGGTTAGTGGTCATGGAAGTTATTTTTAAGGTCATTCGACAGCAACAAAATTCCTCCCCGATTGTGCAAACCTACCTTGTAGAGGCAGAGCCAGGTAATACAATCTTGGATTGCCTCAATCATATTAAGTGGGAGCAGGATGGAACTTTGGCGTTTCGCAAAAATTGCCGTAATACAATTTGTGGTAGCTGTGCTGTACGAATCAATGGACGTTCGGCTTTAGCTTGTAAGGAAAATGTTGGCAGTGAACTTGCCAGATTACAACAAATACCATCATCCCAAAATAAAGTAAATGCCATTGGCGAAATCACGATCGCACCTCTTGGCAATATGCCCGTGATTAAAGATTTGGTTGTAGATATGAGCAGTTTCTGGAATAATCTAGAGGCAGTTGCTCCTTATGTGAGTACGGCAGCACGACAAGTACCAGAAAGAGAGTTTTTGCAAACACCACAAGAGCGATCGCGCCTCGATCAAACTGGTAATTGTATTATGTGTGGTGCTTGTTACTCTGAATGCAACGCCCGTGAAGTTAATCCAGACTTTGTTGGCCCCCATGCCCTTGCCAAAGCTTATCGGATGGTAGCAGACTCCCGCGATAGCGACACCGAAAATCGTTTAGAAAGTTACAACGAAGGTACTAAAGGCGTATGGGGTTGCACCCGTTGTTTGTACTGCGATTCAGTTTGTCCAATGGAGGTTGCACCATTAGAACAAATCACCAAAATTAAACAAGAAATTCTCACCCACAAACAAGCCAGTGATAGTCGCTCAATTCGTCACCGAAAAGTATTGGTGGATTTAGTTAAAGAAGGCGGTTGGATTGATGAACGTCAATTTGGTTTACAAGTAGTCGGTAACTACTTTAAAGATTTAAAAGGATTACTCAGTCTTGCACCCCTCGGTTTGCGGATGATTCTTCGGGGTAAGTTTCCCCTATCATTTGAACCTTCAGAAGGGACGCAACAAGTGCGATCGCTCATTGAATCTGTGCAACAGGTAGAAGGGAGTAGGGAGTAGGGAGTAGGGAGTAGGGAGTAGGGAATAGGGAATAGGGAATAGGGAATAGGGAATTTTCTTTCACCATTCCCCACTCCCCATTCTTCAACGTGGTTCTTGAGGTATATTCAATGGCTGTCCATAACGGTCATATACCAAAACATCCCACTGCCCGTTGTTACTAGACTCAAAAGCAATCCTACTACCATCAGCGCTAATTGTAGGGTTGCGGACTTCCGCTTGCAGGTTATTAGTCAAATTCCGTGATTGACGTGTTTCCCGGTCGTAAATAAAAATAGCCGATCGCCCTTGACGGCTAGCACCAAACACAACATAACGACCATCTTGTGAAACGCTAGGATGAGTTGCGATCGCATCAAGGGAGTTTAAACCTGGCAAATCAATTAAATTACGAGTTACCGTATCAAACATATAAACATCTTGGCTACCCCGTCGGTCAGTAATAAAAACAATGTATCTCCCAGAAATTTGGGGGTCTAATTCCGACGCTAAACTATTGAGGCTCCGACCCCCCGGATCAAAGGGATAACTCAAAAGACGAGGGTAGCCAAAACATCCAGTCAATAAACTTAAGCCTAAAAATGCAGGTATAAAAAAAATACGTTTCATATATTGGGCATTGGGCATTGGGCATGGGGCATTGGGCACTTGTACTGAGCGACGCCGAAGTATTGGGCATTGGGCATTGGGCATGGGGCACTTGTACTGAGCGACGCCGAAGTATTGGGCATTGGGCATTGGGCATTAGTTATTTTTTCTCCCCTTGCTTCCCTTGCTTCCCCTGCTTCCCCTGCTCCCTCATCCTCTCACTCACTGCTCCCTGCTCCCCTGCTCCCTCTCTTCTACGGAGGTGAACCTACAGTTGCACCGTTGGGAATATCTAACTCAATATTTGGCCCCCGGTCTAGGACTTCAATATCCCACTGACCACGGCTGGCACTTTCAAAGACAACATAACGTCCATCTGGGCTGATATTTGGTTTTCTAACCCAGCCACGATAGGTTGGTGTGACGATTTGCGATTGTTGCGTAGCGCGATCGTAAAGCGCCACCACTGGTCTACCTTGGTCGCTAGTAATATAAGCAATATAACGCCCGGTATAGCTCAAGCTAGGGCTTTCAGCAATTGTCTCCGTTCGGTTTATGCCCGGTGTGCCAATAAACAGTTGCCTTTCCACATCGAAAACCAATAGCTGCTGATTACCATTCCGATTTGATACAAACGCTAAAAAACGCCCATTTCCACTCAAAGCAGGTTGCTCCTCGGTGTAGCGACTGTTGAGGGAAGTAGGCCCTATAGGAATATCGTTATAACTACAAGATGCAAGCAAACTTGTTAAACCAAAAACCAGGCTCCAATGAATTGGTCTTTGGAGCCAAAATGTAGGCGTAAATTTTTCCACCTCAACTTTTTTCCGTCGCCTTTAAACCTACTTCTGTGCAAACTGGTTCAAATATCATCATCAAAATCGGTCGAATTATCTGGCCCCTGATTTGGCTTTTCAATCGGGTTGTATGGCACATAATCAGTTGGGATCGCCTCATCATCTTCGCGCGGTCTTCGAGGAGTTGAGTCAGCGGGTGGACGACGCCTTCTTGGTCTGGGAGCGACATCATCTTCACGACTTTCTGGACGCCCAGTCCCGTTATTACCACGCCGAGAAGGTTTTCTAACTTCCCCTCCTGAAGTTTCCCAATCATCAACTTGCCTAGATGAAGAACCCCAATTTTCTTCTTCAGAGTTTTCAGAAGGGCGATTTACAGGACGCCCAGAAGTTCGCCGACGCGTTCTATCCGCTGGAGCCTGTCTTTCGCTACTGCTGGTGTTACGGCGTTCTGAACGACGGGGGGGTTGCTCCTCGTAATAGTCATCACGAGTGGAAATCTCATCCCTGCTACCCCTAATCCGGGGACGGGAGGGGCGTTCTTCCTCGTCTTCATAAGGCAATGGATCTAAGTCTGCCTCCATCTCAGCCCCATACCTCTTGCGGTTGCGGTTCATTGAATAATTTCCGCTTACCTCTCGCTCATCGTCCACAATCGGAGTGTTGCGCTTTGCTTGCTGGGTAGCTATACTCCGCAAGCGAATACTTTCAACTGCAAAAAAGACAGTTGTGCCAACTAAAAGCAGTTGACCAAATTGTAGAATCGGGTCTAGCCGCCATCCTTGAAACACGAGAATGAAGCCGCAGAGCAAGCCGACTGCCGCAAAAAAGATATCTTGATCTCGTGACAATTCTGGACGCACAGTGCGAAGAAAATACAGTGCTGCCCCAGCCACAGCCAGGAAAATTCCTAGAATACTGGCTGAGTTTGCCCCAAAATTTACCTGAGCCAGAAAACTGGCTGAGTTCAGCCCAAAATTTATCATTGCTGTTTTCCCAATATCAAATCTATGTTAGCGAGTCACAATTAAAATCACTACTGTAATTAGAAACGATATATTGAAGCTTCAAAGCCTCTGGCAAAGAAGCTCTGAAGCCGTTCACCGAAAAGTAAAAAAACCTATGTCTGTTAGCTACAAATGCTTCTAGCGGCAAACACTACTGCTTTTAGTGCAATTATAAATAGCTGACAGACAATCGGTTGTGAGAGTCACTTTGACCCTCATAAGCATTATGAACGCTGAATTTTATCTTTTTGGCTAATGAAAATTAGACCAACTGTAACGGGTATCACAACAATTGCAGTACCCCATAACAGACTCCAAAGAAAATTTGCTAAAGAAGGCGTCATACTTCTAAACCTTTTTTTACACACTTCATCCTAATTTTAATAGTGTATTACTTTCTTGAGAAGCCTCTAACTCTGAACTGCCAAACTTGGTAACTCCTGTGAGCGAGTTTACTTTTTTATTCCCGAAGAAAGTCACAGCATTTAGTTAAAATGATGATAAGAGTGCTTTACAAAGCTTAAAATTTTTTGGCGATGTCTACGCGAAGCGCGGCTTGCCGTTGCCTAAGTTTTTCTTTCTTTACAGATAGATAGTACCTTAAACCGATGACTGGTGTTGATCTGACTGCTTGGATTCTTGGCCCTGTGTTAGGGGTAATGACATTTTTATTTATATTTCGGATCATTCTCACTTGGTATCCGCAAGTGAATCTGAATCGTTTGCCCTTTAATTTAATAGCTTGGCCTACCGAACCATTTTTAGTGCCATTGCGAAAACTGGTACAACCCATAGGCGGAGTGGACATTACACCTATTATTTGGGTTGGTATCTTCAGCCTGCTGCGAGAAATATTACTAGGTCAGCAAGGATTGCTGACTATGCTATCTCGTGTGAATTAGGGAGTGGGGAATGGGGCAAGGGGCATTGGGCATTGGACATTGGTTACACTCTATCTCCCTCATCTTCTCCCACTCCCCACTCCCCACTCCCCTAGTTACAGGTCGGTGGAAATAAACCTACTATTTCATTAGAGCCAGAAAGCCCAAAATTAAAGCAGGTGTGACTTTTGACTTTTGACTTTTGACTTCCGCCTTGCGGTACTAGCCGTTCATTTCCTGCACAAAATTTGTATAGACATTACCTTGCAAAAATTGTGGAGTTTCCATAATTTTTTGATGAAACCCGATGGTTGTGGGTAGTCCAGTGATGGCACATTCCCGGAGTGCGCGTTTCATGCGGTTAATAGCAGTGGGTCGGTCTGGGGCCCAAACAATTAACTTGCCAATCAAAGAATCGTAGTAAGGCGGGATTTGATAATCTGTGTAAACGTGGGAATCAATCCGAACCCCAGGCCCTCCAGGGGGAAGATAACCACTTATACGTCCTGGAGAAGGGCGAAAGTCATGATCGGGGTCTTCAGCATTAATCCGGCACTCAATCGCATGACCCCGCAAGACTACTTGCTCTTGCGTAAGCTTAAGTCTTTCCCCTTGAGCAATCCGAATTTGTTCGGCAACCAAGTCTATTCCAGTAATCATCTCTGTTACAGGATGTTCTACTTGAATCCGGGTGTTCATTTCCATAAAGTAGAATTTACCCGATCTATCCAAGAGAAACTCGATAGTACCCGCACCACTGTAATTAATGAATTGGGCAGCTTTGACAGCAGCTTCTCCCATTTTCTCACGCAGTTCTTCGTCGAGAGCCGGACTGGGAGCTTCTTCTAGTAGCTTTTGATTCCGGCGCTGAATTGAGCAATCCCGTTCGCCCAAGTGGATGACATTACCATAGTTATCCGCCAAAATTTGAAATTCGATGTGGCGAGGACGTTCAATAAATTTTTCGATGTAAACGCCAGAATTACCAAATGCTGCTCCTGCTTCGCCTTGAGCCGCGAGGAAAAGTTTGACAAATTCATCTTCAGAACGCACCAGGCGCATACCCCTTCCACCACCGCCGGCTGTGGCTTTGATCATCACTGGATAGCCGATATCCTTGGCGAATTTTAATCCTTCTTCCTCGGATTCTACCAACCCCTCACTACCTGGTACTGTTGGGACTCCAGCTTTTTGCATGGTTTCTTTGGCAGTGGATTTATCCCCCATCAGCTTTATAGCTTCTGGAGTTGGGCCGATAAAAGCAATATGATGGTCGGCACAAATTTCTGCAAACCGAGCATTTTCTGCCAAAAAGCCATAACCTGGATGAATAGCAGTCGCATTGCGCGTCAAGGCGGCAGCAATAATATTGGGAATATTCAAATAACTTTTACTGCTAGCAGGTTCGCCAATGCAAACCGCTTCATCAGCAAGTTGGACGTGGAGAGCATTACGGTCAACGGTGGAATGAACCGCGACAGTCGCAATCCCCATTTCTTCACAGGCGCGGAGAATGCGAAGGGCGATTTCTCCCCGATTGGCAATTAATATTTTGTCAAACTTCATTTTTTAGTTTCGATATCATTACCAGTAGATTGACATTTTCTCTGATCCAACTTGAAACGACGCTTTCGTATTATTTCAAATTATCATAGGAGATTCGCCACCCTGATTTTAAGCAAACTCGCATATTGCAGTCTTACTGCCTCTACGGGTTTTACTACACTAACAACATTGCTGCTGTAAGTCTTGGCTAGCTTACCAAACGGGCTTTTGCGACGCCGATAGCGACGCGCTTTCTCGTGTCCACGTACCCCTACGGGGAAGCAAGCTACGCTTTTAGCGTCTCGTAGAGAGCGTCATAGCCCGTCGTAAACAAGCGGGTACGCGATCGCACCAGTTCTGTCACAGTCGCTCTACCCTTTTTAATATCACTTGTGCAGATGCTAAATTTCTGTCAGTCTGATACCGCCTGGAAGAAATTTATATTTTTGAGAAATATAACTTAGATATCACCTTACTATAATTATTTTCTTATGCTATAGTCTATATTCAGACAAATCGTGCGGATGTGGCGGAATTGGTATACGCGCACGCTTGAGGTGCGTGTGGGCAATGCCCTTGCGAGTTCGAGTCTCGCCATCCGCATATTTTGTTTATTAGTCAAGGGTCAATAGTCAAGGGTCAATATACCTTAGACTGTTGACCCTTAAATCTTGGTATAGCTCAGGTTTTTTATGCTTTTATAGAGATACGTGAAGTTTTGTAAAAAGCATTGAGTATTACTTTTACGCCGACAAACAACTTAACACTGCCAGCAGCTTGGCATCGCCTCACTCCGATTTGGCAAGGAGGGGAGGAAATAATTCAACAAAGTTTACCTCATACTCAGCTAGCACCTGCTTGGCAGCTAATGCTTTTGGGTGACGGCTCTCCAACACGTCACCTAGAATTGCTTACAGGTGAGCCTGTAGAAGTAGATGTCATTGATATGTCATTGATTGGCATGGACTTAGATGGTGCTCCTGATTTAATCCAAGCTGTTCCAGGGCCGCGACTACGGCGACAAGTGTGGCTGCGGACTGCTTCTGGTCAACGATTAGCCTATGCCACCTCGTGGTGGGAAGCTAGTCATGTAGATGAGTATTTGCAAAATCGTTCATTACCAATTTGGGCGAGTTTAGCTCGTCTCCGTACAGAGTTATATCGGGATGTTCGAGGTATTTACTACGGTGACTCATCGGCGCTAGAGTCTGGTTTTGATATAACTGGGCCTTTTTGGGGTCGTCACTACCTGTTTTGGCATCATGGACAGCCACTAACCTTAATTTATGAAGTTTTTTCGCCTTATTTAACTAAATATTTGGGAGCTATGCAATTGAATTGCCAAAATCAGTAAGAAGCCATGATCTGGCGTGATGGCTACAGAGGAAAACGAAGTAGCTAAAATCATACAATGAAATTATCGAAAGAACGTTGAATTATTGTTGCAGCGATCGCCTCTGATAGGAATGTCGTTAAACTAATGAGTTTTCGGCGATCGTTTGCCGTTGTTGTGCGATCGCATCCTCTCTAAAATAGGTTTAGAAGATTCCTTATTTGAAGGGCTACAAATTACACCTCAACAAATCTTCCAACAAGCAAGAATTTTCTACTGATGTGAGCAAGAAAGACACGAGGAAAGGTTTATTGACACTCCCCGCGATAAATCGACGGGGATTCTTAAGATCGCATTGCCTCAGTAGACTTTGATTCTTAACGGTTGTGCCAAACAACCTCTAGACAGTCCGGCAAAGCCATTCTGCTTACTTTTACGTCCGATATTCGCAGCACCGTTAGTATCTGAGTTAATCAAATGTCCTTCCTTGCTTCGATACAATCCCCGCTTAATTCGCTTACCAGAAAATTGGTAGGTAGCTGGCTTGTCGGCGTTGTAAATAGGCATTTCATCACCATCCAAAGCACTTGCTTTACTGGTATAAGATTCTTCTTGTTCTTGATAGATCAAGCTGTATCGCTCACAGAGAGATTTAAGTTTGTTTCTCAAAGAATAGAAGGGGATCTGGACAAAGTTTTGATTATTCCGGCTACCAATATTGATGCCATCTTTCATCCCAACATTGAAGCCTACAACCAAGCGTTCAATTTTGGTATTGATGCAATGGTCAATAATCAGTCTAGCCGTCTTGTTCAAATAGTCTCTAACTTGATAGGTGCGGTTGATGTACAATCTCGATTGACGTTCGGTGAGTTTCTTAATTCCCTGCAAGTCTTTAATAGATTGCAGTCTGGCATTTTCTTTGTTGAACCATTGGTTAATAGATTTAAGTTTGCGACCATCCACAATAAAGGACGCCCCATTGGTGTCAACACAAGTAGCCAAATTATTAAGCCCGAAATCAATAGCTATTGCACTATCTTTAACAGTTTCTACAGCTTCAACTTCACTTTCAGAGATATACTCAACTTCAAAGAACCGAGCATCATACTTAGGGTGAACTCTTACTTCTTTGATTTTGGTTGGGTCAAGACGTTTGGGAAAGTCAATCACAACCTCGCCAAATTCCTTTTTAAAGGCGTTAGACATCGGGACTCTAAACTTTCCGTCTTTGACTTTGATTCGCGGAATTATCAAGACAAAATAGCCATCTTTAGGCAAGTAGTGAGGAAGTTTCACCTTCTGCCCAAATGTTCCAGACTTAACCGCTTTAACCAATCCATAGAAGCTGCGAAACGTTCTATCTACTACCTTCAGTGTTTGCTGTGCAATATCAGTGTTGAGAATTTGATAGTTCTCATTGTCTTTACACAGATGGTAGGCAGATTCATAGCGCAAGTGCTTATGTTCTTGAAAGTAATATTGTCGAACGGTGTAAAGACCCACGTTATAAAGGTTTTTACTCAATCGACACAACTCTCTCAGAGCCAGAAATTCGGTCTTACTAAGATCGCGTATTTGGTTTTTCTGAGTTGAGTACATAAACACTGCTCTCGCTGATAACTCTATCCTACAGCGAAACTACCAAAGAAATAAGTTATCTAAGGCTTAAAGACGGTAGGCGAATAAATTCGCACGAGTCGTCGTTCCTCCGCGCTCACTCATAGACGCGGTTTCCCAACTACCCGCATATTTCTTATGAATACTGTTGTGCTAAATCTTGAACCGATTGCTCATTTAACCGATGAGCAATTTTATCAATTGTGTATTGCCAATCGTGATTTAAGCCTGGAAATGAATGCAGCCGGAGAATTAATAATTGTGCCACCAGTAGGAGGAGAAAGCGGAAATCAAGAAGCAGATTTAATTACAGACTTAAATAATTGGAATCGTCAAGCTAAATTAGGGAAAGTTTTTAGTTCTTCAACTATCTTTATACTTCCCAACGGTGCAAAACGTTCCCCTGATGCTGCTTGGGTAAAATTGGAGCGCTGGGAAGCTTTAACACCAGAACAACGAAAAAAATTTCCGCCACTTGTACCCGACTTTTTGATTGAACTGCGATCGGAGACAGATCGTCTGGCACCGATTCAAGAGAAAATGCAGGAATACATTAAAAATGGTCTGCGCTTGGGTTGGCTGATTAATCCTCAAGATCGTCAAGTTGAAATTTACCGACTTTTGAAAGCTGTAGAAGTTGTACAAATGCCAGCGATTGTTTCGGGAGAAGATATATTACCTGGATTTGAGTTGCAAGTGTAGGTAGGCGATAAGCCTGATAGGATAGCTTTGCTTACCACATTGACCCAAAAAATACTTTACTTATGGCGCGATGGCGTACCCGCCCTTTCCGGTGGCGATCGCTAGCGAGTAAAGCTATGTAGCTGAAATTGAGTTGCAGCTTTGTCCAGTTAATTATATTCTCTAAATTGCTTGGAATAACAAATTTACTTGCAGAAACTTTTCAACTAAGGCATTAATCTTAGGGAAACGTTCTACGAAATTCAAAAAAGCGTGTTAAAAATGGTAACTGAACCAAAAACAAAGCTTTTGAAAGAGTAGGGAAGGTTGATTACCAAAGTACTATCAACATCTAGGGTGGAAAAATTTAATATAATTAGCTGCCCTTAAGAATGGTTAAACCAGTTGGTGTACGTTGACTAATCAAGCAAGTAATAAGTTTGCAAGTATAAGGTATAGATTTCAATGGCACCGCCTCTTGTGTCTGTTCCAATGAAGAAAAATAAGAAACCGTCTCTGGTGTTGACGCTCTCGGCTGCTGGGCTATTGATTGGCGTGGGGAGTGTAGCATACTGGTTGTTAAGCCAGAGACAACTATCTTCCAGCAATTTGCTAGTAGGTGCAAATATTATTCCTGGTGATGCCCTGTTTGCGGTTTCCCTGACAACAGATCCCCAGCAGTGGCAAAAATTGCGGGAGTTTGGCACAAAAGAAACTCAAACAGAACTAGACAAAAATTTAGTTGAATTGCGCGATCGCTTTCTGACTAATAATGGTTACGACTTCCAGAAAGATATCGCTCCTTGGGTAGGGAATGACGTTACAATCGCAATTCTTGCCCCAGGAACAGCCAGTAAACCTGCACCCAAACCAGTTACCACCAACGAAAATACTGCGAGTGATCAGCAGTCAATGGTAATGGTATTGCCGGTGAAAAACTCAGAAATCGCCAAAAGCATTTTGGCAAAACCCAAAACCCTTAAACAAGGCAAATGGATTGATCGTACTTATCAAGGGATCGCCATTAAACAAAGTGAAGGGCAAACAGGAGAAAATTTCTCAGCAGCATTACTAGATGGGCGTTTTTTAGTCATAACTGATAGTCCGAAAGCCACAGAACGAGCAATTGACGCTTACAAAAATAAAACATCCCTAGCCACAACAGGGGGCTTTGCTGAGAATTTTCCGAAAATTGCCAATCAGCAACGCTTTGCCCAATTTTACGTAAATGTGCCAACAGCAGCCAAAATAGCTGCTGCTTCTCCAAACCGTCCTTTACCTGCTCAAGTTTTGGCTCAACTGCAAAATAACCAAGGTTTAGCGGGAACAATGACTTTAGAGGCAGAAGGAATCCGCTTTCAGGGCGTTTCTTGGCTCAACCCTAATAGTCAACGGGTGCTGGCGGTGGAAAACAAAGCTGGGAAAATGCAAAGCCGCGTACCAGCAGAAACCTTAATGATGCTATCTGGTGGTAACTTACAGAGGTTGTGGAGAGATTACGTTTTAACATCTCAGAGAAATCCCCTCTCGCCGATCGCACCAGAACAGATCAGAGGTGGGATAAAATCCCTTACCGATCTCGATTTAGATAAGGATTTGCTCAGTTGGATGAAAGGCGAGTTTTCCTTATCACTGATTCCAACTACTCCAAAACCAGGTTTACCAGATGATTTTCGTGTGGGTCTACTGTTCATGGTACAGACAAGCGATCGCAATTCAGCTGAAGCATCCATAGAACAGCTCGATGAAGTGATGAGAAATCAATACCAGTTCCAAGTTCAACCGGCGAAAGTCGCAGATCAACCCGTTGTTAACTGGGTTTCACCCTATGGTACTTTAACTGCCACCCACGGCTGGTTAGATAAAGATGTCGCCTTTCTAGTAGTGGGCGCTCCCATCACTGATAAAATTGTTCCCAAACCCAACAACATACTAGCTAGCACTCTTCCATTCCAACAAACAGTTCCTACAGAACCAAATCCGACAAATGGTCAATTTTTTCTGGATGTCGAACGAACTGTGAAAAATTTCCCCTTGCCAACTTTAATTCCCAATCAACAATCTTTGCTAGCTGCAACGCGCTCAATTGGGATGACATCCGCCGTCAGTGATAATCGCAGCAACCGTTACGACGTTTTTATAGCACTCAAAAAAGTTAGTAACCCGACTGCCTTGCCTAGTCCAGAAAGCAATAAGAGCAGTTCTGTAACACCATCTACGACTTCTCCATAACAACAATTAGAAAAGTTAGGAGTTAGGAGTTGTATCAATTATCAAAATTGCCATACACGAATTTTTACGTCTGGTGTGTCTTTACATGAAATGGTATTAAAAATTATTAATTCATAACTCATAACTTTCTCCTGTCCCATGACCCTCTGAGCATATAGGATCAGAACAGTCAGAATCCATATAAATTATTATCCACGGAGAGAACACTGTATGAATCTGGTTGTACTCCAGAACTGGCTGGACAATGCCTCCTTTGCCATATTATTCCTAACAATGCTGGTGTATTGGGGAGGAGCGGCTTTTCCAAATCTGCCTTATCTAGCCGCTTTGGGGACAGCTGGGATGGCGATCGCAAATTTGTGCATAGCGACTCTACTAGGGGCACGATGGATCGAAGCTGGTTACTTTCCCTTAAGTAATCTCTATGAATCTCTGTTTTTCTTAACTTGGGGAATTACCGCCGTCCATCTAATTGCTGAAAGTAGTAGCCGTAGCCGCTTAGTAGGAGTTGTTACATCTCCAGTAGCAATGTTGATCGCAGCTTTTGCTACTATGACACTACCATCCCAGATGCAAGCGTCAGAACCCCTAGTACCTGCCTTGAAGTCAAATTGGCTGATGATGCATGTCAGCGTCATGATGTTAAGTTATTCTGCTTTGATGGTGGGTTCATTATTAGCGATCGCTTTCTTAATTGTCACTCGCGGTCAAAATATCCAACTACAAGGCAGTTCTGTTGGTACTGGTGGCTATCGTAGCAACGGCTACCGCTTGCACAAAGCTGGTGAACTAATTTCTCAACCACCAGCACCTCCTGTCGAAAATAACGGCTTTGCCCGTTTTGAAAGTAGTAGCAACGGCAATGGTAACGGTAGCACTGCTGTTTTGAATTTAGTAACTACCCCTGAGTCTCAAGCCGTAGCATCTGCTGAACCTCTTTCGCCCCAGCGCCTTAGCCTTGCCGAAACCCTCGACAATATTAGTTATCGCATCATCGGGCTAGGATTTCCCCTACTGACAATTGGCATTATTGCCGGTGGCGTTTGGGCTAACGAAGCTTGGGGTTCCTACTGGAGTTGGGACCCCAAAGAAACTTGGGCATTAATCACCTGGTTAGTATTCGCCGCCTACCTTCACGCCAGAATTACTCGCGGTTGGCAAGGGCGCAGTCCTGCAATTTTAGCTTCCACCGGTTTGCTTGTCGTTTGGGTTTGCTATCTCGGTGTAAATCTTTTGGGTAAAGGTTTGCATTCTTACGGTTGGTTTTTCTAAGAACCTCATTAAGACAGTACTGAGTGTTGAGTATTTCACTTTTATTCATAACTCAGCACTTAGTAAAATCCCGCGTAAAACTATGGTGAGTTAAATATTTAAGTTGAAACGCAGAGGGGTGAAGAGTTTTTGTTCGCCCCTTTGTGCAATACACAAATTATTACGATAATAACCAAGGACTAATGACCAATGACCAATGACTAAATTATCATTTTATTTCGGATGAACTGTTATATCCCTGGAAAATATAGATTTATTGACAGGAGATATTTATGGAAGATGGATTCGAGAGACTAAATCACGATGAAGTTGTGTCTATAGAACCAGACACTTTTAATAAGTTAAATATTGCTAAAACCTTTAAAGTCCGTGATTTGATTACAGCAATTAAGGAGTTTATTGGAGCAGAAGAAACAGATGAAGTAAATTTGTATACCCAAGGATTAAATTGTGAAGTTTTACAATTTAGTACTTTGGGATGGAAAAAAGGAAAAGTGAGACTTGCTTTAGAATTTTGTCCTGATGAATCTGAGTCACCACTTGATGAAATTTTTCAAAAACTCAAACAAGTAGAAAACTAATATCAAATTACTAAAAGAACCCTGATTTATTTCATAAGTCGGGGTTCTTTTGCGTCTCAATGTTTACAAATAAAATAGGATGTGCAGAATTGCTATTAAAGTTTAGAAGTTTACAAATTAGTTAATAATACTTATCGAACAGAATACATGCGTCAGTCGTCAGAATTCAGTTGGGTATTTTGACCGAAAAAACGGTACTTCGTAGCGTAATACCAATTCACAAAAATCCTGATACATATAGATTTCTCGTATGGGCATGGCATTGCCCATACGTGTCAACTTAAGCTAGAAATAGCTTAACTGTTGGCTGACTCGCCCGCCCAGAAATAAATTTCAGGGCTAATAGCTAAAGTCTACT
>JBBSOX010000074.1:0-32745 GCA_038259325.1 Chroococcales cyanobacterium | reverse complement strand
CCAAGGGCCAAAGCGAAAGTCTACTAAAGTAGACTCAAGATTTTGGGCAATATCTAGTCATCAATAGAAGACTTAAGCTATGAGCAAGGAACTTCAGTTCCTTGCGGGATGAGGGTTTCACGTTAAGTTGACACCAATGGCATCTAGCCTACCCTTAATCCAACCAAGGGCAGACAATATCTCCACCCCACAAGATTGGATAATTTATTTGTTGGTAATCCCCAAAGACTCATTAATGAGTATCAAAGGTGGATGAATGGAGCTAAAAGGCTCATTAATGAGTATCAAAGGTGGATGAATGGAGCTAAAAGACTTATTAATGAGTATCAAAGGTGGATGAATCCAGTTCATACACTCGTTAATGAGTATCAAAGGTGGATGAATCCAGTTCATACACTCAGGAACGAGTATTAAAGGTGGATGAATCCAGTTCATACACTCGTGAACGAGTATTAAAGGTGGATGAACCTAGCTCAAAGCCTTGTTAATGAGTATTAATTTATCAAGAGCCGAAAGTTTTTGCTGCTCTGCCTTTACTAATAGCCTTAAACCGATCGCTCAAAAGTTCTGCTACAGTCTTTAAGCCTGGAGTCTTTTTCGCTGCTGTCTTGACATAATCATAAACTGTCAAACTGCCGAGCATCGCTTCGCTACCGACAGCCAACAGGGTATCATCTACTTGTTCGGTGAGTTGCCGGATTGAGATTAAAAGTTCGCTGAGTGTGGTAGCTAGTTGATAATTCTCGATAAATTCCTCAATGTCAAAGCTGGGTGGGAGAATTTCCCGGTTAGACTGAGCAGCGTTGACGCTATTGGTAACAAAAGCTAGGCTTTTATCGCCCATTTTGAATAACTTGCGGCGTTCTTGTGCAGTTAAAGCAATGAGAAAGGGCATCTTTTGTTCGATTATTTGTAGCGCTGCTTTAATTTCTTGGATATCTTCTGGGGAAAGAGTGCCTGTGATATTGCGATCGGCCATCGTATAATTACCTGGGGATACTAGAGAGTCAGTAGCAAGATTCGCTAAGTATATGATTCCCAAAGTAAATGCGATGTCAACGACGGGCGTAACTGGGGTACACACAATACCTTGTCCTAAAGGACACGCTACGCGAACGCCAAAATGCCCTCACTCTAGAAGAGCTTGTCATTACCAACTTGAACCTCACACGACTTGAAGTCGCGTGATTCCTGCTTCAACGATCTCTGCCTGAATTGCTCCAGGTCTTACAAGTTCTCCACAAGCGTTTTTAAAGTCTCCGGCGCACCGACGGCGACTTCTAAACAAGTACCTAAAAAACTCTAAGTATGTTTAACCTCTGTACCTTAAAGATTTTACCCACTAGAGGAGCGATAAAAATATCTATTTCCTAAGTAGAACCCCATATCTTTAGTTGTCGTGGTTCAGATTTAGCTTGGTTTTCGCTATATGTTAATTTTAACAGAATATGGAACGCCTAACTCATGACTTGAAGTGACGAGTGTGCGGCTTGCAGAAATCAAATAAATCTGACGCTTCGTTGCTAACCCGCCTGGGAATAAATTCCGAGGCTAATAGCTAAAGTCCTCTTAAGAGGACTAAATATAAGATTTTAAGCGATGTCGATGGCTAAACTCTGTCAATGGGAAGATTTCAGTCCACTTGAGTGGACTTGAGCTATTAGCCCAAAACTTAAGTTCTGGGCGGGATATCTGTCAAAGCGACACTTTAACTGTACAGTATTCGTATTAACGAGCAATGGCGAATCTGCTTTGTGTGGACGGATGAGAACAATGCTTCGGAGGAAAACGTACTATTACAGCAGATACAGCTTTGCGTTTATCTTGCTATTTTGGTAACAGCGCTCAGTTTTGGTTGAATTTACAAACACAATACGATATACGTCAAGCTCTTGAAAAAAACGCAGAAGTTTATAATCAAATACCTACACTTTCATTTAATGATGTAACCTAATACTTAATTACGTTAGTTAGTCTGCGTACTCCTGCAAAGAAGCAAGCTACGCGCAGTGTCTGTCTGCGACACGCTGCGCGAACGTAGAGAGCATCATTACGAATTACGAAATTATTTTAACGACTTTTCTAGTGTTTTTGGCTCTGGTAGAGGTTGACCATCAGCCAAAGATGATTCAATCAGCATTTCTAAAACTTCTTGAGCATTTTTGAAAGCTTCTTCGTAAGTATCTCCGTGAGTATGACAAAACTCTCCCCATTCAGGAAGACTCACAACAAAACACTCATCTTCATCAGACCACTGAATAACTATTGTGTAGTGAGAATTCATTCTTGTTCTTCCTCTTGAGCCTTTTTAATTTCTTTTAGCCTTTGGAGTGCATTATTAACGTCTTTCTCCTGGTAAGCTTTAGCATCATTCCCGTCTTTACCTGATATAGTAACTCTTCCAGATAGCAGAGGATGATACCAATTAGTGTGGCTACCTTTCCCAGGACGGTATGTAAACCCTGCTTGTAGCAGCAAGCTTTTGAGTTCTCTGATTTTCTTGGGCATATACTCAGCTTACATTTACTCTCCCCACTGCTTTAACTTCTGTTGAACAAACTCTCGCACTTGCTGATCTGGGTCATTCTCTGCTTTGTCGCGTAACAGTGGTAAAGTCTGGGGATGCTGAGGAAATTGCTTGATAATTACCTCCAGTGCAATGCGCCTAGGGTTGGGGTGCGACCAGGGATCATGGCTAGCTTCAAAGGAATCATTGACAGCGCAGTTGTAGTAAATCTCAAACAACTCAGGCTGATTCCTGAAGTGTTTGGCTAATGCTTGGATGGCTGCACGTCGCACATCCCCAGATTTATCAGCAGTAGCGCGTTCTTTAAGAAACGAGTGGGTGTCCGGGTCATCTTTGAAATTGCTGGCTAATGCTTCGATGGCTGTACGTCGCACATCCTCAGAATTATCAGCAGTGGCGCGGTCTTTGAGCCAGTCTAAAGTATCGCTGTTATCTTTCCAAATTGTGGCAACTGTTGCAACTGCTTGAGTGCGAATTTCCTGAACTAATTTAGTTTCTTCTTCACGGAAGGAGTAATAGTACCAGAGGTCATATTTAGTTAAGTCTTGTAGCTTGTCAAGCAATTTATTAGCTACTAATGCAATCACCGAGCGATTTCTCACTTCTGCAAGACAGTTAGCCGCTAAAAATAGGTTGATAAATTTTTCCTCTTCCCCATCTTGCACCATCAAGTAATCAAGAATTTCACCAACAAATTTCGCGTCAATCATTCCCGCAATTAACAGCAACACCTCATGCCAAGTTTCATCTTGCCAGTGTTTGCCAAAAACTTCAGTTTTGAGATCCTCAATTGTAATACTGCGTTCCTTCTCAAACCGCCAGACAAACTCCCAAGCACAGAAATATTCTAAAAAAGTCCGATGCACAAAGGCATAGTAATCTGCACCCAAGAAACATAAAATAAAATTGCGATCGCGCAGTTGTTTCATCAACCGTCTGGCTTTATCTCTAGCATCACCCACTGGTATGCTTTGCAGATATTTAGTGAAGATTGCTTCTAAATCATCCGCATAGATAATGTTGCCAGCTAAACCTTTTTCACTGGTTTGCATTTGATAAGCAACTTGACGCAACATTGCCTGTTTATCTTTATAATAAATAATATCCAGACGTTCATCCGGCTTTAAATTGCGTCCCTCGTCCCAATTATGCAACAGAACCTCTGAAGCATGTTTATACAGTTCACTTCTATCTCTGGGTAATTCTCGCTTGAGATTGAGAATTGCCATCATGGTTAACAGCAGAGGATTTTGTGCTAGTTCGGCAATTGCTTTTGATTCATTAATTACTCTTTGTAGCCGCTCACGTTTGATATTTTTATCTCTTTCTTCCGCTTGACTAAAAGTTTTATCATGCCAACGCTCGATAAAATCTTTAATCTGTGCTGGTTCTAAATCTTGCAACATAAAGTGGCGAAACTCTGCATCTCGCAATTGTTGCTGCTTATAGCCGATGATCCGAGAAGTGACAATTACCTGTACATCGGGATATTCATTAGTGAAGCGATGAATACAGGTAATTACTTCCTCCCGCTTCGGCGATTCAAAGATTTCATCCAAGCCATCAAACATGACCAAGAAGGGTGTGGGGTGCAGGGTGTAGGGTGTAGATAAAGAACGTTCTCCCGCACCCAATGGGTACAAGCCCCTGCTTTTAAGTATGGAAAAAAGAAAAAGATGTATTTCGAGACACGTAAGTAGCTAAACAAAATTAATTACATAGTTTTTACCAAACTCTCGAAGAATCTTTTCCACAGATGCGACAAAAGTTTGCCAATTTTTGTAAGCATCAATTTCAATCCATTGATACTTGATGAATCGCCACAAAATTTCAATCAAATTTAACTCAGGTGAATAGGAGGGTAATTGAAAGATGGTAATACCACGTTCTGACCATTCTTCAATTTTATCAAGAATAATCCCACTGGTATGAATAGAAGATTGATCAACAACAATCACGGTTGGTTTATCTACCTGAGGAAAGAACGCATCAATGCAAGCAATAATTACATCCGAATTAATACTTTGAGTTGAAACACAAGTTTCAAGATGATTATTTCGATTCATGATTCCTAAAACATTCAAGCGCGAACTACGGCGACTAGGAATAGTTAAATATTCTCCGATATCTTGCCATCCATAAGGAACAGAAGGAATGAGGCCAAATCCGGTTTCATCTAAGTAATATAAATTAATTATACCTTCGGATTCTAATCGTTTAAACTCTGTTAACTGTGCTGATTTTTCCTTGTATTCTATAGGGTCTGGCTCTCCTCCAACATCTCGTCGCATTCTATGCCAACTCATATAAAAATTTCTCAATATTCTTTTAATGGTTTCAATACTAACTTCAATATCCCATTCTGATTTAATTTTTTCTAGCGTCTTTTTTAGTTGTCTTGGTTCAAGTTTTGCCCACTCTCTAATTTCTGCTTCTTGGTCTGGCCTAAATATTCGTTTTCTCCCTCTCCCCGGTTTATTATACAGTCCTACCATTCCCTCCGATTCCCAACGATTTATCCAGTTATATATGGTCTTATAACTAACATTAAATATTGCTATTAATTTTTCTAACTTTATTCCCTGACAGGCTAGCATTAAGAAATGCGCTCTTTGCCGCACCTGATGATATCGACTTTGGCGATAGATGCGCTCCAGTAGTTTCAAAGAAAGCGGATTTATTTCTCTCAAAAAAATCATTTAAGCCCTAATTATTATCTAAACAAATCCTAGATTGTATTATATATTGATTTGTGTAATTAATTTTGTTTAATTACTTATGTGCAAGAAATACAGCATCCGTTTTGAAACCCCTGCTTTTAAGTATGGGGTTCCCTACACCCTACACCCTATCCCCTACACCCTTTTCATTAAAGCATTACCAGCCTTTAGCTGCTCATGCAATTTATGCTGGTTGAGGTGATAGAAACAATTGGGACTATTATGGTAAAATTGGAGAAAATTATTACAACTACCTGTGTTGCGATCGCGCATATAATTGCGTAATTCAATCAGCAAAGGAATTGGCAGATTAAAATCATTTTGTTCGAGAGTTTTTTCTACCCAATCCAATGCTAGATATTGCAACAATGTTGACTTGCCGGAACCAGGATCACCTAAAATAACTAGATAATTTTTGCGTTGCTTATCTCGGATAACATCTAAGACTGAACGGATTGGCTGTTGAAAATAAGTGCGTTGATAACGTTCTGTTTCCTCTTGGAACTTTTCTATTTCAAATTCCGCATCTAATTGGTTACTTTCTTGTAGTCTGCGGAGATGTTCTTTAGGCAGTTCTGGTAAAACCTGATAAACTTGCCGCACATTTTGCGGGATAAACATTTGCCATAGGTTTACCGGATGTTCGCGGGATGTAGTTTCTAAGCTATCTAACTTCAGATTGCCGTACCGTTCACGAATAGTTTCTAAATATTGCGGCAAATTAAAATCCTTGGGAATATCAGCGTTTTCCTTTAAAGTCTTATCAATACTGGATACTTTCTGAAATTCCAAGATATAGCGTAACTCTTCTGAATCCGAAAGAATATCTTGAACTTGTATGAGATACTGCTCTGTAATTGTTTGCCAGTTAAATTTAGGTGGTAGAGGTTGAAGTTGAAGTCTTTTCCAACTATCTGCTAATATTTTAAAATCTAGAGAATCACATTTAATATCAAAAGCCTGACCAAGAATTTCCTTAACCGACTTATCACGGATAAATTTCTTGATATCTTCAGCGTAATTTTGAATTTCAGCCTCAGAAAGTCTGCAACGAACCTTTAACTGTTGCTGCATCGCTTGCAAAAATTCTGTCAGCGCCATGACTACAGCTTTCTGAAGCGGTTCTTGCTTAAAGGGCGCAGTTACAGCATTATTAAAGATATTTTTGAAAAAATCTTTAGCGTAGTCCTTGACTAAATCTTTGAAAAATTCTTCGCTAATAATAGTTTTGACAAGAAATCCAACCGCTTTTTGACCTATCCAGAGAGTGAACCACTCAACTATCATACTCACGCCTGCTAAGTGCTTGACTACGAGTATATACACCTGTCAGAGAAATCTTTCCAGATTGCTGAGTTTTTAGCTTAAAAGCGATGCTAGCTGAAGATTTGTTAAAAATAACTAATATACTGTGCATGAATATTAGGAATAATTTTATGGTTCTACAAGTTAACCCCATCCAAAAAGAACCAATTGTTACTTGGGAAGCACTTCCAGCCGACTTCATTTTACCAGACGATCCAGTGGAAAATATTCAACAACCTACGATCGCTGCTGCGCTTACCGATGCTTTGGGAAGCACAGCACGCATCCAACCCCAGATGCTGATTGGCTCTAATTTTGGACTTGTAGCCACAGTCAACAAGAAAATTGTCGTTAAAGCCCCAGACTGGTTTTATGTCCCTCAAGTGCAGCCTGTGGGAACAAATGTAGTTCGTCGCAGCTATACCCCGAATTTAGAAGGCGCTGCTGTGGCTGTAGTGATGGAATTTCTCTCAGACACAGAAGGGGGAGAATTATCAGTCCGTTCAACTCCACCCTACGGTAAACTCTATTATTACGAAAAGATTCTCCAAGTTCCCACCTACGTAACCTACGATCCTTACGAACCCAGTCTAGAAATACGATGCTTACAAAATGGACAATATAATTTGCAGCAAGCAGACGCCAATGGTCGTTACTGGATTCCTGAGTTAGAGTTATTTCTCGGAATTTGGCAAGGTGAAAGATTATGTCAAACCATGAATTGGCTGCGGTGGTGGGATATAGAAGGAAATTTGCTGTTGTGGAGTAGCGAACAAGCCCAACAAGAACGCCAACGTGCTGAACAGGAACGCCAACGTGCTGAACAGGAACGCCAACGTGCTGAACAAGAACGCCAACGTGCTGAACAGGAAAGCCAACGTGCTGATATATTAGCAGCTAAGTTACGTGAGCTAGGTATTGACCCTGATGCGTAGGCGTAGCCAGCACTTCTCTACGTTCGCGCAGCGTGTCGCAGACAGACGCTGCGCGTAGCTTGCTTTCCCCGAGGGTTACGACTTTGCTCAGTGACCATCGTAGACATCGCATAACCTAAAGGGATGCTGGGAATAATAATTTTGGGACATCTGCACCAAAATTCTATGAAACAGCAAAAAAATCAATTCAGTCATCTTACTGCGATCGAAAGAAATTATCTATCATTTCCTGCACAGCTTTTATTAAATCAAAACCTTTTACAAGGCAAAATACTAGACTTTGGTTGTGGTGTTGGTAATGATGTTAAAATATTGCGCCAAAAAGGTTTTGATATTACAGGCTATGATCCTTATTATTTCCCAGAATATCCTGACACTAAATTTGATACAATAATTTGCTTTTATGTTTTAAATGTTTTATTTACTGAAGAACAAACGAATGTTCTCATGGAAGTATCACACTTATTAAAACCAGGAGGCAAAGCTTATTATGCTGTAAGGAGGGATATCAAAAGAGAAGGTTTTCGAGAGCATTATGTCCACAAAAAACCTACCTATCAGTGTCTTGTAAAACTTCCGTTTCTTTCAATTTGCTTAGATGAATATCGGGAAGTATATGAATATGTCCACTATAATCATCAGCGAAATTCATCTAATTATTGTATATTCTGTAATCCCCATAAAAATCTAAAACTACTAACTGAATCAGCAACTGCTTATGCTATTTATGATGGTTATCCAATAAGCAAAGGTCATGTTTTGGTTATTCCCAAACGTCATGTTAGCAATTATTTTGAACTACCTTTAAAAGAGCAATCTGCTTGCTGGTTTATGGTGAACAAAGTCCAAGAAATTCTGAAAGCAGAATTTGAACCTGATGGCTTTAATATAGGAATGAACATCAATCGAGCCGCTGGTCAAAATATTATGCACGCCAGTATTCATATCATCCCTCGCTACAAAGGTGATACTGCCTCTACTAAAAGTGGAATCAGGAACGTTATTCCTAAAAAGTAATAGTTTTTCTGTAAGAATTCAGAATTCAGAATTATGCTGTAACTTGACGGCTTTGAAGTAATTATAAAAATTACTGGATCAAACTTATCTCATAGGGTTGAGATCAGCTATTAAATCCTTTGTCACATGCTTTTTCAGTACAACCTCTACTTTGTTATTCTGAGCGTTACTGTAATCATCTCAACTACTGTTGCGTTTGTAGCTTGGCAACGTCGCTCAATTTGTTTGGCTAGCAAGCCTTTCATTTCGATGATGCTAGCGATCGCAGGATACGCTACAGTTGCAGCAATGGAAGCAGCAGCAATTATCCTCCGAGAAAAAATATTTTGGTCAAAGCTGGAGTATGTCGGCTCAGGCAGTGTAATTACACTCTTCCTCATATTTGCAATGCAATTCACGAACAAAAATCGTTGGCTAACGCCTCGAAATACTGCGTTGCTATGGGCTATCCCTACCTTCAATGTGATTTTGGTAGCAACGAACGAATGGCATGGTTTAGTGTGGTCTGGCTTTTTGCCAGGTCCCAAAGGAACTAATTTTGTGATTTATCAACATAATCTTGGTTTTTTTTGGATCATGTTCTGCGTTTACCTATACACGCTTACAGGGGTAGTAATGCTGATTCAGAAAGCCTTACTGCCATCAGTTCTGTCTCGTCGGCAGTCAAGCGTGGCATTAGCTGGTGCAGTATTACCAATATTAGGCGCTAGCTTGTATATGCTCCGTCTTACTCCTCCTGGTCTAAATATCACGCCCATGAGCTTTATGCTGGCCGGACTGTTCTATTTTGTTAGCCTTTCTCGCTTTGGGATGTTTGATCTGGTTCCTGTAGCTAGAGACACCTTGATTGAGAACATGAGTGACGGTGTGCTGGTGTTGGATGCCAAAAACCGGATTATTGACTTTAATCCGGCGCTAAAACATCTTATTGGGGTGAAAAAGCAGCATATTGGACAACCTGCTGCTCAAGTTTTGGCAAAATGGCCAGAAATCATCAGGCTGTACCATGCTCATGAAAGCGTCAAAATAGAGATATTCATAGATTCGGTAACTCCTTGTTATGTAGAGTTACTAATTACGTCATTACACAATCATCGCAAGCAGTTAACAGGCCGTTTACTTGTTTTGCGTGACATTACCCAACGTTATCAGGCTGAATTTGAACTCCGACAGGCAAATGAATATTTGCAAAAACAGGTAGTTGAAATTAAAACGTTACAAGTTCAGTTACGAGAACAGGCTATGCGAGACGGACTGACAGGCTTGTTTAATCGGCGTTATTTTGACGAGATATTCCCAAAAGAACTAATACGAGCAACGCGGGATTCTACCCAAGTTGCCTTAATAATTATGGATATCGATTATTTTAAAAATATTAATGATACATTTGGTCATCAAGCTGGCGATCGCGTAATTCAGGCATTTGCAAACCTTCTTCGCCACTATACTCACCCTCAGGACATTGTATGCAGATATGGTGGTGAGGAGTTTGTATTGGTTTTACCTGGGCTGACACAAGAGAAGGCGTTTTGGCACGCGGAACAAATCCGGTTATCGTTTCAAGCTTCACGGTTGGAATCTGGAAATAAAGAAATAGATACAACGGTTTCGGGTGGAGTGGGCATGTTTCCAAATCATGGAAAAACCAGTGATGAGTTATTGCTAGTAGTGGATAAAGCGTTATATGCTGCTAAATTAGATGGGCGCAATTGCATCAAGTGTGTGCAATCTAATTGATAAAATGTAGAAATTTCAACAATTATTTATGAACAATAGACATCTGGTGAAAAGGAATGTAGAGACGTTGCAATGCAACGTCTCTACAAGGGTTTCAGGTAACGCATAATTAATTTCTGGAGATGTCCAATACTTGAAGAAGAATTCAGAAGTCAGCAATCATAAATCTGAAAAACCTAATTTTTCAGTCTTGTTGAAAATATTGCAAAATATTTCAGTTAACCCAAATTATCTGGATCTATTCCGAGCGCTCTTAATTGTTCTGTCAATTGTTGCACCCTTTGCTCTGCTTGTTGAGCGCGTTGTGTTTCTTGTTGAGCGCGTTGTGTCTCTTGTTGAGCGCGTTGTACTTCTTGTTTTATTTGTTCTGCGGGCGTGAGATACCGTTGTCCTTGCTCATCATACCAATACATCCATTCCCGCGTTACACCGGAATAATTTCCTCTTTCGCAACCAATTCCTAAGCCAATTTCTGGTAGCCAAACGGGGTTTCCCGCTTGCAATTCATACTTACCATTAACTAACTTATGTACTTCCAGATGCGGTTTGCGGCGGCGACGAGAGGAATAAATTACGTAATAAAGTACACCTAAAGCCGCATATTCATCCAATTTAGTAGTGTATTCCTTGCGATAGTTTTGGGAAACTACTTCTAGCACAAAAATCGGTACAACATTTTCATCCCACAGCACATAACTGGGACGCAGTTCCTCATCATAAAATCGCTCTACGCCTAAGCTCAAAAATCCATCTGGCACAATGGGCGGTTTATCGGGATGATAATAAATACCCATGTCTATGCCAAAGAGCCAATCCATGCGTTCTGACCAAAGTATCAGTAGGATCGCCTTCAGTAAGCCTGGTATTAATTCTTGCAGTTCATTATCCACAGGCGTTTCATCAGAGTCTGGTAGTTCCTCGGCTGAGGGCAAGTACCTGGGCAAGTTGTACTCTAACATGGCTGGTTTCCCCAAAAATCAAAGGATATTTGGCTCATCAGAATTATAGCGACTTCTCCCCTAGCGATGTTATTAGTGCTTTGTTTTCTCAACTAATAACGACAGTGTTAACGCTACCATTCCAACTGCTGCAATGAAAAGACGGATTAAGTGGTAAAAGTGCCACTGATAGCGAATATCAGTCCAATTACTTGGAGCTGTTGTTGGAGTCCAACTATCAATCTGCTGATTAATCAGCTGAATAAAAACTGCCCAGATTGCCCACATCAAAACCATGCAGGTAGCTCCGGTGAAGGTGAGCCAAAAAGCTTTCCGATAACTACGAATCAATATCACTGCTGCTGTGGCAGAAATAATAGATGGAATTTCAATGAAAGCTAACTTAACTCTGTAGCTGATAACCTGATTCTGCACCAAAATATAGCAATCTAGCGGAAGTGCCAATTTTCCTGGCATTTGCATAAAGTGAGCATAGGAAACACCTAACTGCACACCCATCAGGACAACGGCTAACAACTGCAACAATCTGAGTATCATTATCTTGTCTACTACATTGACTTTTGCTGATTTCGCAGAATTAGAACAACTCCCAAGATTGAGATAAGACGGTGATATTTAAAAGTCTGCCCCCGCGCAAGCTGAAACTTCTGATTTTTATGTGAAGTGAGAAGATTGCCGAGAACTGCCGTGAGCGTCAACATTCCCGTACCCAGTAATGCGATCGCACTTGAAAGCCATATTAGCTGAAGATGTGACATCGCAAGAATCTTTATAATGTCTGTGGCTAATGCTTGTTCTACACTAGCTGCCCCACCAATAACTTACAACTACGCCCTAACTGACCAACTAATAATAAGCTAACTAGGGGTATCTTATTTCTTGGATCTCCCTAAAGTTGCAGCCCAACAAAAATACATACATTTCTACCCCAACAAGGAAGTTGCTTAAGCCGATAAAATTTTAGTAACTCTTAACTATTAATAAATATATAGGTACTAAGTGCTATTCATGCTTTATATTTAGCGACAGGGTGGTGCAAATAGCCACTCATCTTCAAATACTTAGGAGGCAGTACCCACTGGGAGTAACTCACGCTTCGATACCATCAGCACGCAGCGTAAGTAAAGGTTAAGTTGATATTGAAACGAATAATTTTTGCTGAATTGTGACAGATAAAGACTAAACTAAAAAGTCTTGTGCAGCAAAACCTGTAGCTTTAAATGAAGTAATCATGTCTAAGGTTCTTGTCTCTGATTCTATTGACCAAGCTGGAATTGACATTCTTTCGCAAGTTGCTACCGTTGATGTCAAAATAGGTCTAAAACCAGCAGAACTGATCGAAATTATTGGTGAGTATGACGCGCTGATGATTCGCTCTAGTACACGCGTGACCCAAGAAATTATTGAAGCGGGCACCCAGCTAAAAATCATCGGTCGTGCTGGTGTGGGTGTGGATAATGTGGATGTTCCCGCTGCCACCCGCCGGGGAATTGTAGTAGTCAATTCTCCCGAGGGAAACACAATTGCTGCGGCTGAACACGCGCTAGCGATGATTTTGGCTTTGTCTCGTCACATTCCCGATGCTAATGCTTCGGTGAAACGCGGTGCGTGGGATCGCAATAGCTTTGTCGGCGCGGAAGTCTACAAAAAAACTCTCGGCGTTGTCGGTTTAGGTAAAATTGGCTCCCATGTTGCGGCTGTCGCTAAGACAATGGGTATGAAACTCCTAGCTTATGACCCTTTTATTTCTACAGACCGAGCCGAACAAATTGGCTGTCAGTTAGTAGAGCTAGATTTACTCTTCCAGCAAGCAGACTATATCACTCTGCACATCCCCAAAACTCCAGAAACCACTCACTTAATCAATGCCACAACTTTGGCAAAGATGAAACCTACAGCTCGGATCGTCAACTGCGCTCGTGGTGGGATCATTGATGAAGTAGCTTTAGCAGCAGCTCTGAAAGCGGGTAAAATCGGTGGTGCAGCCTTGGATGTGTTCGAGTCAGAACCACTGGGTGAATCGGAATTGCGATCGCTAGGTAAAGAAGTTATTCTCACTCCTCACTTGGGAGCCTCTACCGCAGAAGCTCAAGTGAATGTGGCTATTGATGTTGCCGAACAAATTCGCGATGTACTTTTAGGACTACCAGCCCGTTCAGCCGTCAACATTCCTGGACTCGGTCCCGATGTGTTGGAAGAACTAAAACCTTACATGCAGCTAGCAGAAACTCTAGGTAATCTGGTAGGACAGCTAGCTGGCGGACGGGTGGAAGTCCTGAATATTCGACTGCAAGGGGAACTGGCAACCAACAAAAGTCAGCCTTTGGTAGTCGCTGCCCTCAAAGGTTTACTTTACCAAGCTTTGCGGGAACGGGTAAATTACGTCAATGCCAGCATAGAAGCAAAAGAACGCGGAATTCGAGTAATTGAAACCCGTGATGCTTCCATCAGAGACTATGCTGGCACACTGCATCTAGAAGCCACGGGTACTTTAGGTACTCATTCTGTCACCGGCGCTTTGTTGGGTGAACGGGAAATCCATTTAACTGATGTTGACGGTTTCCCAATTAACGTTCCACCCAGCAAATATATGCTATTTACCCTGCACCGCGATATGCCAGGGATTATCGGCAAACTCGGTTCTCTACTTGGTAGTTTCAATGTGAATATTGCCAGTATGCAAGTAGGTCGTAAAATCGTCCGTGGTGATGCCGTAATGGCTCTGAGTATAGATGATCCTTTACCAGAGGGCATTTTGGAGGAGATTATAAAAGTCCCTGGTATTCGGGACGCGTATACAGTAACACTTTAAGAGTCAGGAGTCAGGAATCAGAAGAAATAATTCCTCCTGAATCCTGAATCCTGAATTCTGACTCCTGAATTCTGAATTATGGCAAACACCTGGTGGGAACTACAGATTTTATGTGAGCCAGACCTAGAAGATTCGATCTTTTGGCGACTGGAAGATTTTGGCTGTCGGGGAACAGCAAGTGAAAACAAAGGAAATTCATCTTTAGTCAGGGCTTACTTATCGACAATTCAAACGCAGCTACTAGATTTGGCAGCTTTATCGTTGTGGCTGCGTCAAGATGCCCTCTGTGTAGGACTTTCATCTCCCACACTGCAATGGCAGTTAATTGACGAGGAAGATTGGGCAACTAGCTGGAAACAATATTGGCATCCGCAGGAAATAGGCGATCGCTTCCTAATTAACCCCGCGTGGCTACCATTACCAGAAACAACGGAACGGTTAGTGATTCTTCTTGACCCTGGTGTAGCATTTGGTACGG
Organism: Chroococcales cyanobacterium; assembly: GCA_038259325.1. Classification (GTDB taxonomy): domain Bacteria; phylum Cyanobacteriota; class Cyanobacteriia; order Cyanobacteriales; family Nostocaceae; genus Nostoc. The sequence goes on along the minus strand of JBBSOX010000074.1, from coordinate 18,255 downwards.
GCAACCATGCCACCACTCAGCTATGTTTGGAATCCCTGGAAATGCGGCTAAGTGGAGTTTCTCAGTCGTTTGTGGGTAATAGTGGCAAACATGAGCATCTGATAATTGCGGATATTGGCTGTGGTTCTGGTATCCTTTCCATTGGAGCGCTGCTACTGGGAGCAGAGAAAGTCTATGCAGTAGACAATGACCCTTTAGCGGTGCAATCAACTATTAGTAATGGTGCGCTCAACGATATTAGTCCAGAACGTTTATTACCAGCACTGGGAAGTGTAGACGTTTTGACAAAACTGCTTGATAAACCAGTGGATGGAATCGTTTGCAATATTTTGGCTCATGTAATTATTGAATTAATTCCAGAAATGAGTGCGATCGCTAAACCTGAAACTTGGGCGATCTTCAGTGGTATTTTACTAGAACAATCTAAAGCTGTTGCTGACGCTTTAGAAGAAAATGGTTGGGTGGTTGCAACCCTGTGGAAACGAAAAGAATGGTGTTGCTTGAATGTACGGCGTTCTTAACTCAGTAGGTGGTAGTGTACTGTGGTGGAAGTTTCTTGTGATTGTCCACATTTTTGTAATGTATATACATCATGGAGTATAGCCAGTCGTAGACATCGCGTTCACTTTATACTAAATAACATCAACTTAATTCTCACTGCAAAACTTTATGATTCTTGAGGCAGTTATGCTTCATGTTAAACCTGGTCTAGAATCAGATTTTGAAGCTACTTTCAAAAAAGCTTCTAAATTTATTTCCTCAATGGACGGATATTTATCCCATGAATTGCATAGATGTATAGAAGTCCAAGGTAAATACTTATTACTTGCCAGGTGGGAAAGTCTAGAATCTCATACTGTGGGATTTAGAAATTCTGCTGAGTATCAAGAGTGGAAAAAACTTCTGCATCATTTTTATGAGCCGTTTCCCACTGTTGAACACTTTGAAGAAATTAAAATATGAAAAACAAAATCCCCGACTTCCTTGAGAAACCTTACTTTTCACGGCATCTGGAAAACCTCTCTCTAAATCTCTCTCCTAAAAGGAGAGAGACTTTGAATTCCCCCTTCCCGCATCGGGAAGGGGGTTAGGTGGTTAGGTTTTTTGTGGACTTTTCCACATAACGTGAAAAGTCAGCTTGAGAAACCGGGGATTTGTGGCTATATCACAATACGCTTGGGTTAACGTAAGACACGATACGCGTCTCTACATGAGGGTTTTGTTGCTCATTCTGAACTGTATTGGGCTATATCACTCTACTCGTTGCAACTGCGCTACTCTTGGATCAACAATTTTTTGTCCCAAGCTGGAAAATTTAATTGCCACAGACATCTTACTACCCGTTCCAAATACATGCGTGATTTCACCAATTCCAAATGTTTTATGTAATACCCTATCGCCCACTTGCCAATTCTGTGATGTGTCTTGTTTTCCATTAGGAGTAGAGGCACTTTTGGTATAACTTTGACGACTCGCACGTTTAGTAGATAATAATTCTTCTGGGAGTTCGTCGAGAAATTGCGATCGCATCGCAGGTTCCCGCGAACCATACAAACGCCGTTCCCGCGCGTGTGATAAATATAACCTTTCCTGAGCGCGAGTAATTCCCACATAACACAGGCGGCGTTCTTCTTCCAAAGATGCAGGATCACTTAGCGATCGGTAGCCGGGAAATAGCCCCTGTTCTAATCCCACCAAAAACACTACGGGGAATTCCAAACCTTTGGAAGCGTGCAAAGTCATCAAAGAAACGGCTGTTTGCCCTTCTTTTAAGTTATCCAAATCGGAACTGAGGGCGGCACTACTTAGAAAGTCTCGCAGGGAAATTTCTTCGTTTTCTTCTTGAAATTGCAGTGCAGCGTTATAAAGTTCCTGAACGTTTTGTACCCGATCTGTGGCTTCATCTGTGCCTTGATTCATCAAGTCTTGAACGTAACCAGAATCTTCTAATATTCCTTGCAAAACCTCAGTTACAGGAAGCGTGGCGACTTGTCCTTGCCAACGGCTAATCATTGCGGCAAAGTTATTTACAGCTTTTGTCGCCCGTCCAGCTAATGTATTAACTGATGTTTCATCGCTGAGTATTTCCCACAAAGTTGTCCCTAATTGCTGAGATGCGTTTATCAAAGCATCAATAGTGGTTTTGCCAATTCCCCGCCGGGGAGTATTAATAACTCGCAATAAACTGACTGTATCAGCTGGATTATTTATTGCTCTTAAATAAGCAACGACATCTTTAATTTCTTTGCGATCGTAGAACCTCATTCCCCCCACAACTGTGTAAGGAATTTGATATTTCACCAACAATTCTTCAAAGGGACGAGATTGAGCATTCGTCCGATAAAGTATGGCAAAACTACCCCAGTTTAACTCTGGATTTTGCTGTTCTAAAGTGCTAATTTGATTAATTACAAATGCCGCTTCTGCAAGTTCTTCATCGGCTTTATGACAAGTAATTTGTTCACCCGTCCCCCGCGTCGCTTTCAGGATTTTATCAATCCGTTGGGTATTATTTTCAATCAGTTCATTAGCCGCTTGCAGAATGTTTTCACAAGAACGATAGTTTTCTTCTAGCTTAACCATCGTTCGGGTGTCATCATCTACCAAACCATCGCCAAAGTCTTCCTGAAATCCTAGCAAGATGGTGAAATCTGCCATCCGAAAGCTGTAAATTGATTGGTCTGCATCGCCGACAACAAAAACTGAGCGATTTTCCCATTGCCACTCGCTCTTTTTGGTTTCGCCATTAGTAACTAATAAATTAATCAGTTGATACTGAGTGCGGTTAGTATCCTGATATTCATCTACGAGAACATGACGAAACTTGCGATGCCAGTAACCCAATACCTGCTCGTTTTGTTGAAATAATCTCGTAGGTACAAGAATAAGATCGTCAAAGTCAAGAGCGTTGTTTTGTGCTAACTTATCTTGATATAAATTGTAAACTTGGGCAATTACCCGTCCGCGATAATTTGGTTGTTCTTGCTCAAATTCTTGGGGTGATAAACCTTGATTTTTCGCATTACTAATAGCGTAGCGAACAGAACGGGCATCAAATTTCTTATCGTCTAAATTTAGCTCTTTGTTAACGATTTCTTTGATCAGACTTATTACATCTGATTCATCAAAGATAGAGAAATTACGATTCCACTTGCGCCCTTTTTCGTCTACGTATTTTTCAATATCAAAGCGGAGAATTCGAGAAAATAGACTGTGGAAAGTGCCACACCACAAATCTTTGATCGTATTTTTGTAAACTTGCGATCGCAGTTGTGTTTGTTGATATTCTGTCAACAAATCCAATCGCTGACCGTGTTGTTTCATCGCCAGTTGTTCAGCAAACAGCCGTTGAATCCGGTCTTTCATTTCCCGTGCGGCTTTGTTGGTAAAAGTAACCGCCAGAATATGTTCTGGATCAACACGGTGTTTGAGAATCAGATTTGCAATGCGATAAGTCAGCGCTCGTGTTTTACCGGAACCTGCGCCAGCAACAACTAGCAACGGGCCACAGTAGTGTTCGACAGCTTGACGTTGGCTAGGGTTAAGGTGACTGAGAAAGTCGATGGTTGTTGTCATGGATGTGAAAAAGCGATTGCCTGGCGTCACATCAATAGAGAGTTGCTATTGCCCAGGTTACAACATCTTAACGAAACTTGGTCAACAAAGATTGGCAATATTCTTAACTACAATGTTACTCATAAGCTAAGACCTTACGAGCTTCACCATCAAAAGTATCAAGCATTCGATCGCGCCAGCTAAAAATGGGATCATCTGCTACAAGTAAGGGAAATGGGCTAACGCTACGTGCCCATTGAAAAGAGCTAAACACCACATAATCTGCCCAAGCTGGTGTTTGTCCAGCTAGAAAGCTTTGGTGCTGGAGAGTTCGACGCAGTGGGGTCAGGCTATTACGAAAGGTAACAACTCGTTGCTCCCGGTCGGCAGAGATTACCTCCAATGTTGCACCAAAAGCCTTTTCGCGTGTTTGGCGGAAGTAGTCTTTGTCTTTTTCGTGTAGGTGCAAATAAATATCTGTGATAATCAATCGCACGATTTCAGGATTGAGTACTGCTTCCACCCAATCAGTAGTAAATCGGGATAACGACTTTCCAACTTCTCCACCAAATAGTGATGGGTACTTAGGGTAATTCTCCTCCAAATACTGAGCGATCGCCCAGGAATCGTAAACAACTTGCTCGCGATCAACTATTACTGGCACCTTACCCTGTCCTGAGAAGGCAATAGTTTCCTTTTCACTAAAACGCCAAGGTACAGTTTCAAAAGGCAATCCTTTATGGAGTAGAGCCAGCCGCACGCGCCAGCAATTAGGACTAAAACGGCGATCGTCTTCAGCCCCTGCCAAATCGTACAGCCTAATCTTTGTCGATTTCATGATTGATTGCATTCCTGAAAATTCTATGCTGTGCTTACGATTAAATTTGGTACCGCAAGGCGGAAGTCAAAAGTCAAAAGTTTTGTATATCAAGGCTTTTGCAAGTTTTAAAATGGTAGCTTGATTTACATCGCGCTGTACTAGATTACTGCTAATCGAGCGCAATTTGATCGGGCATTATTTTTACACGATTTACGCAAAAAATCACCTAAACTATAGAATTTGTGTCGTGACAATTCATAAATTCCCCCGGCAATACGTTAACTTTTCTACATAGATAAGCTAGCCACCAGTCATTCCTGCGCTTTCTATCGTAAAATCAGCGACCTGACTTTTCACGGTAAGTCCTCAAGCCTCGAAAAAGCGTGGCTTTTTCCACAGGCTAATTCTCAATAGCTTTTAGTTAATGAAAATAGCTAACGGAAAAATCAGGGCTTCGCAAACCCTCAAAATGACCTTTTCCACATACCGTGAAAAGTCAGAATCAGCGACGGGGAATCAAACATTATCAAAATATTGGGCAAGCTCTCACTTGTTCTGTTTTCAACAGAGCTTACAGCTATTTGCAGTTAATTGAACTAGGGATTCTCTTAAAAACACTGCAATGTACCCTAGCGCATGGTTTATTTGCTTGAAAAATGCTGTAATACCTAACGAAGAGTATTGTCACCAATAGGACTATTCACTCCTTGAGTACCCAATTGACATTGGGTAGCAATACACGATACATCATGATTCAACCTTTAAATTTTTAAAGATGAAAAATTTCTTTAATTTCAGGTTTAACCAATACAAGGAGGAGTGGATATGGATTTGAGCTTAATTGTATCCAATATTTTGAATCCGCCAATCCTGTTTTTCTTTTTAGGCATGATTGCTGTTTTTGTCAAGTCCGATCTAGAAATTCCTGCACCAATCCCCAAACTATTTTCGTTGTATTTGTTGTTTGCCATTGGTTTTAAGGGAGGGGTAGAACTAATCAAAAGCGGTGTAACTCAGGAAGTTGTTCTAACACTCGCAGCAGCAATGATGATGGCTTGTGTTGTTCCAATTTACACCTTTTTTATCTTGAAGTGGAAATTGGATACTTATGATGCGGCTGCGATCGCAGCAACTTATGGCTCTATCAGCGCCGTCACCTTCATCACAGCTAGCGCTTTTTTAACTGAGCTTGGCATTACTTTTGATGGTTACATGGTGGCAGCCCTTGCCCTGATGGAATCCCCAGCGATTATAGTTGGTCTAATTTTGGTGAATATATTCACCGTTGATGGAAAGCGAGAGCTTTCGTGGCCGGAAGTTTTGCAAGAAGCATTTCTTAATAGTTCAGTTTTTCTACTAGTCGGGAGTCTGTTGATTGGTGTCTTGACAGGAGAACGCGGTTGGCACGTATTAGAACCTTTTACTCAAGGGTTGTTTTATGGCGTTCTCACCTTCTTTTTACTGGACATGGGATTAGTCGCTGCGAGAAGAATTAAAGACTTGCAAAAAACCGGAGTTTTCCTAATTTTATTTGCCATACTAATTCCAATAGTCAATGCAGGCATTGGGTTAGCGATCGCCAAATTGATCGGTATGCCTCGCGGAGATGCGCTGTTGTTCGCTGTATTGTGTGCCAGTGCTTCTTACATCGCTGTCCCAGCGGCTATGCGGATGACTGTTCCCGAAGCAAATCCCAGCCTGTATGTTTCTACCGCTCTCGCGGTGACATTTCCGTTCAATATTATTGTGGGAATTCCGTTATATCTCTACGGAATTAACCTATTTTGGAGCTAATAATATGCACCTAGTTAAAAAGATAGAAATTATCGCCAACTCCTTTGAGCTTGCCAAAATTTTAGATAATTTAGACAAGTCGGGTGTACATAACCATGCCGTAATCCGAAATGTTGCTGGTAAAGGATTACGAGGAACAACTGAAGATTTAGACATGACCATGCTTGATAATGTTTATATCCTCGCGTTTTGTATGCCAGAAGAACTCAAGCGTGTTGTAGAAAATATCAAACCACTCCTTAATAAGTTCGGAGGTACTTGCTACGTTTCCGATGTAATGGAAATTCGCTCTGTTAGATGTGTAGCGTCGATGTAAGAGAGTTATAAATCAATGAAGCATTTCATAGAACGTCGTGACTTTTTGAAGTTAGGAATGACTGGTGCATTTGGGATGATGCTATCTGCCAGCGATTTACTCTGGCGGGTAGAACAGGCTAAAGCTGACGAAATGCACCCAGCCGCTACTCAATCCCTTGATCCCGATGCAGCCTTACAAAAGCTGATGGAGGGAAATCAGCGATTTGTTGATCATCACCTCCAACACCCCGATCAATCTGCACTGCGGTTGCAGGAAGTTGCTCAAGCTCAACATCCATTTGCAACTATTCTTAGTTGTGCAGATTCACGAGTCCCCGCAGAAATTGTTTTTGATCAGGGCGTCGGAGACATTTTTGATGTTCGGATTGCTGGAAATATTGCCACACATGAAGCGATCGGTAGTATTGAATATGCGGTTGTTTTGTTAGGTAGTCCGCTGCTAATGGTGATGGGACATGAGCGTTGTGGGGCTGTAACCGCAGCTGTACAAAACGAATCATTACCTGGTGATATTAGTACTTTTGTTAAGGCAATTAAACCAGCCCTGAAAAAGGTCAAGAATCAGCCAGGTGACGCGGTTGAAAATGCTGTTGCGGCAAATGTGCAATATCAAATTGAACGGTTGAAGCGATCGCAGCTTTTAACTGAGCAGGTGCGATCAGGCAAATTGAAAATTGTCGGGGGTCGTTACGACTTGGATACAGGAAGGGTGAGTATTATTACTTAATTTGGCAGAGGATTCGCGGATGAGGGGGATGAGGGAGATGAGGAGGACAAGGGGACAAGGGGACAAGGAGAATAACCATGCCCAATCCCCAATCCCCAATCCCCAATCCCCAATTCAATCCTGCACAGTCATTGGTAGACGAATGGTGAAAGTAGAGCCAACTCCCGGCTCACTTTTGACAACAATCTCACCACCCATCATCTGGCAAAAGTGGCGGCTAATTGCTAACCCCAGTCCCGTACCTCCATACTTTTTTGTAGTCGAGGTATCTCCTTGTGTAAAAGGTTTAAATAACTGCTGCTGTTGACGTTGAGACATACCTATGCCTGTGTCAGTAACAGTGAAAGTAATCATGCCTAAAGGAGCCTCCGGTCGGAATTGATCCTTTTCTCTGTTGACTGTCAGTATGATCTTGCCGTTTGTAGTAAACTTACTGGCGTTGCTTAGTAAGTTTAACAACACCTGCCGCATCCTAGTTTGATCGGCGTACATGGTGCCAAGTTGCTCATCAAAATCCACTTCTAAAACATTGGCATTTTTTTCTATAGCTGGTTTGACTGTGAGGACAATATTATGAATCAGTGTCGCAATCTCGAATGTCTCAGGATAGAGGGTCATTTTCCCCGCTTCAATTTTTGACAAGTCGAGGATTTCGTTAATCAAGTGCAATAGATGCTTACCAGCAGAGTTAATTGTTTCTAAATCTGTGATAAAGTCTGCCGATAAACCAAGATCGGTAGCGTCGTCTTCTAAAAGTTGGCTCAAGCCAATAACAGCATTTAATGGTGTGCGTAATTCATGGCTGACATTGGCCAAAAATACGCTTTTTGCCTTGCTAGCAGCTTCGGCTAATTCTTTAGCTTGTTGTAGTTCTTTTGTTCGCTCAGATACTCGTTCAATCAGACGATTTAGAGATTTGGCGAGTAGTCCAATTTCATCTTCAGTGGTGACGGGCGCTCGCAAATCAAAATTATGTTTCCTCGCCACTTGCTCTGCTACTTGGGTTACAGTGATAACTGGTTCAGCGATCGCTCGACTGGTACGCCATGCGACAATGGCTGCGATCGCCACCGAAACTAGCATACTCATGAGCACAATCAATCGCTCAACTACTTTTGCCTGCTCAACAGCTTTTTGCCTTCCTTGCTCTTGTTCTTCAGCAGTTTGCAGGATGTTAGTCAAGCTTTGAGAAAGCTGGCCTAGCCGCATGGCTGTGTCACCACGCATAATTGTCAATAATTGCGATTGGGCAGAGGAAATCTGCTGAGGCTGAACTTGCTGGGAGTCTACTTCCTTTAAGACGACCTCGATTTGGTCAACGTAGGATTTTAAATTAGTCTTGTAATCCAACAATAACGTCTGTAAAGTCGAACTTGTTGCTGCTAGTCTTTTAGGTTTACTGTCGATAAAGTCGGCAATTTTTATCTCTAATTGCTTGGCTTTTTCAACATTCTTCAGAAAGTCGGCTTTTTTACTTTCTAGTTGTTGTGAGTTTTCTAATACAGCGACTAGATTAGAGCTATGTAATTGTGCCCCTACTACTGCATCTTTATAATTACTCAGTAGTTGTCCTTGTTCATAGGCTTGGTTGAATTGCCTGACTTCCCTTCCTCGGTAGTAGTTGGCGATCACTAACCCAGTCAATGAGCCAAAAAAGCCAATTCCGATAGCTACAAAGTACCCATAGCCAATTTTTTGATGGATGCGCCAAGAACTGGCTTTGAGTTTCCCTCGTGAGGGAAATTCTATGGTCGGGAGTTCGTCTGTCGATGGCTCTTCGGCTGACACTTTTTTGCTTTTTGAACTGCTGTCGATAGGGTTGGCTTTTGAGTTGGTATTTCCCTTACTGTAAAAATCACCAAATCAGTTTAGCTTGTGCAAACACTTTAATTGGTGATTAACATTTACATTATCTTCTTTTATAGCAATAGCAAATCATTACTTACTAGATAATTAACATAACCTTATATGATAGCAATGTTCCTAAGTACACTTACTGTTAGCGAATAAAATTCACTTTTTTAGCAGCAACGAAATACTTTCCTGAACTAAACCTTACCACAGCACTTTCCTGAATATGCGGTTGATAGCAATGAGTTATTGCCATCAGGTACGCCACCACTCTACCTTACTGCTTCCTTATAAAATTAATATAATCAGGAAATAATCAGGAAAAAAACAAAAGGTTTGATATTTGTTGGGCATGGGGCATGGGGCATAGGGTATTGGATATTGATTATTTCTACCTCACCTCCAAGGCATGGATATCATAAAATAGATTAAAAGTCTAGTCTGTGTGAACACACCAAAATTTTTATTCCGTATTAATATCAATACGAATGCGTTAATTGACGGACGCGGCTTAAGATAGCTTTAATATTGGCTAAAATCGGCTTTTAGGCTTATATAAGTGATAGGTGGCTGATTTTTGCCTAATTTGTACTTAAATTTAGTACGATTATGAGCAAATGACACGGATGGGATAATCACAACCTGAGGATTCCAGTTGATTTAAAAAAGAACTCAGAAAGCTGCCTATAATACATCCTGCTGCCTTCTGAGTTGTATCCTCCTACTGACTTTCTACCTTGTAGTTGATGCAGTAGATATTATGAAACAATTATAGTTATAGGACACTAAAACCTTTTTGTGCCCTTTACGCAATTGTACTAATGCACTTGTGCATTAACTAATCAACAGCCTTTTGGTTGTAATTATCCAGATTAGAAAAACTCAACTGTCAAATTTATGGGAGTGAAAATGCCAGAACAAGATTTTACCGAAACCGCATCTAAAGAGACTACAGTGGCAGAGATCAACAACCAAACGGGAACCATCACCAAACTCCAGCCTCCCGCACAGTCTCAAGATGAATGGCAAAAATATGGTGAGCAAATTTCTAGCTTTTTAGCAACATTGCCAGAATATCTGGGAAGCTTTTTTAATCAATATAAGCAACCCCTGATCACTGTTGGTTTAATTGTGGGATCAATTGTTGGGGTTAAAGTACTCTTAGCAATATTAGATGCTTTGAATGATATCCCCTTGGTAGCACCTACTTTTGAGTTGATCGGTATTGGTTACTCTGCCTGGTTTGTTTACCGCTATTTACTCAAAGCCTCAACCAGGAAAGAGTTAAGTAGTGAAATCACTACTCTTAAATCACAAGTGGTTGGTAAAGAAATTCCAGAAGCTTAATATCTAATTATCGCTTCTCTATAAGACGCTGCGCGTAGCTTGCTTCTGTGTAAGAGTAGGCTCTAATTGCAAATTACAGAAGTCTGATCGCCGGCAGTCGGTGATCAGACTTCTCTCAAAATTCCCTACGAAATTCATTACGAATGAGTAATTATTGTTGAGACGAACTTTCTGCGGACAAGTTACCTTTTAAGTTCGGCTTTGGGGTGGGCGATGACTGCGACGGGCTACGCCTACGCACAATATTTTGAGATGGAATTGCCTCCAACTTGCCCCGTTTTACTAAAGCTTGATAAATCATCGCTGCCACTTCAGCACGAGTAGCTACTTTGTTGGGAGCAAGAATTTGGGTATTTGGATAGTTAACCACTAGATCATTTGCTGTAGCAGCGGCTATTTTGCTGATAGCATATGTGGGGATATCTTTAGCATCTTTATAGACGCTTAAAATCTGATTTTGGGAAGTGGGCGCTTTCAAATTCAAGCCACTAGCAAGGGCAACTAAAACTTGCACTCGTGGAATATTTTGTTGTGGTTTGAAGGCTTGTTTCGGGTAGCCTTTGAGAAATCCGGCACTGATGGCTTGGTCAATTGCTGGAGTTGCCCAGAATTTTGCTGGTACATCTTGAAATGCGATCGCAGTCTTAGACAGTTCTTGGTCAAAGGCTTTTTGCAGTATAGCAGCAAATTCGGCGCGGTTTACAGGCTGATTTGGTCTAAAAGAATAATCAGGAAACCCCTTGAGAATACCACGGGAAGAAAGAACGTCTATAAAACGCCGACCCCAAAAGTTATTGGGCACATCGTTAAATGCTATTGGCGGCGGAATGATAGATTTTTGTTTTGCTGGAGTTACTAAAGGCAATGCTGATGATGTAATTGATGGCTCAATCCCTGTTGTAGAGGATACAAGTGTCTGTGGAGATTGAGTTGGGATTACCTGAGCAGATGGTAACACTACGCGGGAAGAAGTTCCGCTGTTAATTGGGAATGAAGATGTCTTAGGTTCAACAACAGCCTCAGGTGGAGATGACGGCAAAACGTTGTTAGGGGCTGCATTTGGTTCTACCTTGGGAATAGAGGAGGGCAATACTTGATTTGGTTGAACACTAGGAGATGGAGTAGAGGAAGGCGACAGCAGCCCGTTTAAGTTCCAGCTAGAATCCCTGCGAGATAATGACCAAAAAAGAATCGCTCCAATAGTGGCGAAGGCAACCAGAATGGCTATAAACTCATCAAAGCCAAGGGCAGTTCTTTGGGATGACTCCGGTTCGGAAGGAGGTCTATTTGTCATCGTGATTACCCTAGTAGCAGTAAAATTTGTGTCTAAACAAATTAAGCCACAGATGACTCTTTTACACCACCCCCTTTTTAATTCATAATTCGTAGCAAAATATTAGGCTTCTGGTTGAATGCCGAGCGATGTCTCACAACAAGCGGCTGACGCTCCTTCTCTGCGAGACGCTGGGCAAACGTCGCTACCGCTTCGCTAATGCGTCTACGCAATTAATTGGGCAGTGAGGCATCGGTTCTTAGGGATTCCTGCTTAAATCTTTCATTCCCATCTGTACTAGTTCGACTAGCTACCTAAGCCAAAACCGGATTTAGATGGTGGCAGAATGTAAAATATTAACTTATTGTTTACCTGTCTTTGTAAAAATCAGGGTGTCTAGTGTCAGAAGAATTCAGTAGCCAAATCTTACCGCCATTTGTGTCTCTTGGTAGCGATCGCGATCTCGATTTAGATTCAACCCTCCAAGAACTACCAATGTACAACTTCCCAGTGGAAATCAATCACACTGGTATGGAAGTGGCTATTTTTTTAGAAAGATATCCCCAGCTACCAGGAGTAATTTTGGTAGAACAGGGAAAGTTCATTGGGATGATTTCGCGGCGGCGACTGCTAGAATTTTTGATTCGCCCCTATGGACAAGAGTTATTTGTTCAGCAACCATTAGCCGTTCTCTACAGCTATGCAAGGATACCGATGTTGCTGCTTGCTGATACAACATCGATTTTAGCTGCGATGCAACTTAGCTTAAAGCGATCGCCAGAATTATTAGCAGAACCAATTGTAGTAGAAACAGAATCCGGTGCTTATAGATTGTTAGATGTCCAAGAATTGAGTATTATTTCTTGGCAAATTCGAGGAATCGACAATCTAGTGCGGTATGAACGCAGCCAAGCCCAAATGATTCAAAATGATAAAATGGCAAATCTGGGACGTTTGGTAGATGGCGTAGCCCACGAAATTTTAGACCCAGTGGGTTTTATTTGGGGTAACATAACTTACGTTTCAACCTACAGCCAAGATTTACTCAAGCTGATAGCGGCTTATGAAAAAGAGTTACCATCAGTGTCCCACGAAATTAATCAAATTAAAGAAGAGATTGAATTTGATTTTTTAGAACAAGATTTGTCGCGATCGCTTGCTAGTATCCGCACTGGAGCGGAAAGATTAAAAAAGCTCGTCACCAGCTTACAAAATTTCTGTCATATTGATGAACTTTATCCCAAACCAGTAGATTTACACGCTTGTATAGATAGTATTATTTTATTAATTAATAGCCGTCTTCAAGGAGAAATCGAAATCGTAAAATATTACGGTCAATTACCTCCAGTATATTGCTTTATGGGGCAAATCAACCAGGTGTTGATGAATATTTTTAGTGAAGTTGTAGATACTTTACTCAATGAAGCGGTGCGACAACAGTTGTATTTAGAAGATACAAAGACTGTTCAAAAACCCCGAATTGAGATTACGACAGAAGTAATTTCCCAGGAAGCAAGCAACCCAAATGCACCAGATTCTCGCTGGATATTAATTCGTATTGCCGACAATGGGCCTGGAATGTCTCAAGAATTGCAACAGCAAATTATAGAGTCTTTTTCTCTTGAAACAAAGAATAGTAAGAATACTAGTTTAGCTGTAAGTTATCGAATTATAACCGTCAGACATGGCGGTAAATTAAATTTCCATTCACAGATTGGTATAGGTACAAAATTTGAAATTTTATTGCCTTTAGTTTGATTTAACCATAGTGTAGTTTAAAGCAATACAGTTCAGATAAGACCAAAAAACTTGTAGAGACGGCGATTTATCGCGTCTCGAAAACCCACAATTTTGTACAATTAGCCCTTAACCCAAGCGTATTGGGATCAAGCCTTAACCCAAGCAAGCGTATTTCTGGAGTTTGAATACTTATTCATACCCGTTTCAGCCCGCAGTTCAATTCATCTGCAATAAATTTTCGCCACGTTGGTAAATTTCCCGTGCATAGTCAGTCCAAGCACCTTGTCCCCAATAACGAAAACAACTGGTTTGCAACAAAAGGTTATGTAAAAGAACGTTACGGTAATGAGATTGTCTGGTAACAGGTTCTGCTGACTCAGCTTGCTGTAATGGATCAAATTTTTGATGGAATAAACTGCTTAATTGATACATAGGAGACAACACATTTTCATATCCTTTTACCCAACTGATATGATTTGTCCACGAAGCTCCGTCAAGATGAAAATTAGAGTTTGTTTGCTTTAATTCTTGAATTGCATTCTCTACAGCTTCTGGTTGAATATTATCTGGTGAAACTCGCTCCCAAATCTGATGTTGTCCCACTGGCTGACAAGTTGGATAGTCTTCAGGTTTGCATCCAGTAGCTTCGATTAATTCTAAATATTCTGTACCACACATCCCGACAACACCTGATTTACCTCCCCCGTTATTTACCATATCCCACCAAGCTTGTTTAAAAGCACTAGGAAATTCATTCATCATCACGCCGCCATTTTCACCATCTCCAATTTGGCTAACTATTGGTGGCACAAAAACATCCCCAATTTGTTGTTTGGATAAGGTTTTTGCTTCATAATAAGGCTGCATTTGTGCAACTAATTTAGTATCTGAACCTTGAGTTTTAATTAAAGCTGTGATGCTAATTGTTTCGCCTTGAGAATTGCGGGCAACTAAACGATGTGGTAAATGTTTGTCGCTAAGAGATTGACCGTTAATTGTTTCTACAGAATGTTCTTGAACAAGTAGCCAGCGATATCCACACTCTTTCAGCGCTTTCACAAATTCAAAGAGAGCATCAGGGTGATTTGGTAGGTGCATTTCTGGGGGCGAAAATCCTTTGACTCGCGCTAGTGCTTCCCAGCCAAAAATTGCCGCAAAGTGATGTTGCCATGCAACGATATGCAATTTAATATCTGCTATGGGTGTAGAAGGAATAACTGCATGACCCCACATCGTACCCAGCCATTCTACATAAGGTTGGTAGGTTGGATCGCAAGTAATCCGTTTAAGATTATCCAGAACATCACCGCGTCCCATTTTCCGCAGTCCCCACAGCAGATTACCTGAGTAATCCAACATTACACGGGGATTGCAACCTTGACTGACAAGTTCGGGGATCAAGTCACCCATGCGGCTGTAACAATGAGCAAAAGGATCTGCATTGTGGTTATCCCCTTCATGAGGATGTTCAAACATGTATTGCAGATTGCTGATCAGTGTACCGCCATTTCCAGCAGGTATAGTTGGCTGGTGCATGTGTAAGGCGATCGCAAATACAGCATTTACGTCTTCTAAGCGGATATTCGTTGTTGGTAAAAATACTGGTTGCTCGTGGTTAACTACAGAGAGAAGCTCTGTTTCCCAACCAGATATATTCGGTAAGCCATCAATGATTTCGGGCAAAGGAGTCAGAGTTGTGGGGAAGGAAAGCATTTCTGGTTGCTCCAATATGAGTTATATCTATAAATCTCGCATCAGTATCTAATAGCACTTGACTCAGCATATATACAATGAATACCCCAAGCCACGCTATTCTCAATTTGGTGATTTTCAATCAACAACTGCGAACTCAGGCAAGTCCGGCAATTGTCGTCGGCGCAGTCTTACCGAAAAATGGGGTTTAAAGCCCCGTCGTTCTACGACGGCTTTTAATTCATTAGTGTACAAGTTGCTGGTATACTAATTGTAGTGGAAAGGTAATCAACCACTTAAAAAACCTAGCTGTCGAAAGACAAAGCACTGAACCTTGATAATTGAATCTATGCGGTTCTACTGCATTATTCTAGTTTTCTCCTAGCAGTAGGTAAAAGATTTATAGGGGCTAGACAAATCAGAATTTTGAAACAAATTGTTTCAAATGAAACAGGACTTGCACGGCAGTTGCTTCAAGTCGGCATAGCCGCCCAACGCACTGCCTCACTAATGCAAATAGGGTAGGGCATACCCGAATTAGCGCTTGGGGAGAATCCCACCTCTGGTTTAGACGACGCAAGGAATCTAGGTTAAGTGGTTTCGTTGAACCAAGAATCCCCTTCGATTTATCGCGGGGAGTGTCAACTTTTAGGTAAAGGTAATTGATCCCAGTAGGATAGTACCGCAAGGCGGAAGTCAAAAGTCAAAAGTCAAAAGTCACGCATAATTGTATTCCAAGCTTTTGCGCCATTTGAAATTGTATGTTTATTTAGTCTGCTGTACTAGGCGGCGTTGCTGAATTAGGGGATGATTTCGCCCAATTTGGAACTAATTTTCAATGCTTTCAACCGCCAATTCATCCCGCATTTATGCAACGCCTACTAGGCAATGCGTTCAAAAATTTAGAATTTACGCGCAGACACACCATAAATCATGTTCTTGACCAGAACAAAGCATCAAAAATTCAGTTTCGGCATCAGCTTTTTCAGTTTTTGACTTGGCTGTTGTTTCGTTGATGCTGGCGGAGTTGCTATTCGTAAAATTAGCTCTAACAACCAAGGCGCAAGGCGTTGACACAACACGGCTAAATGACTTTGCCATCCAACTAAAATTTCTGGTGAATCATTTTGCATTCCGGTGACGAGTGCTTTAGCCACTTGCTGGGGAGTCATGGGGATCACCCAGCGAAATAATTTTAAGTCGCGCACCATGTCTGTGTCTGTGAGGGAAGGTAGTAATGCAATGACTCGGATATTGTGTTCAGCTAGTTCCTGGCGCAAGGCTTGGGTAAATCCTAAGATGGCAAACTTGGTAGCTGAGTAAGTCGCCATCGTCGGTGCAGCCACTTTCCCCATCAGACTCGACACATTGACGATTGTGCCTTGCCTTTGGCTGGCCATGCGTCGAGCGATCAGACTAGTGAGGTTGTACATTCCTAACAAGTTTACCGAGAGTTCTTCTTGAACTTGGGGCAGTTTAGATTGCAAAAACGAGGTTTGGTATGCGACTCCCGCACAATTAACCAGCAGGTGAATTTGTCCGTAATTGCGCCACAGTTGGGCAACAGCGATATTTACTTCAATTGTTTGCGTCAAATCTAAGGCGACGATCGCAGTTTCTGTCCCCATCGCCTCAATTTCATTAGCTACCTCAACTAACTTTTGGCGATCGCGTGCTACTAATATCAGCCGTTTGATGCCTTGTTGCGCTAGTTCGAGTGCGATCGCTCGTCCAATTCCACGCGAAGCCCCTGTAATGAGGGCTACTTTACCTTGAATCTCCATTGGTTTTATCCTCCAAAATCTAAGTCTTACCAACCTCTTCGTTATTGCCGATACACACAATCAAGAGTTACTCCCTTGTCGGCACAATGTAAGACAAATAATTAATTGCAATTCAAATCAAACTGAAACTAAGCCTTTGGCAACGAGATATTTCTTGGTTAATCTGCAATCCCTCATAATTGTCTATACGAGGCAGAAATTTCTCGTTTTTAACCCGTCAAACCCTAACACACTTGGCTGAATGGGTATAGCTCATAGATTTTACTTCTCCTAGATCAGAGCGTTCATCAGCATCGTTGTCATACACACGTTAGCAATTAAATCAAGGTATTGCAATATTCTTTAATAAGTATTTCTTAATAGTTGTTTACTCTAAGCATATATATGGAAAAGATTTTATTAAATAAGTTTTTATGAATACCTCAGTACAAATATCTTACTTTCCTGACAATGAAGCCCTGTTTTGGGAAATTGTAATAGCTCAGTCATAGCAAAGAAACAAAAAAGACATATAGGTTTTGGCTTATTGTTGCAATACCTAAGTTTTTCAGCTAGCTCCCAGGCTTATATCAGTGTTTTTACTGGTTTATTAAAAATTAATGTTTCTGATTTCTATCTTTTAAATAATAGAAGAGAGTTAAATTATTGTCTTTAATGCAAATTAGAACTGTATGTTTATCTGCCAAAACTCTAGTAAAAATAGGAACTTGTTTGGCTTTAGCTTTGAGTTCATCAAAGGAATGCTTGAGACTTGCCTAGTGTCTGACAATTCAGACCATGTGGAAAAGCTAACGAAAAACCTAACCCCCTTCCCCATGCTTTAAGGGGGAATTCAAAGTCTCTCTCCTTTTAGAGGACTTGCAAAAAATAAATTATCCCAAATTATTTATGGATTTGTAGGGGCGCAAGGTCTTGCCATTGGTGTCAACTTAACGTGAAAGCCATCTTAGAACAAGCTTTTAGATATGTCTCGTGTCTCGTTCCCAGTCTCCGACTGGGAATGCCCGTCTTGAGGCTCCGCCTCTAGACTTGCGGCAGAGCCGCAATTGAAGTGCATTTCCAGCCAGAGGCTGGAAACGAGATTGGAAAAGGCTTTTAGCACCAATGACAGATGTACCCCCTTACAGTTCCCAAAAATACAAAGCAATTTTGTTGTAATTCATAATCATATCGAGTAGGATTTATATATAAACTCGTTATGACTATGAGTTAGTTACCTGTGTCAGTAAGTTTTCGCCTCTCTACTGACTAAAATCTACTCTGGGCAATCTGAGTAACTTAATGGAGAGCTTATTTACACATGACTGAACCCCAAAAATTGACAACTGCTGACGGTATTCCTGTTGCGGATAAT
>JBBSOX010000073.1:0-33278 GCA_038259325.1 Chroococcales cyanobacterium | reverse complement strand
CATGATTGTTTTTATTTGGGACAGTCGCAAATTCCTCATATAAATCGCTTTCTCGATCGGCGATATGAGTCACCACTTTGGCATCACCAGCACTTAAACATTGCTGAGTATCCGTTGCCGAACGCAGCCACTTATATGATTCCTTCTCAAATATCGGCAATTTCTGGTACTTTCGTTCGTGCTTATCCGCATGGTTGATGTCTCTAGTCCACAGTTGTACTGTGCTTATCCCCAAGGGAAATCCATTTTCTGCATCCAATATTAGGGTTGGGTGAATAATAAAATCCTACATCTGTGTTGTTTCCGACTACACCTAGACCCTCTGCTTTCAACCTGCCTACATGAGACTGCAAATTAATTTCGCTAGTATCACTTATTGCTAATACATGTTTTCTTTCTACCTGCAATATGCAGTGGTCGCTGAGACTTCGGATTAATTCCCCTACTGTCTCGTTTTCAGTCTCCAAAAAGCGGTAGTAGGCTACTTGTTCTGCTCTGTTTCTACTTATTTGACGGACGCTGACTGATTGATGTTTTCCCATTGCTTCGTACAATGCTGCCCCCTTTTTATCAACCTTGGGTCGCCAAATGCTTTTCTTTTCCAGAGTTGAGCATGAATTCTGATTGGATTTTCCACTCTCGTTTGTCCCCTCAAATCCCTTCCCTTAGTAGTTTACTTCGACTTGTGTGTACACCGTAGCCTTAAAAAGGGGGGCTTGCTTCTATCACAACTGCTCAAAGATTTATCTCTAATGATATTGACAAACTTCTTGCCATTGTGGAATGAAACAGCCCTGCTTCCCTTGTAGGGAAGGGGCTGGGGGTTAGGTCTATATTTCATGCAATAGAGAACCGCTATAGCTCAGAACCAATATGTTTCATAAAGCGTTGTAAAACGGCTTCTGGGGTGAGGTTGGGACGGGGTAGCTTTTCTAAGGTTCCGGGACGGATTTTGAGATGAGCAAATTTAGGTCTAGTGTTAGTATCTGCGGTAAATAAAGCATCTAAAAGGGCTGGATCGTCTCCGGCGAATGTCAGGCCATAGCCGCACGCTTCGGCAATTTTGGCAAAGGAGATACCCGCAGAGACGGTGGCTTGTGCGCCTGTGGAATCGTGGACTTCATTATCTAAGAGAATATGGGTCAAATTAGCACCGCCATAAGTGCCAATAGTCGCAAAATTACCCATTCGCATCAGTGCTGCTCCATCGCCATCAATGACCACAACTTTGAGGTCTGGACGTGCTAAAGATAGTCCCAATCCCATTGAAGAAGCGCAGCCCATCGACCCAACCATGTAAAGATGATTGGCACTATCTTTACTGGCGAAGAGTTCGCGTCCCGTGTAACCAGTTGTGGCAATTATTACAGTCTTTTCTGCATCAGTAAGTTCCACAATCCGCGCTAGTGCTTCGCTGCGGGAAACGCGATTATCTCGAAAAAAGCTTTGGTGAATATGAGTGCTACTATCTTCTCGTTTGGGGATGGAAGAACGGGTGAGGGTATGGGGAGATATTGATCCTTTACGCATAATTAGAGCATAAGGGCGGCGCTCTTGTTGCATGTAAGCTGTAGCTCTTTGGAGAACTGGCTCTATTTCTGCTGCATCTGTAGGAAAATATTCCCAAGGTACAGTCATAGTTTCCAGCAATTTATCTGTGATTTGCCCCATTAATTCATGTTGCGGTTCATCTTGCAAATTGCGATCGCCCCGCAAGGTACAAATCAGCAACAATGGAATCCGAAATATATAAGTGAGGGAAGTTAGCGGGTTAACTGCATTCCCCAACCCAGAGTTTTGCATCATCACCACGGCTGGTTTTCCAGCAATTGCGGCTCCAGCTGCGATCGCTACAGCATCTCCCTCATTGGCTGCGGAGATATATTTAAGTTGAACGTCATTGATGACGTAGTTAATAAAAGGGGTGAGAAAAGAACAGGGTACGCCAGTGTACCACCCAAAGCCAAGATTACGCGCCGCTTCTACAAATTCTTCTGCCTGGATCATAAAAAGATGGGGAGTGGGGAGTGGGGAGTGGGGATTGGGGATTGGGCATGGGGCATTGGGCATTGGGGAGTTGAGATGAAAGATTATTACTTCGACCTTTTAACTCGGAACTTTAGCTTCGGAACTTGGAACTTTAGCTTCAGAACTCGGAACTTTAGCCTCAGAACTCGGAACTTTAGCCTCAGAACTCGGAACTTTAGCCTCAGAACTCGGAACTTCAGCCTCTGAACTCGGAACTTCGACCTTAGAACTCGAAACTTCAGCCTCAGAACTCGGAACTTCAACCTCAGAACTCAGAACTTCAGCCTTAGAACTCGGAACTTCAACCTTAGAACTCGGAACTTCAGCTTCAGAACTCGGAACTCAAAACTTCAACCTTACTAATTCCAATGCCCAATGCCCCATGCCCCATGCTCCATGCCCCATGCCCCACTCCCCACTCCCCACTCCCTATTGTTTCAATTGAAAAGCAAGGTCAAGATCATCTAAAGAATTAACATCTAACCAATTACCGCGAATATAAAGCACCTTGATCGGTTTACCTTGCTCGATTAAATAATTACATAATTCTGGTAAACCCAAACTGTTGAATTCCGGCCGTTTTTGCAACTCGTTGAGTGCTTCACTTAGCCACTGTCTACCTTGACTCCGCAAGCGCAGCATCCCAATCCAGCGGCCGCTAGATTTTCCTAATTGCGTTTGTGTTGTTTTAGAAATGGCCAACAGGTTGACATCCTGTCCAAACAAAGAAAGGTCATCTGGAATTGAACAATAGGCGTAGTCAGGTGAACCGCTAACAGACTTGCTGTTCCCCACAGAATCAACTACAGCCACAATTTCTCCGGGACATTCCAATAAGTCTTGCAGGATGTAGCTTCTAAATAGTAAATCCCCGTAAAGCACCAGCATCTCTTCGCCGAAGCTGGCTTGAGCTACGGCTAAGGATGCTAATTCTCCCGTTGTTTCATAATCGGGGTTGCGGATGACTTTAGTTCCCGGAACATTGATAGTTTCTGCTTTGTAACCTGCGACAACGGTAATATCATTGATGGCAAGTTTTTTAAATTTGTCCACCAACAACCTGAGCAGTGGTTTACCTCCAAGGGGTAACATCACTTTTGGTTTATCTTGCGTCAACCCTGCTAACTCCTGCCCTCTGCTAGCAGCCAAAACGATCGCTTGGGTATGTTGTCGTCCGTTGTTAAAGTAACGTTTTTCGGCTTCTAACAGTTCATCAGCGCCCTGTAGCCGGAAAATTTCCTTTACCGGAGCAATATCATCTTCAATGTTGATTAAAGTTTCGCTGGCTTGAACTTCGCGTGCGATCGCTTGCATACTAGCAACAGCAGATCGAATCAGATGGTTTGCCCAGATGACTAAATTAACTTCAGCTTTGCGAAAAACATCAGTAGGTGTGCTGTAATATTTAGTCGGGATAATCACCAACGGCGAACGATTTGCCCACTCTTTAGCAAAGGCTAGCACTTGGTCAGGGCGGGATGATTTACTGTGAATCAAGATCGCGGTTGCTCCGGCGGCGTGGTAAGCTTCAGCTCGGCGCATTGCCTCCGAAAGATCCCATCCGGCTATCAAAGCTTCCAGTCGGGCGACGATGCAAAAATCTGGGTCTGTTTGACTATCCTTACCTGCTTTAATTTTGCCGCAGAATTCATCAATATCAGCCAAAGGTTGGCGACTACCGTTGATGAAACTATTGGTTTTGGGAAAAAGCTTATCTTCAATACAGACTCCAGCAATACCTCGCTGTTCTAACTTCTTAACCAGGCGACGCATATTATTAAAGTTGCCATAGCCAGTATCGCCGTCTAACAAAATCGGGATGCTGGTGACATCAGACATAAACTCCAGCATTTCCACAACTTGAGTCCAACTGGCTTCATTATTATCTCGAACGCCATATTGAGCCGAAAGTGCTAATCCACTCGCCCAAATTCCTTTAAATCCAGCCTCTTCCACAATACGGGCGCTAATCCCATTGTGAGCTTCCATGATGAAATCGAGTTGAGGCGATTCTAATAATAACCGTAGTTGGGCACACTTATTTAATTTTGCAGCGGTGTCAGTGGGTGCAAATATTTGATGCATTTATTCTGCTTTTTTCAACCTATATAATATTGCGGTTCTCAATTACATGGAATACAGACCTAACCCCCAGCCCCTTCCCTACAAGGGAAGTGGGGTAAGATTCAAAGCCTCTCTCCTTTTAGGAGAGAGGTTTGGAGAGAGGTCAAACTGTAATGTATCCAAGCCAAAACCACTATAAATAAAGATATTTTCAGACATTTTCTGCGACTTCTATCTGAGGTAAAATATCGTTTTGGGCACGTTCAATATCTTGAGGAAAATCGATTTCCAGCCAAGGTAATCCAGTAATGTCTTCGTAGCCAAATGTTTCGGGAGTTTCTAATAATAGATCACGAATTACTTCTTCATAAGGTTCATTTTCCAGCCCGTCTGCAACATACTGTTCTGTGCGGGTTGCAAGACGGTGAGCAACAGTACTTCCAAAACGAAAGAATCCCACTGATTCGCCTGCAAAATCATAAACTAAACCAAGAGCTAGCTGTTTGCGAAACTCTACTAGCTCATTATCTCTGACACAAAGCTTCACGGGTTCATCCCCAGGTTCAAAATCACGATCTAGCAAGAAGCAGTTGGGGATATTTGTTTTTACCAGCCGTTCGATGATGCTGCGATCGTACAAAACATCTGCATCCATTAATAATATGTCATCGCCAGCAACTAGCTGTTGACGTACAGCCCAAAGGCTAATTACACTGCCTTTGGTGTAGTCAGGATTATAAACTGTACTAACCCAATTTTCGGCTTCTAATGCTTTGATTTCATCCTGAATTGTTTGTGCTTGATAACCCACAGCAATCACTACTTCATCAATTTGGTAATGATGGAGATAGTTCAAATGGCGCTCTAATAAAGATTTGCCGTTAAATTTTAGTAAGCATTTGGGTTGATTTTGCCCATCTTTACCTAAGCGTCGTCCAACGCCAGCAGCTAATATAATTGCCTTCATTGTCAAGTCACCAACAAAGCTAAAACACCAGGAAATCTGGAAATTTCCCTAGTATTTTATAATGACTGTTTTTTGCTCAAGATAATATTTGTTAATTAATTCTTAATCTAATAGCAATTCTTTGTGAAACTGCACAAAAAATACAAAGAGCAAAATGCTTATTCAGCAAATACATAATGCCGTTCATTCTTCGGTCTGGAGAAGTAAGCGATATTTCCAAAAAAACCATACTGCAAAAGCTGGTGCGCCAATTGTAGCTGCGATAAGCAATGGTGCTAGTCCCTGCAACAGAGTCACTAGCGGAAACAAATACAGCACATCTTCAATGTCAAATCCAGCAAAATTAGGAGGACGACTGGCATCTTTACCTAGTTTTTGCTCTATCTTATTTTGCCATAGAAAAATGCAAGCAAAAATTGAAGCAACAGATACACCTGATACTAAGCCCATCAGCAATGTCCAATTACCAAGGTAGCTGTTCCTCAGTCCATACCCAATACCTATAAACAAGAGAACGTTAATAGCTGTATCACTAGCTAAATCATATAAATAACCCCATTTGCTGCTTTTTCCACTTAAACGGGCTAATTCACCGTCTGTGTGATCCAAAAAGTTTGATAACACAAACAGCCCAGCCCCGATATTAGCCCAGTCTGCACTACCAACTGCCAAGGCTGCTGTGGCTAGCAATCCAGTTAGGAGTCTGAGTGTGGTCAGATGATTGGGATTTACCCAACTGTCTTTTAGAGGTCGAACTAGCCAGTAAGCAAGTTGAGCATCCCAAGGCTTGGTGGTCATAGATGAACTTGAATTTGATGTGGTTTTGGAATATTCATATAGCAATCCTAAATGAGATTGTGAAATTAGTCGTAGAGGGAGGCAATAAATCCAATTCGCAATTCGCAATTCGCAATTCGCAATGACGCTCCTACGTCGCTAACGCAATTAAACTCAGCCCGACACTAAGGGTGGGGTTTTTACCTACCTTGAGATACAAGGATTTTTTCGCTCACAAGGGGCAAGGTTTTGAACATGAAGCTTTTTTGATAAACAAGACCCACCTCCGTGGGTTAAAAAGCCTTAATTTTCTGTTATCCGCGGAGGCGGACTTTGCCTGTATAGCTGCGAATTTCATTCGCCCAGGCTTTAAGTTAACACCTATGTGCCCCCAGTCCCTACTTTGTCTAGAGTAAATACAAAGACTTAACCCACTCCCATTCCTCTATCAAACCCTCTCTCAGGGAGACTTGCGGCTGATATCCCAGAATTTTTTGCGCTTTAGATACATCAGCAGCAGTGTGGCGGGCGTCTCCCATCGCTTTTTCTATATGGTTTTTTTTGATTGGTTTCCCGACAATTTCTTCAATCGTATCCAAGACTTCTGCTAAAACTACCCTGCTACCGCCACCGATATTAAAGGTTTCTCCCATTGCTTCAGGTGCAGTGGCGGCGGCTAAATTGGCGGCGATGACATCACTAACAAACGTAAACTCCCGCGTTTGCTGGCCGTCGCCGTAAATAGGAATTGCTTCATCCTGCAAAATGGATTTAAAGAACTTATGAAATGCCATATCTGGGCGCTGTTTGGGGCCGTAGACTGTGAAATAACGCAATGTCACACAGGGTACGCCAAAGTTTTTGTGATAGAGTTTACACAAAAACTCCGCTGCTAGCTTTGTAATGCCGTAAGGAGAAACTGGTTGAGGACAAATTCCCTCGTGGGTAGGTAATGTTTCTGCATCACCATATACACTTGACGAAGAGGCAAACACTAACCTTTTTAGGTGTTTAGCATCCTTAGTTGCTTCTAACAAAACTTGTGTAGCGTTAATATTTCGTTCTGTATAACCTCGAAAAGATTTACCCCAACTTGCTCTCACCCCTGCTTGTGCCGCTTGATGGTAAACTACATCTACATCTTTTAGGAGTTTCTGCCAATCTAAAAACTGAATATCTCCTTCAATTAAGGTAAAGCTAGGTGACTGATGTAAGTGTGCAACATTCTTACGCTTTAACATAGGATCGTAATAATCATTGAATTCATCAATCCCGATTACTTCTTTTCCTTGTTCCAGCAATGTTTCTGCAAGATGAGAGCCAATAAAGCCTGCGGCTCCAGTAACGATAATTTTAGCCATGTTGCCTATTTTTTTATATCCTGATTAATCTCTATATTCACAAGTTAATAATTATATAGCAGTCCTAAATCAGTCGTGAATAATAAATCAGATCCCCGACTTCTTTGAGAAGCCGGGGATCTGATTCTCTCGATTTTCACAACTCATTTGGGATTGCTAAAGTGAAGAACACAGGTCAATGTGTGCTGAGTATTTTCAAAATAAAATAATCCTATATTTGGCAATTTATATGAAAAATAATTATAAATTGACTAATTATAAAATTTAATCTAAAGAAGACATATAGATGGAATTAAATACATAAAATCGGTCAAGATAACAAAATAATTAAAGTTAGATATAGCACCCATAAATCATTCGTGAAAATAAAACTATTGCCTGCCTCTACAAGTAATTTCACAACTTAAATAGGATTGCTATATGCATAGTAGAATAATTTTAATTGCATAGTAGTTATATGCTTCCCAAAGGAACGCACGAGGAAATCAGTGAAAGTTTTAGTTGTAGGTAATGGAGGGCGCGAACACGCTCTGGCATGGAAACTGTTGCAATCTAAGCAAATCGAGCAAGTTGTCTGTGTACCAGGGAATGGAGGCACAGCAAGTCTGGAACGTTGCCAGAACTTGCCCTTAACAGTAGATGATTTTGAGGGGATGAGCCAATATGCTCTAAAAAATGGCATAACTCTGGTGATAGTTGGGCCAGAAGTACCTTTGGCGAAGGGAATCACAGATTACCTCCAAGACAAAGGATTGATGGTATTTGGCCCAGTCAGAGCAGGAGCGCAAATTGAGGCGAGTAAAGCTTGGGCAAAAGCCCTGATGCAAGAAGCCGGAATTCCGACGGCACGATCTGCGGTATTTACGGAGGCGACAGCAGCAAAATCTTATGTCAAATCTCAGGGAGCGCCAATTGTTGTCAAAGCTGATGGCTTGGCGGCTGGTAAGGGTGTAACGGTAGCTGAAACAGTTGAACAGGCAGAAAGCGCCGTTGATGCAATTTTTCAGGGACAATTTGGCAGTGCTGGAGAATTTGTCGTCATTGAAGAATGTTTGATTGGGCAAGAGGTATCAGTTTTAGCGCTAACGGATGGGTTAACGATTAGACCCTTGTTGCCGGCTCAAGACCATAAGCGGATTGGTGAGGGTGATACAGGGGAAAATACTGGGGGAATGGGAGCATACAGCCCAGCACCTATCGCTACGCCAGAGTTGATGGCACGCATTCAAACAGAAGTTTTAGAAAGAGCGATCGCAACCTTAAGATCCAAAGGCATTGACTATCGAGGCGTACTGTATGCTGGATTAATGATTGCACCCGATGGCGATTTAAAAGTTCTAGAATTTAACTGTCGCTTTGGCGATCCCGAAACCCAGGTAATTTTGCCACTATTAGAAACACCCCTAGAAGAGTTGATTCTAGCCTGTGTACAGCAGCGATTAAGTGAATTGCCGCCCATTGCTTGGAAAAAAGGAGCATCTGCTACTGTAGTTGCCGCCTCAGGTGGTTATCCAGGAGAATATGAGAAAGGCCGGGTCATTACTGGCATTAAAGAGGCAGAGGCAACAGGAGCAACTGTATTTCATGCAGGTACCAAGTTAAACCAGCAGCAAGAAGTAGTGACAGATGGGGGCCGAGTATTAAATGTAACTGGAATCGGAGAAAATTTTGAGCAAGCGATCGCCCAAGCTTATGCAGCTATCAAATATATCCAGTTTGACGGCATATATTACCGGAGAGATATTGGGCATAGAGCAATACGCTTGGGTTAGCGCCAAAAACCTTGAAATGTGTAGGTTGGGTTGAGGAACGAAACCCAACATTATCAAGGCTTTGTTGGGTTTCGCTTTGCTCAACCCAACCTACTATTGTTGCCTAAAATCACGACAGGTTGGATTTTTGTTAGACTGCTCATCTGTGCATAACCAATAGTCACAGAAATGAGTTTAACGCGTTAATCCTCAAGTGGATATCAATTCCGACGGCTGAAATGAGGTAAATTCGTTAAGACTACCTTAACTAGGTATACCTCCTGCGCTCCCTCATCTCTCTGTCCTCTAACATGTTTGTCAAATTAACTGTTAATTTTTTAGTTGTTGGGCTTTATAACAAAGACTATTAACAACTTTATTTAAAATGGTAAGTCTGTTAAAAACAATTCGACATGCGATCGCTAGTTGGTGGTCAGAGTTCACACTCCAGACCAAATTGCTGGCTGTGGCCACAATGGTAGTTTCGTTGGTAATGAGTGGGCTGACCTTCTGGGCTGTGAATACAATCCAGCAGGATGCGCGGATGAATGACACCCGCTTCGGTCGTGATTTGGGACTGCTACTTGCTGCTAACGTTGCTCCTCTAGTCGCTGACAATAATCTGACTGAGGTTGCTCAATTTTCCCAACGTTTCTACAGCAGCACCTCTAGCGTGCGTTATATGCTTTACGCTGATGAAACCGGGGAAATCTTTTTTGGTATTCCTTTTTGGGAAGCGGAGGTAGAAAACTCCCTCACCATTAAACGGCGGATACAACTGCCAGAAGATTACCCTGGTGATGGGGAAAAACCGATGGTGCGGCAACATACAACCCCAGATGGGATAGTTACCGATGTGTTTATTCCCCTGATCGTCAATAAAAAATACTTAGGTGTATTAGCGATCGGTATTAACCCCAATCAGACTGCTGTCATTTCCACCAATTTTACCCGCGATGTCACGATCGCGGTTTTTATCACGATTTGGGTAATGGTGATTTTGGCAGGAGTGATTAACGCTTTGACCATCACTAAGCCCATTAAAGAACTGCTGGTGGGGGTGAAGCAAATTGCTACCGGGAATTTCAAGCAGCGCATTGATTTACCTTTAGGGGGCGAACTAGGGGAATTAATTTTAAGCTTTAATGAAATGGGAGAGCGATTAGAGCGCTATGAAGAACAGAATATTGAGGAACTGACCGCAGAAAAAGCCAAGCTAGAAACCCTAGTTTCAACGATCGCAGATGGTGCCGTGTTGATTGATAACAACATGCAGGTGATTTTAGTCAACCCCACAGCAGAGCGAATTTTTGGCTGGGAAGCCGCTAATGTAGTAGGTTGCAATGTCTTACATCACTTACCCCCAGCGGTACAAATCGAAATCACCCGTCCCTTGTACGAAATGGCAGCAGGCGAATGCGAAAGCGCCGAATTTCGGATTTTTATTAACCAACCTACCCCGCGGACGATCCGCATTCTCTTGACTACAGTACTCAACCTGCAAAGAGAAAGCATCAAAGGTATTGCGATTACTATTCAAGATATAACCCGTGAGGTGGAATTAAACGAGGCAAAAAGTCAATTTATCAGCAACGTTTCTCACGAACTGCGAACGCCTCTATTCAACATCAAAACCTATATTGAAACCCTGCACGACTACGGCGAAGACTTAGCTTTACAAGAACGGCAAGAGTTTCTGCAAACTGTAAACCATGAAACCGATCGCCTAACCCGCCTAGTTAATGATGTTTTGGATTTGTCAAAACTCGAATCTGGTCGCAACTACAGCTTCGATGGCGTAGATTTAGCCCAAGCGATCGAGCAAACCCTGCGTACTTACCAACTCAATGCTAAAGATAAAGGTGTTGAACTTGTTCAAGAAGTTGCTCCTAATCTGCCCTTGGTATTGGGTAATTATGATCTGTTAGTACAAGTCTTTGGCAACCTGATTGGTAATGCTCTAAAATTCACCACAGCCGGCGGTAAAGTAGCAATCCGCGCCTACCAACTAGATTTCAAACCCAGTCATACCGAATCTCCACCAGTGCGGATTGAAATTTCCGATACAGGAATTGGCATCGCCACAGAAGATCAACACTCAATTTTTGAACGCTTCTTCCGCGTAGAAAACCGAGTTCACACCCTAGAAGGCACAGGTTTAGGTTTATCGATTGTCAGAAATATCATCGACAGACATCGTAGCAAAGTTCATCTTGTGAGTGAAGTCGGCATTGGCACCACTTTTTGGTTTGATTTAGCCGCCTTTGAAGAAAAAGTGCCACCGATACAACTTGAACCTATTGCAGAAGCATCCCAAATCACCACAACTTGAAGGTTTGCGATCGGGCATATCTCGTTGTAATCTAATTTTGAGATGATTTGTCACGACAAATTTGATAGGAGCGCCTAACGTATCACATGGTGCGTTAGGCTAAAGTCGTAATCCAATCTATAGGAATCCGGTTTGATTACTGAAATTATTTGCGTAGGCTGGGAGTGGGGAGTAGGGAGTGGGGAGTAGGAAAAAAGACTTTTTGAGTGTACGGAGTTTTTTCAAAAATCAAATATGAGTCCTATATGTCTATATTTCCAATTTAAACGTTTGCAGTTAACGTTGCTTGATTCATCAGAAACGCTTAAATATTTCTTACAAATATATAACCCAATACGCTTGGGTTAAGAAGAATAGTAGGTTGGGTTGAGCGGCAGCGAAACCCAACAAGGCCTGGAGAATGTTGGGTTTCGTTCCTCAACCCAACCTACGCCAGTTTTAGTTTTTAGCCTTAACCCAAGCGTATTGATATATAACCAGTTGCAGCAAATGTTTAATGCTTTGCAACAAATACTCCTTCATGTATAAGAAAGGTTTAAGTATTTCCTGCAAACATATAAGCCGTTGCAGCAAACGCTTAATGCTTTGCAACAAATACTCCTCCATGTATAAGAAACGTTTAAGTATTTCCTGCAAATATATAAGTCGTTGCAGCAAATGTTTAATGCTTTGCAACAAATACTCCTCCATATATAAGAAACGTTTAAGCGATTGCAACAATTGTTGTAACGAACTTATAACGTAATTTACTACCGGAAATTTTCAAATAATCTAAGTAAAATTAACTAAAGTTTTGTGAATGCGAGGCTATAGCGGTTCCCACTCAGATGCGGTAAAATATTATATTGCCAAGTGTAGGGGCACGGCAGTGCCCATTGGTGTCAACTTAACGTAAAACCCTCATCCCGCAAGGAACTGAAGTTCCTTGCTCATAGCTTAAGTCATCTAAAGATGACTAGATATTGCTCAAAATCTTGAGTCTACTTTAGTAGACTTTCGCTTTGTCCCTTGGAATTCATTCCAAGGCGGGCGAGGAGGCGAAGCGAGAAGCTATTTTTTACGTTAAGTTGACACGTATGGGCAGTGCCGTGCCCCTACGGGTGTACCTCACGGAAACGAGAACCGCTATGCGGTGTAAACACAAGTC
Organism: Chroococcales cyanobacterium; assembly: GCA_038259325.1. GTDB lineage: Bacteria > Cyanobacteriota > Cyanobacteriia > Cyanobacteriales > Nostocaceae > Nostoc. The sequence continues at coordinate 20,851 of JBBSOX010000073.1, read as the reverse complement.
GAAAAAAGCTCGATTGGACATTGTTTCTTCCTATGCTCTGCATGGGAATACTGATTAGAGGCTCTGCCTCCAGTTAAATATTGAGTCAGAGACTCAATGAATCCATTCCCATACAGAGTATGGGAACGAGGAAAGTCTTATTAAGCTGGGTTTTTAGAACTTGTGTGTACACCGTAGCCTTATAAAGGAGAGGGAGGCTAGAGACAAAATGAAGTTTTGCATTTTATTTAATTCACGTTCCTAAGTTATTAGACTGAAGAACAAACAGACCAATAATAAACCCAAAAGTAACAGCAAAGCCTGATTCTGTTTTACCCAACTTTTTACAGTTATTCCAAAACTGTTAGTGTAATGCTGCTGTTTCAACTCCAAGTTTGTCTCTTCAATATTTTGGTAGAGGGTACAGTCTTTGGCGTAGGGACGCTGAGGAAAATTGCAAGTATTATCAGCGTGATAGGTGCAGGTGTCGCACAGATACCCGTCCCCAGTGGCGCGGTGCAATGGAATACCGGGATGACCGTAAGCTTTGAGTGTCGTCCGGCAATAGGGACAACTAATAGCTTGACTATCAACGAGTTGATGGCAGTGGGGACAAGATACAGTAGCCAAAACCTTTAGCGCAAATAGGTAAACACTTTGATTCTATCGATTTACAGGATTAATGGAGAAATACATGCGTAGCCTGATAATTTTGAATATAGTTAGCTCTCAAAACTGGTCATTTTACCAGTAAAAGTACTAATTTTATGCTGGTTTTTTATATGTTTCTAAGTGATTTATATCACTCAATATAATTAAGGCTATGCCATAATCTAGCAAATATCAGGTTTTGTCTCAAGTCCAATAATTATTTTGAGGTAGAAAAATATTGCCTTTTAATCCTGAGCTGTGCCGTAACGAAAGCGAAGTTGAAAGCAAACTCATAGTGCAATATTTGCTACCGCAGCTAGGTTATACTCCTGACACCTGGCATCAAGAGGTTGCCGTTGGTAGCATCCGCTTAGATTTCTTAGCATTTGCCGCACAAGTGATTCCCTTTGTTTTAGATGCCAACTCACCGCTGAGTGTCGTCATGGAGGCAAAGCATCCCAAACAAAACTTAAATAATCATGTCCCCCGACTCAGGCATTATTTAACCAGCTTGAATGTCAGGTATGGATTGCTGACTAATGGCAAAGAGATTAGAATTTATCAAAAATTGCAGACTAATATTCAATTAGTATTTCAATGTTCTGGCAAGGAAGTTGAGATAAAGTTAGATAAAATTAAAGTTTTAATTGGTAGAGAGAGTCTAAAAGAAAGAGAGTTAGTAAATAAACCAGAAGTTCAAATCAATGAAACTAATTCAAATTTTGAAACAAAGAGGCAACATTCAATGAAAATAATTGCGGTTTATCATAATAAAGGCGGCGTTGGTAAGACAACCACCGTAGTTAATCTAGCTGCTGCTATTAGAAAGAAGGGAAAAAGAGTTCTAGTTATTGATTTAGATAGTCAAGCCAACACTACATTTGCTACTGGTTTAGTCAAATTTGATGATGAAGAGTTTGATGATATCAAAGATTGTAATATTCGTCATATTTTGCAATCAGAAGATTTTTTTCCTATAAATGAAGTTGCCAGAAAATCCCAATTCACAAATCCAGAAATTAGCGTTGTTCCTTCTCATATTAGTTTGATGAATTATGAAAATGAGTTAATTCAGCAAGAAGATAGTAAAATGATGCTTGCTCAAAAACTAGATGCAGTGGCAGAACAATATGATGTAGTATTGATTGATACTCCACCTTCATTAAATCTGTATGCCAGGATTGCTCTAATTACTGCTGACTATCTTATTATTCCTTCTGATCTTAAACCCTTCGCTAATCAAGGACTAATAAACGTTAGGGAATTTATCAAAAAAATAAATGGGTTTAGAAAACAAATAAGAAAGCCTCAAATTGAAATTATAGGTGTACTAGCTTGTAAAATATCTACTAATAACCAGTTTGTTAAACATACTTTACCTAAACGACTCGAAGCTATTCCAAAACGGTATGAATTTGAGATGATGAATACGGTAATTTATGATAGAGATGATTTGGCAAAATGTGCTGAGAGGTTTCTCATTATAGGAGATATGGAGGTGGCTGATCCCATTTCTGTACTTGATTTTAAGCCAGATTCAACTGCGGCACAAGAATTTGAATTATTAGCAATAGAAGTTTTAGAAAAAATAGGGTTGACTTAATGAAATTATCTACATCACTTGTTGCTATCAAGAAAATTACTTCTACTGTACCTCGTTCAAGTTTTGCAGATGATGAACTAGAACAGGCAGCAAATCTTATTTTAGAAGCGGCGGGAGTTATTAACCCTATAGTTATTCGTCGCTCAAGTATCAATTCCTTTGAGGTAGTCGATGGACACTTTGAATATCATGCTGCTGCTAGGGCTAGAGAGATAGAGCCTCATAAGGGCGAAATGATTGGAGTATTTATTATTGAATCTGAAAATGAGGATACTTTAACAAAGCAAGTTCAATTATTTAGGCAACAAAAAGCTGATTCTTCAGAAAAAATATCTTTCAACTCAAAAGATATAGAACAATTTTTAATAAATTTAGAATCACGTTTTGAAAAGATAACGAACCAAATATTAGAACAAGCAACTACTAATGCAAAGTTAGAAAATGAAATTAAAGAGCTTAAAAAGCAGATGGCTGATAAGATTGAACCAATAGAAGTTTTTAAAACACTTAGTCAACTTAAAATTGTCTCAAAATTACAAAATGCTGGTTTTAATCAAAAAAAAGCTTCTCAGATAGCAGAAATAGTAGAAAATGAGCGTAATAAGAAACAATTTCAATCATTGAATGATGTAGTAGAAAGGGTTAAAATACCGCGTGGTAAAGGGATGGTTAAAGCCATAAGTATTGAAAAAATGCTCGAAATAGTTGATCGGTGGTCAGAAAATAATTGACTAAAGAAATTAGTAAAGTACATTAATGCAGTGTAAAAATCTGTATAATTCTATTTGCGCTTCTGCACTAACGCATTCTCATAGCTTAACCCTGCATCTGTCGCAATGCATTAAATGCCTTACCTCGCCACCCAACTGGTAACAGTGATAATCCTAAACCAGTCCAAGCTTTAGGAGTTGAAAAAGACTTTCCTGCTAAAACTAGCTCTCTACCTTTCTGCGTTTCCCCCTTTTCAATTAAACGCAAACCTAATAATAATTGCGTTTCCATTAAACGATTTTGTCTAGTTTTTTCTAGTTTTTCCGATTCAAACTTATAATTTTCTAAATATCGAATTTTATCAAACAAATAAGGAATAGCTCGATTGATACCTTGCTGCTCTGCATGGCATCGATATTCCATCAATAATTCTGGTAAATAATAACCCTTTTTTCCAGCCAAAGCCAGCCGCATAAATAAATCATTATCCTCACAATTTTGCATATTGGGCAGCATAAATCCTAATTCTACCAACGTTTGGCGGCGGAATAATGTTGCTCCAACTTGAAAACTTTGGTGAACAAATACAACTTCTAATAAATTATCTACAACGCCTGCTGGTAAATTCTTTCTACCCCAGCGGTGAGAATTATCTTGAGTTTTTGCCTCATCCCGCACATTATCAATATCAATTATCCAATGGTCTGTACCAACGAAATCAATGCTAGGGTCTTGAGCAAGAATAGGTGCGGTACTTGCGAGAAAATCGGGTGTTAGTCGATCATCATCATCAAATTTAATAAAATATTCACCACTGGCAGCATCAAAGCCAGAGCGCATATTATTACTTTTACCAATATTTTGCAAATGACGAATATATTTAATCCGTTGGTCTGTGTACTGTGACATTAACTCAGATGTTCCATCACTAGAACCGTCATCACAAACAATTAGCTCAAAGTCTTGTTCAGACTGATTGAGTACACTGTCAATAGCATAAGGAAGAAGATGAACACGATTAAAAGTAGGAATGCAAACAGTAATCTTAGGCATGTTATATTCTAAACTAAAAAATAGAAACTTTATATTAATTGCTAATTTAAACCATTACCAATAAATCTAACTTGAACAGATATTTATTTGAATTTTATTCGTTGTTTTGTTTAACAAATTATTAATTTTTGCAATTATACTAAGTAGTTTTAACTGAGAGCAACTAGAAGGCTATTTTGGTTAGTTTGCATGATGTTAATATTAGCCGTTGTTTGTCTGCATTGGTAAAACCCGTGCTGTGCGATCGCTTGTCCCAAAAATGCCCTTGAGCATTCAATTAAAACACATGGCAGCCTGTCAAAGAATAATTGACGAGTCCATTCTTTGTAGAGACGGCAATTTATCGCGTCTCTCTAACGTGTCAGTTTTGAGTTATACAGAATTTTTTCAACAATCAAATATGAGTTTTACTAGAATTGCTAATAATTTTTTGGAAGTCTCTAAGTTTAGCCGTTGAATAATTACCTTCTTGAAAATAATCTCAGCAACCCGGCAGTTCCAACACCCCAAGCGCCATTAACCAATAAACCTGTGACTATTCCTACAAGATTCCAGCCTCCAGCGATGGGCTGACCCTTGAGTGGTGCGACCAAAAACCAAGCCACTAGCGTCGGGACAATTGCACCAAATACCAATGCAGCTAACCAGTAGCTTTTATCATGACGAAAGCGAGGCGCGAATGCTACCCAAATCATTCCCCAAATCCCTCCCCAAAATGCGCTTGACCAAATTTGCGGAATTCCGAATGGTTGTGTTGGTGCAGTTGCATAGGGGGTGCGAGGCGTGAAATTCACTGCATGTAGCAGCGCCAACACACCTTGGTGAAATAGCAAAACAGACACAAAGCCTGCAATAAATGCTAAGGCAAATCGAGATAAGGCAGATTTTTGAGTCATTGCTTATACGAAATCTTCTAGAACTAGCTTCTTAGAGTTGTTTATGATAATTTGCTAACTAGTATAAAATATACTAACTGTATCCAATTACCGTATTTTGCTAAACACCATCGGTAAATTGTTGTTTGTTCTGACTCCCAGCTTTTTGAGGCAATAAATCTTGCAAAAATCAAATGGGTTCTATAAAACTCATATTTGATTGCGTGAAAAAACTCCGTACAACTAACAAAGCCTTCTTGCCTATTGCCTATTGCCTATTGCCTATTGCCTTCTCAACTATCTTAGTACTTAATAAACCTTAGAAAGAATCATTTGGGCAGCAGCTTCATCGGTAATCAGTCCTGTAATTAAATTGCCATACAGAGCAGCCAAAATCGCCTCCGCTTTTCTCACACCGCCCGCCACACCAATAATGAGTCGATGAGCCGGTTGTTCGAGGGCTACACTAGCAACCCTACTGTTTGTCCCCTGTTGCAGCAATACTCCGCGATCGCTCTCTTTCGTTTCGTCATGCTACCCCATCTGAGCCGCGCCATTTCTGTGGTTGCCATGATCGAGACAGTTTTCTTCCTGACCATCTTTGCGGAAATCTTTGTCACCACAGGCGGCGGGCCGGGACTTGCAACCACTAACCTTGTCTATTACATCTTCTTAAAAGCCTTGCTGGAATTCGATGTCGGCGGTGCTTCAGCCGGTGGATTAATTGCCGTACGTGGCAATCTTTTTGATGCGTAGTGTTGCTCGTAATTTGGATACCTAATAAACATCTCCAAAATAAGGCTACCAACGCAAACCAAAAAACCCAGGTAAAGCTGAGTTACACAATAGACATCTCCAAAAATTAAATATGCGTTACCCAGAACCCTTGTAGAGACGTAGCAGTGCTACGTCTCTACATTCTTTTTCGGAGATGTCTAATGGATATGGCAGAGCGATCGCAGCCTGGGGCGCGTGGTGTTCTATTTCTACCCCACCTTGCAGGAGAGCGCAGTCCCCACCTCGATCCAGATACTCGCGGTGCTTTGGTGAATTTATCATTAGCTCATACGCAAGCAGATATAACTCGTGCAGTGCTGGAAGGGGTTGCATTTAGCTTGCGAGAAGCATTGGAGGTAATTAGTGCGATCGCTCCCGTTAATCAACTTTTAGCAACGGGTGGAGGCGCACGCTCTCACATCTGGTTACGAATTTTGGCCGATGTTTTGCAAACAGAACTCATTGCTCCCAAAGCCGAAGAAGGGGCTGCTTACGGAGCAGCTATTTTAGCAATGGTGGGGGTTGGTGCCTCCCAATTTAGAAACTGCACTTAAGATGCTACAGCAGGATAGTAATGTGGTACAGCCGCAAGTAAATCCTTTGTATGAATCAGGGTTTAAGCGATACAAGCTACTTTACGACGCATTGAAATCTGTTCGTTGACAAAACATCATATAACTGTTTTCAAGCTCTCAATAAATAATTAAATTGATATTATAAAAGTCTAAATTTGAAATTACGGAATATAATTATCGCTAAAAAAAATCACCGAGTATTTCTGGAAAATATGATTTTGACGAGTGTTTGCTTTCCAAAGAGATTGTTTTATTCAGATAAATCTGAGATCGTAAATCTCAACTTAAACTACTCCGAATTACTGCTATTGGCATGAATTGTCTTATTTGACTTATAGCTTACATCTGTCTTGACAACTGAGAGGGGAGTGGCACTAATACCACGCACAAAAATATCTACACAGGTTTCGATATATTCCTCACAGCTATAGCTACCTTGATTGAATTTTGCACTGCGGCATAGCATTCCAGCTAACAGCATTCCTGTAAACATATCAACTGCTGGAAATGGGTCAAGGCCTGCTCTGACTGTACCTCGTTTTTGACTCGATTGCAGATAAGCTACCAGTTTTTCTCCTAAAGGCTTGGCAGCTTTTTGAATCACTTGTTTGGCTGCCTCAGGATGACGTTTAGCTTCTCCAATGAAGGTACGAATTAAGTCTTCCTGTGCCTCAAGCATAGTATTGTAAAGATAAGCATACTGTTTTAAATCAATTTTTAGATCCTGCGTCCAGGCTTCGGGGTGTGCAAGGGCTTGTGTCTGAAGCGCCGAGGCGTTTTCAATTACTGCTCCCAGAAGTTGTTCTTTGCTAACAAAGTGGCGAAATAAAGTCACCTCATTCACACCAGCAACACGAGCTATTTCACGGGTAGTTGCTCCTTGAACACCTAAACTGGCAAATACCTGCGAGGCGGCTTCTATCAAACGTTTACGGGTGAGAGTTGATGAACGGATAATTTTATTCATCTAAAGCCTCCAGGAGAACCCCACTATATCGGTACTCCGATTAGTGGCGGGAGGAATGGAGGGGGAATTACGAAACGTTCCTTGAATGCCTTTGAGCGAATGCGAAAACAATGAAAGGAACAGTTGAGTAATTCCCAATTTCTTTGGTTTAAATTGCATACGAATAACCATCTTTTGCGTGAATACGTTTACAAAATTTGTGAGATATTCCTTGAATCAATCCGTTCTTGGTTGAAATATTGAAACTACCTGATGAGCGAATAGCCACTTTTCCAACATAATTACCAATCTTTTTACCAGTGGTAACGACTGCTCTAACAATGTCGCCAGTTTGAAAACCAAAATGTATTTTTTCTCTAGGTACGTGCCGATTTGGAAAACCGAACTTATCGGTTCTACATGACTGTCTAGAACCATGCCCATTAGCAGTAATCAGTAATGGCTTAATACCTTTAATAATTAACCTTGGCGTTAATTTCCCGACACAAGCAGCATCTAACCAGTGAGTTTTTTCTAAATTCTGTTGACTGCGATTAAATTTGGTTAAACCGCCTGAACCTGTTTCTACTGGTAATCCAGTTTGTTTTAATGCCTTTAACAATGCAAATCTAGTTGTGTTTACTGCTGCGGCATCAGCCAATGGTCTTTTTGCTTGTGCCAAAATTTTTGTTAGTTTGGATGGGTCTTTTTTCAGAAATTCTTTGATGTCTTTAGTTCCCTTTTTGACATTACATTTTTCGCAACTCAGTGTCAGATTCGTGATTGAGTTAGAACCTCCTTTCGCTCTTGGGTGAATGTGTTCTATTTGTAGAGGAATGTCCTTAATTCCGCAATAAGCACATTTCCTATTCCACTTTTCAAGTAAGTACTCACGAGTCTCAAAACCCTGTAGCATACCCTGTTGATATTCCTTCCCTTGAATATCTGGATTCCGCATCAACTGCATATCAAAGCGTACTAGTTCTTGACTAATAGCCCTAATTGGTGCAAATCGACATAACTTATTAACCCAAGTTTTAATATTGTCAACACGACTTTGTAAACTTGGTGGTAGCCATCCTGGTGGACGGACGCGGTTTAAGAATCTAGGTTTTCTGTAACGGGTTTTTCTAGCACGTCTACTACGCCTTAATTGTCTTCTAGATATTAATGAATCTCTAATCGCAAAGCCTCTGTGCTTTAATTCTGCTGCAAATACAACCTCTCCACTTGTATCGTTCACTAATGCAATACCTGTTGTTTTTGCACCAGGGTCGATTTTTAATCGCAGTGGCTGAACTTCAGGATTAGGACTTGATTTTTTGAGAATAATTGTGAATGGGAATTGACGGTAAACTGCTGCTTTTTTGTTTCGTAATAACTGCCTTGCTTGTGCTGGATGAATAGGGTCTAATGGTCGCTTCCTCCAGTCGATAACAAATATTTTGGACATCAGTCCCTCCTTGCGGGTAAAGTTAGCCTGGACAAAGATTTAAAGGCTTTTTACGCTAACAGCACTCTCTTTAACCCAATAAGCCTGTTTAACTGTTAACCTCAGAGCTACAAACTGGCTGCGTATTCGTAGGTGAGATGACCAAAAAATCGTAGTGATTCAACACTCAGTCGGGTAAACTCTGGGCTTTAAAGCCCCCACCATATTGCTCTTAGCAATTGGTGGTGGGTAGTTTACTTATGCTGGCAAGTACTTAATTACATCATAGTTTATGTGGAAAAACTTGTTGCAACTTGGGGAAAATAATCTTGATACCAGCATTTTCAAAGTTATTCAAAATATTGTATCGGCTCAAGTTGATGTCGGTGCAATAGCTAATATTTTGCTCATTTTAGTAACTGGGACAACTACCCCACTTCTTAAATAATGAGGCGCTCTTTGGATGGCAGTAAATCCCAGTCGTAAATAAAACCCTTCGGCATAAAGGCTAGCAGCTGTAAATACCTTATCTATACCTTGATCAATTGCTTCATCGCAAAAATGTTGAACTAAAGCACGCCCGATTCCTTTACCTTGATATTTAGGATGGACATACAGCCCGATTAGTTCATCAACAATAAAACTAGTAAAACCTATAACAACATCTCCCTTGATTGCAACCCTGCAAGTTTCCAATTTCATACTCTTCAAGATATTTGAACCATCAGGTTTGTCGAGGTAATTACGCCAAGCTAAAAGTTCTTTTTGGGTATAGAAAGTTGGAGGTAGAGCTTTAATAGCAGCAATATGAATTGCACTCAGCACCCACGCATCTGTTTCCTGGGCAGGTCGTAGAGATATTTCACTAGCACTCATTCAGATCACATGCCTGTTTTACTTTCTGATACAAAGATATCAACTTTAGTTATACAGCAATCCAAAATCATTCGTGAAAAAAATCTGTTGCTTATTGCTCCCCAAACTTGCCCAATAGTATAGTTTCTGAACTATAAACTACGCTAATCTTATCAGCATAGACTATAATAAAATTTAATATACTAAAGGGGGATTGTGAGCACTTCGACTATGCTCAGTGACCACGGGGAATGAGGATTGCATCTGGAATTGATTTTTTACACAGTAAAAACAAATTCTGGATGTATGACGAATCCCCAAAATTGTCTGGTAAGATATACACTGTCTTGACCATCAATGCCGCAAGCGAAAACCAAGCTAATAGGTATATGTTGCAAGAAAACCCTTCGGCTTCGCTCAGGGTAAAAGATTTGGGTCTTGGGAACCAGGACTCCTGCCCTTGGAGGGAATGTCAGACCAAAAAAACTACAGAGTTTTAGAGGCTATTCCCGATGAATTGGGAAGCTCAGACTTCAGCCGTAAGCAAGTCTGAGTAGTTCACCAAACCTCTCCCTGCCTTAAACTTTCGTTTAAGTCTGTCCCTCTCCGAGTCGGAGAGGGACGGTTTTACGTAGTAAAACCAGGGAGAGGTTTCTTTTAAGCCGTCGCCCATCTAACTTGCACATTTTTTTTGTGTTGACTGTTGACTGTTAACTCTCAGCAGTCAACAAACCTCATGAGTTATTGTGTAATTTTAAGGCGTAATAGCTTACTCAGGGAGAATTCGCGCAACTCAGCAGTGGATGAACCAACGTACAAAGTCAAGGTGATCGCCCCATAATACCTGGTGGTTAAAAGCTTTTGGTTGAAGGGTGTGGGGTGCGATCGCCTTTCGCATAGCCATCAAGCTATGGAGATAATAGCACTTCCCAAAAAATCCAAAAATATTATCTAAGACTATTGGATTATTTTAGAATAAGCGTTAAACTATTTCCATCAACCTTAGCCAAGGTTTTTGGTAATTAACTTATGTCAAAAATTATATACGATGTTATCCAGCGTTTTGAGGTAGAAAACGGCGTTCCCCGTTTGGTTTCAACAAATATCCACGTGATTGAAGGCGGGGAAGATTTGCTGTCTTTAGCTATCACTATACTCGATAAGCTTGGTTTTTATGACAAGTTTGAGGAGAAGCGAACATCTCAATACATAGGATATAAACTGAAAAATCCCAGAAAAGGAGCTAAACGTTATCAGCTTATTTTGGCTCAGAGAAAAGAAGGTTTATCCATTTCTATTCCTCAGGATATATTAGAGCCATATTTGCTAAGGCTAAACTTTTCAATCAATTTTTTGACAAAAATGCCTGAATTGAAAAATGTAGTAACAATGTTTCAGGAAATATCAAAATTTTATTGGATAATACCTAGTAGAAAAAATGTGTTTTTTGATTTAACTAAAGAATATAAAAAAAAAATTAAAAGCCAAATTACAGGAGATTTTGAATTAGATTTTGATGGCATAGTTTACAAGGAAGAAGAAACTACTTATTCTGATTATAAAATTCAGAATATTAATCATATGCAACTTATTGACATAATACAAAAAAAATATATAAGTAAACATCCGGTTTCAAACTCTTTGGATAATAGTGACTGTTGCTTAAAAATTGGTAAAGGTGACATAGGTAAAGATAAGCTTTTTAATTATGCATATCAGGTAGCTATAAATTCAAAAGAAGTATTAGAAGAATTTCTTACTTATTTTGTAAAAATACTCATGGAGTAACAATAATGTCTGTCAAAGTCAAAAGGCTAGTTAATGCTTACGAAGAAAGGATGCTAGAGTTTTTGCAAACTTGTATAGATGATAGTTATAAAATTCATACACAGGTTAGCTTATGCCAATTTTGCGAACTAGATAACAGCATTGATTGGGAGCTAAAAAAATTTTTCTTTAGCTCTAATGTGGATGCTTTAATAACAAACCATGATTATAAACCTTGTTTGGTCGTAGATTTTCAGTCTTCATATCATGACTCAGATGAAGCAAAGGAGCGCGACCGCAAAAAAGCAACTTTACTCGCTCTTGCCGAGATTCCCTTACTTTATTCACGGGTGAAAGACTTTGGAATATTACATCTTTACTCTCAATCTGAAGAAGTAGTATGTAATCTATTTACAGGAAACCGACGAGAAAATGCCCAAGCCTTAATTAGAAAGTATTGCGAACAATCTTTTTCTTCTGATGTTCGAGTTACAGCTTGCTAAACCACAAGATATTTGCACGCTAATAGCTATAAATCTTAGCCATGCCTCCGGCTGTAAACTACGCAAAATTAAGATTTGTTTATTCAATTTTTAATTAATAATTTTTAATTTTTCATTGGAGCATACTCCTAGGTCAAAGCAAGCTACGCGCAGCGTCTCATAGAGAAGTCACTTGACGACTGCCTACAAAACCAATTTACATCGTTTGACGGCAAAAGCTTCCTCTGCGACTTATCCCGCATCAATGACCCCAGAGGAAATCTACAAGGCAATATTAGACATTATTCAACAGAAACAGCGGTCGCCAGACTCCGAAAAAACAGTAAATTTTTAACATCCTTGCCCCCAGATATAACGAAGGTGATACACTACATCCATGCTAGGGGTGCCTACATAGCCAGGCTGAGATCACACCCTTAACACCTGAGTCTGGGTAATACCAGCGGAGGGAAGCTGTTTATTGAGGAATGACAATATGCGGACAGAATGGGTTGCTAAACGACGTGGGCAGAGTAATGTATCTCAAATGCACTACGCCCGCCAAGGTGTTATCACCGAAGAAATGCACTACGTCGCCCAACGGGAAAATCTCCCTGCTGATCTCATTCGTGAGGAAGTGGCGCGGGGACGAATGATTATCCCAGCTAATATTAATCACACTAATTTAGAGCCGATGGCTATTGGCATCGCCTCCAAATGTAAGGTAAATGCTAATATCGGCGCTTCCCCCAACTCTTCTAATCTTCAGGAAGAAGTTGATAAGCTGAATCTGGCAGTGAAGTACGGTGCTGATACCGTGATGGATTTGTCCACAGGCGGCGGGAATTTGGATGAAATTCGTACTGCTATCATTAAGGCTTCGCCTGTTCCCATTGGTACAGTGCCAGTATACCAAGCTTTAGAAAGTGTCCACGGCACAATCGAGAACCTGACTGCTGATGACTTTCTCCATATCATCGAAAAGCACGCCCAGCAGGGGGTAGACTATCAAACTATCCACGCAGGAATTTTGATTGAGCATTTGCCTTTGGTGAGAAATCGCATCACTGGTATTGTCTCTCGCGGTGGCGGTATTTTGGCGCGGTGGATGTTGCATCACCACAAACAAAACCCACTTTATACGCACTTCCAAGATATTATTGAGATTTTCAAAAGATATGATGTCTCTTTCAGTTTAGGAGATTCCCTACGTCCTGGCTGCACCCATGATGCTTCAGATGAAGCACAATTAGCTGAATTGAAAACCCTTGGACAGTTAACTCGCAAAGCCTGGGAAGATGATGTACAGGTGATGGTAGAAGGGCCTGGACACGTCCCAATGGATCAAATTGAGTTCAACGTCCGTAAGCAGATGGAAGAGTGTTCTGAAGCACCTTTCTATGTTTTAGGGCCATTGGTGACAGACATTGCTCCTGGTTATGACCATATCACTTCAGCTATTGGAGCAGCGATGGCTGGATGGTATGGTACTGCAATGTTGTGCTATGTAACACCTAAAGAACATTTGGGTCTACCCGATGCCGAAGATGTCAGGAATGGGTTAATTGCCTATAAAATAGCGGCTCATGCGGCTGATATTGCTAGGCATCGCCCTGGTGCAAGGGATAGAGACGATGAACTTTCTAAAGCGCGTTACAACTTCGATTGGAACCGTCAGTTTGAATTATCACTCGACCCAGAAAGAGCTAAGGAATATCACGATGAAACTCTGCCAGCAGATATCTATAAAACTGCTGAATTTTGTTCGATGTGTGGGCCTAAGTTCTGCCCAATGCAAACTAAGGTTGATGCTGATGCGTTGACAGAATTAGAGAAGTTCTTGGCGAAAGAGACTGTGACTCAAAGTTAATAACATTTTGGATTTTAGATTTTAGATTGGGAATCATCTTTTCTGTCTCTGATTTTTCACGGTATCTGGAAAACCTCTCTCTAAATCTCTCTCCTAAAAGGAGAGAGACTTTGAATTTTCCCCCTTACCGCGTCGGGAAGGGGTTAGGGGGTTAGGTTTAAGCTGACTTTTCACATAACGTGAAAAGTCAGCTTAAACCCAAGTTCGCTACGGTCAAGATGATTACTCTATTTATTTAGTAGTGTGGGAAACACGATAAATCACTCCATTGGTATCATCAGTAAATAGCAGCGAACCATCTGGTGCGATCGCTAAACCAACAGGTCTACCAAAGTGTGCAGTTCTGTCTTTGGTCAAAAAGCCAGTTACAAAATCTTCAAATTTCACAGGTTTGCCATTTTCGTAACGAATCCGCACAACTTTGTACCCCACGGGTGGATTGCGGTTCCAAGAACCCCGCATAGTTGCAAAAACATCACCTTGATACTCTTGGGGAAATTGTTTGGCAGTATAAAACGCCATTGCTAAAGGCGCACTGTGGGCTGTGTAAGTTAGCACTGGCGGTTGAGTTTTGGCACAGTACTCTTTTTTAGTTGCTCCTTCAGGTTCAGCAGGTAGGTATACATCAGGACGCCTATCACCCCAACAAAAAGGCCAACCATAGTTTCCACCTTTTACAATGCGGTTCAACTCTTCTGGCGGCAGGTCATTTCCTCGCCAATCCGAACCGTGATCTAACCCCCAAAGTTCGCGTGTTTGGGGATGCCAAGCAAAACCAATAGTATTTCGTAAACCTTTTGCATAGATGGAGCGATTACTACCGTTTGGTTGCGCCTGTAAGAGTGTGGCGTGTTCTGGATTTGGTTCATCACAAGCGTTACAGGTACTACCTACGGAAATGTAAAGCATCCCATCAGGCCCAAAAGCAATGGTACGGTTCGGGTGTTGTCCAGCATCGGGTAAATCAGAAATGAGAGTTTCTAATTTGCCCTCTGTACCGTCCGATCGCAAGTCCACAGCATATAGGTGCGTATTGGTGACAAAGTAAAGCCTATTTTGATGAATTGTGATACCGTTAACAAATTTTAAACCCTTAGCTACGGTACGTATTTCCTTAGCTCGTCCATCTTGGTTAGTACCCAAAAGCGCAATGACATCACCTTGTTCACGACGAGTAACGTAGACTGTACCATTAGGAGCGATCGCTAAGTTACGAGGATTACCTAAGTCTTTCGCAAATATACTAATTTCAAATCCAGGAGGTAATTGCAACTGTTGCAAAAGAGATTCCTGAAATTCAATTTTTTGCGGTGTTGCTAAGTAACCCTCCACTCGCTCAATTTTTTGTTTTTGTGGCTGTTGTGAATTAGCGGTTTGAGTAATACTTAATATCAAAGCACATCCAATTAAAAAGTGCCTCGATTTTTTGATTAGTTTCATGAAACCTCAAGTAAGAAGTGATAATCTTGTTTTTCTTCAAATCGGCCCGAATCAAACATAATTTAGTAACGGCAATGGAACCAATCAGCTAAAAGGGGCTTTTAGTGAGTTACATTACATAAAATTCTAAAAAATCGCATCTAACAAACGAGATATTAAAATTAGTAAAATATCCGTTAAAAGCTATACTTTTTGATAGATTCAATAAGTTATAAAACTTGGGAAAATTCTGGCGAAAACAAAAAAATAATTTAATTGTGAGTGAGTGTTAAAGAGCTTTTTGGCTGTTAATTCCTTTATTTTAAGTTTTACACTTGCGGTTTTTCAGCCAGTGAAAGCATTTGAAGTTTTGCAAGAAACCGTGACAATTACGCCAGTTTCCCAATTCTCTGATGTACAATTTACAGATTGGGCTTTTGTGTCCCTGCAATCATTAGTTGAAAAGTATAGTTGTATTACTGGATACCCCGATCATCTTTTTCGAGGAAACCGAGTGATGACTCGCTATGAGTTTGCTGCGGGGCTGAATACTTGCATCAGTAGAATTAGTCAACAGTTTGGCAGCCAGCTTTCACAAATTGCACCAGAAGATGTTACAACTATTAAAAGATTAGAATATGAGTTTGCTACAGAGTTAGCCACTATTGAAAACAGAGTAGAAAATTTAGAGGTGAATAGTGCTGTATTGCGATCGCAACAGTTTTCTACCACAACTAAAGTAAGCACTTCCGTTGTAGTTTTAGCTAGTGGTATAACTGGAGACAGTGCTGATGCAGACCCTGAAACTAGTATCGATTCAAATTTAGCTTTAAATTATCGGACTCGTTTAAACTTAATTAGCAGTTTTACAGGTCAAGATAGACTACTTGTACGTCTTCAATCTGCAAATAGAGTACCTAATTTTAACGGTGCTTCTGCTACTAATATGACGCGCCAATCATTTGAAGTTGGTAACAGTGACAGTAGCCTTAATTTAAACTTACTAGAATATCGCTTTCCTGTTGCTGAAAACCTCAACTTCTATCTTTACGGAAATGCTGCATCCCACCATTACTACGCAACAGTTGTTAACCCCGATTTTGCCAGTTTTGGCGGTGCAAAAGGTTCTCCTTCTCGCTTTTCGGAACGTAACCCTATTTACCGTATTGGATTCATGAGTCCAGCGGGTGTAGCAGCAGTTTACAACAACAGAACTATTCGTTTGGATGTAGGTTATTTAGCAGAAAACACCGAAACTGGAGTTGAAGGATTGTTTGGGGGAAACTATAGTGCTTTAGCACAATTTTCCTTCAAACCTTCACCAAATACAGAATTTGGATTAACTTATATTCGCAGCTATGTTCCTGATGGCAATTTGCTACATCGTACAGGTAGTGATTTTGCAAACATTCCTTTTGGTGCAGGCGTACCATTAATGGTGAACGCCTATGGTGTTCAAGCACTCTGGAGAATAACCCCCAAGATGGCTGTGAGTAGTTGGATTGGCTACATGAATGCAGAACGAGTTGACGGTGTGAATGGTAATGCAAATATTATCAACTATGCAGTAAATCTGGCTTTTCCTGATTTATTTAAAGAAAAAGCCGTGGGTGGGATTGGATTTGGAATGCCACCTAAAGTCACTAATAATACAATTAATAGCCGCGAAGATCGGGGAACAGGTTTACACTTTGAAGCTTTTTATCAATATCCTTTAACAGAAAATATCACGATCATCCCCGGTATTATATATCTCACTCAGCCAAACCATAATGATGTCAATGGAGACATTTTTTTTGGCAATATCAGGACAGTATTTAACTTTTAATTGCTTATATATAGCGGTTCTCGACAAGCGTGAGGTACAATTTTGACCTCTCTTCTAAAAGGCTACGGTGTACACACAAGTCGAAAAGAGTAGTCTGT
This sequence comes from Chroococcales cyanobacterium, assembly GCA_038259325.1. Lineage (GTDB taxonomy): Bacteria > Cyanobacteriota > Cyanobacteriia > Cyanobacteriales > Nostocaceae > Nostoc. Next base: position 3,930 of record JBBSOX010000073.1, on the reverse strand, counting down.
CAAAGAAGAGGAAAAGGGGCAGGGGTCAAGGAATAATTGACAGTCCATTCTTTGTCTTGACGGCGATTTATCGCGTCTCTCTAACGTATCAGTCTTTTAGACGCGATAAATCGCGTCTCTACATGAGGGGTTTCTGGCTTATCCCAAGTTGGGTTGAGGAACGAAACTCAACATTAGTGAACTACCCCGCCGTAAGACCGATGGGGCCTTGCCAAAACACTACAAAACTACTTCGATGGTTAAGCTGCGAATTTTTCCTGTATCTGCCTCAGCTTTATCTGCAACTTCAAGAGTCCAGGTTCCTTGGGGACTTTTACCTTTAAAAGCAGCAAGTTTAAGGGTATTTATCTCGTCATAGGTTGTTTTAATGTTATTTGTAGCTCCGCCCTGGCGATCGTGCAGAATTACAGGAAGTACGCCTATTTGCACTGGGGGAAGGAGAGTAACTACAAGATCCCCAATAAAAGTATGCTCGATGTCTACATTAACTTTGATGGATTTTATCAGGCTAGTACTAGCGATCGCCAACGACAATGTTGATGTTTGTAAGTCGTTAATTGGGACATCTTGCACAGCTTTGAAAGTGCTAATTGGCGATGTTTGCGCTGGCTTGGCCAATTCCACAGCTTTGAGAGCATTGATTCGACCGTAACCGTAGAAGGGACTACGACCATTAGCATTGTATTTACCTCCAGCTTGATCGATGCGATCGCAGGAGCGTTTAATAATATCCCGCACTTCGTCCCAACGCAGATTTGGGTTTCTGGCAATAATCAAGGCTGCTACACCGGCTGCACCTGGACAAGAACTAGAAGTTCCGCCGAATTCGTTCGTGTAATTGCCTCCATTGTCACCCAGATTCCGATTACCCGAATTATAACCAACTACACCACCGCGATCGGTTGTCCAAATTCCAGAGGTTTGAGAACTTTCGCCATTGTTGCTAGGGAAGGCGCACCAGACGGCCTGACCAAAATCACTGTAAGCGCTTCTCGTGCCGTAGTCGTTACAAGCTGCCACAGCAATCACCTTTTGGTAGCTGGCGTAGCCATCATTATCGACGCTTTCGTTACCATTGCCAGCCGCGAATAAAATCACACACCCCTTGCCATTGCGTCCCTTATTGATTGCAAAGTCCATAGCAAGTCGTGTGGAGTCAGGCAAAGGCACTTTTTGGTTGTGTACAGGATCGTTTGGTTCAAACCAAGTACCATCTGCTGGCCCCCAGCTGCAAGAAATAACATCAGCACCATTTTTAGCCGCCCAAACAAAAGCATCTGCTTCATCCTGCGACCCCAGCGCCGAAACTAAACGAATCGGCATGAGCTTTGCACCCGGTGCCACACCAGATGCACCAAACTTGCCGTTTGCACAAGCTACTCCTGCACAGCCTGTCCCGTGGTTATTGTCGTTTCCCGGTTTGGGATTGTCAGTTTTACGTGTGATATCACGCGGTGCAACAATTTTTCCAGAAGAACGGAACTCTTCATGATCGAGATCCACACCGTCGTCGATAATTGCAATTATCGTCCCTGTACCATCACTCAACTTCCAAGCTGCCTCAACGTTGGCATGGGCATTAATTACCTTACCGTTAATTGTTGTTTGTTTTAAGTGCCACTGCTGCGGGAAAACCTGACGTTGGCGTGATTCCCGTACTAGTTCAGGATGGCACAGTTCAACTGATGTTTCATTCAAAAGTCTCTCGGCGATATCAAAGATGGCTATACCAGTATTGGCAGATGCACCGACAAAGTAAGCATTTTGTGCATATTCCAGTTGGGATTTAATTGTTAAGTCGTAACGTCTTAAGACCTCTTGGCAGACCGTTAATTCTTCTTCGCTATTGAATTTAAGGAAAAGGTTTTCAGTGTAAACTACAGGTTGTTGGGATACTGGATCGACAAGAACACGTCCGGCAAATTGGACTTCAGGCTCTCTATTGAGAATTTCACGGGCGCGATCGCGCAAAGCGATACCTTCAGTCGGAACTTTTGTTCGTAAAATTTCTACACCCGCTTGCCGAAACCGTGTTGCTAACTCGAATTGATTAAGGATATTACGAGCTGTAGGTGACACTGGTGCGACTTCAAACGGTCTTGCACCGACAAGATTACTGCGGCTTTCGGTACGCACTACAACGTGTTCGTTACTGATAACAAGTTCATATTGTTGACCGTTCTGCCCACCATAGCGAACTTGAACCATAATTTTATCTCCTGAGATATTTAAAGCGACAATATCTTAAAAATTAGGCAATTGGGATGAGAAAAACCGCATCATGCGTTATGTTTTTGCAGCGTGCGCTTGGCACTTAGGTTTAGTTTATGGATGCTTTTTCTTTTATGTGTTATACATTTATTGTGGTATCAAAAAATACATTTCAATCTATCTAAGTTCATACAAGCCTTCGATTCGTCTTTCCAAAAAAAGAGGGATTCAAGGTTAGGCTGCTTTACGAATCCTCACTTATCAATGAAGGCATATAGCTATCCCAATAAAAGATTTATATTCCATACCGCTTAAAAACGCTATAACATCATTACAACTTGAGAAAAATGTTTTATTCCCAGGCTGAGTCTTTTCTACAGGCGTACTCTTTACCCCTGATTACTGAAGTGAGATTTCAAAAAGACTATTTTTCTGACTATCCTGAACAAATTCGCGTTGGTAGCGATGCCTACGACGGGCTACGCCTACGCACTACTGTATCTTACACTCGTAAGCCTGGGTACTATGCAATACATTACAAGCAACCTCAGTCCGTGGCAACAGGAGCAATTTTAGTACTTAACGATGGTGCGATGTCTACGATGGTCACTGAGCAAAGTCGTTCGCGGAGCGTCTCGCAGAGAAGTGCGGGCTACGCCTACGCAGTTTTTCCAGGCGAACCCAATGAATCAGAACAGGAAACAGTAAGTCCAATTTACACACTAGAACCTAATGGTTCTTTAGCAGTACCAACTGGGTTGGTTTTCATCCGCTTTGCTGAAGGCATTAATGTAGAGTCGCAGCACGAGGTTATTAATCGAGCGGGTTATGAAGTAGCGCAGAGCCTTCCCTATGCACCTCACACCGCTTGGTTACGTGCCCAATCAGGTAATATTGCTGATGCGATCGCTCGGATTCCTCAGTTACAAGCGATACCTAATGTTAAGAATATCGAACCTCAGATGCTTATGGAAAAAGGTTTGAGATTAGAGCGTTGATTTTCTGGGAAATGAGTCTAATATTTTTCATGAACGTATAAATAAAGATAGTTAACATTTATCCCTTTGTACTCCCCAGTATTGAAAGGCGATCGCAGTGGTCACAATTGCGAGAAACTAAAAGCAGATTAATTAGGAAAGGAGAACCTAATGAGTTGGACTAAAGTTCTTGCAGCCGAAGCACTTTCCCCAGGTACGCGACAAGTGGTGAAAGTTGGCAACCGGAAAATTCTAGTTTTGAATCACGAAAATCAGCTTTATGCAGTAGATAACAACTGCCCACACTTAAAATTACCGTTGAAAAGTGGGAAAATAACTGAAGATGGGGCAATAGTTTGTTCCTTCCATCGTAGTGCTTTTGATCTGCGGACTGGTGAGGTACAAGACTGGTGTTCCTGGCCACCTGGTGTAGGTAAAGTACTTTCAATGGTTTCCCCACAAAAAGCATTGCCAGTATTTCCTATTCGTGTAGAAGAAGGCAGTATCTGGGTTGATGTGCAAGAGGAATAGCGCCCTCTTCCTGAATTCATTGTAATATATAGCAATCCTAAATCATTTGTGAAAAAAAATCTGTTGCCTATTCCCTATTGCCTGCTCCACGATTAATTTCACAATCTCATTTAGGATTGCTATATTAGCCTATCTATTTTTCAGGAGTTAAGCCTATAGAACCCATTTGACATCTTTCCCTGTGGTACTTGGCTTTGAAGTAAGCCGTCGT
>JBBSOX010000072.1:0-33319 GCA_038259325.1 Chroococcales cyanobacterium | reverse complement strand
TTCAACAGGTCATCCGTGATAGCATAGACGGCAATTATTTCGTTTAACATACACCCCTCCTCTTTTTCTTCCTGGAGGGGATTTTATTCCTTTTCTTACCTACTGCGATCGCTCTTCGTCATAACTAGCAACTTGGGTTACCTACTAATTCAAATGATGCGGTGGTTGCACCAATTGTATTAAGGAATGCTCCTACTGTTGTTGATATCGCCTCCATGCTAGCTCCTGCTATAAGCATTGTTATTACTGTACTTGCAATAGAAACAATTCCAGTAGCAGCTATACCCGAACCAACTAAAACTGCGCCGACTATAGCAATAATAATAGTCCATTCCAATGGATTAGGACTGTGACAAACCTGAATAAATATTATAGGAAAATTCATTTTACTACTTCAATAATGTTGCAATTAGTTAATCTTAGGTTTTACAAAAAAGCCTTTATTTTTGATAATAGTAAAATTACTCAAATTATCAACCTTCAGCTTAATTGGCTAGGAAATTAAGTGTTTTTGCAGTTGCCTTGATTGAGTAAATCACAATAGCGCGATAAGCTAGAATTAGAGGCAAAATTGATTCACAACTGGCAACGAACCTAGCTTGGGGTAACGATGGCAATAGAACAAAAGCACAGCATTTATTTATCAGAAGCCGAAAGTCACTTGCGTCAACTTCCTATTGAAAAGTTGCGATTAGCAGTTGCGTTTCTGGCTTATTTACAAGAAACAGAAGAAAAGGAAGTTACTGAAAAAATATTATTAAATATTCCTGATTTTGCCGAATTTTTCCACGACATTGAACAAAATGAAGACAAGTTAGAAAATACTGCCTCAAATCAGCTTGCCTCAGATGAAGAAGTATGGCAGGCTTACTTAGCTTCTAAACAGAAATGGCAGGAGGTTTACCGTCGCCTTGCAGACTCCTAGATTTCTTTCTATTTCTCAAGTCCTAGACATTCATCAAGATGAGATAAACAGCTTTGGTGGAACATCTGGTGTCAGAGATGAAGGTTTGTTAGATTCAGCATTGGCACAGCCTCAAGCTAGTTTTGGCGGCGAACTTCTCCATCCTACAATTCACGAGCAAGCAGCAGCATACCTGTACCATTTAGCGATGAACCATCCGTTTATTGATGGCAACAAACGCACTGCATTTGCGGTTATGGATACCTTCATAACCTTAAACGGCTACAGTTTGAACTTATCGCAAGAGCAAGCTTACAACTTGGTGATTCGAGTAGTTCAGAAAGAAATATCCAAAGAAGAATTATCTGCATTTTTAGAACTGCATCTACAAGGCAAGTAAATCGATAGAATAATGCTCTGTCCCCCCAGAGTGCATTACTTCCATGACTGCAAGCTCAAAACCAGCCTTTTCCGCCGAAGAAATCGCCGCAGAAGGTATAAAGCCAGAAGAATATGAAGAAATTGTCCGTCGGTTAGGGCGTCATCCCAACAAAGCTGAACTGGGAATGTTTGGGGTAATGTGGTCAGAGCATTGCTGTTACAAAAATTCCCGACCTCTACTCAAACAATTTCCCACTGAGGGGCCTCGCATCCTCGTGGGGCCTGGTGAAAATGCTGGTGTTGTAGACTTGGGTGACGGACTGCAACTAGCTTTTAAAATTGAATCCCATAACCACCCCTCAGCCGTTGAACCCTTTCAGGGAGCCGCAACGGGAGTAGGGGGCATTCTCAGAGATATTTTTACAATGGGTGCGCGTCCCATTGCCCTTTTAAATTCCCTGCGCTTTGGTTCCCTAGAAGATGCCAAAACTCAAAGGCTGTTCCAAGGCGTAGTGGCTGGAATTGCCCATTATGGTAATTGTGTGGGAGTACCCACCGTTGGTGGCGAAGTCTACTTTGACTCTGCTTACTCTGGTAATCCTCTGGTGAATGTGATGGCACTAGGTTTGATGGAAACATCAGAAATCGTCAAATCTGGAGCATCTGGCTTAGGCAACCCCGTGCTTTATGTTGGTTCCACTACCGGGCGCGATGGCATGGGAGGCGCGAGTTTTGCCAGCGCAGAATTGAGCGATCAGTCAATAGACGATCGCCCTGCTGTGCAAGTGGGCGACCCCTTTTTGGAAAAGTCGTTAATTGAAGCTTGTCTAGAAGCTTTTAAGACAGGTGCAGTTGTTGCCGCCCAAGATATGGGAGCAGCAGGGATCACCTGTTCTACCTCAGAGATGGCGGCAAAAGGCGGTGTGGGAATTGAACTAGATTTAGATAAGATTCCCGCAAGAGAAACGGGGATGGTTCCCTATGAATATTTGCTTTCGGAATCTCAAGAACGAATGCTGTTCGTTGCCCACAAGGGGCGTGAGCAGGAATTAATCGACATTTTTCATCGTTGGGGACTTCAAGCCGTTGTTGCTGGTACTGTCATCGCTGAACCCATCGTGCGGATTCTCTTTCAAGGTGCAGTAGCAGCAGAAATTCCCGCTGAGGCTTTGGCTGAGAATACCCCACTATATGAACGGGAATTGTTAGCAGAACCGCCAGAATATGCCCGTCAAGCTTGGGAATGGACTCCTGATTCCTTACCTGCTTGCACAACTGCTGGAATAGAACTCCAAAGAGGCGTGAAAAGTTGGAATGATATTCTGTTAACTTTGCTCGATACACCCACGATCGCATCTAAAAGTTGGGTATATCGTCAGTATGACCATCAAGTACAGAACAATACTGTGATCCTGCCAGGTGGTGCAGATGCGGCTGTGGTGCGCTTGCGCCCGCTTGAAGAAATCCCCAATCGTTCGACTGAGCGTAGCCGAAGTCTAAAATCCCAAATCCAAAATCCAAAATTAGGCGTGGCGGCAACAGTAGATTGTAATCCTCGTTATGTTTATCTTGACCCCTACGAAGGAGCTAAGGCAGTGGTGGCAGAAGCTGCACGCAATCTTAGCTGTGTGGGTGCAGAACCTCTGGCAGTGACAGATAACCTGAATTTTGGCTCTCCAGAAAAACCGATTGGTTACTGGCAATTGGCAGAAGCTTGTCGCGGTTTGGCAGAAGGTTGTCGAGAATTGGCAACTCCCGTCACAGGGGGTAATGTCTCTTTGTACAATGAAACTCTTGATTCTCAAGGCATCCCACAACCAATTTATCCCACCCCAGTAGTGGGTATGGTAGGCTTGATTCCCGATATCACCAAAATTTGTGGTCAAGGTTGGCAAGCATCCGGCGATGTGATTTATCTTCTCGGATTGCCTCTGGCATCCAAAATCAGTTTGGGAGCATCGGAATATTTAGCCACTATCCACAATACTGTTGCCGGAAAACCGCCACGGGTAGATTTTGACTTAGAACGCCGCGTCCAGAAAGTTTGCCGTGAAGGAATTCGTAATGGTTGGGTACGTTCAGCCCATGATTGTGCTGAGGGCGGATTGGCGATCGCAATAGCAGAATGTTGTATTGCTGGCAACCTTGGTGCTGAAATCAATTTAGAAATCTCACCAACACAGCTAATATCTCGCTTTGATGAGTTGCTGTTTGCCGAAGGTGGTGCCAGGATTTTAGTTTCTGTAGCAACAGCACAACAAGAAATTTGGGAATCATACTTACAGGAACATCTGGGTGAAGAATGGCAAAGAGTAGGTACGGTTCGTAATTATGAAATAGGTTTGGGGGTTTTCACTACTGATAACCAAGCCTTAATCAAAGTTAGGATCGAAGATATGAATGATCGCTATTCCCACGCGATCGCTAGGCGTCTCGCCATCCATACCACTAACCCCAGTTAAACAAGTGAGGGGTTAGGGATAAACAGCATAATCCCTAACTCCTCACTCCTAACTTCTAACTCTTTTAGTAGCGTCTCTGATCATAATTACGGTACTGTTTTAATAGATGGTTAAAATTTTATTAAGAAAGCTACAACTATCTATAGACATAATCCCAGTGACTTGACCCCCCCCACCAGGAGCAAAGCTAGCATGATTTCGATTCATTCTGTCACTTCGGATGAATACCCCGACCAGACCAACAACCCAATTAATAGTCATGAAAATCAGCCTGACAAGCCAGAAGAAGCTTGTGGTGTTTTTGGCATCTACGCACCAGGAGAAAACGTTGCTAAACTGACCTACTTTGGATTGTATGCCCTCCAGCATCGGGGTCAAGAATCAGCTGGTATTGCCACCTTTGAGGGTACACAAGTCCACCTCCACAAAGATATGGGCTTAGTGTCTCAAGTCTTTAATGAATCCATCTTGGATCAGTTGCCCGGTAGCCTTGCTGTTGGTCACACTCGTTATTCCACCACAGGTTCTAGCCGCAAAGTTAATGCCCAACCCGCAGTACTGGAAACTCGTTTAGGTTCATTAGCACTAGCACATAATGGCAATTTAGTCAATACAGCGCAATTACGTCAAGAGTTGCTTGAGAAAAAATACAACTTAGTCACGACAACAGACTCAGAAATGATCGCTTTTGCGATCGCAGAAGCGATCAATGCTGGTGCAGATTGGCTAGAGGGTTCAATTCAGGCATTTCATCGTTGCCAAGGAGCCTTTAGTTTAGTTATTGGCACTCCTGACGGCGTTATGGGTGTCCGGGACACCAATGGCATTCGCCCCCTAGTAATTGGCACTTTGGCTGGTAATCCAGTCCGTTACGTTTTGGCTTCGGAGACTTGTGGTTTAGATATTATTGGAGCCGAATACCTACGAGATGTAGAACCAGGCGAATTAGTTTGGATTACTGAAGAAGGTTTGGCTTCCTATCATTGGAGTCAACAGCCCCAGAGGAAGTTGTGTATCTTTGAAATGATTTACTTTGCTCGCCCTGATAGCGTCATGCATAACGAGAGTTTGTACAGCTATCGGATGCGTTTAGGACATCAACTAGCTAAAGAATCCTTTGTAGATGCCGATATTGTCTTTGGTGTTCCTGATTCAGGTATCCCTGCTGCGATCGGATTTTCCCAAGCTTCTGGTGTAGCTTATGGCGAAGGACTAATTAAAAATCGCTATGTTGGACGAACCTTTATTCAGCCAACCCAAACCATGCGCGAGTCAGGTATTCGCATGAAGCTCAACCCGCTCAAAGATGTGCTGGCGGGTAAACGAGTAATTATTGTTGATGACTCGATTGTGCGGGGTACTACCAGCCGTAAATTGGTCAAAACCTTGCGTGAAGCTGGCGCGGTGGAAGTACATATGCGAATTTCTTCTCCGCCAGTAACTCATCCCTGCTTCTATGGCATCGATACTGATTCTCAGGATCAGCTAATTGCTGCTACCAAGTCAGTAGCGGAAATTGCCAAGCAACTTGAAGTAGACAGCCTCGCCTATCTCAGTTGGGAAGGAATGCTAGAAGCGACACGAGAAGATACCAATAGTTTCTGCTCTGCCTGCTTTACTGGAGATTATCCCGTAGCGATTCCTGAGCAAGTGAAGCGTTCTAAGCTGAGTTTAGAAAAGGTAGTGGTGTAGGGAGTAGGGAGTAGGGAGTGGGGAGTGTGGGGAGATAAGGAAGCAGAGGAAGCAGGGGGAGAAGAATTAATAACCAATGCCCCATGCCCAATGCCCCATGCCCAATGCCCCATGCCCAATCCGTCTAGAATAGGTAAATCCTAATACAAGTTTGCAGAATTACTGTAATTTCTTACTACTCGCAATTTTTAATAAATAGTGACGGGCATAGGTGAAAGCGCAATGTCTCAGCAGTATTCAATTGAGCAAATTCCTAAAAATCTGGATAAAATTTTTCAGTGAATTGAACAAGGCGAATCGGTACAAATTACGCAACAGGGGCAGCAAGTTGCTGTGATTCTACCTGCGGCTGAATATCAGCGTTTGTTGCATGGAAAGCCGGGTTTTTGGGAATCTGTGGAGCGATTTCGTCAAGAAATCATGAAAGGTGGAAAGATATACGCGACAAGTCTCCCGGACGAGAGATCATCTTGTGAGCCGCTTTTTACTGAATACTAACGTCATCTCTGAGCCATTAAGGCCACAACCAAATGCAGCAGTTATCCAAAGGTTACAACAGTATCAAAGAGAATTTGCTATTGCTTCGGTTACTTGGCATGAATTGCTATTTGGTTGCTATCGTCTGTCCGCTTCTAAAAGGCGAGATAGAATTGAGCAGTATCTCTTGCATATCAGTAAACCAAATATTTCTATCCTGCCCTATCTGTACCTCACCTTGGCGTAGCCTCTCGTAGAGAAGTTGCAATCTGTTGTAATTAGCTTAACTGTGCTGCAAAAACTCAACCTTGGGCAATAACGGGTCAGTCACAATACCTACACCGCTGAAACCCCAGCGTTTGAGCAAGTTTCCCAATTGTGTACCCGGAATAGATTCAACAGCAAATCGGTTTGCCACTTCTGCCGCGTGGGTGTTGAGATAGCTTAAGGCATCAAAGTTTTCTCGAAACAGCAATAAATAACCTGATGCTTCGGCGTCAGGACGAGCTATGAGATAATTACCGTCAGTTTTTGAGCGCACCAAGTAATAGACTTCGGACAGCATGGCGATGAGGTTAAACCAATGACTAATGACTAATTGAGATTTTCTAGGCGAATGCGTGGATCGGCGGCTTTTAACATTAAATCGGCGATTAAATTACCAGCAATCAGCAACACTGCGCCCATTACTAAGCTTGCCATTAACAAATATAAATCTTGAGCTTGTAAAGCCTGTAAAGTCAACCTCCCTAAACCAGGCCAGTTGAAGAAAAATTCGGCAATGAAAGCACCATTTAATAAACCAGCTAATTCAAAACCCAATAAGGTAATCAAGGGATTTATTGCATTGCGGAGAGCATGAACGTAGATAACGCGGTTTTCTGGCAGTCCTTTGGCACGAGCCGTTTGAATGTAATCTTGACGCAAAACATCCAATAATTCGCCGCGAGTGATGCGTTGTAAACCAGCAAAACTAGTAATTGAGAGGGCGATCGTGGGTAAAATCATGTGCCAGCCGATATCTAAGATTCTGCCAAACCACGACAGTTCCGAATGATTAATGCTAGTCATACTACCCACTGGGAATACGGGCGAGGTAATTTGGGCGAAAACCAGCAGCGCTAAGGCAGTTATGAAACTGGGAAAGCCTTGTCCGGCATAACTAATCACCTGTAAAATCCGGTCTGCTAGCTTATTTTGGTTAACAGCAGCAAATATCCCTAGAGGGATGGCGATCGCCCATGTGACAATTAAAGATGCGATCGCTAATAGCAAAGTTGCTGGCACTCTTTCCCACAACAGCGATGCCACTGAACGTTGATAAATAAAACTTGTGCCAAAATCCCCTTTTGTCAAAATTCGCCATAGCCAAAGCCCAAATTGCTCTGGCCAAGACTTATCCAGACCAAACTGCCGCTTGATTTCTTCAATCCTTTCTGGTGATATTTTCGGATTTTGCCGCAGCGTATCTACATAATCACCGGGAGCGAGTTGAATAATGAAAAACGATAACGCTGACGCCAATAACAAAGTCAGTAGTGCCTGCAATATCCGCTTTACTACATAAACAAAAGTTTCATTCGTGACTAGCCTTATTAGCCAATCTCGACCTGTCTCCAAGGAAATTCTCGTAGATGTCATTTGTCCTTTGTCCTACCCTGCGGGAAGCCCTTCGGGTTCAGCAGTCGCTCATGGGGAGAACCCCCAAGACCGCGCTGCTTCACCGCTAGCGCGTCTATGTCAGTTGTCCTTTGCCATTAGCCATTTGTCATTTGTTGTTTGCTAATGACCAATACTTCTCTGCGAGACGCTACGCGAACGGCTTCGCTCAGTACAAGTGACTAATGACCAATGACAAATAACTAATATTCAATTAGAGAGATAATCGGCACGTCTGGCAGATATTTACGTCCTTCTAAACCCCGTAGCTCGATAATAAACCCAAACCCTACTAGTTCGCAGCCAATCTTCTGCACTAAATTTGCTGTTGCACTTGCAGTTCCACCTGTGGCAATCAAATCGTCCACAATTAAAACTCGGCTACCTTCCTGTAAAGCGTCTTGATGCACTTCCAGGCAGTCGATACCATACTCTAGTTCATATTCAATTGAGTGAACCGCTGCTGGTAACTTACCTCTTTTGCGGACGGGAATAAAGCCAGCTCCTAATTTATAAGCCAGAGGTGAGCCAAAAATGAATCCTCTCGACTCCATACTGATGACATAATCAGTTTTGATCCCAGCTTCATCGCATTTTTGTGTTAAAAAGTCAATAGTATAGCGTAGTCCTTCGGGATCACGCAGCAGCGTAGTAATATCCCGAAATAAAATTCCGGGTTTGGGGAAATCTGGGATGTCACGAACGAGAGACTTCAAATCCATAAAATGGGGAGTAGGGAGTGGGGAGTAGGGAGTGGGGAGTGGGTAGTGGGAATGGGAGATGAGGGAGAAGAATTAATAATCTATGTCCAATGCCCAATGCCCAATGCCCAATTTTTCGATACCTGAAAAATCGTACACTATAATGTCATACGCTGGGGGTCGAGGCTGAAGCTTCGTCTATTATTGACGATAATTAGAATCTAAATCAAGCTAAGAGAGGTATTGCAGTAATAAATGAGGTGAATTAACTGATGTTTTAAAATTTTGATTTCAATATAGGGAAAACTTTGATTAGAAAGAGTTAAGTAATGTATATATCAGGTAGCCATGCTACTGCTATAAGTCTAATGCTCAAGTCTTGGCTACCGAATCTTAAATTTGTTTTATCTAGTCTGTTAGAACCGCACAAGGTATTTATAGAATGAATGTCTCAGCAAGTTTAACGCCGTTCAACAGTCCAACTCAAGACTCACTGCCGATGGTTCTGGACACTTTACCAGATCCTGCGATCGCTTCCAAAACTTGTCCTCGAAGAACCAGGCTGCAAATTGACCTGATTTTACTGGCAATTGAAGCTTTAGAGCTTGGTGGTTCGGAAGCAATCCTGACTTTTGCTCAAGAGTTGGATTTAAAAGGAATTGTTAAAGACAGGGTGAATTTATGGCGGATGCGTAGCTCTAATCCGCTACGGAGAGCGCACATGCGCCGTCCTTTAACTATCATGGAAGCAAAAGCTCTGGTGGTCATTGCTTGCTACATAGCGCGGCGTTTAACTGTTGTGATTCGCCAGTTATTAATGATATGTCAGCAAATGGAAGAAAAGCAGATTCCATTGGAACAGAATTTGCGCCTATCTAATTACTTAGAACGGTTTAGAGCGCATTTTAAGAGCCGGATGAATGCTCGACGTTCTGGTGTACTGGCATTAAGCTCTGATGAAAAATTAGATGAGCTAGCTATAAATTTGTTAGGACAATTACTATTTTGTACTGGTACAGCTGGAATGCAGCGATTCTGGATTAGTCTTTTTGACGGTGAAGTGGAATGAATATTCAACGTAAGTACAGTTTGCCTAATTGTACACTGCTTTTAGAAGGGTTAAGTGATGTCACTAGGGCTGCACACTTTCAGGAAATGCGCCCGGAATTATCAATATTGGTAAATGCAGAATGTTATTTATCTGGTTACAATCAGCCGCTAACGGGAGGGCGGGAATTTTTTGAAAGTTTGGTGAGGGCTGTTAGTGGCTATGCCCAAGAATTTTTAAGTAGTGTACCCAATCCGCAAGCACACAACCAGGAATCGGAGCTAGTAGAGTTTCAGAAAATTGACAGCAACCGACATAGGTTGATTATACATTCAGAAGGTTCTCCAGAAGGATTCGATCACTCTAACAATTCCAAACGACCTCCTATTGAAATAGATTTGAATACGGTACAGTTGTTTGATTTAGTGGAAGCAGTGGATCAGTTTTTTGCTGATAGCCAAACTTTACCTGAACTTTCTCTAGAACTACAACCAGTTACCAGACGTTATGGCGGTGCTAGTCAGGCTTTAATTAGGCAGGCTGTTCCGGCTGCTGTGGGTGTGTCAAGTTTAGCAGTAGCAGCGATCGCCTTTATCTTGATTCCACCTCCCCAAATGCGTCCACCGCAGCCTAAACCAGATGAGCAAACTAGCTCTACAACAAACAATATCACTCCTCCAGCATCAGCTGCTGCAACACCCTTAGCGACTGCAACCCCCACACCAACGACCACAGCTAATACAAAGCCGGCAGTTAAAGATTTAGAAGCACTTTTAAATACAGTTCCAGAAATTACTGATCCATCCCAGTTACGTGCATTGAATCGTCAAGTTTATAACCAGGTTCATCCAGCTTGGACTAATCGCTCAGGATTGCAACAGGATTTGATCTATCGTTTGGGTGTAGCTGCGGATGGAGCGATCGTTGGTTATAAAGCGCTGAATAAAGAGGCAAATCTAGGAGTAGGTCAAACTCCTCTGCCCAACGTACTTTACAATCCAGCTAGCCGCCCTCCTATTTCCAATGAACCGATCGCCCAATTTCGAGTAGTGTTTACTACAAAAGGTGTGTTAGAAGTTAGCCCTTGGCGGGGATATGCTAGAACACCAGAGGTTGTCGGCACAAAAATTACTGACTCTAATATAGTCAAAGGTTTAAACCAAAAGCTTTATAGTACAGTTCGCCAAACCTGGAGTGGTACTCCCACCTTTACGCGAGATTTGAAATATCGGGTGGCAGTCAACAAAGAAGGAGTAATTGCTGACTATGAACCACTCAACCAAGTCGCCTTTGACTATTTCCGAGAAACACCCCTTCCCAAGATGTTCAACGCTATCTACGGTTCCAATGTCGCAGCTCCCAACGATAAAGAACCTCTTGCCCACTTCCAAGTGATATTTAAGCCTAGCGGTACGCTGGAAGTCATTCCTTGGCAGGGATATCAATAATTGGGCATGGGGCATGGGGCATGGAGCATGGGGGATTGGGAACTATTGATCAATAAATGATCAATGGAATTTTGTGAAAAGACCCGATTTTGAGGACTTAAAAGTTTACCAGCTCGCTGAAAAACTAGCTAATGAAATTTGGCGTATTGTTAAAGGATGGGACAATTTCACTAAAGATACACTGGGCAAGCAAATTGTTCGGTCTGCTGATAGTGTTTGTGCGAATATCGCAGAAGGTAGAGGTAGATACAACGACCAAGACAATCGACGTTTTGTCAAGATTGCGAGAGGGTCTTTGTATGAAACAATAAGCTGGCTGAGGTTATCCTACGCCAGACAGTTATTGACAAATGAACAGGTAAGCAGATTTAAACCAATTCTTGATGAACTATTACCCAAGCTCAATGCTTATCTAAAATCCATAGGGAATAGGGAATAGGGAATAGGGAATAGGGAATAGGGAATAGGGAATAGGGAATAGGGAATAGGGAATAGGGAATAGGGAATAGGGGCTTGATTCTCTTCCCAATGCCCAATGCCCAATGCCCAATGCCCAATGCCCCTTTACCTCGTAATTCTCCGCATATAATTTCCCCATAACTGAGCTGCTTGAGCGCTGCTACCAGATGTCGGGGAATTATTGTCGTTTCCCAGCCAGACACCAGTTACAAGCCGCCGACTGGGAATAAAACCTATGAACCATAAGTCAACGTTTTTATCAGTCGTGCCTGTTTTCCCAGCTTCTCCCAGCCCAATTGCAGCACTACGACCAGTACCTCTTGTGACTACACCACGCATCAAACTAGTCATCTCATCTGCTACACCATTTGGCAGCACTCGTTTGTTGGCATCTGGATCTTGGTCGAAGGAGTAGATTACACGACAGGTTTTGATATCATTGCGATCGCGGCAATCACCACTGTCTAAAATTCGGTTAATCGCATGGGGAGGATTCCGTATACCACGATTACCAATAGCGCCAAAAGCACCAGTCATTTCCAAAACATTGACCACACTTTGACCTAGTACCAGTCCAGGAACTGGATCAAGGGTTGACTTTATTCCCAAATTCTCTGCCATTGCCACGACTTTATTCAGCCCGACTTCTCTGGCAACTCGTAGGGCAATAGGATTTTCTGAAAGAGCCAGCCCGGTAGCAATATCTAAACGAGTGTCAGCACCTGCACGACAGGGTTTATAAGTAAAGCCTTGCCAAGGTAAAGCGGCGCAAGAATAACTTTTTGATTCTGAAATTCCCTGTTGAATAGCAGCAGTGTAAGCAAAAATTTTGAAGGTGGAACCTGGTTGTCTTTTGGCTTGAACAGCACGATTGAACTGGCTTTTTCTGTAATCAGTTCCGCCTACCATTGCCAAGATACTGCCTGTACTAGAGTCAAGAGTAACTACAGCCCCTTGAGAAAAATTAAAAGTTCTACCAGAGTTGTTTACTGAATTATTCAATGCTGCTTCTGCTTGACTCTGTATCGCTGGATCAAGCTTTGTTTCAATGATATAATTCCCTTCTCTTGCGGCTCCCTCTCCCAAGATTGATTCAAGCTCCGAGAAGACGTAACTGTAAAAATAAGGAGCGATCGTCTTAGCCTGCTGTTCACAGACTTTAGGACTAAGTTGAACAGTAGATCGTCTAGCTCGGTTTGCATCCTCAGGTTTAATTTTGCCCATCTCCAGCAACCGCTTAATCACGCGATTCCGGTATTCGGCTGCTTCTAGTTTATTTGGCCCATCCCCACAGAAATCGAAAGCGTTGGGAGCAGGTAAAATCCCTACCAACGTTGCTGCTTCTGCCAAAGTTAATTCTTTAGCCGACTTCTCAAAGTAATATCGGGATGCATCCTCAAAGCCAGAGGTATCTCCCCCCAAAAAAACCCGATTTAAGTACATCAGCAAAATTTCATCTTTGCTGTAAAAGGTTTCGAGCTTTAGGGCAACAATTGCCTCTCGCAATTTGCGTCCAAGGGTATCCTGTCTGCCTACATATTCACGGAACAAACTACGGGCAACTTGCTGGGTAACAGTGCTGGCTCCTTGCTGCACATCTCCGCTACGGCTATTGATCAACACCGCTCGTAAAATCCCTACAGGATCAACCCCAAAGTGCCAGTAATAACGACTATCCTCTGAAGCCACTACCGCAGCAGGCAAATAAGGGCCAAATTCCTCTAATCGCTTCATGTCTACATGAGAGGTAGTCCGAGGCTCTCTCAGGGGAGTAGCTCCATCACGGGCGTAAACAACTACTGGGGCGCGTGTAGCTGTGGGTAAGGGTCTAACTTGAAATTTCAGCCATTCGACGCCAATCACTAACGCTAACAGGGCGCTAGCACCGCCGACACCACAAGCTGTCCAACTTGCCGCTTTGACATACCAGGCTGGTGGATCGACGTATTGCAAGCGCACAGAAGCGGCGAGTTCTGGAGGCCCCAGAGTCAGAATATCGCCGTGACGCAGTTCCAGGGAATTAACACGACGCTTGCCCCGATAAATACCATTGGTGGAGTTTTCGTCTTTGATGACGAAAACTGGTGTGCGTTGAGTAGAATTCCGCGATAGCGATAGGTGAATTTGGCTGACAACAGGATTACGGATGACGATATCGCTGGATTTGGAGCTACGACCTAGAATATAGCGATCGCCCAACAGTGGATATACCTCTGCTTTATCCGCCCCCGCATCCTGCACCCAGAGTTCCGGTACTTTGGCATTAGGCTTGAGGGCCAATTTAGAAAAATCGACCCTAGCTTGAATAGTATGTACCGCTTGAGTCAGTTGACCAAGTAACGTTTGTGGCTTTTGAGGGGGTTGTGGAAAACTCATCGGCTATTCACATCACACTTTTTAGTGAAGAATCGGGCGAATTAAAATTTAGATGTTAGTCTTTCATCATTTTACTCATAAGCCAAAGCAGAAATTAGTTATACCTAATTTTTAGTTCTAATTTATACCTAAATACACATTATGAGCGGGATTACTTTGTTATTTCCGTCACTTCTTTACAAAATCATAAATTTTGTCTCTTTTCTAAAAAGCTTGCATGATCTACTATTACTAGTTGAATAACTACAATAATAGTTTTTATATTGTATCATTGAACACTAAACCTTAATAAAGAACAGATTTAATTTTTACCAATTTACATATCCACATATTCTGAAACAAACCTAAATATATTCATTTAGGAAGATTTTCTAAATCCTATTATCTGCTTTAATGGGGCGAGTGTTCCGTTGAGGTTAATTTCAGAATGATGGGAAAATCTCTGACCATGATTGGTACAGCTCTATCTTTAGCGCTTACTGCTAACATTGCTGTAGCCGAATCCAGTAAATCCCCCATAGCCCAATCCAGTAGCGACTCCACCAGTACACCCGCGGAAATTAAGATGTCGCCACAAGGGATGGAAATTCTGTGCAAGAATTTTCCGCTCAACTCTCGCTGTCCCGGCGGCACAGCAGTCAACCCTAGCGCTCCTGGTAGCACTACGACACCAGCAGAAACGGTACCAGCAGAAACTACGCCTGGTAGCATCACTACTCCTGATAGCACCACTACACCAGGAAGTATAACAGTACCTGAATCTGGTACTCCTGAAAGCACTCCAGCACCAGGAACCTTCACCCCAGATCAACAACCTGGCGCTCCTAGCAATTTAAATCCAGCACCAGGAACCTTCACCCCAGATCAACAACCTGGCGCTCCTAGCAATTTAAATCCAGCACCAGGAACCGTCACTCCATCTGAGTCTGGTACTCCTGACAGCACTACCGAACCAGGAACCGTCACCCCATCTGAGTCTGTTACTCCTGGCAGTACTACCGAACCAGGTATGACTTCTCCCAGCACAGTTCCAGGCTCTAGTTTGCCAAATACTCCTGCTACAGGTAATTAATTTCAAAGCTGGGGCATAATTTGAATACTAGTTTGCCATCAGCAATTGTCAGCGCATTTTAACCTCTTATACCAGTTATGCAAACTGGTGTAAAATAAGAAACAAATAAAAATCGCTGGGATTAAGAAATTAAGTATTCGCATATATTACTGATCAAGGGTTTCAGTAATAAATAGCCTGGGATTAACCATCCCAGGCTTATATAGTTTAATGCGACCTGCCAGTTGAAGTCGGTGTTTTTTGCAAGGAACCAATTAACAGGCAAACTATACCGATACTAATAAATGAATCAGCCATATTAAATACAGCAAAGTTAATCAGGCGAAAATCAAGAAAATCAACGACATAACCTAAAACAAAGCGATCAATACCGTTGCCCATAGCTCCACCTAAAATCAAGCCATAGCCCAACTGATCCCACAAATTTAACGTTGGGCCAAACAAAGCCAACGCTATCAATACTAAACTCACTCCTAAAGATAGCCACCGCAACCACTCTACTTTCCCACTTAACAGACTAAAAGCGGCACCAGTGTTAGTGACATAGGTGAAGTGAAATATATCAGGTAAGAGTGGTAGTGTCTGCCCCAAGTTAAAAGTTTGCACCACCCAGTATTTTGTTATTTGGTCTAAGAAAAAAGCTATGAAGGCAGCGATCCAGAAAAGGCGATTTTTTAAACGCATAGCGAATTAGTCATTGGTCATTGTTTATTGGTCATTAGTGGGACAGCACAGTCTTCTTCCTACAGCCCTGCTCCTAAAGGAAACGCTACGCGTAGCTTGCTTCCCCGTAGAGGTACGTACATACTAGTTTCAAGCATACTTGACAAGTTAATTCTTAATCTTCTCGCTAAATTAGCTTTTTATTGAGAATTAACAACGAACTAATTAGAGTTAGAAAAAATGTGAGTCAATACTCTTGTAAATATTAAGAAAGATCCGGCTAATGGATAGCTTTGGGAGAAGATGAGACGCCGAAGGCGAACCAGGTCACACATGTAAAGGTTATTCATTGACCATTAGTCATGAGCTTTTGACAAATGACAAAGGACGAAAGACAATGAACTAATAAAACATTAAGTGACGTAATACATATGCTATTACAGTAACGGCACAGACCACAGTTAGTTGCCCTGGTAATGCAAACCAGGAGTATCTGAGGATTGCTTGCATTAAGGGTAGATTTTCTGTGCCTTTCCACTGAAAAATATAGCTAATAATCAAATAAGTAATACCGCATAGGTGGAGAGTTAACAAGCCACAGATACAACTAAAGGCGAGAGTTTCTAATCGAGGTCTAGCTTTAAAAGCGAACAAGCCACAAATCCAAGCACCAGGAATAAAGCCTAGCAAATAGCCAAATTGAGATAACTTGATATAACCGATACCGCCGCCATCAGCAAATACAGGTAATAAGGTTAAACCCATCACTAAATAAGCAATTTGCGAGAGCGCACCAGCATTTTTACCCCCTAAACAACCTACCAATAGCACTGCGCCAATTTGAAAAGTGACACCTAAAGAAAAAGTCTGAATTCCGTGCTTACTCCAATTCCAGGGTAAGGTGATGCCATAAGCTTCTAGGAAAGTGCCACCCATTGTCAGGAGTAAGCCGATCATGGACCATAGTAATTGATTGGAAGCAGCAAACATTTATCAGGCAACCAAGGAAAGGCAAAAGGGAAAACCAACAGCAACCAGTATAAACATTAATATATGAACTCTCCCACCTTAGCTTTGCCTACACTGCTAGTACCGCTGCGCGGAAGTCAAAAGTCAAAAGTCAAAATTAATATAGCGTAAGCGTTTCATGGATTTGGAATGGGTGGTTTACTTCCGCGCCCGCTGTACTAGCTTGTTTAAGATTAGGGGTACGCAGAACCCAAATGACAGGGGGGATTACAATTTCACTGCCGAATACCTTACCTTAAAGCTGCTTCTTAATTCCTAATTTGTCGCAGTAAATTCATTTAAAAATGTGCAGATTCAAAAAAATATTTAAAACTTACCCAAATTATTTATCTTTCACTTTATCTAGTAGTAATTAATGGTATAATTTATATCCAACGCATTAAAGTAATAATATGCTTTTTAACGTGTGCCTTTACTAACTTTAAGTTTTAGAAATTATAAGTATGTTTTAGGCTTCCTTAACCATTTCTTAACCTTCCTCTTACTCTAGAGTGCTAATGTTCATACTGTTAATCCATAGCATCAATTTATAAAGATCCTTATGTTCTCTTCAAAGGTGCGGTTGGTTGCTCCCCTAGTTGCTCTAGCAATTGGTATTGGCTCTTGCGGCGATAACAATCAAGCTTCTAACAACTCTAGTCCAGCTGATGGCGGCGCTAACCCAGCCACCAATACAGCAGCCGGATCAAATTTATCTGGAAAAGTCCAGGTAGATGGTTCTAGTACCGTCTATCCTATTTCTGAGGCGATGGCAGAAGAGTTTCAAAAGGCGAATCCTGGAGTGCGAGTCACTGTGGCTTCCTCTGGTACAGGTGGTGGCTTCAAGAAATTCTGTGCGGGTGAAACTGATATTTCTAATGCTTCCCGTCCTATCAAGCCGGAAGAAGTGGAACTCTGTAAGAAAGGTAATATAGAGTACATTGAATTGCCGATCGCTTATGATGGCCTATCTGTAGTGGTTAACCCCCAAAACAACTTTGTTCAATGCCTCACAGTTGATGAATTAAAAAGAATGTGGGAACCTGCGGCTCAAGGCAAAATTACCCAATGGAACCAAATTAATCCGAAATTTCCTGCTCAGAAAATAGGTTTGTACGGTGCTGGTACTGACTCTGGTACTTACGACTATTTCACTCAAGCAGTTATAGGGAAAGAAGGGGAAAGCCGGGGAGACTACACTGCTAGTGAAGATGATAATACCTTGGTGCAGGGCGTGAGCGGTGATCAAAATGGTATAGCCTTCTTTGGTTATGCCTATTATGAGAACAATAAAGAGAAGTTAAAGCTCGTTGGTATTGACAATGGTAAGGGCTGTGTTCAGCCGAGTCCAGAAACCATAGGCGATGGTACTTACCAGCCCCTGGCTCGTCCAGAGTTTATCTACGTTAAGAAAACTGCGGCAACTCGTCCTGAAGTCAAGGCTTTTGTTGATTTCAATTATGCTGAAGGAAGCCGAAAGCTAGTATCGGAAGTCGGCTATGTGCCTTTACCTCAGGACATACTCACTGAAGTTCAAGCACGCTTCAGTAAAGGTACAGTAGGTTCAGTTTTTGAAGGTGAGGGTTCTCAAGTGGGTGTAACCCTGAAAGAGCTTCTCAAGAAAGAAAAGTAAGAATCAGCCACTAATTACTCTCGTAAACAGAATTTGCACTACGCCCTGCTAGCTGGAAGTAATAGCTTGTCAAAAAAAGTCTACTTATACTAACTTTATTTAAGGCTAATGGTCTTGAAAGTAAGCTTTATTTCCAGCATTAGGGTAGTTCTCATAGAATGGTAGTGTGTCCATAGATACAAAGGAAGTTTGAATTTATGAGGTTGTCGGCAAAGAAATGACTTCCAATCCGTTATCTAATCAACCAAGTAATTCCAACTTATGGCAGCCTAATCGGGCTTTGAGTAAACGGGTGGAAACTGGTGTTAGAGCGCTGTTTGCCTTGTTTGCTTTGATCTCGGTAGCAACCACGATTGGCATTGTTTTAACACTGATTTTTGAGACTGTTGAATTTTTTCAAGAAGTCTCGATCTGGCGGTTTTTAACAGACACACAATGGACACCGCTCTTTACTAATAAGCAGTTTGGAATCATGGTGCTAATTAGCGCCACGTTGCTCACATCTGTAATTGCGATCGCAGTGGCATTGCCACTAGGGTTGTTAGCTGCTATCTGCTTAAGTGAATATGCTCCAGCGAAACTTCGCAAATGGCTAAAGCCCGCCCTAGAAGTATTGGCAGGCGTACCCACCGTTGTGTTTGGTTACTTTGCACTGTTCACAGTCACACCCTTCCTCCAAACATTCATCCCAGGGATGCAGGGATTCAATGCTTTGAGTGCGGGTTTAGTACTGGGAGTTTCGATTATTCCTTTGGTAGCTTCTTTGAGTGAAGACGCTCTCTATTCCGTTCCGCGTAGTTTGCGGGAAGGTGCTTATGCATTGGGATCAACCAAGCGGGAAACAATTATTTCAGTGGTATTGCCAGCAGCTCTTTCTGGGATAGTAGCTTCTTTTATCTTGGCTATTTCTCGCGCTATTGGTGAAACAATGATTCTCACCATCGCGGCTGGTCAAAATCCTCAATTGGGCTTCAATCCGCTAGTGCCAATTCAGACAATGACAGCATACATTGTCCAAGTCAGTAAAGGAGATACACCAGCAGGCTCACTGGCCTATCAAACTATTTTTGCGGTGGGTATGACTTTGTTTCTCATCACCTTAGCCCTGAATATTTTTAGTTACTGGTTTGTTCGTCGCTTCCGGGAAAAATACGAATGACAAAGAGCAATACTCACTCTAAAAATCTGTCTGATTCTGGGGCAAATCCGAACTTTGACCTATCGATCAATAAGCGCTACAACCTTGACAAAGTTTTTGCGATCGCCACTTGGGTTGCGACTACCTTTGCATTATTAGTGTTAGTTATTTTGCTCATAGATGTCTTAACTGACGGTCTTAGCCGCTTGAATTGGTCTTTTCTTACCAGTTTTTCCTCTCGCCGTGCCTCTTCTGCTGGGGTATTGGCTCCCTTAGTTGGCACTATTTGGCTGTTGGTAATAACTGCCTTAATTTCCTTTCCTTTAGGAGTAGGCGCAGGGATTTTCTTAGAAGAGTATGCCACGGATAACTGGTTTACTCAGTTAATTGAAATCAATATTGCAAATTTAGCCGCAGTGCCATCAATTATTTATGGCTTGCTAGGCTTGCAAGTTTTTGTGCGGGTGATGGAACCAATTACTAGGGGACGCAGTATTCTAGCTGGTGCTTTAACATTAAGTTTGTTGATTCTACCAATTATCATCATTACTACTCGTGAATCACTGCGTGCTGTTCCCGATAGTCTACGACAAGCAGGTTTTGCCCTTGGTGCCAATAGGTGGCAAATCATTAGAGAACAAATTTTTCCTATTGCTTTACCAGGTATCCTGACCGGTACAATTTTGGCACTTTCACGAGCGATTGGTGAGACGGCTCCATTGATTGTAGTTGGGGCTGTTGGGTTTATTACTTTCTTACCTCGGCTTTCTTTCCAAGGTTTGCAAAGTTCTTTTACAGCACTGCCAATTCAAATTTTTGATTGGGTTTCTCGTCCTCAAGTTGAGTTTCACCAGAATGCTGCTGCTGGCATTGTTGTTTTGATGATCGTGCTGATGTTAATGAATTCAACAGCAATATTTTTACGCAATAAATTCCAGCAGTCACGCTAAATAAATCAACCTCATTATTGATGTATATTTTCAGTACTTAGCTGAAAGTTTTGTATGGTATCAAGTTCAAAAACCGCTACTTCCGAAAATATTTTACAAGCTGAACAATTATCTGTTTTCTATGGTAGTTTCAAAGCAGTTCGTGATGTTAACCTAGATATTGGCAAAAACAAAATTACTGCTCTTATTGGTCCTTCTGGATGCGGTAAAAGCACTGTGCTAAGGTGTTTTAACCGTTTAAATGACTTGATTCCTGGCGCACGTATTGAAGGCAGAATTACCTTTGGTGAAAGCGATATTTATGATAAAAGAATTGATACAGTAGAATTACGTCGTCGGGTTGGGATGGTTTTTCAAAAGCCTAACCCCTTTCCAAAGTCAATTTATGAAAATATCGCCTTTGGAGCCAGGATTAATGGTTATAAAGGTGATATGGATGAATTGGTAGAACGGAGTTTGCGGCAAGCTGCTTTATGGGATGAAGTTAAGCATAAACTAAAGCAAAGTGGTTTATCTATATCTGGTGGTCAACAGCAACGCTTGTGTATTGCTCGCGCCCTCGCAATTCAACCAGAGGTTTTGCTAATGGATGAACCCTGCTCCGCTCTTGACCCAATTTCAACTTTGCGGGTTGAAGAATTACTTCAAGAACTGAAGTCGCAATATACCATTATTATTGTTACCCACAATATGCAACAAGCAGCGCGGGTATCAGATATGACAGCTTTTTTCAATGCACAAGCGACAGAAACGGGCAGCAAAATGGGATATCTGGTTGAATACAACTTGACAGAGAATATTTTCAACAATCCTCAACAAGAAGATACTCGAGATTACGTCAGCGGCAAATTTGGATAAAGAAATACGTTGTTGATGTTAAAGCAATGAGGAATACGCGGAAATTGAAGCTGTGCGATATTCCTCTAGTTTTTTATTTGTTTGGCAAGGCTAGCGATCGCTTACACATCGCACAGTACTAGTATTGGCTTGGCTTGCTATTTATAATCTACCTGTAAGTTGTATGATTAACTAAAGAGTAGGCATTCCATGATTGAAACAGTTATGTTTTAACTGTTTATCAATTTCAAACTTACTTCTTGCACCAGTAAACTGTAGAGGAAGTTTGCCTACCTCAACAATTTCCTCAAGCCACATCTGGGTAATTGAGACATGTGTTTTACTAGTGCACATTTCAGATCTATTTTTTAAGCGGGCGGCGGGAATCGAACCCGCATTAATAGCTTGGAAGGCTATAGTTTTACCACTAAACTACGCCCGCAAATTTCCAACTATGTAAACATAACATAGTTTTTGGAAAAATTCAAGTATTTAGTTGGAATTGGCAGATTGGATTTTTATACGTACAAATAAATTGCTCAAATCGGGTTTTGTGCCATCGTTGTTGTGAGCAGCAAGAAAGTTTTCTGTTTGGAAAACATCATTGAGAACTCGCTCGTATGTGCTTTTTTCACTTTGTAGTGTTGCGGGTTCTATTTCTAGAACTACAGCCTGTTGAAAGTTGCCATTGCGATCGATTACTAAGCTAGCAAGTATCTGTGCAGGCTTAACTTCAGAATCGCGGGGAAGAAAACTTGAGTCTAATTGTTTGGTATTGCTTCCCCTGTATGAAGCGATAACGTCGGGTAAAGCATCTTGTCGTAATCTTCCTGATTGTATTAAGTTACTCACTTCATCTCTAAGCATAGGAGCTACGATTGCTACCGATGCTCCCTCAGAAGGAGTTGCTGGCGTTGGTCTGGTAGGAGTTGCTGGAGTTTCTTGAGTTGAAGTTGTTGGAGTTGGTCTAGTAGGAGTTGGTGGAGTTTCTTGAGTTGAAGTTGTTGGAGTTGGTCTGGTAGGAGTTGCTGGAGTTTCTTGAGTTGAAGTTGTTGGCGTTGGTCTGGTAGAAGTTGGTGGAGTTTCTTGAGTTGAAGTTGTTGGCGTTGGTCTGGTAGGAGTTGCTGGAGTTTCTTGAGTTGAAGTTATTGGAGTTGGTCTAGTAGGAGTTGGTGGAGTTTCTTGAGTTGAAGTTGCTGGCGTTGGTCTGGTAGGAGTTGCTGAAGTTTCTTGAGTTGAAGTTGTTGGAGTTGGTCTGGTAGGAGTTGCTGGAGTTTCTCTATTTTCAGGTTCCGAAACTGGTGGATTTGATGGAATACCTGTTGGTAGTAACGTTCCCTTTCCCAGTTTGATTTCTTGACGGCGGTTCCAAGGTAGATTACCAACTGGAACTGTAGGTGTAGATTTTGGTATTGGGGTCGGTGTCGGTGTGGCTGTAGGTGTCGGTGTCGGTGTCGGTGTCGGTGTCGGTGTCGGTGTCGGTGTAGGAACTCTCTGTTGGCTATTAGATTGAGAGGCGTAAATCCGGTTCTTTTGCTGGAGATTACCCGCAGAATTTATTGCGCCAAAATCTTGATTTCTGGGCGTAGTCTGTGCTGTTTGTGGTGAACGCGCTGGTACAGACTTTTGAGTTGCGGATAGTGGTTTTGGCGAAACTGTTTTGGCTGGTGACTTGGATTTGGTTATTAATTTTGTTTTGGGAGCAATGTCTATCAATTCAATGGGAACAGCAGATTGACTTTCTTTGGGAAACCACAGACTAAATGCATTAGATGAACGCATCAGCCAGAACGCCAGCAAGTGCAGAGAAACTGAACCTATAACGACAGAAATCCACAAACCTGGTGGGTCGGTGTGTCGCCTCCAGACCTTGGCTGGAATTGGAGTTTTATCTGCAACTGATGGTGTCATATTATATAAACTGGATATGATTAAACACTCTTACTCATTTGGTAATGCTTTAAAATACCAGTCTAAATTTTAGCGATTAACAATTAGCTCTGGTGTAACAGCGAAGGTCAAAACTGTTTCATCTACTCCTTTAAGTTCTAGCGGACTACCTTTAGTAATTTCTTCTTCTTGCAAATAATCTGCCACGGCAGCAGAAACCAGAATAGTACCGGGAACAGCGGCAGCTTGCAACCTTGCAGCAATATTTACACTTGGACCAATGGCAGTATAATCGGCACGTTCAGCACTACCAAACATCCCCACAACAGCAGTACCTTGATGGATACCGCACCGGAACTGGACGCTAGTAAGTTTGTCACCATCGAATACGCCTTGGTTTCGCCAGCGCTGGTTCAAGTCAGCTAGTGAGCGGTGCATTGCTCTTGCTGTATTTATGGCACGACGTACCTGTTCATTAGGGGTTAGTTCTTCTGGTGCTCCGTATAAAGCTAAGATAGCATCTCCCATAAATTTATCTACAGTGCCGCCATTGCCAAATACAACCTTGGTCATAGCTTCTAAATATTCATTGAGCAACTCTGCTACTCGTCGGGATCTAAGAGTATTTGCTAGCTGTGTAAAACCTACGATGTCACTAAATAAAACTGTAATTAAGCGTGGTTCTGGGCGCAAATCTAAAGTTAAATCTCCGGTTGCGGCTTTTTGCACCAATACAGCCGGCAAAAAGCGCTTTAGCACCGATTCTGTTAGATAAGTATTTAACTCCACGATTCGCCGTTCATTTTCCTTCAACGCTAAAAGATTCCGAACTTCCGCTAAAAGTTCCCGATCATTGAATGGTTTTGCTAAATAAGCATCTGCGCCATGTTCTGTACCTTCGATGCGGGTTTCCTCGTCAATTTTTGCTGTCAGCAGAATGATTGGTGTTCCTTTCAGCTTCTCCTCATGGCGGATCATCTGAATCATCTCAAGTCCGCTCACCAAGGGCATCATTAAGTCAGTCACAATCAAGCTGGGTATAATTTCCTTAGCTATACTGTGCCCTTCATAACCGTTACGAGCTGTGCGTACATGATAGCCGTTGCGACGGAAAATTTCAGATACATAGGTTCGTAAATCCGGGTTGTCATCTACAACTAAAATTGAATGCTGAGTCTTAAGTGCTGAGTCTTGAGTATCAATACTGGAGGAGAAATTTATTGTAATATCTTCAATATTGTCTGTTGTTGACTCTACCAATTCTAAATCAGCCAATTCTACGCTAGCGCGGCTCGTATTCAGTTCGGTAGGCGTTTCTAGTACTTGCTGTGTGGGTAAATGAGTATTTCCAGTAACAAGCCATAAACTAAAGGTAGTGCCTTCGCCGTAAACTGATTCCACGGTGACTTGGCCACCATGTAATTCTACCAATTCTTTAACTAGAGCTAAACCCAAACCACTGCCTTCATAGGAACGGTTTGCTGAACCTTCAGCTTGGCGGAAACGCTCAAATAAGTGGGGAATTTGTTCTTTAACAATGCCAATCCCTGTATCTTGTACTTGCAATATGCAACGATCGTGTTCAGATTTTAGTCTGACACTTATCGTGCCACCTTCAGGAGTAAACTTCATAGCATTTGACAGGAGGTTGTAAACCACCTTGTCAAATTTTTCCATATCCAAGTACACCGGAGAACATTCATCTAACTGAGTAGCGAGATGCAGCCCTTTTTTCTCACAGTAGGGGCGAAAAGATTCTACAATTTGGCTAACAAATTCGACTATATCGCAAGGGCGAAAACTAGGCTGCATTCTCCCCGCATCTAAGCGTTGTAAATCCAAGAGTTGATTTACCAGCCGCAGCAGGCGACGGGAGTTCCGCAGGGCGATCGCACTTTGGGAGTAAGATAATCCTTCACCAGCCGCCACCGCCGACTCTAAAGGCCCTTGAATCAACGTGATGGGTGTGCGAAATTCATGGGAGATATTTTGGAAAAATTCAGTTTTTTGTTTGTCTAATTCCAGTAAACGTTCAGCTTGTTGGCGAGTTTTTTGATACAGGTGTGACTGCTGGACAGCGATCGCTGCTTGAGCTGCTACTGCTTTTGCCAAATCGATATCAGATGATAGCCACTGCCGTACTTTTTTACCTTCATGTAGAGTAATACTACCTATACATTTCCCATCAGCTAATAATGGTACAAACATTAGCGATCGCGCTGGCATTTTTAATGGCAAATCAAAACCCTGCACATCTGATGGAGAATGGCTCACATTACCAATTACCACAGGTTCATGTGTCTGTAGCATTTGTTGGAGGATTGGATTCTCCTGTATAGATGCTTGAGAATAGGGTAATCTCGGTGGTAATGGGTGATGATTGCTACTTGATTTATTATCTGGGACTGACGATGCCTGGGTTAGATTGTGCCTATGTAAATTTTCCAGTTGTTGAAAACTGTCATACAAGCCCACACACTGGACAAACTCATCTTCCTCTGTCCACAAAGACAGGACACAGCCATCAACCTGTAAGGCTTGTCCCAATTGCTGGGTGATAGCCGCAAAGATATCTTGGGGGTCTAAGCTAGAGCGAATCGCGCTAGTAATCGTATTAATTAGAGCTTCTCGCTTGGCAAGGGCACGTACTTGTTCGTAAGCATAAGCTTGAGACAAGGCTAACGCTGCCTGATCTGCCACCATCAACACTAACTGCACCTCATCATCCCCCCAGAAGCGGGGCAGAGAACACTGATGCAATGCCAGCACTGCCATTAATTCTTGTTGACAGATTAATGGCACAACTAAACTAGAACAAATATTAGCCGCAGCAAAAGCTTCCCCACGTTGGCGCAGTTCGGGAGTATTACCGTGAATGCGCTCATCATCGGTTATATCGTGAATCACCTGAACTTCGCGGGTTTCCCATACCGTCTGAGCCAAAAGAGGCATAGCAGAAGAATTATTTGTCTGCACCTCTGCTGGTGTCTGTTCCCCTGCTTCTTCAGAGAGAGTCTTCTGATAAATGAATCCTTTATCAGCTAACTGCTCATCTTGGAAGGGACGCAACAGGCAAACATCCACTTCCAACATATGACCCACTGTATCTACAATTGCCTGTAAAATTTGGCGATAGTCTAAGGCACTGCGAATCGTATTTGTGACAGTATTCAGCAGCGATTCTTGTCGGAGTGTGCGGGTAAGTTCGCGGGTGCGGGCTTTGAGGACATTGTGAGTATCCAAAGCTTGGCGTACCACTGCTTTGAGTTCCTCTGCTTCCCACGGTTTAGTTACATATTTAAATACCTTACCAGCGTTAATTGCTTCCACCAGGTCTTCGACATCGGTGTAGCCAGTTAAAATAATCCGGATAATATCTGGATATTGAGTTGCTGTCAGGCTCAAAAATTCTGTACCGCTCATCATCGGCATCCGCTGATCGGAGATGATCACTGCGACCTCTCCCTCTTGAGCCAGCAGATCGAGTGCCGCAGGGCCAGAGTTCGCCCTTAGCACCTTATAGTCGCGATAGAAAGTGCGGTAAAGCAAGTCAAGGTTGTCTGGTTCATCATCGACAACCAAAATTTTAGGCTTACTGTTTGCTTGGGATTTCATGCACCGCTTTCCTGCTGCAACGGCAGTCGGATAAAGAATAATCTGATCAGGTAAGGATTTTTCTGAGTCAGGTAAGAGCAGAGCATTTCGACCAATAAGGCTGTTTGGCTACATGACTGCTGAGTGTAAGAGCGTTTACTCACAGTAATTCGTCTCAATGGCTTATACCCATTACCGTTTGCGTTGGTGCAGTGTAATTGCTTTCATAGTCAGTTTAGTGTTATGGAGTCGATGATTGCTTGCCAAATCTTCCTTCACCTCCTGTGAGCAATGTCTGATACTACATACAGCGCTCATAACTAGCTAAAAAATCCAGATGAAGCTGCATATTAAGTTTTCCCTCTACAACAGTTGTACTAACACTTGCAAGTAAATTTTATTTATGATAGTCATGGTAGAGTCAGCAATATTAAAACAATAATATTTAAAGCCAAAGTATACTATTAGACAAATACCTCTTTCTAATTTAGCAATCAGAACTATCATCAAGACAAGTGTAGGGTTAAGAAGTTGGGGATTAGGAATCTTACAGATTCTTACCCAGTAACTGTACAGCCTGTTCCGATGACCTAGCAGTAAAGTCCTGTTGTTATAGCGGCAATTGCATAAATAATTTCAGTACTGCAACCAAAGGTGGTTTGCAACTAGAGTTTGTCGGTAGTGTACTTACTTAACAATTTTGTAGGTAATGTCTACGCACAGGTTATGCTATTTATCTACCCATTTACCTAAACCTGTAATACTTTACAGATGTTTTTGTGATAAATAGACTGATATCATCCCTAGGTAAAGCCAAGGACGCATTTGAACCTACTGAAGTTAAGATTGTAGCTTGATGAAGCTGTAACTCATAAGACTTTTTCAAAAATACAAGCTATAAAGCCCCAAACTAAAGTGTAAAACTTTGTATGATCCAGAAGGAAAAGCGAATTAGCAATCTTAAGCCAGTTCAATCTCTGAGGCAGATACAAATTTTTTCTTCAGTTTAAACGGTGTTTGAGAATATTTGAAAATTTTTCGTTGAATAAAATCAATACTAAACTAGCCTTGAAATATCGGTTTTTTCATCCATACCAGCAACAGCCAATCGATCCAGCTTGCTGCCAATTTCAAATTCGTACAGCTACACCTGCTGATTTGCTCGGTGTTTCTCAAATTATTGCTGAAAGCTTTCACTCTCAGCAGGGTATGTGGGGATGGGCTTTTCCATTGCTACGTTTGGGTATTTACGAAGACTTAAGGCATCGCATGGCATCACCTCCATCGCGTCATATTTGTTTAGTCGCCTTTGAAGCTACTACTGGTGCGGCTAATAACTTAGTGGGAAGTGTAGAAGTGGGTGTACGTTACAGTGATTCGTGGAGCCAAGTTGGCATGGGTTTTCCTTACTTATCCAATTTAGCGGTTCATCCACAATACCGTAGACATGGTGTGGCTTCAGGTTTACTGACTAGCTGTGAAAAAGTTTCTCGTGAGTGGGGATTTCAAGACTTATATCTCCACGTTTTAGAAAATAACCATCAAGCAAGGCAACTTTATTTCAAGCTAGGATATCGGGTGCATAAAGTTGAATCGAATTGGAATACATTTTTTTTAAGACGCTCAAGCCAAATGTTATTACACAAGCATCTGAGTGCTGATTTCACTATTTAAAATTTATTATGGTCATAATAAATTTTGAGTTTGTGATTAATTTGGAAAAAATTTATTACCAGTATCGACAATCAAAGTACAAACTAAGTCTAATGGAAAATTAAGCTATATATCTAAATAGCTAGATGTATATAGCTTGCGGCAACTTTTTTAAGGATATTTGATTTGAACTTTTTACAAATATCCTTATTCGTAATATTAATAATAAAACTTTGTATAACTTATCTTAAATAATTAAATTTTGTCTTTTTTTATTGCCTGTTAAATAAAAAAATATTTTAAAGTATTTTATATAGATAAATAAATTCATTATAATGGAAATAGGTGTACAATCTACCTTAGTAAAATAGCAATAGCTCATAATAACTTTTTAATTAAGATATTCATCTTTATAAAAACTTTAAGAAAACACTCTCTGAATTTGAAGACAAATCTAGTTATATCTCATAAAATATGATTACTCAATTGCTAAAGAATGCCTATTTATTACTATCTTAGTTAAATTGGCTAAAAGAGTCTTGATAATATAAAGAATTCAAAAACCTGATTTGACATAACAGCTAGTTCCGTCTTGAAGTGCATACTACTACCAAATTCGTTGAAAGTTTAAAAAACATGGATAGCGAACAGCATCGGCGCTATCAGACCGCTATGGTATCAACTTATTACCCTGAAACTAGTTTCCTTGACTCTCTTGTCATGGCAGATGGAACTGAGCAATCGCAAGGTTCGGATATCCTTACACGTTTACACAGTGGAGAAGTTTTCATCGTCAATAGTCGTAGACGAAATGGATTAATCCTCTTTAAACGCTACCATGCGGAGTTTGCTGGCCCTGGGGCTGCTGTAGGTGGAGATTACGATTGTGATTGCCAAAGGGCACTGCCTATAGGTAATCTGTCTTTATTAACTCCCGAATCTAATGAAGAACGTCAGAAGGCTTACTTGATTAGACGACAGTGGATTCGATTGATCAAACAAATTACAGAAAATCCTGTGGCTGGGCAGCGAGTTCAGAAAATTCTCGATCAATTTGAACAATACTTTCCACCACACTTAGTAGCTCTTTTGCCGGATGTTGCTTTTGCTCTTTTAGTAGGTGTGCTGCCACAAACAGTTGGAGTAGTGCGCCGTTTGGGCACTGAGGTAGACAACCGATTTAATTATTGAGTGAATTGCTAAAATTACAAATTTGCCAAAACAGCTTGTATTCGATTAACGGTGCGGGTGTTTTCCTCTATTGTACCTACAGTAATTCGCAATCCTCCGCTAATGTATCGCACAATTGTGCCGAGTGTTCTAAGTTTCTGGTGGAAAGCTTTTAAGGCAGCATCTTGTGAATTTAAGCCATTTGGTTTAAGACGCAGGTAAATAAAATTAGCAGCGCTTGCGGTAATTTGTAGTTCTGGTTGCTGGGATAAAATTTCGATGATTTTGGCTCGTTCACTCAGGATTTGGGAAATTGACTCCAGTAAGAGTGTGCGGTTTTGTAAAGCAACTAATGCTGCTGCTATGGAAAAGCTAGGGAGATTGTAGGGTAAGCGAACTTTTTCTAAAATGGCGATCGCTTCGGGATGAGCGACACAATAGCCAACACGGAGAGATGCCAATCGAAAGGCTTTAGAAAAAGTGCGTAATATCACCCAATTTGGGCGCTGTGCTAATTCACCTACTAGGGTAGTTTGGCTAAATTCAAAGTAAGCTTCATCAATTACTACCAAAATATGCTCACTCAAACTTCTTAACCATGCCAACTCTGCCGCAGTTAAGCTATTGGCAGTCGGTGAATTGGGATGCACTACAAAAACTACGCGAATGGGGGGATTTTGAGTTTGTTCGATCGCAGCCTGTGCGGCTTTTAAGTCAATTTCAAAATTTGTTTCATTTCTACCCACCGCCACTACAGGAATACCCAAAGTTTGTGCCAAAATTCCGTACATAGAGAAAGTGGGATTGGCAAATAGAATTGAACCTTCTCCTCCTAGACAGGTGGCGATTAATATAGAGCGGATCAACTCATCTGAACCATTTCCAACAGAAATATTGGCGGCAGTATTGAATAGCGAGAGACCGGCTGATTCATTTACATATTCGGCGATCGCATCTTTAAGTGTCTCATGTCCGCCATCAGGATAACGATTTGTTTCAATTACTTGCTGATACGTCCAGGCTAGTTTCTCTTTTAACTCAGGTGGTAAATCGTATGGGCTTTCATTTGTATCCAGCCGATCAAATTGCGCTGGGACAGACTCGGCTGTATTGCTGCTGGGGTGAGGTTTGTACGCGGTAAATTGGGCTAAATCTGATCGGATAAAGGGAAGCATAATTTTAGTCATTAGTCATTGATCATTAGTCATTAGTCATTGGTAACTAATAAGGACAAATGACTAAGGACATTATTTATGTGAGAGTCTAATATTTTACAGCTTCAAGGTAATTGGCAAAAGAGGCGAATTGCTTGCCAAATTTCTTTCATAACATTACCTAAGGCGTGGTCACTATTTAGTTCGACTAACTCAACCCAAGGACGAGAATGCCTAAAGTCACGACTGACTTCGATGGGGATGACTTCATCCTTTTTTCCATGCAAAATCAAGGTGGGGATAGGACGTTGCAAAAACTCCTGTTGGTATTGGGCAGCATCTGTAACAAAATCGTAACTTAAGGGAAGCTTTCGCTCCTCCCCATAGTGGTAGACCATGATATATTTTTCTTGCTGCCAATGCTGTACTTCTTCATCCCCTAACTTGGGCAACCAATGGGATAAAAACCCAAAAGCTGGTGCTAGCAGCACAAGATGTTGTACTTGTAAGTATTTCTGTCCCAAGTGGGCAGCTGTCAAGCCGCCCAAACTTGAGCCAATGAGCGTTACTGGCGTAGAATCATTACTGAATTGTGCAGCGACTTGAGTAATTTGACGAGTGATTGTCAACTGCGAAAAATCGCCAGCATTTAGATCAGGAATTTTTAGCTTTGTGTTAATTTGGGCAAAGCGATCGCCGATATCCCGCGCTTTGACAGAATTAGGACTGGAAGCGAAGCCATGCAAGTAGATATACTGGGTGGGCATCAAAGTTTTACCGTTAAGGTTGTCATTTGTCAATTGTGATTTCAAAAGACAAATGACAAATGACCTAGTTATCGCATTGTGACAAATTCTTCGGCTGCGGAGGGATGGATACCAACGGTGGCGTCAAAGTCTTTTTTAGTTGCGCCCATCTTCACAGCGATCGCTACACCTTGAATGATTTCAGCTGCGTTTTCACCCACCATGTGAGCGCCCAGCACTTTGTCAGTGTTGCTATCAACCACCAATTTCATCATTGTCTTATCTTCTTTACCAGTCAAACTGTGGTACATGGGGCGAAAGCGAGTGCGAAAAATTTTGACGGCATCACCGAGTTTTTCCCGTGCTTCGGCTTCTGTCCAGCCTACTGTAGCGGCTTCTGGGGTAGAAAATATGGCTGTTGGAACAGTTTCGTGACTGAATTCGCGGCGGTTATTGCCGAATTCACTATCTGCAAAGGCACGGCCCTCGCCAATGGCTACGGGAGTTAAATTGATTCGGTCTGTGACATCGCCAACGGCAAAAATATTCGATTGACTAGTTTGACTATATTCATTGACTGCGATCGCATTTGTGGTACTGTTGCCTGGCCCTTCTATAGAACTATCGACGACATCAACCCCAGCGTTTTCCAAACCTAGTCCATCTACATTGGGAGTTCGACCAGTCGCCACTAAAAATACGTCGGCAATTACTGGTTCTTGGTCTTCCCCTGATAAAGTCAATTTAAAGCCTTCTGGCACGCGTTCAACTGTTTTTACCACATTATTCTTAATCAGCCGAATTCCGTGGTTCGTCATTCCCTGTTCAATTTCTGTAGGGATGTCCTCATCAAACCCCTTCAAGATATTTTCACCTCTGGTAATTTGCGTCACCTCAGAACCCAAGCCACGCATGATACAGGCAAATTCTATGCCAATGTAACCAGCGCCAAGAATGACGATGTGTTTTGGTTGTTCTTTTAGATGAAAGATTTCGTTAGAGGTAATGCCATATTCCATCCCTGGTAAATCTGGTTTGATGGGACGCCCGCCAACAGCAATTAAAATTTTGTTTGCTGTAACTTTGCGTCCATCAACTTCTATTGTATGGGGGTCTACCAACGTGGCACGACCGGAAATTAGTTCTACTCCGGCTTTTTCTAAAAAGCTGATGTGTAGTTGTGACAGTCGCCGAACTTCCTTATCTATAGATGTAATGAAATGTTCCCAGTCCAACTCAGCATTCCCCACTTTCCAGCCATAGCCTGAGGCTTCACTGAAGAGTGCAGGAAAGTGAGAGCCATAGACCATGAGTTTTTTAGGAATGCAACCGCGAATCACACAAGTACCACCAACTAAATCATTTTCTGCGATCGCTACCTTTGCCCCATAGCTAGCCGCCCGTTTGGAAGCCGCCAAACCTCCAGAACCCGCACCAATTACAAACAGGTCGTAATCAAACGTCATAAATTTATGTTCTCTTTAGCAATAAGTCAGTCCCTGGGAACTTACACAGAAAACGTCATTGAACTATATAAGGATATCCGGTGAACCCTGTGTAAGTCCTATCCTTGATTTAATCTAGCGTTAGCAGATGTTATCTGGTCGTAGGGAATATCACTTTTTGCTTTAGTTGCTGTAGAGGGAGCGACTAAAGTTGTTTGTCATGGTTATGCCTTTGGTATCGAGCATAAGTCTGTGCTACTGCGTTGGAAGAGCTAAGTTCTACAGGACTTACGCAAAACTATGACGAAACCAATCGCGTTCGGCGATCGCAGAGCATCTTGTACCCCCATTAGCAGTTTTTTTATGTGCTTGGAGAGTCTGTTGGGGTTACAGGTGTTGGATCTGTTGGAGTTACAGGTGTTGGATCTGTTGGGGTTACAGGTGTTGGATCTGTTGGAGTTACAGGTGTTGGATCTGTTGGAGTTACAGGTGTTGGATCTGTTGGGGTTACAGGTGTTGGATCTGTTGGGGTTACAGGTGTTGGATCTGTTGGGTTTACAGGTGTTGTATCTGTTGGGTTTACAGGTGTTGTATCTGTTGGGTTTACAGGTGTTGTATCTGTTGGGTTTACAGGTGTTGGATCTGTTGGGTTTACAGGTGTTGGATCTGTTGGGTTTACAGGTGTTGTATCTGTTGGGTTTACAGGTGTTGTATCTGTTGGGTTTACAGGTGTTGTATCTGTTGGGTTTACAGGTGTTT
>JBBSOX010000071.1:0-33597 GCA_038259325.1 Chroococcales cyanobacterium | reverse complement strand
CTTGGCTTTGAAGTAAGCCGTCGTTCAGTGATCAACGATAGAGCCTGTTCAGCAAAACCGTTTTCTGCCAGAAAATGGGAAAATCCAGCTAGTTGCAATGCTTCTGCTTCCAGAAGTAGATATCAAATGGGTTCTATATAGTTAAACTCCTCACACCACACAGAAAACCGTGAAACATACTATTTCACGGTTTTTTTTCTTTGTTGCTAACCACAAATCAATAACGCGCTCTGTAATCACTTCACGTAAGGATTCAGGTGTTTAAAACTCAGTCACAGAGCCAGTTTCAAAATTGACTTTCGCTTATTAACATACCTTTAGTCGCAATAAGGCACGAAAATATAGTCGTTACGCAATTTTTATTGAGAATATAAAATTGTGGCTAATCCCCGGAAACCTTTATCAGCAAAAGATTGTAAAGATTTTAGTATGACCTGAATCCTTACCACTTCACTACTTTACCCAGAGACTGTGCCTAAATCCAATCTCCATTCCTGTTTGAGCAATTCCTGGAAAGTCTTTTCCCGAATCATCATCTGCTCATACAGCACAAGCAAAAATTCTTGAGCTTGTTCATGAGACATATGTTGCACTTTGTCGGCAAAGCAACGGATATTAAATTCTTGCTCTAATGATAATTTCATGGGCTGGTTTATTTTTGGATATTGTATTAATTGAGGGCGAAAACAAGGAGCTAGATGCTACCTAGATGTCTTGGAGTAACATAGACTCCTTCAAAAAATAGGATTCCAGGTATCTACATAAGTTCTTTTAGATGCCGACTTGAAAGGTTAGGTTATGTGAGAACGAAAAATTAGGCACTTCCAAGCGTGTTTGCGATCGCTCCAAGCTAGATATTGCCGATTATCTTTCTAAGTCGTGTTTGATATGTTGAATCCCCAGAATCCAGATTCAGGCTTTCTAATCACCGTCTCCAGATTTTAGTTAGTAGCCAATCTGTTTACACAGAAACATTAAAGTAGGTTGCCCAAAGAGTTCCGGTTACTCCAAGAGCGATTAAGAAGTATGTAAAAAATCTGCCTAATTCAGGTTCTTGTCCTAACACCTTGTCTTCTTTACCAGCAGTGAAAAATAATGACCAAGCTTGATTGGCATTAATTTTCTCAAAGTTGTTAAAACTAGGCCTAAAAACAACTGCTCCAAGCAAATTTTTGTTGGGATAATCAAAATCGGTTTTCATGATGTTCTCTCTATTGTTTTATTGATTTGACAAGCAATTATTGTCATGTACTAACTAAATTGCTTTGAGAATTTAAGCGATTATTGTACATTCTGGCATCAGGCATTTTTGCCCCTCTTAGATTCGCCCTTAGGCTGATTCATTTCAAATCTGCCCGAGCATATCGGCTTAAAACTTGGCCGGCATCCATATTGGCTGCGTCGCAACGAGTAGCGTTGTCGCTGTATATCTTTTATTATAGCTATGTTTCGGAATATTTAGTTTTATTTCAAAAAATGAATAAATAGTTGACTTTTTTCATATCTAACTTTAAAGATATATGCCCTTGTTGCCAGGCAGTTTTCCCTCAGACATAACTTTATGTCCACCCTCTTGCGCTAAAGTTGCAAATGAATGTGCATCTAAAGCCAGGAGGAAATAGTTGTGAAAGCAGTCTTGATGACAGCATCTGGCAGTCCAGAAGTTCTGCAAATACAGGAAGTGCCAAACCCTGCTGTTCCTGTAGGGAATACTGAACTTTTAGTGCGTTTGGTGGCGGCTGGCATTAACCCCATTGACACTAAACTTCGTAGCCGAGGCACTTTCTACCCCGATCGCACGCCGACAATATTAGGATGTGATGGTGCTGGTGTAGTCGAAGCGGTGGGTACTAGTGTTCAGCGTTTTCGTCCAGGTGATGAGGTATATTTTTGCTACGGCGGATTGGGCGCACACCAAGGTAATTATGCTGAATATACCGTTGTGGATGAGCGGTTTGTGGCACGTAAACCCGCGTCTATCTCCTTTGCCGCAGCCGCAGCAGCGCCTTTAGTCTTAATCACCGCCTGGGAAGCTTTATACGAACGGGGACGATTGGAACCTGGGGAAAGAGTTTTGATTCATGCGGGTGCTGGTGGTGTCGGGCATGTAGCAATTCAATTGGCGAAACTCAAAGGTGCTACTGTTTCCACCACAGTGGGTTCTGAAGAAAAAGCTAATTTCGTCAAACAACTAGGTGCTGATCATGCAATTTTTTACAAACAAACAGACTTTGTAAAAGCAGCATTAGATTGGACTAACGGCGAAGGCGTAGACTTGGCTTTTGATACCGTAGGCGGCGAAACCTTTCACAAAACCTTCCCCGCAGTGCGAGTATATGGTGATATTGTGACGATTCTCGAACCAGATGCCAATACTGTTTGGAAAACTGCAAGACTACGCAATCTCCGCATTGGTTTAGAATTAATGCTCACACCAGCGTTGCTAGGATTAGAAGAAAGCCTCCAGCACCATGCAGAAATTCTCGAACAATGTGCCACCTGGATCGATGAAAGCAAATTAAAAATCCATGTTAGCCACAAATTCCCTTTAAAAGAAGCAGCTAAGGCGCACCAACTAATTGAAAGCGGTTCTGTGACAGGTAAAATTGTTCTACTAATTAGCGACGAATGATCGAACAATTTGCATAATTTATTTTTTAAACACAAATGCACCCAGAGGTTAAATGCAAAAATACCCAGAAAGCTCTCTCTGCGTACCTCTGCGTTTCCCTTTGCGTTCCTTTGCGTTTTACTTCTCCTCCTCCCCCTACCTACTTCAGCAGCACAAACGCAACCAGAACGCACACCCTTAACCCTAGAATTATTACAAGAACGTCTACGCACACCCACACTCCGCGAAGGCAATTTGACCGTGGATTTGCAAAAGATGGTGATTGATTTGCGCCCAGAAAACGCTAGCTTTCGTGATGCTTTTTACCAACTGCTGCGAAAAGGATTAGGTGCAAAACCTCTGGGTTTAGACCTCAGCTATGCCCTGATTTTGGGGGATTTTGTGGGCAGCGATTTGGGTTTAAGAACACCCTTGTACGCCCAAGCCATTGCTCCGATTTTTACCACTACCGAACAAGAAGAACTAGAGCGTTTGCGCTTCGTTTGTCTAGAGTCACTCACGAACTCCAAAGATTGCCGATCGCTTTTGGGAACAAAGTCAACTCCATCGATTGAAATTGCCGTCTTTCGTGGTGTGTTGACACTCGTGCAAACTCGTTTCAATGGCGAAATGAGGTTCTCTAATACATTCTTTCTTCAGTCTGTGGATGTCCAAGGTGCAACTTTTCTCCAATCCACTAATTGGGCTGAAACCCGATTTGGTCGTCCCGCCAGTTTTAGCGGTGCTAAATTCAGGCAACCAAGCAATTTCCAGGGCAGTATTTTTTTTGACAAAGCTAATTTTAAACAAACTCAATTCCAAGAAGTTGCTGATTTTCAAGGCAGTATCTTTGAAAAGGCTGCCAACTTTAACCAAGCAACTTTTAAGCAATTGGCTAAATTCAGTAGTGTCAAGTGGCAGGAAAATGCTGATTTTTCTGATGTCCGCTTTGCCAATCAAGCCCAGTTTAGTAAAGCAAATTTTAATCAGTCCCTCCTTTTAAGAGAAGCAACATTTGAGCAAGCTGTCATCTTTCGAGAAGTGGAGTTTAATCAATCAGTGAATTTGCAAGGTGCAAGCATTCTTAATCAAGCCGATTTTAGCGATGCGAGGTTTTCTCCTGAAGCTTGTTTAAGTGTACCTGGTTTAACTTTTAACTCTAATCAAGCAAAAATTTTAGGTAATCCTGGTCAAATTGGTAAGATGTTCTGCATCCCTACATTGCAAGGTAATGAGAACATCTTGCGGAATTTGGGGCAAAATTTTCGTCAGCAACAACAAGTTGCCGATGCTAATGAACTGGAATACACAAAACAACAACTGCGATTAGTAGAAATGAGTCGCCGTTTAACGGCTACAAATATTAATAGTGCATCCGTCGCAAGTTTGATTAATCTGGGTTTTTCTGCAACTCAAGCCGAAGCGATCGCCCAGCGTCGTCTGATAAAATCATTTCGCAACAGCAGTGAGTTATTGACTTTAGCAGACATCGATTTAGAAAAATACACACAACTGAGCAATCGCTTAATTGTTGGTGAACCCCTTTCTATCGTTGGGTGGTTACTGCAAGCTTGGAGTTGCTTGGGGTTGAGTGTACTGTTGTTGTTGAGTGGCTATGGTACGAATTTTTGGTTAGTGTTTGGTGTGGGAGGAGTTGCGATCGCTTATTTCGGCTTACTGTTTTGGCTAGTGGATCGCTATCGTCGGCTGCATCCCGTACCCATTATTCCTACATCCTACGAAACCATTTCGATATTAGTGAGTTTTAGCGTTTTAGAATTATTCAGCTTACTAGCCATCTTTCGCAATGCTCAACAACCTTGGCTGACATTGGGGTGTCTTTTAATTATTATTGTCCCCATCCCAATGGCTTTATTGATCCGACTTTACCAACAAGGTCGTTATCACGATTTAATGAACATTTCTTACTTCACAGAAGACGGCACATTTCGCCAGTTACGGTTGCTGATTGGACGTTTGCCAGTGATCCCAAGGAATCAGACATTTCGGGAACGATATATGCCTCTGTTGTGCGATCGCCGTTGGAACTGGCTCAACTACTATGATTTTAGTCTCAACAACTTAGTTAAATTAGGATTTAACGACATTCGCCTACGAGACGAACACCTACCTGGCATCATATCTGCACTTGCTTGGTATCAATGGAGTTTGGGTTTAATTTACATCACGCTAGTTTTGTGGACACTTTCCCGCACAATTCCGGGATTGAATTTGCTGATTTATCTGAAGTAATTCCTGCACTGAAGCTTTTTTTTGCTGCACTTCGTAGTGGTACTAAGTAAGTCGGCACGATAAAACTAAGGTATGTTGAGTTTTATAAAAACCTTGGAACGATTTACTTATAGTCTCTTTCCTAAACTTATACTTTGTTGCATAGGGTGATTTTTGACGCCGACTTACTTAATATGGTGCAACGGATTGCAAAATGTCAGTAACTGTGCTATTTATTGATATCAGTCTTGCGGTATAACGTTGGATAAAAGTGATAGAATTCCGCACAAATGCAGATTAATTAAATATCTAAAAAATTGGCAAATTTATCAAAAGATTCTTCATTGTAATTTAATAGTTAAACAAAATTTTGTTTTATTAAACAAACATCTCAGTTAAAATTTTCAAGTTATTTTCTACAAGTATCTACAAGTTTGATAAATATATCAAAATATTTTTCATTGTCCTTCAAAAATAAATCATATAAATTGTAAGTGTGAAGTAGCATTGATTAAAAATTGATTATCTACACCTAATAAAGATAACCAAATAATCTAATAGCTACCAACTAGTTTTGCTAACAAAAAGACAGCAAATAAGTCATGAAATAAACTTAATTTCTGTCTATTTCATGTTGCAATGCTAGCAAGATTTTTATCCAAACAATAGCGAGAATTAATCCTAATGGCAGAAGATATGAGTAAGAGTGGTAGCGGTCAGTCCTCTACTAGTGGGAACGATGCGATTGGACAATTTGGACAATCACCCTTCGGTCGCTTGAAAGAAGTTGTCCCTGAGAAAGACCTCCCCAAGATATTCAGTGGTGTTGGTAATCAAGAAGGTGGCGGTAGCCCATTTGGTGGTGCTGGTGGTGCTGGTGGTGCTGGTGGCGGTACCGGCGGCGGTGGCAGTCAGCCTGATTTACCCTATGGCGGTAATCCTTTCGCTGGTGACAACTTCTGGAATATCTTTGCAGGCGGTGTAAACCCATCCGCCCCATCCGCAGCAGGTGGTGGTAGCTCACCCGCAGGCGGCAACCCATTTGCAGGTGGTGGTAGCTCACCCACAGGCGGCAACCCATTTGCAGGTGGTGGTAGTTCACCCACAGGCGGCAACCCATCCGCAGGTGGTGGTAGCTCACCCGCAGGCGGCAACCCATCCGCAGGTAACAGAGACCCTTTGACTGGTGCTAATAGCCAGACCTATGGTATTAGCACAACTGAAATACCGGACGGGTTCACTTTGAGGGCTACTATTGACAAGCTAATTGACTCAAGGCTTGACAAAGAATTGGGTGGTGGACAAACCCCATCATTTAGTAGCGGACAAGGACAAACCCCATCATTTGGTGGTATTGGTGGTAGTGGTCAAACCTCATCATTTGGTGGTGGCGATCAAAACTTGCCATTTGGTGGTGGAGATCAAAACTTGCCATTTGGTGGTGGTCAAATCCCATCATTTGTTAGTGGTCAAGTCCCGTCATTTCCCGGTCAATAAATCCCGTTCGCTTAATAGAATGATTGCGAAAATCAGCAGATAAATAAAGGAGAACAATAATGAGTTCTTCAGTACATAGTATGCTAGTACAGCTTTGGCGCAAATAAACATACCATTCGATAAAGCTGAAAAGCGTGTATTATCAGTGATGTGCCTTCTGCCTTATTGTACTAGTTTGCTATTTTACGCCCTGTAACTCTTTACAGGTAAAAATTGAGGCAATGTTTTCTGTTACTTTGACAGTCAGATGATTAAAGCCTTTATTTTAGAGAGATTTTGGGTTGAGCAAATTCACAATTGGTATAAGAAGTACTGAAGACCCCATAATTTTTTAACTAAAAATAGGAAAATTAATCCCAATGGAAGAGTCTGCTGTCAATCCCCTTAATGGTGGAGTTAATCCCTTAAGTGCAGGTGGCGCTAGTAACCCGTATAGCGGTAGTTCCTTTGCTACCAATGGCAGTTTGTCTCCTGAAGGTAGCCCCTTGACGGGTGGTAGCAATCTGTTATTAGGTAACGGTAACAATTCCATTGCAGGTGGCGGTATTAACCCGTTTGCAGGTGATGGTGGCAGTA
This sequence comes from Chroococcales cyanobacterium, assembly GCA_038259325.1. GTDB lineage: Bacteria > Cyanobacteriota > Cyanobacteriia > Cyanobacteriales > Nostocaceae > Nostoc. The sequence goes on along the minus strand of JBBSOX010000071.1, from coordinate 26,681 downwards.
GATTTCAGGAATTAATCTTTGATCGATTAAAGTTAATTTTGGGTGAGAACTTTTTCAAGGATATTGACAACGCATTGGCAGGAGGTAGTAACCCGTTTGCAGGCGGTGGTAATCCGATTGCAGGCGGTGGCAACCCGATCGCAGGTGGTGGAAACCCCTTTGCCGGTGGTAGTAACCCGTTCGCAGGCGGTAGTAACCCCTTTGCCGGCGGTGGTAATCCCATCGCAGGCGGTGGAAACCCCTTTGCCGGTGGTAGTAACCCGTTTGCAGGCGGTGGTAATCCGATTGCCGGCGGTGGTAATCCGAGCGCAGGTGGTGGAAACCCCTTTGCCGGTGGTAGTAACCCGTTCGCAGGCGGTAGTAACCCCTTTGCCGGCGGTGGTAATCCGATCGCAGGAGGTAGTAACCCTTTTGCAAGCGGTGGTAATCCGATCGCAGGTGGTGGAAACCCTTTTGCAAGCGGTGGTAATCCAATTGCAGGTGGTGGAAACCCTTTTGCAGCCAGTGGTAATCCGATCGCAGGTGCTGGAAGTCTGCTTCAACAATCGCCTTTCGATCCGTTGAAAGAAGTCCTTGGCAACAATATACCCTTTAGTAACGCTGGGAATACATCTAATCCTAGTAGCCAACGCTTTAATGAGGGCAACGCACCGGTTGGTAATGGTAACAGGAACTTTGGTGATAATAACGCAACTATCGGTAATTTTAACTCCGATTATGGCAGTGACAGCGCAACCATTGGGAATGGTAACTGGAACTTTAATAATGACAACACAACCATCGGTAATGGCAACTGGCTATTTGGAAAGGGTAACACAACCCTTGGTAACGGCAACTGGTATTGGGACGATGGAAGTAATAATTCAACATTAGGTAATGGTAATTGGCACTTCGGCAGTGACAACGCAACCATTGGAAACGGGAATTGGGACTTCGGTACAAATAACACAATTATTGGTAATGGTAACTGGGTTTTTACCAGTGGAAATGAAATTATTGGTAATGGCAATTGGTTAACGAATACTGATAATACAAAAATTGGAAACGTCAATAATATCAGCAGTTTAAAGTTACCCGCACAAGGGATCAAGACTGATGTTAACAATTTGATTGACTCTCTTATAGGTAAAATCGGTCAAAATTTTCTTGGGTTCACAGGAAATTTTGATGAATCGAGTAGCCAAACGTTTAACCGTCTCATCTCTTCTAAAAGTGTTGGCAATGACACTGATATATCTAGCGATATTGAGCAACTTTTGGCATCACTCAGCCCAATTCAAGAAAATTTCATCAATTATCAGCCTGTGCAAAACTCTCAGCCTGTCCCAGAACCTGCTTCTTCAGTGTCGTTGGTAGTAATGGGACTCGTGTGTTTGCTGTTGTCACTATTCAAAAAACAACAACACTGTTAAGGTAAATTCAATTCTTCTAAGCTTATTGCGATCGCATTCGTTGATGAGATACAATCTTAGCCAAAAAAGATGCATGTACAATGTCAACTGAACAAAATCAAGCTATTATTCTTCAGTTTTATAAAGCTTTTGACAATCGTAATATTGAGCAAGCATTAGCACTTCTTGCTCACAATTTTGTCGAAAGCTCAGATTATTTGGAATGCGGTAATTTTCAGTAATAGTTAGAGATTAAAAAGGAACCCTTGTTATAACCAATAAAAACATGTTAGGGGCGAACATCTGTGCATTGGTGTCAACTTAAGTAAAAAATAGCTTCTCGCTTCGCCTCCTCGCCCGCCTTGGAATGAATTCCAAGGCTAATAGCGAAAGTCTACTAAAGTAGACTCAAGATTTTGGGCAATATCTAGTCATCAAAAGAAGACTTAAGCTATGAGCAAGGAACTTCAGTTCCTTGCGGGATGAGGGTTTCGCGTTAAGTTGACACCAATGACATCTGTGCGCCCCCACAAGTTGATTATTTACAAGGCTTAATTTAAATTCCCAACTAAACTTTTGCTTCCAAAGACTTGAGTAATTCTGTATTCACACCCGATTCACGAGTCAGGGCAACTTTACCAGTGCGGGCAACTTCTCTCAAACCAAATTTTTGCAACACCTGCACGATCGCTACCATTTTACCTGGATCTCCCACAACTTCTAAGGTGAGAGAATCTTCCGCTACGTCGACGACTCGCGCTCGGAAAATCTGAGACAGTTCGATCACTTCTGAACGATTGCTGCTAGTAGCATTCACCTTCAAAAGCATCAATTCTCGCTCGACACAAGGAGTTTCGGTAATATCCTGTACCTTAAGGACATTGACTAACTTGTATAGTTGCTTGGTGAGTTGCTCGATAACGCGATCGTCACCAGGTACAACCATCGTAATTCGGGAGACTCCTCCTTGTTCAGCAGGGCCAACAGCAAGGCTTTCAATATTAAACCCTCGACGGGCGAATAAACCAGAAATGCGGGAAAGAACGCCCGCCTCATCTTCTACGAGAACTGAAAGGGTATGTTTCATCTTCGCCAACAGAGGCTAGCACAGGATTTGAGGAACGCAGATACTAGTACCGCTTTGCAGAATTCATTCAATCAAAATTCCTTGAGTTACAAACTCTTGACATTTTGTTAAATGTATGTTTATTTCTGTCGTAGCGTACTACTGCACTAATTGTCAGTGCGACCTTTAATTGTAAACTCAATAGTTGCACTTATTGCATTCTCTAGTGACAATTTGGGATAATTTATTTTTTGCAAGTCCTTAAGGAGTAATATCATTGAATGCATCTCTTTTCATTGGTAGATGCGGCGTTTTTGTAAAGCTTTTATACTCAGATTTAATGAGCCTCTAATAGGATAGGAGAAAAGTTTTTATGAGTTGGTTAAAAAGACTCTTTGGAATGGAAAAGCCCCAAAATGCACAAGTAAATCCTACTGCACAGTCAGTAGCGCAAGCTCCTAATACTAACGTTGCGCCTACTGCTACTCAATCCATACCCCCAGAACGTGTAGGATTAAGCGGTGAATATGACCAAAGTGGGTTGGCAAAGCGGGTAGCGTTGGCATTTGATCAAGACCCCCAACTCGATGATGTTAATACCCTTTGGGTTGCTCAAACGGGAAGCACTGTGGTGTTGAAAGGTAAAGTTCCCAGTCAAGAAATTCTCAACAAAATGACTTCTGTAGCTCGTTCTGTGCATGGCACTACAGATGTTGACACTAACCAAGCCACGATTGGCTAGTACCGCAAGGCGGAAGTCAAAAGCCAAAAGTCAAAAGTCAAAATTAACAGAGCGTAAGCGTTTTGTTGATTTGGAATGGGTTGTTTATTTCCGCCGCGCTTTACTAGATGTTAAGCAATTGAAAATTCAATAGTGGCAAATAAAGGTATTGGCTGGTGCGATCGCTCCTATTGCGTAACATCTAGGGAGTAACCAAAGGTTGGCGATCGCCGAGCCACCTCTCAATCCAATCTAAAATAGCTTGGTTGACTTGTTCGGGACATTCATCATGGGGACAATGACCAACGTCTTCTAAGTTCAGCACTTCCAATTTCTCGTTATATTGGGCAAACTGGGTAGCCAGGGCTGGGGGAACAAACCGATCCTTTTGTCCCCAAATTAACAACATCGGAATTGTTAAGGTTGGTAATACTGTCTTGACACTGGGGCTAAAGTTAATTCCGATCGCAGCTTTAAACAAAGCACTAAAAGCCCTCGCCGAACCTCGGTCTTGGGGAGGGCCAGCTAAAATTTCTATAAGTTCATCTGTAATTGCCTCTGGGTTAGCGTAAGCGAGACTAGCCCAGCGACGGAGTACGCCTGGACGACGCACAAAGTTAAACACAGGTTTAAGAATTAACGGCGAAGCAACAATATTTTTAATTGCTCTAACAATGGGTTGCAGCACAGGAGGAATTGCTTCTTGCTCTAGTGAAGGGTCGGGTAAACTCATCATCACCATACCCAGCACCATATCGGGGTGAGTGGCAGCAGCGGCCATGGAAATCAGTGAACCGTTGGAATTGCCCACTAAAATCGCTGGTTGACGGATAAATGTTTTCCAAAAGTCGTAAACCTGCTCAACCCAGAGTTCAATACTGTAATTAGCTGCGGCTTTTTCAGAAGCGCCAAAACCCAGCATATCGATGGCGTAAACTGTGTGATGCTCACCCAATACTTCTAAATTGTGCCGCCAATGACCAATGGAAGCACCAAAGCCATGTAGCAATATTAGGGGTGTTGTCTTGTGATGATTTTTGGCTGGGCGAATGTAAGTATAACGAGTTTGCCAACCCCGCCAAACCCAATCCCTTTGATTACCAACCCGCTCTTGCCAGTGTAGTGTAGTGGTCACAGTCTCCTTTAATTCATCGATGTGAAAATACTATAGCAATCTTATTTTAGTTGTGAAATTATTCGTGGAGGGAGGGAATAGGGAATAGGGAATAGGCAGGGGTATTTCGTTCTAGACATAAACCGCCCAGAACTAAAGTTCCGGGCTCATAGCCCAACTCCACTAAAGTGGACTAAAAGCCTTTATTAGTCGTCTTTAGACGAATGAGTGCTATTAGCCTAAGAATTTATTCTGAGGCGGGCTAGGTGAGAATGAAATAGCCCTAAGGGAATAGGGAATAGGGAATGGAATGGGCAACAGATTTTTTTCACGGATGATGATATCTGAAGCGTAAAATCCCCGAATTCTATTTGGGGGATATAAGTGGATTGCTGAATAAATTCAGTAATCCGCTTATAGACGCTTCTTGACTCTTGTCTATTGCCTATTGCCTTTTCCCTTAAAATAGTCTAGAAATTCATGAAGGTTTGAACAAATATCGTATTTTCGTTTGAGATCGCTAAAATTCAGTACCCAGAGGTCTACTAAAAGGAGATAATAATAAACTCACACTACCCTCAGCTGTTGCCCCATCACCGATGACAGAACTTGTTCTGACTTGGTTTAGGTAATTCACTTCACAGTCACAGGGTCGAATTTTGCAAGTAGCTCTGAACCAAATCATGAAAACATCTACCAAATTGCGAGCTCGTCTAGACTATTACTACCAGGAAATCAAAACGATCATTCTGACTCGGCAGAATCCGATTACTGGTTTGTTACCTGCGAGTACAGCGATTACAGCCCACGGCGATTATACTGATGCCTGGGTACGAGATAACGTTTACAGCATTTTGGCAGTTTGGGGTTTAGGACTTGCATATCGCAAGATTGATGACGATGAAGGGCGCACTTATGAACTAGAACACAGTGTCATCAAACTAATGCGCGGGTTGCTCTTTGCAATGATGCGACAGGCTCATAAAGTAGAAACATTTAAACATACTCAGTCACTACTAGATGGACTGCACGCCAAATACAATACTGCGACTGGTGACATTGTTGTTGGTGATGACGAATGGGGACATTTGCAACTTGATGCCACATCTATATTTTTGCTGATATTGGCGCAAATGACGGCTGCGGGATTGCAAATAATTTATACCATTGATGAAGTCGATTTCGTCCAAAATTTGGTCTACTACATTGGACGAGCTTACCGCACACCAGATTACGGCATTTGGGAACGTGGTAATAAAATTAATCGGGGTAGTGCTGAGTTAAATGCCAGCTCTGTAGGCATGGCAAAAGCTGCTTTAGAAGCTATCAACGGACTGGATTTATTTGGTGTGCGTGGTAGTCAAGCATCGGTGATTCATGTGCTACCAGATGAAATCGCCCGCGCCCGAATTACTTTAGAATCTCTATTGCCAAGGGAATCTGGTTCCAAAGAAATTGATGCGGCACTGTTGAGTATTATTAGTTATCCTGCCTTTGCAGTGGAAGACTCGCAGTTACGCGATCGCACTTTAAACGATATTATCAATAAACTTGCAGGTAAATACGGCTGCAAACGCTTTTTGCGCGATGGACACCAAACAGTTTTAGAAGATAATCATCGCTTGCACTACGAACCGTGGGAACTCAAGCAATTTGAGCATATTGAATGCGAATGGCCGTTATTTTTTACTTATTTAGTTCTAGATGGATTATTTTGCGGCGAGCAAGAACAAGTTAAAAAATATCAAGAACTTTTAGAAACATTACTTATAGAACAAAATGGTTTGCGTTTATTACCAGAACTTTATTATGTTCCAGCAGAAAACATAGAAGCAGAAAAGTTAGCGCCCCAAACGCAACCACGTTTGCCCAATGAAAATATCCCCTTGGTGTGGGCGCAAAGTTTATACCTCCTCGGTAAAATGTTGAGTGAAGGGTTACTAGCGGTTGGTGATATCGACCCTTTAGGAAGACATTTGTGTGTAGGGAAACAGCGCGAATCGTTGGTACAAATTGCTTTATTAGCAGAAGATGAAGATTTACAGAACAAACTAGAAGTTCACGGAATTGAAGCACAAACACCAACCCAAGTAGAACCGATTCAGGTGAGGAAAGCTGGAGAATTTTCAGCGATTTATACCCAAATAGGACGTAACGATAAACTTGGTTTAACTGGGCGGCCAGTGCGGCGACTGCGAAGTTTGACAACATCTAGAATCTTTCGGATTAGTGGTGAAACAATTGTCTTTTTGCCTTCATTCTCAGACTCTCAACAGTTTTATTTAACCCTTGATTACCATTTTCTGCTAGATCAAATTAGAAGCGAACTCGCTTACATTGAGAAATATTGGAGCGATTTAGGGCGTCCTACTTTGACTTTAATGTTGACGCACACCATGTTAGAAATCGGTTCTAAAGCATTACTAGAACTGATGCAAGAATTGAAAGATGGTGTTTGTAACGGTGTGCGGGTAAAATTAGGGCGGCTAAATCAGTTGATGCTAACAGCTGGAATCCAAAGAATTGATTTTCTTCCCAATGCAGAATTCTCGCGATCGCCAGTGAAAAATTCTAGCCCACGTTGCTATTACCTAGCTTATCATCCTGGAAAAAATTGGCGCTTAGGACATACCCAAGAATTTCAAATGGAGTGTGAAACCAACTTAGGGTTGTTGCTTTCTCATTTGCGCTCATCAGAGAATATCTACGAGCAAATAGAGTTATTACAAACTTTAACTCGCTTGCAGGGAATAGAATTTGATACGGGGTATGGCGGCCCAGTATATCGCGTCACCGTAGCAGATTTGCTAGATGAAGTTTACACCAAAGCTGGAGATTTAGGTATTTGGGCAGTGGTACGCCGGGCTGCGGGGTTACGGCAAATGGTTGATATCAGCCTATCAGATGCAGTGACGAGTATTTTGGTGCGGGGTAAGCAAATTGCTGTGGGTAAAGCTTACAGTGAAGCGTCTTTGATTAGCGTACCCATGTCCCATGATGAAATTACCGATAAAATTAATCATTTTTGTCGTGAGGATATCCGCGATCGCGTCCTCACCCAAGAAATTTTAATCTATCTTGGCATCTTAATTCGATCAGAACCCCAATTATTTCAGGGACTACTAACATTAAGAGTCGGCTATCTGATCTTATTGATTACCAGCGAACTAGCGCGGGAATTGCATGTCACTCAAGATGAAGCATACGATTTCTTAATGCAACTTTCACCCTTTGAAGTAAAAACGCGCTTGCGTCAGGTATTAACTGGATATACTGGCATGAGTAACCTATTGCGTCAGCAAGAATCACTGCATGTTAAGCAAAAAGAAAGTGATATTGCTTGGGTGTTGTCGCCAACAATAGGAGAAGGAATAGAAGTTCCGCCGGGTGGTTGGCGACGGTTTCGCCAAGCCGAGGGTGCGACGGGGCGCGTACCAAAAGAATTTTTTAAGCAAGTTTGGCTATTAATGCAACATTGCAAGGGTCTAGTAATTGGCGATAAATTAGAACGCCGCAATCGTTTAGAGAGCGAGATAATGCTTTCGGAAATGACAGCGGGAGAAAGGAATTTTGCTCTGTTAGTTGAGCATTTGCTGAATAAAATCGAAGCTCCAGAATATCGTCAAGTTAATATTGAAGCATTAATCGAATTAGCTGCGATCGCAGGCAATAATCCCAACCTGCAAATCGAAGAATATATCGTATTGGATGTGTTAATTGGCCATGCAGTACGATTGGCGTGGCTAGAAAACCATACTCATCGCAGCGATCGGTATGACGAGGATAAGGCTAGTGCGTGGCGATCGTTTTACAACACCTCTCCTAGAGATTGCGCTAGTTATATTTTGAAGGCATTCAGGTTCTTGACGGAATTTGTGAAGGATTTTTAAACGCAGAGGGGCGCAAAGGGAAGCGCAGAGGAACGCAGAGGATGAGAGAGAATGATTTGAGTGGGGTGATTATTGGGTGTGCGATGAGGGTGCATACTGCTTTGGGGCCTGGTTTATTGGAGTCGGCTTATGAGGAGTGTTTGGATTATGAGTTGAAGAAGGCCGGGTTGAATGTTGGTAAACAAATTCCATTGCCTTTGGTTTACCAAGAAGTGAAATTAGAATGCGTTTATCGATTAGATTTGATAGTCGAAAATCAAATAATTGTAGAGATTAAATCCGTAGAATCCTTCCACCCAATTCACTCCGTCCAACTCCTAACCTATCTCAAACTCGCAAACTGCAAACTAGGTCTTCTCCTCAACTTTAATGTCCTCCACCTCAAAGAAGGCATTAAACGCGTAGCCAACAACCTCTAACTCCCCCTCTGCGAACCTCTGCGCTTCCCTTTGCGCCCCTCTGCGTTGAAAAAAATACCCCCACCTCACATCCCAAAAGCAGGGGTTTATTAAAACTACTTAACAGAAACAGCATCAACATCAATAGTGCTTGCAGTCGAAGTAGAAGCCTCAGTGGTATTAGATGCTTCAGTGCCAACCTCGCCCTTACGAGCTTTCCAGCCCTCAATTACTAGCCCAGACACCTCAGAAACTAGCAGAGTCAAAAGAAAAACATCATCAATCTGCCCTACAACGGGTATAATATCTGGCAAAAAATCAATTGGGCTGACCAAATAGACTAACGTTCCTAAAATTACCCACCAACGATACTTCGGGTTACGCAGCAAATTGCCATACCAGGTATAAAGTGATTGGATTGAAAATTTCATATTTTGAACCTCCAGTTATCTTTAATTTTGACAAATTATGCTATAAATTCCCGGTGGGAATAACCGCCCTAATTAGCCTGGAAGACGCTACTCGTAATCTGTCAGCAAATACTTAATCTATAATTCTGCACAATAGTCTAGTACCTCAAGATATAATTACGCAAAGGAACTGGTACGGTCATAGCAATCAGCGATCAAATTATACCGACTGAAAAACATAGTCGAAAATTGGAATGTCTTTCTACTCTTGGTAAAAGAAGTGAATTGATCATTCAATTGCCTACCCAGCAGCAAGTTTGTCCAGCAGCCTAAGTCAAATACGCTATGCTTACGCTGTCTTTTTAAGTTTTTGAGAAATTTATATTTTGGAAGCCCCTCATTTTGCATTAATCTCTAGAATTAAAATGTTTTATCACATTTGCTCTAGTCATGGAGGGAGGAAACTTAAACAGTGGATATTTTAGATTTGTTTTATAAAGGCGGGCCAGCAATGTGGCCTTTGCTAATTCTCTCAATTCTGTCTTTGAGTGTAATTTTCGAGCGTTTGTGGTTTTGGTTGCGAATTTTGACTCAGGAAAAGCAAATAGTTAATCGCATCCTAGATGCTGCCCAAGATAATTGGCAAGTAGCTGCGGACATTGCAAGACAAGCAAGCCATCAGCCTGTGGGGCGTTTTCTCTATGCACCTCTACGTTTAGTGAAAACTAATGCAGAAACCTTTCGATTAGCACTTGAGTCCACAGCCGAAGATGAATTGGCTGGGATGCGGCGGGGCGAAAAACTTTTAGAAGCCGTGATTGCCCTCGCGCCGCTGCTGGGATTGTTAGGTACCGTTTTGGGTCTAATCCAGTCTCTTCGCGCAATTCGGATTGGCGACTTGGGAACTGAATCTACTGCTGGGGTAACTACTGGTATTGGCGAATCCTTAATTAGTACGGCAGCAGGGCTAATAGTTGCCATCATTAGTTTGGTATTTTACCGCCTATTTCAAAGTTTTGTAGTCAACCAAGTCAAAGTTTTTCGGAAGGCAGGGAATGAGATGGAATTGCTCTACCACCAGTCCCCGCCTGACTTTAGTAATAGTACATCAGTAATTGTGCGGGAAAATTTCACTCCACCCCGCAAGCCAGGAAAGACTAGATTGCCTGAACCACCTGAACCCCCGAATTTACCTAATTAGTCAAGAATTCAACTCTCAAACCAGGCATTTAAATTGAGAAAATGAAAGTTAATCTACATACCCCAATTGAAGAAGTCCAAATTCAAATTATTCCTTTAATTGATGTTGTTTTTTGTATCCTGACGTTTTTTTTATTAGCGGCATTACAATTTACACGACAACAGGCAATAAATGTTGATTTACCCAAAGCCAGCACTAGTTCAGTATCTGGAATAACATCACAAAGCGGAAGTCTGATTGTAACTATCGATGCCGTTGGCAATACTTACATAGAAAAACAGCCTGTAAAACGGGATGATTTGGGAGCGAGTTTAAAACAGTATCTCCAACAAAACCCCAGTGGCGTTGTGGTGCTGAATGCTTCGCGGACAGCAACTTATAATGATGTTATTGAGACATTGGATTTGCTACGGCAAGTAGGAGGCGATCGCGTTTCTTTAGGAATTATTCCTGGCCCATCTCAAGCACCCACAAACTCACTCAACCAGCCTAATATCCCCTCTTTCCCAATCAATCCTGGTGCAGCACCATTTCCAGGCATCAATCCCGAAGGGAATCTTGCCCCTAAATTTCCCTTAGCACCTGATTCTGTACCTCTTCCTGGCATAAATCAGCCTCCAACTGGGCAAGACATCAGTCCTATCAATCCTGGTATTTCCAATCCACCTGCATCTCAAGCACCTGTAGCACCCAAACAAACACAACCTCCTCTTAAAAGATGAGATAGGGGCAGGGAGCAGGGAGCAGAGGGGAAAGAGGTAATTTTATATTCTTCCGCTGCCTCCCCTACTCCCTACTCCCCACTCCCCTTCAAACTTTTCCCAAACCTAAAGATATCTAAAATAAAATTCCATTAGAGAAAAATTTCCTGCTAATTTTATAGATAATTGGTTGAGCTTTAAAGATTTTCCACCGAGAAAGTGAAGTAATTTATCACCAATTGCCATTCACGTTTCAGGGGTTGTGGCATGAATATTGTGACGCTTTTAATTGTTTGGTTAGTAACAGCTATCAGCCTGTTGATAATTAGTAAATTACCTTTAGGAGTTGAAATTGAAACTCCTGGTAAAGCCTTCCTTTCTGCCGCAGTGCTTGGTATCGTGACGGCAATAGTCAGACCGATTTTAAGTCTCGTTTTTGCAGTACCAAATTTACTTACCTTGGACTTGTTATCCGGCATTTTCACCTTTATGATTGCCGTGGTTTGTTTTAGTATTGCTGCTTGGTTAGTAGAGGGCTTTCGCTTACGTTATGGGATTTGGAGTGCTGTTATTGGGGCGTTTGCGCTAACTATAATTAACAGCTTAATCTACAAAATATTGGGTGTATAAAATAAAAATTTATGAGTTGGGAGTTATTAACAACTCCTAACTCATAACTCATTTACTCATCACTCCCATCTCCTAACTATTCGTTGGAACTTGGGGGAGCAACAGGGGTAGCTGATTGTTGTTTACGTTGTTCGCGTTTTTTGCGATCGGCTGAGAGCATATCTGCCATCACCACCAACGCTTGCGCCATCTTCTCTAGGTTAGAACGGTATAGTTCCAAATCCTTGTTGAGTTTGTCATCAGAAAGGTGCAAACCAGCAGCGATCGCTTTTAGCGCCTCTGTGAGTTGCTTTTCATCTTTGACTAATTCAGGATCTGACTGTTCTAATAACGAAAATAAACCAATTGCGAACAATCGGTTGTATTTAAAGTTAGAATTGTTGGCGATCGCTTGCAGTTGTGCTTGCAACTCAGCATCTCGATCTAAGTAAGTAGTTTGGCCTAGCCACCCAATTAAATCTTTAACTGGTAAACCTTTAGCTACAGCTTGCAATCTTTCGGCATCCTGTCGATAATGTTGCGGATCTTGTTCCATAGCCCGACATAGGGCGTTAAAAATTGATTCTTGATCCCGTTCTGGTTGATAGCCTTGCATGAAGCGGTCAAAGGTAGTGACGACGCCCAAGGCATAAATTGGATTGTAGCTAAAATCGATATTTACTGATAGCAGATGCATTTCTACCATCAATTCTTCTACTACCCGACGATAAATAGTGTTGATCGGACGGGTATGAAGATTGTAAAAAGTTCGTTTTGTATCAGAGACAGTACGGACGTTATTCACAAAGAAAATGTTAAGGGCGACGTATCTTTATTTTCTCGCTTAAAGGCTACTTTGCCAAGTTTAGCTTTTGACTGGTGACGCTTTCATTTACAATGTAGACAAATCAGAAATATTTTATAAGCTAGTAGCCACAAGGGATAAAACCATTTCTCCTATAAAACTAGCCAAAAATATCATCCTTAATGATTCGTTTATTGCATTTATGAAATTCTCGCCACAGTTAATTGCTTTAGGTGAGTACCTAGCTGGTGAATTTGATAATCAGGAACAAGCCATAGGAGAACCAGCTTGGTATGTCCACCTCCGTCTGTGGCAAAGACCAGTTAATCTCTTCACAGAAGACAGCATCACCCTGTTTGCCGAACAAGCTAACATTGTTAAGTTAGATAAACCTTACCGCCAGCGAATTATGCGGTTGCGCCAGGGCAGTAATGACACATCTCTGGAAGTACAGTACTATATGCCTCAAGATCCAGATGCATTAAGAGGCGCAGGCAATAACCCTGCTCTACTAAACACACTGACACCCGAACAATTAGATTTACTACCAGGTTGTATCCTAACAGTAACTCAGGAAACACAAGCGGGCGATCGCTATAAGTTTACCGCCACCCCATTCCCAGAGACTCGTTGCAGTTTTACTTATCTTGGTAATAGCGTTAATGTTTCCCTGGGTTTTGAAGTTACCGCGGCAGAATTTCACAGCTACGACAAAGGAATCGATCCAGCAACTGGAAAAGCAACTTGGGGAGCGATTATGGGGCCTTATCGCTACGCCAAGCGAAATCAGTATTCGATAAGATAAAGTTATGATTTAACTCCTAACTCCTAACTCCTCACTCTTAACTCCTTTAGCTGGCGATACTACGAGGTACACCTTCTAAAGCTTCCTCTTCTGTTTCAAAGATTTCAAAGACAGTATCCATCATCGTCACCTCAAACACGAGTTTAGCTTCTGGATGTACATTACAGATGCGGAAACTGCCCTTGACTTTATCAGCATCACGCATTCCAGCAACCAAAGATGTGAGACCAGAACTATCAATAAAATTTACCTGAGCCAGGTTTACAACCACATGGCGACTGAGTTTGGAAATACATTCCTGTAACTTCAGGCGAAATTGCCAAGCGGTGGTAATATCTAGGCGACCTGCTGGCGTCAGCATAATAACGGTGTTTCCGTCTTGGGTTGTATAAGTTTTTTGGTCTATATGAATCACTAAAGCCCTCCCCGTGGCATTCCTCTTAAGATTAACTTGTCACAGAATTGTCTAATGCTGTCACTTGAGATTAACAAGCTATAGCTAAAATTGTCACCTTTTTATGCTAAGTGCTTCTTACCTTTGGTAGTTTAACTCACCAAAATAGTGCTGAGTAGTAATTTTAAAATTTTAAATAGCGAGGGAGCAGGGGGAGCAGGGGGAGCAGAGGGAGCAGGGGGAGATGAGGGGGACAAGGGAGAATAACCATTCCCAATACTTCGACTTCGCTCAGTACAAGTCCCCAATCCCCAATCCCCAATCCCCAGTTCCTATTGAGGTGGTGTCCAGTTGACCCAATCTTGAGGCTTAAGAAAGGTTTCATACAACTCGGCTTCTGGGGAATTGGGTTCCGGTTGATAGCCGTATTCCCAGCGCACTAAGGGTGGTAGGGACATGAGAATTGATTCAGTGCGTCCGTTGGTTTGCAGACCAAAAATAGTGCCTCGGTCATAAACTAAGTTAAATTCTACATACCGTCCCCGGCGGTAGAGTTGAAAATTCCGCTGGCGATCGCCATACTCCATCCCATGTCGCCGTTCTACAATTGGTACGTAGGCTGGTAAAAATGCTCTGCCACAGTCTTGTACAAAGGCAAACAAATCTTCCCAATTGCGGGTTTCTGGTGTTCCCACCTGGTTGCTATAAGTAGCCGCTTCTCCATTGGGATTTGGCCCGCGATATAAAGCACCCTGACCATCTTGGTAATCAAAAAACAGACCACCTACACCCCGTGTCTCATCACGATGCTTGAGGTAGAAATATTCATCACACCACCGCTTAAACACTGGGTAATACTCTGGGTGGTGTTGGTCGCAAGCCTGTTTTAATGTTTTGTGTAGATGTGCTGCATCTTCGGCAAAGGGGTAATAAGGTGTCAAATCAAGGCCACCACCAAACCACCACACTGGTCCCGCTTCAAAGTAGCGATAATTTAGATGAACTGTAGGCACGTAAGGATTACGAGGATGTAAAACCATTGAAGTGCCCGTGGCATAAAAAGGGTGTCCTGTCGCCTCTGGGCGTTGAGCTAAAATTGAGGGGGGTAAATGATCTCCCCAAACTTCCGAAAAACCTACACCTGCTTGTTCAAAGATTGCACCATCACGGAGAATACGCGATCGCCCTCCGCCCCCTTCTGGGCGTTCCCAACTATCTTCGATAAATTTGCCCACACCGTCTAGGTTTTCCAGCCCTTGACTAATTTCGTCTTGTAACTCTTGCATAAACTGACGGACTCTAGTCTGAGCGTCAGGTGCTGGCAAAGACTTGGATGATTCTGCTGCTACGGTTGGTATTTGCGAGTTGGTCAACATAGATTCCCGAACCTAAATTACAATTTCCAGAAAGCCACAAATTTCTTATCTTAAAATTTGGGGGAAACACGTGCCAACAATCAAGCTCTATTTGCCCAACCCGCTTTTTCTTACTGGTTAAGCATTTATACGATTGATGGGCATCACTAGAGTTATTTTCCCTCAAATGCGTATAGGCTTGTATATTGACTGAGTTTTTTTTGAAATTCTTATTGGAACATTCTGGTATAAACACCAGACTTTAGTCGTAACCTTGAAGTATTAAGGGTTTTACTGGTCTGCTCAAAACTTCTTTGCCATATTATGCCGAATCAAGGCTTGATATGTTTAGGGCATTTTTGAGAAAGTTTTAATTTAGGAGTTGAGCGTAGTTGCTCACAATACCAGAGTTACCAGAAAGTGTCTAGCGAGGAGGAGGATTAGGAAAATGCAAGATTGGTTATCCAAATTCATCCACCGTAAACGTCGTCGGTTTTGCGCTTCTCTGGTGCGGACATATCGAGAGATTAGTTCTGCCTCTGTAGATGAACTGTGGCAAAAAGTCGCTGACTTAACGGATGTTTCCTGGCATCCACTACTTAAGAGTACTAACGTGCCCTACGGATTAGTACCCAAACCAGGATTAATTTTTCATGCTGTAACACGCTTTTCGCCGATTCCCATCCGTATTTTTGTGGAACGGGTCAATCATAAAGAAATGCTAAGTATCCGAGTGTTGGCGATTCCTGGGATAGAGGAACGGGTGACTTATCAAGTAGAGTCAACGGTTTGTGGTACTTGTCTATCTTATTCTGTAACGCTACGGGGTTGGTTATCGCCCTTGATTTGGTCATTATCCCGTCCTTATGCAGACCGCGTAGCACGGTCTTTAGTAGAGGCAGTAGAAAAGACGGCATTGCCAACGGTATCTGGTAAGAAAAAATCTCTTAATGACAGTTGCTTTGATTTTTAGGTAAAGGGGATTGGGCATTGGGCATTGGGCATTGGGCATTGGGCATTGGGCATTGGGCATGGGGCATGGGGCCTTGGAAAAAGACAAGGAAGAAACTTGTTCAATAATTCTCCCTTGTCCCCCTACTCCCTACTCCCTACTCCCTACTCCCTTGTCCCCCTACTCCCTACTCCCTACTCCCTACTCCCTACTCCCTACTCCCTACTCCCTACTCCCTACTCCCTACTCCCTCTGCCTCTTCCCAATGCCCAAAGGAAGTTAAGATTCTATTAGGTAATAATGCCATTTACTAAGTTTTATTACGGTAGTAACAGTGAAAACACTAAGCTGGCCTTGCTTAAGAAAGCATCCAGTTAATAGCTAAGATGTTCTCCCAAACTGTATTTATTCATTTTGAATTTTGAATTTTTATGTACGATGTCCTCGATTCTCGCTCTGTCTTAGAAGTGTTGCGACCAGTGGAAGACCCAGAACTCCGCAAAAGTCTGGTGGAACTGAATATGATTCGTAACGTGAAAACTGACGGTGGCAAGGTTAGTTTTACATTGGTGTTAACTACTCCCGCCTGTCCTTTACGTGAATTTATTGTTGAAGACTGTAAGAAAGCTGTTAAAAAGCTACCAGGCGTTACAGATGTCAGCATAGAAGTGACGGCAGAAACACCGCAACAAAAAAGTTTACCTGACCGCACTGGGATTTCTGGGGTGAAAAATATCATTGCTGTTTCCAGTGGCAAAGGTGGCGTTGGTAAAAGCACAGTGGCAGTGAATGTAGCAGTGGCTCTAGCTCAAACTGGGGCGAAAGTCGGCTTGCTGGATGCTGATATTTACGGCCCCAATGACCCCACCATGCTGGGTCTGGCTGATGCCCAAATTGTAGTGCGTTCCACTGAAACAGGTGATATCCTAGAACCTGCTTTTAATCACGGCGTCAAATTGGTTTCAATGGGCTTTTTGATTGACCGAGATCAGCCAGTAATTTGGCGTGGTCCGATGCTCAATGGTGTAATTCGCCAGTTTCTCTATCAAGTGCAATGGGGAGAACTGGATTATTTGATTGTAGATATGCCACCGGGAACCGGAGATGCTCAGTTAACTTTAACCCAAGCTGTGCCGATGGCAGGGGCAGTAATTGTCACCACGCCGCAAACTGTAGCCCTGTTAGATTCTCGCAAGGGATTGCGGATGTTCCAGCAGATGAATGTCCCGGTATTGGGGATCGTGGAAAATATGAGCTATTTTATACCCCCCGATCAACCAGATAAGCAGTATGACATCTTTGGTTCCGGTGGTGGCTCTAAAACAGCTAGTGAATTGGGAGTGCCATTATTAGGGTGCGTGCCGTTAGAAATTTCCACACGAGTTGGTGGTGACAGCGGTGTGCCCATAGTTGTTGGTGATCCAGATTCAGCTTCAGCAAAAGCATTAACAGCGATCGCTCTTACCATTGCTGGTAAAGTATCAGTTGCTGCTTTAACATAATTAATTTTAGTTACAATCTTCTTCCTGGGCTATAGCTTGGGAATACTAGGGACTGGGGATTGGGGACTGGGGATAAGGGAGATGGGGGAGATGGGGGAGACAAGGGGACAAAAGGTGAGAACTTGAAACAAGTCTTTCCCCTTGTCCCCAAGTCCTCTTCCCCATCCCTAATACCCAATCCCCAATCCCCAATCCCCAATCCCCAATTCCCAATTCCCAACAATTAAAGCTAAAGTCTAAACTGGCAAAATGTTGTTAAAACGATCACTCCCCAAAATTCGCTGGAAGTCTTGGGTTAAGCCCTGGCAGCATGTAGATTGGCTACTATTTTGTTTGCCGGTTGCTGTCAGCATCTTTGGTGGCATCATGATCCTCAGTACGGAACTGAAGCAGCCAGTAACTGACTGGTGGTGGCACTGGATGGTAGCAGGTATCGGTGCATTTATAGCGCTGTTTTTATCTCGTATCCGTTACGAAGTTTTGATGCAGTGGCACTGGGTAACTTATGCAATAACGAACTTCAGCTTAATTGTCGTGATGATTGCTGGTTCTAGTGCCAAAGGAGCACAGAGGTGGATTCCTATTGCTGGTTTCAATGTCCAACCCTCAGAATTTGCCAAAGTCGGCATGATCATCACCTTAGCAGCTTTGCTACATAGGCGTACAGCTTCTAGCCTCGAAGGTGTTTTTCGCGTTCTGGCAATCACTGCTATACCTTGGGGATTAATATTTTTACAGCCAGATTTAGCAACATCAATGGTATTTGGTGCGATCGTCTTAGGAATGCTTTACTGGGCAAATGCTAACCCAGGCTGGTTAATTCTGATAATTTCTCCTGTGGTTGCCGCCATTTTGTTTAGTATATCTTGGCCTTTATCAGAGCCGATAGTTTTATTCAAAGCACTATCTTTTGGCCCATTAGGAATAGCTTGGTCATTTGCGATGGCTATTGTAGGCTGGCAAACTCTTCCCTGGCGTCGATTTGGTTTAGGTACTATCGGTGCTTGGACTCTCAATATACTGGGTGGTGAATTAGGAGTCTTCGGTTGGAACCATATTTTGAAAGAGTACCAAAAAGATCGATTAACTGTATTCATGAACCCCGATCACGATCCACTTGGTGCTGGATATCACTTAATCCAATCTCGCATTGCTATTGGTGCTGGTGAAATTTGGGGATGGGGTCTATTCAAGGGGCCAATGACACAACTGAATTTCGTACCTGAACAGCATACAGACTTTATTTTCTCCGCAGTGGGCGAAGAATTCGGTTTTGTTGGTTGTTTGGTAGTGCTGTTTGCCTTCTGCTTAATTTGCTTCCGTTTACTGCATGTTGCCCAAAACGCCAAAGATAACTTTGGTTCCTTGTTGGCTATTGGCGTTTTGTCCATGATTGTGTTTCAGCTGATTGTGAACGTTGGTATGACAGTTGGTTTAGCACCTGTGGCAGGAATTCCCCTACCTTGGATGAGTTACGGGCGTTCTGCTATGCTGACCAACTTCATTGCTTTGGGAATAGTAGAATCAGTAGCAAATTTTCGACAAAGGCAGAAGTATTATTGATTCGTCATTGGTCATTAGTCATTTGCAAGAATCAAGGACAAATGACTAATGACAAGTATTAAGCTATTAAAAGGAAACAAGCGAGGCTAAAAACATGATTCTGCCTGGAGCAACTGTTCGCGTCAAGAATCCCGCAGATACCTATTATCGTTCCGAAGGACTCGTGCAAAGGGTGAGTGATGGCAAAGTAGCCGTATTATTTGAAGGTGGTAACTGGGATAAATTAGTTACCTTCCGCCTGAGCGAATTGGAACTCGTAGAAACCACTGCCGGACGTAAAAAAGCCAAATAAAATTAGTCATTAGTCATTGCTCTTTGTCATTTGGCAAAAACTAATGACTAATGACAAATGACCAATGACTAAATTACTATGCGCCTCCCCCTACCACAGTTTGCTACTGGCGATCGCCATCCCAACCACATTGCGGAGGTGATAGAAACTACCAGCACTGAGTTTTTGGCTCAGTGTTTGGAACCAGAAGATCTGAGCTTTCCTTCTATGCCACCCTTTGGTAGTTGGGTCTGTTCTGTAGATGAAGAATCGGGAAATCAAGTTTATGCTGTGGTGTATTATGCCACAACTATGCCAATAGATTCCGTACACCGGGCCAGAGCTTTGGGGTTGTCATTGCAAGACTTACGTGAAGAGCAACCCCAGATATTTGCCATGCTGAGAACAGAATTTCGAGCTGCGATCGTGGGATTTGAACTATCTTCGCAAAATCAAAGTTATAACGAAAGAGTATATCAGTATTTACCACCCCGTCCCCCTCAAATTCATCAAGCTGTTTATCGATGTGAACCAGAAGCTATCATTAAATTTACTGAAGAACTAGATTTTTTGCGGACACTACTTTGTATTAACGGTGCGCCAGTAGAGTCTTTGACCGCAGCGGCTATTAGAGATGTATACCAGTTACGCAAAGCTGATCGAGAATGGCTAATTAAAGCTGGACGTAGCCTGAGCGTGCTCCTTAAAGACGACTACGATCGCTTGCGGTTCATTTTGAGTCAAATCCATCCGTAGGTAGTTAGTTCCTAGACAATTGCCTAGTTAATGTAAGTTAAGATTTTTGGTTTCTCGTCAGGTGGCTGCTCCATTTATTTATATCGATTAAGCGATCGCCCCCAAGGTAATCGCAGTTTTACCATAGCCCCTTCAATTCCTACCTATGGAACTCATATCACAAGTTCTTGTTCTGGAACCAACTTCCCAAGTTCTTGGCAAAGAACCAATTGTTCCCTTTGCTATTTTGCTGGTGGTCATCTTAGTTATACCTATTATGTTTGAGCGGCTAAGATTACCAGGATTAGTGGGTTTGGTTTTTTCAGGGCTAGTACTTGGGCCTTCAGGCTGGCATTTATTTCAGTCTGACTCGCCGATGATTAACCTGCTATCAGACATTGGGTTAATTTACTTACTGTTTGTTGTAGGGCTAGAAGTTG
This sequence comes from Chroococcales cyanobacterium, assembly GCA_038259325.1. Lineage (GTDB taxonomy): Bacteria > Cyanobacteriota > Cyanobacteriia > Cyanobacteriales > Nostocaceae > Nostoc. The sequence continues at coordinate 6,358 of JBBSOX010000071.1, read as the reverse complement.
ATCTAAAACAGTTTCGCCAGCAAAAAAGTCGCGCCTTTGGATTTGCTAGCTTGACTTTCACTCTGCCTCTGGTGATGGGAACCTTAGTAGGGCTGATTTTAGGTTATGGCTACAATACTTCAATCTTAATTGGCTCTTTATTCGCTTCCTATACCCTTTTGGCATATCCCGTAATCAGTCGTTTGGGAGTGGTCAACAACGAAGCTGTTACCGTCACCATTGGAGCTAAGATTTTTACAGATATTGGTGCGGTACTGATCTTAGCCATTTGTGTAGCCGTCGCTGATGCTGGTGTATTCAGCTTTGCTAAACTTCTCATCTTGTCGGGTTGGGTAATAATTTACTCTGTTGCCGTTGTCACAGGTTTTGACTGGGCAGGCAAAGAATTTTTCAAGCGGTCTGGAGACGACGAAGGAAACAAGTTCTTGTTTGTGTTGCTTTCTGTGTTTTTGGCGGCTGTGGGCGCTCAATTGATTGGGATAGAAAAAATTGTTGGTGCTTTTTTAGCGGGTTTGGCGGTGAATGAAGCTGTAGGTGAAGGCCCAGTCAAAGAAAAGGTGGTATTTATTGGCAGTGTGCTATTTATTCCTATTTTCTTTGTTGACCTTGGCTTACTGATCGATCTACCCGCCTTTGTGAACAACCTGGACACGCTCAAGTTAACCCTGTTGATGATAATCGGTTTAATTGGCAGTAAATTGATTGCAGCTTTGTTCACAAAACTGGTTTACCGCTACAACTGGCAAGAAATGCTAACCATGTGGTCGCTATCACTTCCCCAGGTTGGTACAACGTTAGCAGCAACGTTAGTGGGATATCGGGCTGGGTTGCTACCGCTAGAAGTATTACACAGCATCATTGTCTTAATGGTTGTCACTTCAACCTTGGGACCGTTGATGACTAGTAGAATAGCTGTTGGTTTAAATTCCTCACCAGCCGAAGATCCAGCGCCACCCCTACCTGACCAAAACGCACCAGAGGCAGACAGTGCTTTTACTATAGTCGTACCTGTCTATAATCCTCATACCGAACAGTATTTGATTGAAATGGCGGCGTTATTAGCGCGTCAGTCTAAGAGCAAAATTATACCCCTGGCGATCGCTACTGCTGCTGCTCACATGGATGCACCGCAGTTAGAAGCGTCTATAGAACGAAGTGAACGGTTATTAACCAAAGCCACGTTACACAGTCGAGTATTGGGCGTGACCGCAGAACCAATGCTGCGGATTGATGATGCCTTCGCTCAAGGAATTAGCAGAGCTGCTCGTGAACAAAAGGCTAATTTAATTGTTATGGGTTGGGGTAAACGGACTGGATTACGAGCGCGTTTATTTGGGAATGTGATTGATGGGGTGCTTTGGGCATCACATTGTCCAGTAGCGGTGACACGTCTAGTAGAATCACCGAAAAAAATTCAGCGCATCTTAGTACCAATAGAAAATTTAACATCCCCTACATTACAGCCTGTACAATTTGCCCAGATGCTGGCAGAGGCAAATCAGAGCCATATCACTGTGCTGAATGTGTGCGATCGCCGCACTAGTTCCAGTAAAATTGCTTGGAGGCGATCGCATCTCTCACTACTAGTATCTAATTTAGCTTTGGCCAATGCCCCAGAAATTCAAATTATCGCTCATGAAAATGTTGCCCAAGCAATTTTGCAGGCAGCACGATTATATGATTTAGTCGTTTTACCTTGTATACGTAATCGTACCAGCCCTGGGGGGTTAGCCATTAGTGATGTCACAACTCAGTTAGCTAGACAACTCACCTGCTCCATTGTCATGCTTGGAGAACCGCAACGCACTCAAACTACAAATGTAGTTATGTCTAACACTGTTACTAGCATTACATCTCCTGTATGATATGAAGCATAGTTCAGTCCACTCACGTGGACTTAGGCTGCATTGGTGTAGTCTGCCGGAGGCATCGCATTGACAAAAATCTTTAGTCTACTAAAGCAGCTTGTAGCCTGGAACTTTAGTTCAAGGTCGGTGAGTCAGCAATAAGCTATTTCTCTAGCTTTTGTTGACACGTGTGTACAGATGTACGCCCCTACAAACGTATATATTTATAGCAGGAATTTCTTGAAATGATATGAGTCTCTCCACTTAAATACAGAGTGGAATGTTGGTAAATTTGACAATTTGACTATTGCAAAAATGCATAATAGTAAGACCTTTTTGCACTTCAAGGTCTTACTATTTATGCATCCGAATGAAAAATTTAGTAATAGTAAAAACACTTTATATTGTTGAAGATTTGATGAATTTTAGGTGGAATACTGACAATTTTTGTGATTTTAATAGTTAAATTATTAAGTAAGCAAGTAAAAATTTAATAAGACTAGAACCATAGAAAAATACGTAAATTCAACAACACTTTTTGATTTGACTTTGTTCTTTTTCATTTTGTATTTTTGCCCCCAACCTGGGTAATCTAAAAGTAAGTGCAATAGCTACTGAAAATATTTGTAAGTAACTGGGAAACTATGAGAATTTTGGTGACGGGCGGTGCTGGGTTTATTGGTTCCCATCTCATCGACCGACTAATGACTGATGGGCATGAATTAATATGCTTGGATAATTTTTACACTGGTCACAAACGGAACATCCTTAAATGGTTAGGAAATCCGTACTTTGAACTGATCCGCCACGATATTACCGAACCAATCCGGTTAGAAGTGGATCAAATTTATCATCTAGCTTGTCCTGCTTCACCAGTACATTACCAGTACAACCCAGTTAAAACCGTTAAAACTAACGTGATGGGAACACTCAATATGTTGGGGCTGGCTAAACGTGTGAAAGCTAGGTTTTTCTTGGCTTCAACCAGTGAAGTATACGGTGATCCAGAAGTTCATCCCCAAACTGAAGAGTATCGGGGTAGCGTCAATCCCATTGGGATACGTTCATGCTACGACGAAGGTAAAAGAATTGCTGAGACTCTAGCATTTGATTACTATAGGCAAAATAAAGTTGATATTCGAGTTGTTCGGATATTTAACACTTACGGGCCGAGAATGTTAGAAAACGATGGTCGGGTAGTGAGTAACTTTATCGTTCAAGCATTGCGGGGTAATGCTTTAACCGTGTACGGTGATGGTTCGCAAACTCGTAGTTTCTGCTACGTTTCCGATTTAGTGGAAGGATTCATCCGCCTGATGAATAGCGACTATATTGGTCCAATGAACCTGGGTAATCCTGGTGAATACACGATTTTACAATTGGCACAAGCTGTACAAAATATGATTAACCCGGACGCGCAGATTAAATTCGAGGCACTGCCTTCGGACGATCCCCGCCGTCGCCAGCCTGATATCACAAAAGCAAAAACTTGGTTAAATTGGGAACCTACTATTCCTCTGCAAGAGGGGTTAAAACTAACAATCCAAGATTTTCGCGATCGCATTCAAAGCGATGTTAATAATTCAACAACCTGAGTGGCGCTAGCGTGCTTAGTGGCTGAGTTTACTGCTGGTGTCTAAGTGTCATATTGATACTTATTTTTGAAAACTAACCCCAAAAAAGTGAGGAGTTAAAAAATGCGTGTTTGCGTGATTGGTACTGGTTACGTTGGTTTAGTTACAGGTGCCTGCTTGGCTTATATTGGACATGATGTAATTTGCGTAGACAACAACGAAGAAAAAGTTAAGTTAATGAAGTCTGGGCAATCTCCAATTTTTGAGCCGGGACTTTCAGAAATTATCCAGTCTGCCATTCAAACAGAGAAAATTCATTTTACTAGCGATCTCGCTGCTGGAGTTGCCCACGGAGAAGTTCTGTTTATTGCTGTAGGAACACCACCTTTACCGACTGGTGAAAGTGATACTCGTTATGTTGAAGCTGTAGCCCGTGGGATTGGAGAAAATCTCAACGGTGGTTATAAAGTTATCGTAAATAAATCTACAGTACCCATTGGTTCAGGTGACTGGGTGCGGATGCTGGTTCTAGATGGTGTTGCTGAACGGCAGAAAACATTAGTACCCGCAGGTGGGGTGCCGAGTGATGATAAATTACCTGAGGTTGTAGCCGAGTTTGATGTAGTAAGCAATCCAGAGTTTTTGCGCGAAGGTTCGGCAGTTTACGACACCTTCAACCCCGATCGCATTGTACTAGGAGGCAATAGTCAAAGAGCTGTAGCCTTAATGCGCCAACTTTATGCCCCAATTGTGGAACGCAAGTACGCTGAAGATCAATCTTTACCTCCCGTGCCAATTCTGGCAACAGACCTAAGTTCGGCGGAGATGATTAAATATGCCGCTAATGCTTTTTTAGCCACTAAAATTAGTTTTATCAACGAAGTTGCTAATATTTGCGATCGCGTCGGTGCTGATGTCACCCAAGTAGCTAAAGGTATTGGTCTAGACTCCCGCATTGGTAACAAGTTTTTACAAGCTGGTATTGGTTGGGGTGGTTCTTGTTTTCCCAAAGATGTCTCCGCTTTGATTCACACTGCTGATGATTACGGTTATGAAGCCCAGCTAATGAAAGCTGCTGTCAGTGTCAACGAACGTCAGCGGTTGATTGCTTTAGAAAAACTCCAGCAAGTTCTGAAAATTCTCAAAGGCAAAACAATTGGACTACTCGGACTGACCTTCAAGCCCGATACCGACGACTTGCGCGACGCCCCAGCACTCATCCTAATTGAGCAGCTAAACCGACTAGGAGCCAAAGTCAAAGCCTACGACCCAATTATTTCCCAAACAGGTATGCGTCATGGGCTTTCTGGTGTGCTAGTAGAAACTGATGCCGAAAGACTAGCTGACGGCTGCGATGCTTTAGTACTCGTAACTGAATGGAAGCAGTTCAGCACTCTCGACTATGCGAAAATGGCAACATTGATGGCTCACCCCGTTATTATCGACGGTCGTAACTTCCTCGACCCCGAAGCAATGATCCGGGCTGGCTTCCAATATGTAGGGGTGGGAAGATAGAAAGTTAGGAGTTATTCCTAACTCCCTTCAAAACATAAAAATTTAAACTACCGCCTAGATTTACTCTAGGCGGTATTTAATTTTTTTAAAACTTCACTTTGGCTTTTTGCGTGAGAATTTATTATCAAGCGCTATGTGGAATACGTTCAATTTCAGCATATCCACTGAAAATAAGTTTTTGACCTTCAGTTTCTAATCGGTTGAGCCGCATTTTCACTCCATCAAGGTCAAAACGATCCAAATCGACCATATTATCTAAAATTTCGACCAGCGCCACGCTCAAGGTTTGCGAAATTTCGCGTTGTGTTTCTGGCACTTGATCAAGTTGAATTTTTGGATCTTTAAAAGAAACTCGCCGCCGCCTCTCAATGCCTATAGTTAGGATCATGCTCAAGGGTACGAGTTCGCCATTGTTTAAATCTGCTTTTGCTACAAGCTGTAAGCGATTTTCTGGCAATAGCTGTACCTGGACTTCCGTAAAGGAGACTGGTTCACCGCCAGATAATTCTGTCAGTGATGGTACGGTGAGGTTAAGTAAACGCTTTTTCACCAGTTCCGCATTAAAGGCTTGGTTTATGCCTGCTTCTGATAAAATTACTTGAGCGATCGCTTGAGTGGGTTGCTTGAGACTAAGTTTGCCACTTAAAACCGAGCCGAAGTCAATGGCAACCGCATCAGTTTCAAAAGACATCTCCTCTACCGCGAAATCTCTCCGAATCACCAAGCCACGGCCGCTCATTTTGAAGCTGTCAATGCTGCCTTGCAACAGTTTGCTGGAGGGGTAGCAGCGCACAAAGACTTCTACTGACTCGCTTTGGGTAAACAGGTGGCGAATCGTTTGGCTGGCGACTGTATTGAGCATCCGCTCTCCCCAATCTGTGCCTTTAGGATTTTGTAAACCAGTAAGTCCGCCGAACATGTGGTTTTTAGTCTCTAGAAGTTCTTTGTACTTTTGTAACAAACTGTGAAGAATACAGCAAGCGATCCCGTGATTAATTGTGCTGATGAATAGGCGTAGGATTGCTAATGTTTGACAACTGAGTGTATTATGTATTACCAGCGCGACTTATACAGGGAGAACGTCGTAGCATTTATGACAAAAGCAATCATACGCTGAAGTTTTATGGGGTAAAGGGTTCAGAGTAAACACCCTACCCTTGAGGGTCAAGTCCGACTTTTGACCAAGCTGCCTAGTCGCAGCCCGTCGTAGACATCGCTTGCCCAACAAAATATATCATTTAAGCATTCTGAATCAGCCTTTTTTAACACTATTCGTTTCAGACTATAGAACCCATTTGACATCTTTCCCTGTGGTACTTGGCTTTGAAGTAAGCCGTCGTTCAGTGATCAACGATAGAGCCTGTTCAGCAAAACCGTTTTCTGCCAGAAAATGGGAAAATCCAGCTAGTTGCAATGCTTCTG